>NZ_JAEBEP010000002.1:0-686225 GCF_046548915.1 Streptomyces sp. cmx-18-6 | reverse complement strand
GCGACGCACTCTCCATCGGCGGCAACCACCTCATCCACGCCCTGCGCCGCAACGTCAACCTCAAGATCCTCCTCTTCAACAACCGGATCTACGGACTGACCAAGGGCCAGTACAGCCCCACCTCCGAGATCGGGAAGATCACCAAGTCCACCCCGATGGGATCGCTCGACGCCCCCTTCAACCCCCTCTCCCTGGCCATCGGCGCCGAAGCGACCTTCGTGGCCCGCACGATCGACTCCGACCGCAAACACCTCACCGGTGTCCTGCGCGCGGCCGCCGAACACCCCGGCACAGCCCTGGTGGAGATCTACCAGAACTGCAACATCTTCAACGACGGCGCCTTCGAAGCCCTCAAGGACAAGGAACAAGCCACCGAAGCCGTCATCCGCCTCGAACACGGACAACCCATCCTCTTCGGCGCCGACAACACCAAAGGCGTCATCCGCGACCCCGCCACCGGACACCTGCAAGTCGTCACCGTCACCGACACCAACCGCCCCCACATCCTCATCCACGACGCCCACGACCAATCCCCCACCACCGCCTTCGCCCTCACCCGCCTCACCGACCCCGACACCCTCCACCACACCCCCATCGGAGTCCTCCGCAACACCCAACGCCCCGTCTACGACACCCTCATGACCAACCAAATGGACACCGCCATCCAACACCACGGCAAAGGCGACCTCGGCGCACTCCTCGCCGGGAACGACACCTGGACCGTCGTCGGCTGAGACCCCCCGGCCACATCGGCGGACGACCCCGACCCCGAAGGAGGCCCGGCCCCGATCTCCCGGCCAGGTGGATCAGGCCCGGGCCTCGTCGTACGCCTCGCGCGCCGCCTGCACCGCGTCCACCTGGCGTTCGGTCCAGCGGGCGAGCGCCCACACCTGTTCGGCGGCCTCGGTGCCGAGCGGGGTGAGCGAGTAGTCCACCCGGGGCGGGATCACCGGTTTCGCGTCCCGGTGGACGAAGCCGTCGCGCTCCAGGGTCTGGAGGGTCTGGGCGAGCATCTTCTCGCTGACCCCGCCGATCGTGCGACGCAGCTCGCTGAAGCGGTACGAGCGTTCCAGCAGGGCCGCCAGGACGAGAACGCCCCAGCGACTCGTGACATGTTCCAGGACCAGACGGGACGGGCACATCGGCTCGTTGACGTTCTGGACGGGCTTCGGCAGACCTTCCAGGCCGCTCGGCCCCGAACGCGGACCCGAACGCGGACTCGAACGCGAGCCCGAACGCGGGCCCGAACGCGGATCCGAGGTCCGACCCGAGCTCCGGCCCGAGCTCCGGCCCGTCCCCGTAGCGCTTTCACTCACTCCCATGCCAGTACCTTACTTCAAAGTGGGTACTTTCCATTAGTTAGCGCTCACCCTACGCTCGACCGGGAAAGCAATCACCGACAGCAGGAGCCCCCCATGAGCATCGTCGTCACCGGAGCCACCGGAGAACTCGGCCGCCTCGTCATCGACGAACTGCTGGCCACGGTCCCGGCCGGCGAGATCGTCGCGGTCGCCCGGAACAAGGAGAAGGCCGCCGCGTTCGCCGCTCGGGGCGTCGAGCTCCGTATCGCGGACTACGACCACCCCGAGACCCTCGCCGAGACCTTCCGCGCCGGCGACCGGGTCCTGCTGATCTCCGGCAGCGAGGTGGGCAAGCGCGTCGCCCAGCACACCGCGCTCGTCGAGGCGGCCAAGGCGGCGGGCGTGGCACAGCTCGCGTACACCGGCATCCTGGGCGGGCCGGACGCGGACTTCGTGCTGGCCGACGAGCACAAGGCCACCGAGCAGGCCATCCTCACCTCCGGGCTGCCGCACACCTTCCTGCGCAACGGCTGGTACACGGAGAACTACACCACCAACCTCGCCCCCGTCCTGGCACACGGCGCGGTCGTCGCCAACGCGGGCGAGGGCCGGATCGCCTCCGCCTCCCGCGCCGACTACGCCGCGGCGGCAGCGGCCGCGGTGACCGGCGAGGGCCACCTCGGCCAGGTCTACGAGCTGAGCGGCGACACCGCCTGGTCGCTCGCGGAGTACGCGGCCCTGCTGTCCGAGGAGACCGGCAAGGAGATCGCGTACAAGGACGTCCCGGCGGCCGTGCACCAGGAGGTCCTGGTCGGCGCGGGCCTGCCCGAGGGGTTCGCCGCGATCCTCACCGACGTGGACGAGGCCATCAAGCGCGGGCTGCTCGCGGGGACCAGCGGTGACCTGGCCCGGCTGATCGGCCGCCCGACCACACCGCTCGCCACGACGGTACGCGCCGCCGTCGCCGCCGCCCCCTCCGCGTGACCTCCGCAGCCGTCCACCCACCCATGTCATGAGTGTTTTCCTGAGACGGCTATGACATGACGCCCTTCCGGCGCTACCGTCATCCCGTCGGCAGACCCGCCGACGCTGGCTGGTAGTCCGGGAGGGCCCGTGAAGGGGAAGAACGAACAGCGGGCCGGCCTGCTGTACGGCATCGGCGCGTACGGGATGTGGGGCATCGTCCCCCTCTTCTGGCCGCTGCTGAAGCCGTCCGGGGCCGTCGAGATCCTCGCCCACCGGATGGTCTGGTCGCTCGGCGTCGTCGGGATCGCCCTGCTCGTGGTGCGGCGCTGGGCCTGGGTCGGCGAACTCGCCCGCGACCCGCGCAAGCTGGGGCTCATAGCCGTGGCGGCGGCGACCATCTCGGTCAACTGGGGCCTGTACATCTGGGCCGTGAACAGCGGCCACGTCGTCGAGGCGTCGCTCGGCTACTTCATCAATCCGCTGGTCACCATCGCCATGGGCGTCCTGCTCCTCGGCGAGCGGCTGCGACCGGTCCAGTGGGCCGCGGTCGCCACCGGCCTGGCCGCCGTCCTGGTCCTCGCGATCGGGTACGGGCAGCCGCCGTGGATCTCCCTGGTGCTGGCGTTCTCCTTCGCCACGTACGGCCTGGTGAAGAAGAAGGTCGACATGGGCGGCCTGGAGTCGCTGGCCGCCGAGACCGCCGTCCTGTTCCTGCCCGCGCTCGGCTTCCTGCTCTGGCTCACGGCCACCGGCGCGTCGACGTTCACCGCCGGGAACGCGGGGCTCGGCCACGGGGCGCTGCTCGCCGCCACCGGCATCGTCACGGCGGTGCCGCTGGTCTGCTTCGGCGCGGCGGCGATCCGGGTGCCGCTGTCCACCCTGGGGCTGCTCCAGTACCTGGCCCCGGTCTTCCAGTTCGTGCTGGGCATCCTCTACTTCCACGAGGAGATGCCGCCCGAGCGGTGGGCCGGGTTCGCGCTGGTCTGGCTGGCCCTGTCGCTGCTGACCTGGGACGCACTGCGCACCGCCCGGCGCAACCGGGCCCTGGCGGTGGAACTGCTGGCGACGGCGGCAGCGGCCCCCGCGCCCACCTCGACCCCCGCCTCCACACCCACGTCCGCACCCGCACCCGCACCCACACCCACATCCACATCCACATCCACAGGGACCGTGACCCCGGAGACATCGACCCAACAAAAGGTTACCTAGTTGCTTTTATTACTCGGTTACGATTTCCTGGTGGCTCCACCGGAACCGTGACCGAGGAGCAACAGCAGTGACCGACGTAATCGACGTACTCATCGTGGGCGCGGGCCCCACCGGCCTCACCCTGGCCTGCGATCTGGCCAGGCGCGGCGTGGCCGTACGGATCGTGGACAAGTCCCCCGCCCACCCCCGCACCTCGCGCTCCAAGGGCCCCAACCCCCGGTCGCTGGAGATCCTGGCCGACCTCGGGGTCGTCGACGACGTGCTGGCCGCCGGTTCGCCGCCGCTGACCATGCGCACGTACCGCGACCACCGCCCGTTCGGCGACGCCGACCCGTGGGCGGACTCCGGCCCGACGCCCGACGCGGTCTACCGCCGGCCGTGGCTCGTCGCCCAGTGGCGGCTGGAGGAGATCCTGCGCGGCCGGCTGGCCGGTCACGGCGTCCACGTCGAGCTGGGCCGTGAGGTCGTGGGGCTGGCGGAGGAGGAGGCCGGGGAGGGCGTCACCGTGACGTTCCGCCGGGGCCCGGCGGAACGCGCGCGGTACGTCGTCGGGTGCGACGGCGGCCACAGCCCCGTACGGAAGATGCTCCGGATCGCCTTCGAGGGGACGACCGCCGAGGACCAGGTGATGGTCTGCGGCGATGTGGAGCTGGACCACGAGGACCTGGGCCGCGACCGGTGGCACCAGTGGTTCGACGAGGACGGCGCGGTGATGCTCTGCCCCATTCCCGGTACGCGGACGGGGTGGTGGTTCCAGGCCGCGCCCGAGCGGGACCCCGAGGGCCGGCCGCTCGCGCCCTCCGTCGACGGCTTCCGGCGGCTGCTCACCCGGCACACCGGTCTGGCGGGCAGCCACCTGACCCGGGCGGAGCTGCTGTCGACGTACCGGGTGAACGTGCGCATGGCGGACCGCTACCGGGTGGGCCGGGTCTTCCTCGCGGGGGACGCCGCCCATGTGCACGCCATCGCGGGCGGGCTCGGGATGAACACGGGCATCCAGGACGCGTTCAACCTGGGCTGGAAGCTGGGGCAGGTGCTCGCCGGGCACGCGGACGCCGGGCTGCTGGACACCTACGAGGAGGAGCGGCTGCCGGTCGCCGCCCGGACGCTCGACCTGACCTCCGAACGGCTCCGGGTCACCCTGGAGGCGATCCGCAGGCCCGGCGGCGGCCTGGACGCGGCGATGACCCCCGACACGACCGGGCTCGGCGTCGGCTACCGGTGGAGCTCCCTGGCCGCCGCCGACCTGGCCGCCGGAGGCCCCGCGCCCACCGAAGACCGAGCCGCCGAAGCCCCCGCCACCGACACCGACACCGCCGAGGCCACCGCCGAAGCCGACGCGTCGAGCGCCGCCGGGCCGCGCGCCGGGGACCGGGCACCGGACGCCCCCTGCCGGGACGCCGCGACCGGCGAGTCGACACACCTGTACGCCGCCTTCGCGGGCCCGCACACCACCCTCCTCGGCTTCGGGCCCGCGAGCGCGGCGGTCCTGCGCGAGGCGTCAGCCGCGTACGGGAGCACCGCACTCCGCATCTGCCGGGTGTACGCGGCGGACGAGGACCACCGTGCGGCGGAGCCCGGATCGGTGGTCGACGACCGGGGGCACGCGGCAGCGGCGTACGGGGTCGACGCCCCGGCAGTCGTCGGTGCGGGGGCGAGCGCGGGCACGGTCGTCGTCATCCGGCCCGACCACCACGTGGGGACCGTGGTCCCGGCCGACGCCCCCGACTCCGTACAGAAGTATCTGCGTCAGTATCTGCGGCCGGACCTGCGTTCGGACCTGCGGCCGTCGCTCGGGGCAGTCGGGACGGTGGACGCCGTGCGGTAAGGCTGATTGAGTGCCCGGATGGGGACTGTCCTGGGCGGGATGAGACACGTGCGGTGGCACGAACTGCGGCATGCCTACGGCTCCGCGTCGCAGGTTCCCGGCACGCTGTCGCGGATCGCCTGGGGCGACGGGCCGACCGCTGAGGAGGCCCTGAGCGATCTGGGGCAGTGGATCGGCGAACCGGCCGTCTTCGACTCGACCGTGGCGGCGGTGCCGTTCCTGTGGGAGCTGGTGGCGACGGAGACGGTCAAGGACCGGGCGGGCGTGCTGGAACTGCTCGGCACCATCCTGACCTCCGGGCACGCGCTCCACCCCGAGTGGACGCGCGCCGCGCACGAAGCGGTGGCGGCGGGCCGCCCCACGGCCGCCCGCCTGGCCACCGCTTCCCGCACTTCCGCGACCTCCCCGCAGCAGGCCGTGCGGGACTCCGCCGTACGGACCTCCGCCGTACGGCTGCTGGCGGCGCTGGACGAGCACACGTGCTCGACCTGCCTCCCCCGTACGGCCTGAATTACGGCCTCAATGCGGGGCGGCGGGCTTCCTCAGGTCAGCTCGGCCGCCACCCGGTCCAGCACGCCCTTCCAGTGCGCGCGGCGTTCCTCGCGCTCCCCGGCGCTCGCCAGCCGCTCCTGGTGGAAGCGCAGCACCGCCCGGTCCTCGGAGCTGCCGGACGTCACGGCGACCTGAACCGTGGACAGGCCGTGGGTGAGGCGGATCCGGTCTCCCGGGCGGTAGCTGCGGATCTCCCCCTCGATGCCGTCCGCCGTACGGTAGGGAGCGCCCTTCTCCGTGGGGAGCGGGCCGTCGACGCCGAGCCAGAGCGCGATGCCCTCCGGTGCGGTGACGAACTCCCACACGGCGTGCGGAGGCCGGTGGATCGTCCGGGAGACACCGATCTCCCAGCCCGCGTCCTGAGTGAGTCCGGTCGGCATGATGAGGCCCCTTCAGTCGTCGGCAGTCACTGATCAGTGGTCAGCCGGGCGCGGTGGGCCCGGACCTTGTGGCGGTTTCCGCACCGCTCCATCGAGCACCACCGCCGCTTCCCGGGCCGCGAGGTGTCGACGAACAGCAAGCGGCAGTCGTCCGCGCCGCACGTACGGACCCGGTGGGCGTACGCCCCGGTGAGCAGGTCGACGGCGTCGCGGGCGACGGTGGAGAGCAGCCCGGTCCCGGTCGCACCCGGCGCCCACTCCCGCGCCCCCTCCCCGGTCAGCCGGGCCGTCAGGGGCGGGTGCGCCGCCGCGTCGTTCAGGGTGGCGAGGTCGTCCGGCCCGGGCGGCAGCCCGGCCACATGGGCCTCGGCCAGCCGCCACAGCGCATCGCGCAGCGCCCGGGCGTCCGCCACCTCGGCCGGGCTCACGGTCGGTACGAGTCCGGCGGGCAGGCGGCTCTCACCCGCCCAGCGCACCAGGTCCTCCGGCCCGTGCAGCACCTCGAAGTACGCGAGCGGGCCCGGCCCGCCGGTCGGCAGCAACTCCAGGCAGAGCGCGCCCGGATCGAACCGGAACGAACTGCCGTCCGGGTGGCGCAGAACCATCCCCTGCGACCCCGCCCGCGACTCCGACTCCGACCGCGCCCGCAGCTCCGCCCGCGCCCGCGTCCGCGCTTCCGGCGCGTCTCTTGCACGTCCACTCATGTAACCACTATAAACGGTTTCCATGACACGCACACTCTCCTGGAAGCTCGTGATCGACAGCGCCGACCCGCACGCCCAGGCCGGATTCTGGGCAGAAGCCCTGGGATACCTCGTGGAGGACAACAGCACCCTGGTCGAGCAGTTGCTCGCCGCCGGAGCCGTACCCGAGGCCATCACCACCGAGGCCCACGGCCGCCGGGCCTGGCGCGATCTCGCGGCGGCGCGGCATCCGGAGGATCCGTACGACGAGACCAGCGGCACGGGACTGGGGCGGCGGCTGCTGTTCCAGCGGGTGCCGGAGCCGAAGACGGGGAAAAACCGCCTCCACATCGATGTGCATACGGGGCCGGGGCAGCGCGACACGGAGGCGGAACGCCTGGTGGGCCTGGGCGCGCGCGTGCTCCACGCGGTCGACGAACAGGGCGGGAGCTGGCTTGTGCTCGAAGACCCCGAGGGCAACGAGTTCTGCGTCAACTAGACGACGTAGAGCTGCACTTACCAGCCGGAGGCGCGGCGGATGTTCCCGCCGCCCCTCCGCTGTCCACCCCGTCCACCCCGTCCACCCCGTTCGTCGGCCAGTCGTACGGCATCGGCGCGGCACACCTCGACGCGCCGCGAGGCGCCTCCGCTCGGCGTGTACTCGACGCTGGTGACCGCCGGGCCGTGGCGGGGGTCGAAGAAGCAACCGGCCCCGGACTGCACGGTGTCCAGCCCCATCCGGGCGTCCAGTCGGCCGAGCGCCGTCCGTCCTTCGGCGAGCACGTCCAGCACGTCACCCCGGTGGGCCGCCTTGGCACGGTTGTACGCGTTCAGCGCCTGCGAGTAGTCCGCCCTCTGTACGTAGTCCACGCCCGGCAGGGTCGCGTCGAAGGGGTGCGCCTGGAGCAGTTCGCCGAACTCCGTGATGGCCTCTTCTTCCTCCGCCGATCGAGGTGACCGGGCCGGCCGGGACGCGGCCGGGAGCCCGTCCCGTCGGGCAGGTTCGGAGGCGGGGGCCGGAGCGGCGGCTCCGGTCGGACGCGCGGCGGGCCGGCCGCGCCGGGCAGCGGCACGCGTGTGCGGCTCCCCGCTGACGTACGACGCCCAGAAAGCGCTGTACCCGCTGTTGAGCAGCCAGACGAGGAGCGGCACGCCGTACGCCGACTTCGACACCACGAGGCCGATGAGCACCGTGAACGGGGCCGCCCACAGCAACTGCCCCGCCACCGACGCCAGGCCCATACCGATGGCCCGCCCCGCCCGGCGCTTCTCCACCGGCATGCTGAAGAGCAGCCCCGCCAGCCCGGGCCCGACCCCCATGAGCAGTACCCAGAAGAGGACCAGCCCCAGGGACATCCCGCCCGCGACCCAGAGCGAAAGTGTCAGGACGCCCACCGTGCAGGTGCCCGCGGCCGCACCGTAGCCGATCGCCATCCGCGCCGGGACCTTGCCGGACCACGCGAAGATCCCGCCGCGCCCGCCGTCCCCCTGCTTCCGCTCGACTTCCCTGCTCATGAAGGCCCCCCTTCGGCCGAACAACCCGCCCGCTCGCAGGCGTTCACACCCCCGAGGCCGAAGCCCCGCCCTTCCCCCAACTCTCCCACAGCGCCCGTCACACAGCCCCGGCCCGAGCCCGCAGGCGGTGACGGCCGGCCCCGGCCCGGGCCGTCCGGTTCTCCATCCTCGCCGGTTCGTACACTGACGAGGGTGGAGAACCGTACGGCTACCGGGATCGAGGCACGTCCGGCACCCGCCCTGCGGCGGTACGTCGGCTCGTACGTCGGTTTCGACCTGCGTGCGTTCCCGGCCGGGGTGCACTGCGGCCCGCCCGGCCGCCTGCTCACCGCGGTGATCAGCCTGTCCGACCCTCTGGAGGTGGCGGCGGGCGTCGACGACGGGTCGCCGGTCACCCGATTCGGCAGCGTGGCCGGCGGTCCGATGTGCCGGTCCGTCGCGATCCACCACGACGGACGCCAACAGGGCGTGCTGGTCTCGCTGACACCGCTCGGGGCTCGGGCCGTCTACGGCATGCCCGCCGCCGCGCTCGCCCACCGACTGGTCCCGCTCGACGAACTCCTCGGAGCGCTCGGCGTCGAGCTGGTCGACCGGCTCCGTGCGGCGACGACCTGGGCCGCGCGGTTCGCCGCGCTGGATGAGCTGCTCCTGCGAGCGGTCGGCCGCGGCGCGGGCGGCGACCGCGAGCCCCGGGTGCGCCCCGAGGTGGCCGAGGCATGGCGTCGCCTCGTCGCCGCGCGGGGCCGCGTCCAGGTCGGGGCGGTCGCCGCAGAGCTGGGCTGGAGTCGCCGGTACCTCACCGAGCGGTTTCGCGGTGAGGTGGGCCTGTCGCCGAAGACCTTCGCCCGGGTGCTGCGCTTCGAGCACGCGCACGAACTGGCGGCGGCGCACGACCCGCTCCCGTGGACCGATGTGGCGACCGTCTCCGGCTACGCCGACCAGGCCCATCTTGTCCGGGACTGGCGCGAGTTCACGGGCCGGACGCCGACCGTCTGGCGTCGCGGCGAAGTCCTCCTCGGGGTCGGGGCCGGGGCGGGGGCGGGGGCGGCCGGGACCGAGATCGCGGCCGAGACCGAAGCCAGGGCCGGGGCCAGGGCCGGGGCCGGGGCCAGGTAGTCACCGACCTGCCGCCCCCGCCCCCGCTCCCGACCTCGCCTTCCGTTCCCTTTCCTTCAAGACCGCCCGGCCGCCGTCCTGTGACGATCGTCGGCATGAGACTCGTCAACAACGAACGCAACCCCATCGACCTGCGGACGACCCCCGTGCACCTCGGGCTGGAGTCGAGAGCCAAGCCCGTCGAGGGCTTCGCCTGGGACCCGGAGGTGCTTCAGGCGTACAGCGCCGCGGTCGCGGCGGACGGCGCCGAGGGCCGGCTGGTGGCGATCTTGGACGGCGACGGCCCGGGCGACCACTGGGAGCGCCACCCCGCCGGCGACGAACTGGTCGTCTGCCTCAGCGGTTCGGTGACGGTCACCCGCGACGTGGACGGGACGACCGATCGCGTCGTGCTCGGGCCGGGCGAGGCCACCGTCAACCCGGCCGGGGCATGGCACGCGGTCGACATGGCGGGGCCGGCGTCCATCCTGACCGTCACCCCCGGCCTCGGCACCGACCACCGCCCCCGGACCGACGACAGCCCGACCGGGCACGCCCACCCGACCGGGCAAGGCGGTTCGCCCGAGCATGGCGACACGTCCGAGCACGCCGGCACGCCCGGTCGGCAAGCGCCGTGACGACGCACGTCGCGTGCCTCGGCGACAGCCTCACCCGCGCGCAGCTCAGCGTCGACTACCTGGACCTTCTCGAACGCCGCCACCCTCCCGGCGACCTGCGGCTCGCCCGCTTCTGCGCGAACGGCGACTTCGCCCACAACCTCCTGGGACGCCTCGATGCCGTCGTCGCGGATCCGCCCGATGTGATCACCGTACTGATCGGGACCAACGACGCCCGGGCGAGCCTCGCCGGCTATCCCGTCGAGCAGGCCATGAAGCGCAAACGACTCCCCCAGCGCCCATCGGCCGGCTGGTTCCAGCAGTGCCTGGGAGCCGTCGTCGAACGGTTGCGGACGAAGACCGACGCACCGATCAATCTGCTGTCGCTCCCGGTCCTCGGCCAGCAGCTCGACGGAGCGGCGGCGCGGGCGTCGCAGACGTACAGCAGCCTGATCTCCGAGGTCGCCACCACCCACGGGGCGGCCTACCTCCCGCTCCACGAACGCCAGTTGGAGGTACTACGCCAAGCGGACGCGCCGCCGATCCCGTACCGGGAGCCGACACTCGCGGCGGGCATCGGCGCCTTCGTCCGGCACGCCGTGCTGCGCCGCAGCCTCGATACGGTCTCGCGGCGGCGAGGGCTCGTGCTCACGACCGACCACATCCACCAGAACAGCCGCGGCGCCGCGCTCGTCGCCGAGGTCATCGACACCTGCCTGCCGGTCCGGAGCACGTAGCCGGTGCCGTGCGGGGCCCTGCGCGTAGCCGGTGCTGTGCGGGGCCCTGCGCGTAGCCGGTGCTGTGCGGGGTCCCTGCACGGCACCTCCGCCGTGCGGGGGCCGCCGGGCACCGCTTCTCCGCCGGGTCGGGGCTGCGAGAGGATCGCCTCATGGATGAGATCGTTCTGATGTCGGCCCCCGAGGTCGCCGCGATACCCGTCACCGAATGCGGCGAAGAGCTCGTGGACGTCCGGCACGGTGGTTCGTTGCTGGTCGACGTACGCAAACAGGACCCGGCGGACGCCTTCGCGTATCTGCGGGTCGGCGTGCTGGACCGGCTGCTGGAGGCGCAGGCGATGCTTCCGCGCGGCCTGCGCCTGCTGTACGTCGAGGGGTACCGGCCGCCCTCGCTCCAGCGGACGTACTTCGAGGAGTACGCCGGTCAGCTCCGCGCCGACCACCCCGAGTGGCACGCCGACCAGGTCCACTCGGCGGCGAGCCGCTATGTGTCGCCGCCCGACATCGCCCCGCACAGCGCCGGCGCGGCCGTCGACCTCACCCTGGCTAACGCCGACGGGCGCGAACTGGACCTGGGCACACGGATGAACGCGGACCCGGAGGAGAGCGCGGGCGCCTGCTACACCCACGCTCTCGACATCAGCGAGGAGGCCCGCGCCAACCGGGAGCTGCTGGGCTCCGTACTCACCGCCGCGGGCCTCGTGAACTACCCGACCGAATGGTGGCACTGGTCCTACGGCGACCGGTACTGGGCGCTGGTCACGGGGAAGGCCACGGCCCTCTACGGCCCGAAGGAGGTCTGACCGCGCCACCTGACCCCGCCCTCTGGCGGGTAACCGCGGGCACCGATCGTGTCAGCATGGTCGCCATGTCCGATCGCGCACTCAGTTTCGGAGCAAGAGCCGCAGCGTACGAACGCTTCCGCCCCGGCTACTCCACGGAGCTCTACGACAGAGTGACGGCGTACGCGGGGCGGCCGGTCCGCACCGCCCTGGAGATCGGCGCGGGGACGGGCAAGGCGACCCGCCTCTTCGCCCGGCAGGGAGTCAGCGTCACCGCGACCGAGCCCGACGCGGCCATGCTCGTCGAGTTGCGCAGACACCTGCCGGCGAACGCCGGGACCGTCAGCACAGTCCAGGCCGCGTTCGAGGACCTGCGGCCCGGCGGGACGACGTACGGGCTGGTCTACGCGGCGGCGGCGCTGCACTGGACGAACCCGGAGGGCAGGTGGCCACGGGTGGCCGCGCTGCTGGAGCCCGGTGGCGTGTTCGCCTCCTTCGGCGGGCCGATCCGGCTCGCCGACCCGGCCGTCGAGGAAGCGGTGCGCGCGGCCCGGGCGCCGTTCCTGGACAGCGATGAGGTGCCGTCGCCGGATGGAACTCCGCCGGAGCAGCACATGCAATGGCCGGGTACGGAGCTTCAACGATCCACGTGGTTCACCGACGTCCAGCAATCGGTGATCGAGCGGCGCTTGACGATGAGCGCCGACGATTACGTCGGTCATCTCTCGACCGTGTCCGCCTATCTCCTCCTGCCGGACCGGGAGCAGGAGCAGGTGTTCGACCGGATCACGCGCGTCCTGCCCGAGCGGGTCGGGCTCTTCGCCGACGTCACCGTGCATCTCGCGCGTCGGAGCTCCGAGGAGTAGCACCGCACCTCGGACGCCGGCCGCCCTGGATGCGGACCGGGCCCGGGCCCCGTCCCCTATCGGACGTGCCCGGCACCGGCGGTGGCCACTTCGCCCGCGTGGATGATCGAGCCGAGCATGGCGTGGGCGGCCTGGAGCTGTTCGATGGAGTGGCCCATGCGCTCGCGTTCACGCTTGAGGTCCTGGGCCATTTCCTCGCAGGTCGGCGCGAGGATGGCTCCCTCGTCAGCCATGCAGGGCAGCACTTCCCGGATCAGCTCGGTGTTCAGCCCGGCCGCGAGCAGAATCCGGATCCGGCGCACGGCGGCCACATCGGCCTCCTCGAACTCGCGGTAGCCGCTGGCCCGCCGCTGCGGTCGCAGCAACCCCTGCTCCTCGTAGTACCGCAGGCCCCTGGTGCTGACTCCGCTCCGCCTCGACAGCTCACCGATGAACATGTGACTCCCGACACAGAAGTTTGACTCTGACGTCAACGTGAAGCTTTAGCTTAACCGTCATGACAACGAATCACAGCACCCAGCAGCGCTCGACCATCGATCCGAAGGCCCTGGCAGGCAAGCGGGCCGTCGTCACCGGCGGCACCATCGGCATGGGCCGGGCCATCGTCCAGGCCCTGACCGACCGCGGCGCCGAAGTGGTGTACACCGGGCGCAGCGACCAGCGACTCGCCGAGGCCCAGGCGGCGCTCAACACCCCGCTGGCCCACCCGGTGCGCTCCGACGCCACTGACGCCGACGCCATCGCCGCCCTGCACGATCAGGTCGCGGACCGGATCGGCGGCATCGACTACCTGTTCGTCAACCAGGGCATCGCCGAGTTCCAGACGCTCGAAGAGGTCACCGAGGAATCGTGGGACCGCATCTTCGACGTGAACACCAAGGGCGCCTTCTTCACCGTCCAGCGACTGGCCCCGCTGGTGTCCGAGGGCGGTTCGATCGTGTTCACCACCGTCTCCAACGACCAGATCTTCCCCGGTCTCAGCGCCTACTCCGCGGCCAAGGAGGCCGTCACCGCCTTCAGCAAGGTGCTCGCCGCCGAGCTGCTGCCCCGCAAGATCCGCGTCAATGCGATCGCCCCGGGCTTCATCCTCACCCCCACCATGGGCGTCGCCGAACTGACCGACGAGCAGCGCGTCGAGTTCATCGAACAGGGCAACGCCTCCACGCCGATGGGCCGAGGGGGCACCGTGGAGGAGGTGGCCGCCGCCGCCCTGTACCTGGCCGCCGAGGCCACCTTCACCACCGGCGTGGAGCTGACCGTGGACGGCGGGTTCGGCCAGGGCCTCGGCGCATGACCGCCTCCGCCCGGTAGGCGGCGTTCCCCTGCGACCGGCCGAGCCGCTCGCAGGGGAACGGGGTGACCGCCCCGCCACGGCCGCCGCCGCCGAGCCGAAGAGCCCAGGAGCCCAAGAGCCGAAGAGCCGAAAGGACGGGTTCCAGCCACGCACTGGCGCGCGAAACTGCCCCGTGAGCACCCTGAGATCACTTACGGGACACCCATTGGCCGACTCGCGAAAGCGCGTGCGACGACGGCCGGACGTGACGTAGTACTGCTGGGGAGACCACAGAGACAAGCTCGTCCTTCTTGGAGTCGTCGATGGCCGTACGTCGTGTCGTGCCCAACATCCAGTCCGAAGCCGCCGAGGAGAGCCGGGAGTTCTACGGGCTGCTGGGCTTCGAGGAGGTCATGAACCACGGCTGGATCATGACGCTCGCCTCCCCCACCGCTCCGGCGGCGCAGATCAGCGTCATGAGCAGCGACAAGACCGCGCCCGTCACCCCCGACCTGAGCATCGAGGTGGAGGACGTGGACGCCGCCTACGCGGCCGTGCGGGAGAGCGGAGCGGAGATCGTCCACCCCTTGCAGGACGAGGAGTGGGGCGTACGGCGGTTCTTCGTCCGCGACCCGAACGGCCAGGTGGTCAACGTACTGGGCCACCGCTGACGGCCCTTCCCGCACAGGGTGTTGCGGGGAGGGGGCCGACGCGACAGCCGACAGGGAGCGCCGCTAGCGTCAGCCCTCCACACCGCCTTCCGGGGGGATACCGCACGATGCCGTCGAGCTCGCCCGCACCATCCGAGAGAACCGGCCCGACCGCCTTCTCCTACCTCACGATGGCGTTGATCACCGCCGCCATCGCCTGCCTGGCCTTCTTCTGGTGGTACTCACTCGCCGGTCTCTTCGAAGGCGGCACGTGCGGCACCAGGTACGGCGGTCCGCAGTGTTCAGCCGGAACGGGCTGGAGGATCGCCGTCCTGGTCTTTCTCACCCCGCTCCTGACGCTCGCGTTGAGCCTCTGCAACAACGATGTCTACGGCCCCGAACGGCGCGGGCACGAGTTGTACAGAGTCGTGATGCTGAGCGTGCCGCTCGTCGCGCTCTCCCAGCTACTGCGAGGTGACAGCCCCGGCCTCTGGAAGGTGGCCGGAGCCGCCCTGTGCGTGACCGCCGCCGGGGCCGTAGTGCTGTGGACCGTGCGCACGATCGGCATACGGGGAGCGTTCTGGCTCATGCGCGCCGACCGCATCTCGGCGGCGGGCTCCGATCCGGCCTCGCGCAGCCTGTCGTTCCCCCAGAACGCCCTGTTCCTCGCGGGCAACGTCGTCGGCGCGCTCGCCGGCTTCGGGGCTGCTCACGCCACGTACGGCTTCCTCTCCTGAGGGTCGCCTGAGGGCGGTCCGGGCGTTCGACGCACGGGGTGCGTAGAGCCGGTCGGCCCGCCGCCTCCCAGATCCTGCCGGTACGTCACTCAGCCCGCGCCGACCCGCCCGCCCGAGTCATCCGGACCGCCGCCCGGGCCATCCGGACCCCCGTCCGGCTCATCCGGGCCGCCGCCCGGGTCGTCCTGGTCGCCCCCCGGGTCGTCCGGCCCCCGGTCGCGCCGCACCTCCTGCCTGACCCGCTCCGCCATCAGGTCCGCGAGCGGGTCCGTCACGTCCCAGGAGTGGGCGGCGGGGTGCCGGTCGAACAGGACGCACGCCTCCCTCTCCCCCACGGTCAGCCGGTGAATGACGGCGGGGCACGGGGCCAGCTCGGCGAACCGGAACTTGTGGTGCGTGCCGGTGTCGGTCCAGAACATCCACAGGTCCCGCGCGGCGGGCATCTCGGCCGCCCAGAGCTGCGCGGCGTGCTCGGTCGGTTCGCTCTGCCCGGTCTGCCCCGGCTTCCCGGTCCGCTCGTCGTGCTCACCGAGCTCGCACAACAGGAAGTGGTCCAGTTCGGGCAGGCCGGACGCATCGCCGGGTTCGGCGTTCATGGCCGTCAGCACGACGTGCATGGCCATCTCGGGAACTGTCACGTAAGCGGTGCACTGCAACACGTCGATTCATCCTCGGTGGTGGTGGCGTCGGGTGGTGGAAGGAAAAGCAGAGGTCGGCCCGGGCGGCCGGGGCGGACCGGGCGGACCGACCGGCCCGGTCACGCGTCCCGGGACGACCAGGGGCCGGGCGACGAGCCCGTACCAGGCGGTCGCGTCGCGGGCCACGAACTCGTACGGCAGCCCGTCCGCGAGCCGCCCCAGCAGGTAGTCGTGTTCACGCACGCTGTCGGCCCACACCCGGAGTTCGGTCGGTGCGTCGTGGCGGCTGCCGGACGCCGGGACGGGCCGCAGCGCGAGGGGCGGTATGCAGGAGTCGTACGGGTCCGGGTCCAGCGCGTCCGCCAGCCGCCGGGCCTGCCGCCGGAGCCAACGGAGCGCGAGCCGGCGGGACGGCACGGTGGCGCCGCCGAGCCGGATCGACCTCAGCCCGTCGCCGCCGTGGCTCTCGGCGACGTAACCCACGCCCCTCATCACGCCCCTCACGCGCCGCGCCCGCCGCTGTCCGGCGGGACGACCAGGCTCCGCAGCCGGGCCGCCGCCGCCTCGACGGCGTGCACCATCGCCTCGCGCTCCGCGTCCCGGTCCGTGATCGCCGCGCCCAACTCCGCGAAGAACAAGGCCCGGTAGGCGGGGTCCGACTCGATACGCTGCAACTCGGCGCAGGGCACGTCGCGTTCGGCAGCGGCACGCGGGGTGAGGGCCTGCATGAGCCGGGGGAACCACAGCCGCAGCCAGACCTCCACGGCCCCCAGAGCGAGAGCGAAGGCGACCCGAAACGGCAGGCCGGTCCAGGGATTCGACGCCGTGCGGGTCCTCACAGCACTTCCCCCCGGCTGCGCCGGTTCATCCGCGCCATCCGGGCCCGAAGCTGCTCTATGGGCAACGCAAGGCGTACGTAACGGGGTTCGACCTCCCACTCGATCCCGCCGCCCACGGGGCGGAGCGACCAGTAGAAGCCGGCGACCCCACGGAACTCCCCTACGCGGTCACCGCGACTGGTGTCCACCACGAGGGTGCCGGGGTCCGGAGTGCGCCGGGGATCCGGAGGTTCAGGGGAAGGGGAATTCGGACTGACATTCTCACCGAACACTTTCGCTCCTCTCTGTAGCCAAACGACTACCGGGGCGATTCAGAGTGTCCTACCGTTGGCACGTCCTCAACCTGTTGGACGCGAACGGAAGGTCGGTGGAAGGCCGTTGAACGTCAAGGAACTGAACCCCGAAAGCAGTCCCAGTGCGGCCTATGGGGCACGCATCCGCGAACTACGGGAGGCCAGGGGCTGGAAGCAGGAAGAGCTGGGCGTACGGATGAGGTACTCCGGTACGCACGTCTCCGCCGTGGAAACTGGTCGCAAGATGCCGACTCTTCGATTCTCGCGCAGGGCGGATCGGGCCTTCAACTTGGTCGGGAGCACTGAATCGTTCGAGCGCGAGTGGGGCGAGATCAGGAACGGGAATCTACTGGAGGGCTTCCCGGAGTTCCTCGGCCTCGAAAAGCGGGCCTCGGAAATCCGGCTGTACGAAGTCGGTGTCATCCCGGGACTGCTCCAGACGCCGGAGTACGCGACGGTGCTGGCGGAGAGCCGTGCCAAGCGCACGGGAATCACCCCGGAACAGGCACAGGAGCTGATCACTGTCGTCGCGGAGCGGCAGGCAGCGCTCATCCGGAGCAACCCGCCGTTGGTCTTCGCGCTGCTGGACGAGAGCTGCCTCCGGCGGCCGGTCGGCAGCCCCGCCCTCATGAGGGCGCAGTTCGACCGCCTCCTCGAGTTCGCCGACCAGCCCAACACGGTGCTCCAGGTGATCCCGTTCACCATGGGCGAGCACCGCCCGTTCAGCCTCCCGCTCTACATCCTGACCATGCCCGACCGCGCGGTGATGTCGTACGCCGAGTCGGCACAACAGGGCTATCTCGAACGGGAAAGTACCGTCGTCCTACCGCTGCTGACGGCCTACCATCAGATGCAGGCGGCGGCCCCTTCCCAGGCGGCTTCCGTGGACATCATCTGGCAGTTGCGAAAGGGCACCCTGTGACAACCGAGACTCCCCGCTGGTTCACGTCCTCGTACAGCGAAAACGGCGGCGCGTGCGTCGAGGTCGCCACCAACCTGGCCGCCCCGCACGGCGTGGTCCCCGTCCGCGACTCCAAGAACACGAGCGACCCGGCCCTCAACGTCGCGGCCGACGCGTTCTCCTCGTTCGTGATGGGTATCAAGGCCGGGGAGCTGTAACACCCGCAGCGACAACCGGCGAGCCACGAGAGGGAACCCCGTGACGACCGAGACCGAGTTCGAGACCCCGCACTGGTTCACGTCCTCGTACAGCGACAACGGCGGCCAGTGCGTCGAGGTCGCCACCAACCTCGCCGCCCCGCACGGTGTGGTCCCCGTCCGCGACTCCAAGAACACGAGCGGCCCGGCCCTCACCCTCCCCGCCGACGCGTTCACCACCTTCGTCGCGGGCATCCGGTCCGGTGAGCTCGGCACCATCTGACCGGCCCGGATCGGACCGCCCCACCCAACAGCCCCACCGTGCACGCACGGTGGGGCTTCGGCGACCCGCGTCCGGTTTCTGGCTGCCCGCTTCCGGCTGCCCGCTTCCGGCTTCCGGCTTCCGGCTTCCGGCTTCCGGCTTCCGGCTTCCGGCGGCGGAACTCCACTGGTGCTCGGCGCGATCGACTTCGACGGCCTCCGTGCGCGTGCGGGCCGACTACGACCTGTGGGCCACCGAGGTCGCCGGACCCCCGGCCCTCATCGACGCGTTGCTGAACGACTCCGGAATCGAGGCGGTTCGTCTGCCTTGGGCGCACTGACGCCAGAGTCGCCCTGGCCCTCGGCGCCCTAGGCCCTGTCCGGTCGATCTTGGCGAATCAACCCTGGGCGTCCGGTGCGACGCGTCGGACGCCGCGAGCTTTTCCCGGCAACCTTCTTTGGTCACCGCACCAACAGCACAGCTAGCTAGGCCGGGAGGGAGAAGCCCTCAGGCGGCACACCATCCACGAACAGCATCCCCACCTGAGCCTTGCCCTCTCGTATCTCACGGGCCTGCCGGTACTCGGGAGAGTCGTACCACTCCCGGATCCGGTCCATGTCGGGAAACTCGATGACCATGAACCGGGAGGAGTCCCAGGTGCCTTCGACGGGCTTGGGCGTGGAGCCCGCGACCAGGTAACGGCCGCCGTAGGCGAGGATGGACATCTGAGCCACAGGTGCGTAGGCCAGTCCAACCTCCTCGTCGAGCACATCGACGTTGACAATGACATAAGCGGGCATGGGATTCCCCGTTCGTTGGGCACGGCGTGTACTGACGTCACGGTAGAGACTATTGGCCCTCGCTGCCCTGCTCGGCAGCGAGGGCGCCGCCGCCGGGCAGAAGAGGAGTGTCCGCCCCCTGCCGTGAAGCGTTTGGGACTTGCCCGGCCGATCATGTGACTACTCCCTGACCGGGTCGTTGACGTGGTCATGGGGCGGGGTGATCTGAGTGATGCCGAGTGGGAACGGCTGCGGCCGTTCCTGCCGGTCAGCAACAGGCGTTGTGGCAGGTGGAGGGATCATCGGCAGGTGATCGACGGGATTCTGTACCGGGTTCGGACCGGTGTTCACTGGCGTGACCTGCCCGAACGGTTCGGGCCGTGGAAGACCGTCTACGAACGCCACCGTCTGTGGTCGGCCGACGGAACCTGGGAGCACCTTCTCCAGCAGGTCCAGGCAGCGGCCGACGCCGCGGGTGAGATCGACTGGGACATCTCAGTCGACTCCACCATCGTGCGGGCGCATCAGCACGCGGCGGGATCATGCACAACCACGTTGAACGGCGAGTGCTCCGGGTCCGTCTCGGTCACGACGGTGAACTCTTCGCCCGGCTCCATCCAGTGATCAGTTCCCCACGGCTCAACCCACAGGCAGACCACGCTGCTGGTCTCGTTGTCACGCTCGTCCTGGCCACGCTCGTACCCTAACCAGCATCATGATCGCCCGGACATGTCCTAGGTGGCTTCGCCCGGCTGTTCGGCGGAGCGGGAGCGTCGATGGGCCGCGACTCGTTCGCGGGTCGCGCATCGGCGGGAGCAGTAGCGCCGCTCGGGGCCGCTGCCCTGGGTGATGAAGGCGTTCTGGCAGGTGGGGGATGCGCAGATCCTGCCGGGTGGACGTTGGCGGTCCCAGACGAGGACGGCCAGGGCCATGCAGGACGAGGCGAGGAGCCACTCGTCCCAGGGGGCGTCGTCCTCGCGGTCGAGGTGAGGGTGCCAGGGGGTGCTGCCGCCGTGCGAGGTCAGGCGGAGCGGTCCGGTGTGGTCCCTCAGGAGCTGGTTGAGGATGGCCGCGGCGTCGTCGGCGTGCCCGGCGGCGAAGACGCGCCGCAGCAGGGAGGCGGCTGCCCGCATCTTCGCGACATCGCGGGTGGTGAGGTCGACGGGGTCGGGCTCACCGTAGGCGCGGAGCACGTCGGCGACCTCAGCCGGGTCGGGGCGGTCGCCGGCCAGGACGCTGATCAGGGCGGCGGTGCGCCGGGCCGTGGCCAGCACGGAGTGTCGGGTGGACCAATCGTCGCTGTGGGATGACACCTAGTGAATGTAACGCATCTTGCGCAGTTTTGAGTTACCTCCGTAACGTCCTGGCGATGAGAAAGCGTTACTCACTCCGCATCTATCTCGTAGGAGCCGTGGCAGCCCGTGCCGGGGACGAGATGTCAGGACCGGCGCTGATGCTGGCGGCCTTCGCTCTGACCGGATCGACCGTCGCCGCGTCGTCGCTGCTGGCGGGCATCACGGTCTCTGCCGCGTTAGGGGGCCCGCTGCTCGGGACGCTGCTCGACCGGGCAGCCCGGCCGGGACGCCTGCTGGCCGGGGCTCTTGTCGCCTATGCGGTGGGACTGGGGGTGATCCTCGGAGGGCTGGGGCGGTGGCCGTTCGCCGTCACGATCCTGATCGCAGCGGTGACCGGGCTGCTGGGGCCGGCTCTGTCGGGCGGCTGGACGGCGCAACTTCCGCGTGTGGTGGCGGGCGACCGCCTGCCCCGGGCGAACGCGCTCGATGCCATGACGTTCAGCATGGCGAGTCTGGCCGGTCCGGCTCTCGCGGGCGGCGTGGCGGAGGCGCTGGGCGCCCCGATGGCCGTGGTGGTCGCTGTGGTGCTCATCGCCCTGGCGCTGCCCGCCGCGTGGATGCTGCCCGCCGGTCCCGGTCGGGCGCCGGGGGCACCGGGGGTGCCAGGAGTGCCGGGGGCACCAGGCGATCCGGGGGTGCCAGGAGTGCCGGGGGCTCCGAGGGTGCCAGAGGCACCAAGGACACCAAGGGCGCGGGGAGTACCGGGAGTGCGGGCGGCGTCGGTGACCAGCGACCTTGCCGCCGGATTTCGGGTCATCGTCGCCCGACCGTCCCTGGCCCGGGCCACGCTGAGCTCGACCGTCTCCTGCGTCGCCCAGGGAATGCTGATGGCGTGCATACCGCTCCTCGGCGAACGTGTTCTGGGTGGGGCCGGCCGCGGCGCGGTGCTGCTCTCCTGCGTGGCGATCTCAGCTTTGGCGGCCAACGCCGTACTCGCTCGGTTTCCGCGTTCGGTCGCCCCCGACACGATCGTCTGGGCCGGCGCGCTCGTCCAGGCTGTGGCGCTGGCGTTGGCCGCGTGGGGTCAACCAGTCGTGCTCATCGTGGCCGTGCTCATAGCGGGAACAGGTGAAGGCCCCCGACTGGCCGCCTTGTTCGCCGTCCGCCACCGGGAGGCCCCGGACCACCTGCGAGGTCAGATCTTCACCACCGGGGCCAGCCTGAAGATCACCGGATTCGCCCTGGGGGCAGCGGTTGCCGGCCCCGTCGCGACCTGGTCTCTCCCCGTCACGTTGACACTCGCGGCGAGCGTGGCCGCCCTCGCGGCACTGGTCTTCTTCGTAGTCCCGTCGACAACCGCCGACTCGCCCCAGGACAGCACGATGTCGGCCTGAGCGCTCTCCGTGAAGGCCCGCTGAACGCACTCCTGCCACCGTGTGCGCCCGCACGGAACGGCGAAGCGGCCAGGCACGAAAGGCTCCTCGCGAAGGGCAACTGCCGCCTGGCTCCGGCCCCCTGGCTCGTGGCTTCATCCACTTCCGGCAGCTCCGGCTGAGGTGTCGAGCGCCTACCATCGACGGCAAGCCAAGACCCCGTCCCAGGCGGTGTTCCACGGCCACGACCGAGCAGGGACGAGTGCCCGGCACCCGCCCCGCCCGTCCCAACCCTCCACTCAACGGAAAGGCTGTCAGTGACGACCTCGCCCAAGACGCTGAGCGACTGGTTCGACGACTTCGACCGGGAGGCGTTCCGGCTGGAGACTCTGGACGACTACAGCAAGTCCGGGGGTGTCGACGCCTACCGCGCGTTCCTTGCCGGCGAACCGCAGCCCGAGGGCTACGGAACCGCCGGCTGGGTCACCACGGTCGGGAACGCGGTCCGGTCGGGAAAGCGCATCTACCGCGTCCATATCCTCGCCCGCCCGCTGACGGACTACCTGCGGTTCGAACTCGCCTGGGGCTACCACCGGAACATGGCAGCCGGGGAGGAGTTCTTCATCCTGGACACGACCGAACAGGAGAACCCGATCCCGGACGCCCCGGACTTCTGGCTCTTCGACGAGCGGGTCGTCAGCGCCATGAAGTACGACGGACACGGCGCATACCTGGGGTCCGACTTCCTCGAAGAGGACCAGCTCACCAGGTTCCTGGCCTACCGGGACACGGCCATGGCTCAGGCCGTGCCGTTCCCCGAATGGTGGGCGAAGTACGGCGATTGAGCGTCTCCGACCCCGGGTCGACCGCCTGTCGAGCACCTACCATCGACTGCAAGCCGAGGCCCCTTCCCGGGTGGGGCGGGCGTCCGCGGCCACGACCGAGCAGTTACGAGAGGGGACATCATGACGATCGACACCGACACCGAGACCGAGACCCCGACGCCGACCCCGCACTGGTTCACGTCCTCGTACAGCAACAACGGCGGCCAGTGCGTCGAGGTAGCCACCAACCTCGCCACGCCACACGGCGTGATCCCCGTCCGCGACTCCAAGAACACCACCGGCCCGGCCCTCACCCTCCCCGCCGACGCGTTCACCACCTTCGTCGCGGGCATCCGGTCCGGTGAGCTCGGCACCATCTGACCGGCCCGGATCGGACCGCCCCACCCAACAGCCCCACCGTGCACGCACGGTGGGGCTGCTTGCTGCCCCGCAGGCACACGCGGAGCGAGGCTCAGTCGAAAGCCCCGAAGGAGCCGGCCCCGGTTTCCCGTTCTGGAAACCAGAGGCCCTTGCCCTGCGCCACTGCGGACCGGAAGGATCGGAAAAGACGGCGCTGACGGCACTGACGGCAGAGGGGAACGCCTGTGAAGGTGACCATGCTTGCGACAACGTGCGAGAAGACGAACTGCCCCACGATCTACAAGACCGACCGGGGCACCGTCCTCGTCCAGGGTGAGACGCCGACGGGCCACGGGCTCAAGATTCCGGCACACGAAGGTCTCGTCGAGATCCCCATGGATCTGATCATCGAAGCGTTCGGAGGCCGGCTCGGTGTCTAAGAACCTGGGAGACATGTTCGACGACTTCAAGCAGGAGGCGTTCCGGCTGGAAACCCGCGACGATTACGGTCACTCCGGCAACGTGGACGCGTACCGGCTGTTTCTCGACGGCGAGCCGAAGCCGGAGGGTTACAACACTGACTGGCTCGACGAGGTGCGCAAGCATGTCAGCGCCGGACGGAGGATGTACCGCGTACATGTGGTCACGCGCCCGCTCACGCCCTATCTGCGGTACGAACTCGGTTGGGGCTACATCACGAACAGCACGGCCGGTGAGGAGTTCTTCATCCTCGACGTGACCGAGCAACCGGACCCGCTCGTCGACGTGGGCGACTTCTGGCTGTTCGACTCAACCACCGCAGCGCCCATGCACTACACCGAGGACGGCGAGTTCGTCGGTGCCGACGTGCTCTCCGGTGATCGGGCCGCCGAGTACGCGGCATACCGGGACACGGCGCTTGCTCACGCTGTGCCGTTCGCTGACTGGTGGGCCGAACACGGCGCGTGAACCGTTCAGAGCTCGGCGTCGCGCTGCGGGTGCTGCGGAACGCTTCCGGGATGGAGGCCAAAGCGGTCGCCCGCAGCGCTGTCATGTCGCCGAGCAAGCTCAGCAGGATTGAGACCGGGAAGATTTCCCCGAGTGCGGACGACGTCGACCGCGTACTGACGGCTATCGGCGTCTCGGAGTCCGTAAAAGCAGAGTATCTGGACGCCGCCCGCGCCGCGGCGACAGAGGCCACCGCGTGGCGTCTGATTCAGCGCGCTGGACTCCATAAAGCTCAGCGGCGTCTGCGGGAATTGGAAGCCCGGATGAACCTTCTGCGGCTGTTCCAGCCCGCTCTGGTACCCGGCTTGCTCCAGACCCCGGAGTACATGAAGGCGATCCTTTCTCGTTACGACGATCTCAGCGAGGAGACGGTCCGTCGCACGGCCGGTGCGCGCATCGACCGACAAGAGGTCCTGTACGACGAGACGAAGACGTTCCAGTTCGTCATCACTGAACCGGTGCTTCGGTGGCTGATCGTGCCGCCCACGGTCATGGTGGGCCAGCTCGACCGGTTGGTGTCGGCTTCGCGCCTGCCGAACGTAGACATACGCGTCGTGCCTCTCGGAGGCCGGAAGCACGACATTGCGAACCACGCGTTCGTGATCCGGGACGACCGTGCCGTGACTGTCGAAACGGTTCACGCGGAAATGGTGGTGACCGACCCTCGGGACGTTTCTCTCTACGTATCCAAGTTCGAGGGTTTCAGCGAAACCGCTGTTTCCGGTGACGACATGCGGGCCCTGATCGAAGGCATCCGGGACGAGTTCTTGCGCGAACAGGAAACTGCCTAGAATTTCCACCCCTTCCTGGACACCATTGCTGCCGTCACACACAAACGTCAGCAGATCAGGAAGGGCACGACCAATGACCGATCTGTACGGGCTCCCCATCGAGGGAGCCGAGTTCTCGAGAGCGTGCGGCGGCAACACCCACCCTGACGGCGAGGCGTGCGTGACGCTGGCGCGGATCGGGCCGGACGCCTGGGCCATGGGCGACAGCAAGCGCCCGGACGCCGAGCCGCTGCGGTTCACCACGGCGGAGCTGGACGCGGCGGGCATCGACCCGGCCCGCTTCGAGCTCTCCGCCTGACCCATCCCGCGCACCACTGAACCGGCGGCCCCGCCCTCACCGACCGGCCACGGGCCGGGGCCGCCTTCGCCCGCTGGAACGGAGCGGCAGTGCACCACCACGGTTATGCCTGGCTCGGCGAGAAGAAGACGTTCGACAAGGAGAGCATCCGCAGACCCCCCGGCCAGGCCCCAACGGCCACCAGCGACAAGGAAGTCCACGACCGGCACCGGGAAGCCGTCGCCGTGTTCCCGGTATCCGAGGCGCCCCCGATCCAGACGGCGCACTGGCTCATGAAACCGCCCTCGACGATCCGGGGAACCTGGCAGGAGCCCAAAGAGGCCGGCGCCTGGCTGGGCCTCCAACTCACCGAGTTCGCACCCCGGTTCGCCTCTGCCCAGGACCGGGAATCGACTAGGCTGCTGCTCTTGGTCAAGGCCGCGATCGAGCGGCTTGCGTGGGGCGGAGACGTATCCCTCGGCCACTACCTCACCGGCACGGTCTTCCATTCCGTCGCCCTGGTGACGTGCTCCCCCAACCGCGCCGCGCCCGACCTGCCCTGCCCGGCTCGACAGGACCGCGCGTAACGGCGGTGGCCCCTCTACCGGATCTTCCCCTCGCGCGCAAGCGGCTGTCCGGGCTCTTCTAGGCTGTGGCCCATGCCCACGCCACCCGCATATGCCCTCGTCGCCACCGACCTGGACGGCACCCTGCTGCGCCCGGACGACACCGTGAGCGACCGCTCCCGCGCCGCGCTCGCCCTCGCCGTCTCCGCCGGGGCCCGGCACCTGATCGTCACCGGGCGGCCGGTCCCGGGCATACGGGCGCTGCTCGCGGACCTGGCGTACGCCGGGCTCGTCGTGTGCGGCCAGGGCACGCAGTTGTACGACGCCGACAGCGCGCGCCTGCTGCGGTCCGTCACCCTGGACCGGGAGGCCGCCGACACCGCGCTCGGCAAGATCGAGGCGGAGGTGGGGGCGGTGTTCGCGGCCGTGGACCAGGACGGCGTGGACGGTGTGACGCTGATCGAGAACGGGTACCGGATGCCGAACCCGACGCTCCCCGCCGTATGCGTGTCCTCCCGTGACGCCCTCTGGGAGCGGCCCGTGATCAAGGTGCTCGTCCGCCACCCGGAGCTGGGCGACGACGCGCTGACCGCCGTCGCCCGCGCTGCCGTCGGCGGTCTGGCGAGCGTCACGATGGCGGGGCCCGGCACGGTCGAGCTCGCTCCGCACGGGGTGGACAAGGGCACCGGGATCGCGTCGGCGGCCGAGTTGCTGGGGATCGGGGCCGAGCGGACGGTGGCGTTCGGGGACATGCCCAACGACCTGCCGATGTTCCGCCGCTCGGGCCACCGGGTGGCGATGGGCAACGCGCACCCGGAGCTGCGGGCGGCGGCCGACGAGGTGACGCTCTCGAACGCGGAGGACGGGGTGGCGGCGGTCCTGGAGCGACTGTTCGGCTGAGGGCTCAGTCCTTGTCGCCGCCGCCCGAGGGGGGCTGGACGGTTCCGCCGCCGCCCGAGAGGCTCTGGACGGTTCCGTCGCCGCCCGAGGGATCCCGGACGGTTCCGCCATCGCCCGAGGGATCCCGGACGGTTCCGCCGGCCGGAAGGTCCTGTTCCGTCCACAGAACCTTGCCGTCCGGGCCGTGGCGGGCTCCCCAGTGGGCGGCGAGGCGGGAGACGATGAACAGGCCCCGGCCGCCCTCGTCGACCGTGCGGGCGTGCCGCAGGTGCGGGGCCGCCGCGCTGCCGTCGTGGACCTCGCAGGTCAGCGTGGAGTCCAGCAGCAGGCGCAGGCGCAGCGGCGGGGTGCCGTAACGGACGGCGTTGGTGACCAGTTCGCTGACGATGAGCTCGGTCGAGTCGACGGTGTCCTCGTCGAGCCCCCAGCTCTGGAGCCGGTCGCGTACGAGGACGCGGGCGTTGCCGGGCGCCGTGGGGTCCTGGGGCAGGTCCCAGGTGGCCACCAGGTGGTCGGAGACCGTACCGGTACGGGCCAGGAGCAGCGCCGCCCCCGTGGTGCGGGCGTCGTCCGGCAGCCCGTACACGATGTCGTCGCCCAGTTGCTGGAGGCTGCGGCCGGGGCGCGCGAGGGCCCGCGTGATGCGGTCCTCGGCGCGCTCGTCGCTGAGCAGCTCGGCCGTGCAGAACGCCAGGATGCTGCCCTCCTCCAGGGTGATGGCGGCGGGGGCGAACAGGTCGCTGTCCGCGTCGAAGAGGCCGGGCCCTTCCGGTACGTCGAGGGCGAGCGCCCGCCCGTCCGGCCCGACGACCAGGGGCGCGGGGTGTCCGGCCCGGGCGACCGTGCAGGTCCGGGTGAACGGGTCGTAGACCCCGTACACGCATCCCGCCCGCAGCGGTTCGCCCTGGAGGGAGTCGCTCGGCGGCAGGGCGGCGCGTTCGCGGGCCAGGCGGTCGGCGGTCTCCTTGAGCCGGACCAGCACCTCCTCCGGCTCCAGGTCGAGGGTGGCGAGCGCCTGGATGACCGTACGCAACTGGCCCATCGCGATGGCCGTCTGGAGCCCCTCCCCCTCGACGCCGCCCACGACGAGTGCCGTACGCGCTCCGGACAGCGGGATCGTGTCGAACCAGCAGCCGCTGTCCCGGCCGGGCAGCAGCACGTGGGCGGTCTCCACGGCGGCCTGCCGGCGCTCGGTCTGGGGCAGCAGCCGCCGCTGGACGGTGGAGGCGATCACGTGCTCCCGCTCGAAGCGGCGGGCGTTGTCGATGCTCAGGGCGGCCCGGGTGGCCGCCGAACCGGCCAGGGTCACGTCGTCCCGGTCGAAGGGCTCGGCGGACCCGCAGCGGTAGAGGCTCACCAGCCCGAGCACCGCGCCCCGCAGGGTCAGGGGCATCACGATCAGGGAGTGCGCGCCGGTCTCCTCGATGGTGCGCGCTCCCTCCGGGTCGGCGCCCAGCCACTCGGTGTCGGGGCCGAGGGGGACGAGCCGGGGTTCCAGGTCGGCGACGGCGAGCGCGTACGGCGTACGGAGGGGGAGGCGGCGGGTCCCGCCGACCGGGCGGCGGCCCTGGATCCGCTTCCCGACCTCCTCACCGCCCGGCACGCTGTCGCACCGGCCGCTCGCCGCGCGGCGCAGCGGGGTGTCCGGCGGCAGCGACCCCACGGGCGGGTCGGCCCCGCGCAGGACCTCGTCCACCACCTCGATGACGGCGAGGTCGGCGAACCCCGGTACCAGCGCGTCGACGAAGGCGCGGCAGGTGGTCGCCACGTCCAGGGAGCCGCCGACCGCGTCGCGCACGGCGGCGAGCGTGGCCTCCCGGGAGCGGGCCCGCTCGGACTCGGTGACGTCGACGATCGCGGTCACCAGCCCCAGGGCGGCGGTGTCGTGGGGGCCGGGCTCGGGATTGGGCTCGGGGTCGGGCTCGGGCTCGGGGCTGGTCGGGGGGCCGTGCGGGGTGGTGTCCGGGCGGCCGTGCGGAGGATCGTCCCGGGGGCCGTCCGGGAAGCCATCCGGCAGGCCGTCCAGGCGGTAGGCGGAGACCAGGAAGATGCGGTCCCCGGGGATCTGGCGGAGCCGGCCGCGTACGAGATGGTCGCGTACGGGCCCCTCGCCGGCGAGCACCCGGTTGAGCAACTGCTCGGAGCCGCCCGGGTCGTCGAGCCGGAAGACCTCGCTGAACCGGAGCCCGATCTGCCCCTCGGTGTCCACGCCTTCGACGAGGGCGTTGGCGCGGACCAGCCTCAACTGCGGGTCGAGGACGACCAGGCCCACGGAGGACTGGGCGAAGAGCGTCTCCAGGAGGGCACGGTCGAGGGCGGGGGCCCCGGGGGTGGGGGCGGGAGCCCCGGGGGTGGGGGCGGGAGCCCCGGGGGTGGGGGCGGGAGCCCCGGGGGTGGGGGCGGGAGCCCCGGGGGTGGGGGTCGGAGTGGGGGCCTCCCCGGTGCGAGCCTCCCCGGCGGGCGTTCCAGGTCTGGCCCGGTCGGGCTCGGGCCGGACCGGGCCGGCCCTTCCGGATCCGGCCGGGGTATCGGCGTACGACACGGCTCCACCCACCCTCAGGCTCCGGCGCACCGGTGCACCGGCACGTGCCGGACCAGCATCACCCGGCGTACCGGGACCGGCCACCGGTGGGCGGCAGCCGTGTGAGGCCCGGTCCGGGGGGTGTGCCTCAGGGCCCCGGGAGGGGCGGCCGATCGATATCGGCGGTGGCCGGCGACGACGAGGCCCGAGCCCCGGCCATGCGGGGGTACGCGGTCGCCCGCTCCTCGATGCCGTTCCCCGGCCCGTACGGCGTCGCTCCGCGCCTCTCAGTAGCCCGGCGCACCCAGCGACCGCAGTACGTGCGCCACGAGGGTGGCGATCGTCGGCTCGTCCTGGACCGGTTTGCGCAGGACGTGGCGGTAGTAGACGGGGCCGTACAGCATCTCCACGGCCAGCGGGAGGTCCGCGCCCGGGGGGATCTGCCCCTGGTCCTGGGCGCTGCGCAGCCGGCCCACCGCCTCCTCGACGCGCGGGTCGACCAGTTGGTCCTTCAGGGCCTGGGCGAGGACGTCGTCGTGGTGGAGCTCGGAGAGGATGCCCGCGTAGGCCGGGCCGAAGGGCGGCACCGAGAGCAGCTTCACCGCTGCCGCGACGTGCGTGCGCAGGTCGGCCCCGATGTCACCGGTGTCCACGAACGGGCTGGCGTCGACCAGGGCGTCGGTGAACGCCTCCAGCAGGACGGCCCCTTTCGACGGCCACCAGCGGTAGATCGTCTTCTTGCTGACCCCGGCGCGGGCCGCGATCGCCTCGACCGTGACGCGCCCGTACCCCTTCTCCGTGCAGAGGTCGAGCGCGGCCTGGAGGATCGCTCGGTGGGATCGCTCGTTGCGTCGCAGGCCACTCGGCGGTGTGATCATCCGGTGAGCATAGGGGCGGTTCCAGCCATTCCTTATTGACAGATAGTCGTCACAGGCCGAACAATACCGAAGCGGAAACGGAACGTACCGTGTCGTGTCGCTCTCGTTCTCCGCACCGTTCGTGCCGTTCGTGCCGCGACGAGCCGATCGGGGGACGGCTCGCCCGGCCGACGGCACGGACGCCCGCTCACCGATCCGATCCGGCCATGGGACGACCCTCGGCACCGCGCCAGGCCCCTGCCCGGCCCTTTCCATCCGCCTCACAGCCTCGCGGCCACGCAGCTTCGCGACCCCACAGCCTCGCGGCCACGCAGCCTCGCCACCTCACAGCCTGGCGACCTCGCGGCCACACGACCTCACGACCTCACGGCCTCTCGCCACCGTCCTCGGACCGTGACAGCCGAACCGCCCCGCCCCACCGGCGTACGCGCGGAGGGACGAGGCGGGAAAGAGTCCGGCGGAGCGGGACGACCAGGCGTCCCGGAAGGCGCTACTTGGCGTCGTTGGCCGTCCGGACCAGCGTGTCCTTCGTCACGGCTCCCACGTACACCTTGCCGTCGTCCGTCACCAGGGCGTTGACCAGGCGGGTCTTGAAGACCGTGCCCGAGCCGAACTTCCCGCTGACCTTGTCGCCCAGCGCGTCCAGGAAGCCCTGGGCCCCGGCCGGCACGTCGCCCGAGTCCCCCGTGGGCAGGCCCTTGCCGCCGGGGATCTCGATGGCGGCGACGGACGTCCAGCCCTCGCCGATGACGTTGACGCCCTCGGAGCCCGTCAGCCCTTCCAGGCCGGGGAGCTGCCCGGAGAACTGCTCCGGGAGGGCCTTCTGCGGCGCCCCGTGCTCGTCCTTGCCGGTCTCCAGCTCGTCGGCCTCCGTCACCTTCGCGCCCTTGGGCGGGGTGAAGTCGAACGTGGAGGCGGCGGGCTGGGAGAAGTCGACCTTGGTGAAGCCCGCGTCGACCACGGCCTTGCCGCCGCTCGCCGCGGCCAGCGTGAACTTCAGCGGCACGCCGTTCTCCGCGTCCACCGCGATCCGCACCGAACCGACCGTCGAGCCGGACTGCTTGGGCTTGATGACCAGCTGGTACGCGTCCCGGCCCGCCACCTGCGCGGTGCCGTCCACGGTGACCGAGGTGGTGTCGCCGACCGCCGCGAGCGCCTGCTCGGCGAACGCCTTGGGGGACGCCGGCAGGTCCTCGGTGGGCTTGGGGCCCTTCCTCGGGGCGTCCCGGCCCTCGGTCTCGCCGGACGCCTCGGGGGCCTTGGCGTGGTAGACCTCGTCGGACTCGGAGTCGTACGCCCAGACCTCGCCCTTGTTGTGGACGACGCTGTACTCGGACGCGCCCCCGACGATGGACAGGCGCTGCTTGTCCGGGCCGTCCGCGGCCACCCGCAGCGTGTGCGTGCCGGACGTCAGCTCCATGAGCTTGTCCTGCGGTGCGGTCGCGCCGCCGTCCCCGCCCTTGCCGCCGTCCGGCAGGAAGGAACCCGCGAGGCCGTCGAGGGGCAGGCCGAGGTCGGTGCTGATCTTGAAAGTTCCCGAGAGCTGCTGCTCGTCGGAAGCGGCGATCTTCTCGATGAGCTCCTGTGCGCTGATCTTCGGCAGGTCCGGGTCGCCCGAGTTCGCGAGCGCCGGGACGAGCCCGATGGTCGCGGCCGCCACTCCCGCGACCGCGACGGGGACGATGTAGCGCGTCGCCTTCCGGCGGCCCCTGACAGTGCCCGTGGCCTCGCCGGTGGTCTCTGCGCTGTCGTTCGGTGCCATGTGTGCCCTACCTCCGTGGTCGGCGGCTTCCGTCCGGTTCGCTCGACCACTCCCTGCCGCCCTGCTCACCCGATGTGGTCAGGAGTGGTTGATATCCATCTGACCAAATCGGGCGGGATGAAGCGTCAGCCCCGGGGATCAACTCCGCCTACTGCTCCGGTATGACAACCAGAGGGGGTGAGTCGGCCATCCAGTAGGGGTAGGCCCCGCCGAAGGCGCACCGCATGACGCACCGTCGACCAAGGAAGCCCGGCCGCGGCGCGCGGCGCGTGCCGCTCAGCCCGCGCGGTGCACCACCGCGTCGCACAGCTCCTCCAGCGCGGACTTCGCGTACCCCTCGGGCAGCGGCGCGAGCGTGGCGCGCGCCTCCTGGGCGTAGCGGACGGTGTCCTGGCGGGCCTGCTCCAGCGCCGGGTGGGCGCGCAGCCGGCGCAGCGCCTCCGCGAGGTTGTCGTCGTCGCTGAGGTCGCCGTCGAGCAGCTCGACCAGCTCCAGGTCGTCGGGCTTGCCGTCCGCCGCCGCCTGGGCGCGCAGCCGCAGCACCGGAAGGGTGGGGATGCCCTCGCGCAGGTCGGTGCCGGGGGTCTTGCCGGACTCGTGGGTGTCGGACGCGATGTCGAGTACGTCGTCGGCGAGCTGGAACGCGATGCCGAGCCGCTCCCCGTACTGCGTGAGGATGTCCACGGTCCGCTCGTCGGCCCCGGCCATCAGCGCGCCGAACCGGCCGGAGACGGCGACCAGCGAGCCGGTCTTGCCGCTGAGCACGTCCAGGTAGTGGTCGACCGGGTCGCGGCCGTCGCGCGGGCCCGCGGTCTCCAGGATCTGGCCGGTGACGAGCCGCTCGAACGCCTCGGCCTGGATGCGTACGGCCTCGGGGCCGAGGTCGGCCAGGATGTGCGAGGCGCGGGCGAACAGGAAGTCGCCGGTGAGGACGGCCACCGAGTTGCCCCAGCGGGTGTTGGCGCTCTCCACGCCCCGGCGCACGTCGGCCTCGTCCATCACGTCGTCGTGGTACAGCGTGGCCAGGTGGGTCAGCTCGACGACGACGGCCGCGGGGACGACGCCCGGCGCGTCCGGATCACCGAACTGTGACGCGAGCATGACCAGCAGGGGGCGGAACCGCTTGCCCCCCGCCCGCACCAGGTGCTGGGCGGCCTCGGTGATGAAGGGCACATCACTCTTGGTGGCTTCGAGCAGCCCCGCCTCGACAGCGGCCAGGCCCGTCTGGACGTCGGCCTCAAGAGCCTGGTCCCGCACGTGCAGTCCGAACGGCCCGACGACGGTCACGAGGGCATCTCCTGTCTGCTGACGATCACACGCGATGTCGACGTGTCACCTCTCGAATCAACTTCAGCGTATCCGGTCTCCTATGGATCACCGTGGGCGGCTTCCCACCACCGCCGGTATGTTCGGGATCAGCTCATACGATCAGGAGTGTCTGCTTTGTCCAACACGACCGCCGACACCGAGCCGGCCCAGCCGCCGCCCGAGGACGACCGCGCCTTCTTCGGCCAGCCACGGGGTCTGATGACCCTGTCCGGCCTGGAGGTCTGGGAGCGGTTCTCGTTCCTCGGCATGCAGGCGATCCTGGTGCTGTTCTTCGCCGACACGGTGGCGAACGGCGGCATGGGGATGAACCCCGGAACCGCCGCCTCCGTGTCCGCCGCGTACGGGACGCTCGTCTATCTGGTCTCCGTCGCGGGCGGCTGGCTGGCGGACCGCATCCTCGGCTCGTACCGGGCCGTGCTGTACGGCGGCATCCTCATCGCCTGCGGCCACTACGCCATGGCCGTGCCCACCGACGCGATGACCTGGGTCGGCCTCGGCCTGATCAGCGCCGGAACGGGCCTGCTCAAGCCCAACGTGGCCTCCATGGTCGGCAAGCTCTACCGCACCGACGACGAGCGGCGCGACGCCGGCTTCGCCCTCTACTACATGGGCATCAACATCGGAGCCTTCGCCGGTCCGCTGATCACCGGCTGGCTGGGCGACCACGCGGGCTGGCACTGGGGTTTCTCGGCCGCCGCGATCGGCATGACCCTCGGCCTGATCCAGTACGTCGCGGGCCGCCGTCACCTGGCCGGGCGAAAGCACTCCGCCGAGTTCGCGCTCGCCCCCGCCGCGATGCGCCGCGCGGTGCGGCTGATCATCGGCGGGGCGATCGCGGTCGCCGTCGTGGCCACCGCCCTGGCGCTGGCGGGGTGGCTCACGATCGACCGGTTCGTGGACGTGCTCACGGTGGTCTCGGTCATCGCCCCGATCGCGTACTTCGCCGTCATGTTCAAGAGCCCCCGCGTCACCGCCGAGGAACGCGGCCGGCTGCGCCCGTACGTCGTGCTCTTCCTGGGGTCCGTCGTCTTCAACTTCATCCTGTTCCAGGCGTACTCGACGATGATCCTGCTCGCCTCGACCAACGCCCGCACCGAGGTCCTCGGCTTCACCTTCCCGGCCAGCTGGTACGCCTCCGCGCTCGGCGCGTTCGAGGTCGCGCTCGCACCCGTGGTGGCGGCCACCTGGGTCAGGATGGGCCGCCGCCAGCCGCACGCCTCCAACAAGATCGCCTTCGGCGTGATCCTGGGCGGCCTGTCGTTCCTGCTGATGGTCCTGCCCACGTCCGGGCACGCCGACGACACGTACAAGATGGCCGCCTGGTGGATCGTCGGCTCCTACCTGCTGCTCGGCCTCGGTGACGTACTGCTGGAGACCTCCGGCCTCTCCGCCAGCAGCAAGCTCGCCCCGAAGGCGTTCGCCAGCCAGACGATGGCCCTGTGGTTCCTGTCCCTGGCCGTCGCCAACGGCATCCAGGCCCAGATCGTGAAGCTGTACGGCGAGGTCTCCAACCCCGCGTACTTCGGCGTCAACGGGGCGATCGCGGTGGCGGCGGGGGTGGCGATGATCCTCGCCGCGCCGTGGCTGAAACGCACGATGCACCCGGTCCACTAGCGGCCCCGAGAAGGCGTCCCCGTCCCCCACCGAGGTGACCCATGAACATCACGACCGAGTTCCCGTACGAGACGACCCGCGAGGACGTCTACATCCCGCTCCCCGACGGCACCCGGCTCTACGCCCGGATCTGGCGCCCCCTGACCGACGAACCGGTCCCCGCCCTGCTGGAGTACCTGCCCTACCGGCTCAGCGACTGGACCGCCCCCCGGGACTGGCAGCGCCACCCCTGGTACGCGGGCCACGGCTACGCCTCCGTACGGGTCGACGTCCGGGGGCACGGTGACAGCGAGGGCCTGCCGGGCGACGAGTACGACGAGCGGGAGCTCAGCGACGGGGTCGCCGTCGTCCACTGGCTGGCCCAGCAGGAGTGGTGCTCGGGCCGGGTCGGCATGTTCGGCATCTCCTGGGGCGGCTTCAACTCGCTCCAGATCGCCCAGCTCGCGCCCGAACCGCTGAAGGCCATCGTCACCGTCTGCTCGGCCGACGACCGTTACGACAACGACGTCCACTACATGGGCGGCTCCGTCCTCGCCGTCGACATGCACGCCTGGGCCGCCACCATGCTCGCCTTCGTCTCCCGGCCGCCGGACCCGGCGCAGGTCGGCGACGAGTGGAAGGAGATGTGGCTGGAGCGGCTGGAGGCCGTCGACCCCCTCATCCACACCTGGCTGGCCCACCAGAGCCGCGACGACTACTGGAAGCATGGCAGCGTCTGCGAGGACTACGGGGCGATCAAGGCGAACGTCCTGGCGGTGGGCGGCTGGCACGACCCGTACCGCGACACCGTCCTCCGGCTCGTCGAGCACCTGGACCCGGGGCAGGTGCGCGGGATCATCGGCCCGTGGTCGCACCAGTACCCGGACCGGGGGCTGCCGCCGGGACCGGCGATCGGCTTCCTCCAGGAGACCCTGCGGTGGTGGGACCAGCACCTCAAGGGCAAGGACACCGGGGTGATGCGGGAGCCGCTGCTGCGGTCCTGGATCAGCGGCTCGCACCCGCCCGCCACGGTGTACGAGACGCTGCCCGGCCGCTGGGTCGGGGACGCCTCCTGGCCGTCGGAGAACGTCACCCCGGTGGCGTACGCGCTCCAGGGCGGCGAGCGGATCGTCGCCTCGCCGCAGCAGACGGGGCTGGACGCGGGGCGCTTCTTCCCGTTCGGCAACGACGCGGACCTGCCGCCGGACCAGCGGGACGAGGACGCGAAGTCGGTGTCGTTCGAATTCCCCGTCGAGGAGGCCCCGATCGAGATCCTCGGCCGCCCCCGGGTGAAGCTCCGCATCCGGATGGACGTCCCGCGCGGCCAGGCGATCGCCCGCCTCTGCGACGTGGCCCCGGACGGCTCCTCCACCCTGGTCACCCGGGGCGTCCTCAACCTCGCCGCCCGGCACGGCCGCGACCGCACCGACGACTGGACCCCCGGCGAGAGCGAATCCGTCACCTTCGACCTCAACGGCATCGGCCACACCTTCCCGCCCGGCCACCGCATCCGGATCGCGATCTCCTCCGCGTACTGGCCCTGGATCTGGCCCCAGGCCGGTTCGGCGGGCTTCACCCTCGACGCGGACGGCAGCTTCGTCGAGCTGCCGGTGCGCCGCCACACCGAGGACCCCGCGATCACCTTCGGCGACCCGGAACAGTCCGAACCGCTCGGCGTCGTGTACCCGGTCACCCTGGAGGAGCCGCGCCCCGAACGCCTCGTCGTCCGCGATGTCGCCAAGGGCGAGTGGCGGATGGAGGTCGACCCCCGTTACGGCGGTACGCGCGTCTACCCGGACGGCCTCGAATTCACCGAGGACGCCCTGGAGACGTACACGATCCAGCAGGACGACCCGCTCTCCGCGCGCACCCGCAGCGACTGGCGGATCCGGCTGCACCGGCCGGAGATGGCCTGGGACGTGGAGATCGAGACGCGTTCCGAGATCGCCGCCGACGACAACGACTTCATCACCTCCAACGAGGTGATCTGCAAGGACGGCGGCGAGATCGTCTTCCACCGGACCTGGGAGAAGCGCATCGCGCGCACGGCGGGCTGAGCGGAGGGGGTGTTCCGTCGCGACCGGTCCGCGTGTCATGTCGTCGGGTCCCGTCGGGTCCCCCGTCAGGCCCCCGGATTTCCGGGGGCCTTTCCGAGAGGCTCTGCGAACTTTCCGGGCAATAGGTGCAGTTGGGGATAGTCGGGGCACTGCCGTGGGGTAGGACCTCCGACGTAACGTGTCCCCCACACGACCTGGAAAGCGAGGCAGCAACACATGCCCGAGCAGAGCAGCCCGCTCGACCTGCCCGAGGGCGACCCCTTCGGCCCGCACAACCTGCCCTACGGTGTGTTCTCCACCCCCGACCACCCCGAGGACCGCCGGGTCGGCGTCCGCATCGGCGACCACGTCCTGGACGCCGGGGCCGCCGCCCACGCGCTCGGCTCCCCCTACGCCGGGCTCCTGGCGCAGCCGAGCCTGACGCCTCTGCTCGCGGCGGGCCGCACCGCCTGGCGGGACGTGCGCCGCGCGCTCACCGCCTGGGTGACCGTCCCGGGCCACCGCGCCGACGTGGAGCCGCTGCTGCACCCGGTGGACGCGGTGACCCTGCACCTGCCGTACGAGGTCGCGGACTACGTCGACTTCTACGCCAGCGAGCACCACGCCACCAACGTCGGGCGGATCTTCCGCCCGGACGGCGACGCGCTCACCCCCAACTGGAAGCACCTGCCGATCGGTTACCACGGCCGCTCCGGCACCGTCGTGGTCTCCGGTACGGACGTGGTGCGCCCCAGCGGCCAGCGCAAGGCCCCCGCCGACCCGGCGCCCGTCTTCGGGCCCTCGGTGAAGCTGGACATCGAGGCCGAGGTCGGCTTCGTCGTCGGCGTCCCCTCCGCCCACGGCGCCCCGGTCCCGCTGGCCGACTTCCGCGAGCACGTCTTCGGGCTCTCGCTCCTCAACGACTGGTCAGCGCGCGACCTCCAGGCATGGGAGTACGTGCCGCTGGGCCCGTTCCTGGGCAAGTCCTTCGCCACCTCCGTATCGGCGTGGGTCACCCCGCTGGAGGCCCTGGACGCGGCCCGCACCGCCCCGCCGGCCCGGGACGTCCCGCTCCTGCCGTACCTGGACGACTCCGGGGAGGAGGAGCACGGCGGCTTCGACATCCGGATCACCGTCGAGATCAACGGCCAGGTGGTGGCCGAGCCGCCGTTCGCCTCGATGTACTGGACGGCCGCCCAGCAGCTCGCCCACATGACGGTGAACGGCGCGTCGCTGCGCACCGGCGACCTGTACGGCTCCGGCACGGTCAGCGGCCCCGAGACCACGCAGCGCGGCTCCCTGCTGGAGCTCACCTGGAACGGCCGGGACGCCCTGGAACTGCCCGAGGGCAAGCGGACGTTCCTGGAGGACGGCGACACGGTCACCCTGACCGCCTGGGCCCCGGGCCCGCACGGCACCCGCGTGGGCCTCGGAGACGTGACCGGCAGGATCGTCACGGCGCCATGACCTCTCCCTCCCACGCCCTGACGCTGCCCGAGGAGCTGATCCTGCTCGCCCTGGACCCGGACCGGGGCAAGCCCGTGTGCAACGCCCGCGATCTGGCGTACGGGACCGCCGGGGCCGTCCTCGCGGAGCTGGAGATCCAGGGGCGGATACGGGAGGAGGGCGGCCGGGTCCGAGTGGTGAACCCGCTGGACCCGGCCGACCCGCTGCTCGCCGCCCTGCTCCGGACCCTGGACCCGCCGGCCAAGGGCCGCCGCCGGGAGATCCGCGCGCGGCACTGGGTGGATGACTACAACCAGTACGCACAGGACGAGTACCTGGACTCCATGGTCGAGCGCGCCGTCCTGTCCCGGGAGACCCGCCGCTTCCTCGGTGTGCTCCCGTACCACCGCCACTTCCCGGGCGTGCCGGACCTCGCGCCGGACGTCCTCGACCGTTTCGCGGCGGCCGAGGCGGCGGGATACCCCGACCACCGCGACCGGGTGCTGGCCGCCCTGGCCTCGGCGATCGGCCTCGCCGGCGAACTGACCCGCCTCGGCCGCAGGGGCCGCACGGTGATGAAGGTCATGCGCCGCTCCGAGTGGACCGCCGTGGCCGTCCACCACAACGTGAAGCAGAACGAGTCCGGCAACGGCTGGAGCGGCGGCGGGGGCTTCGGCGGCGGCTTCGGCGGGGGCGGGGACAGGGACGGGGACTGAAGGGGGCCGGTGACGGCGCTGCGGTCAGCGGTGGGCGCGGCGTTCACACGTTCGGGGGGGCCTCCCCTGAGACGCTGACCCGCGACCGGGAGACGAAGCCCGTGAAGCACGCCCGGGCGGCAGACCCGGAACAGGTCCGCCGCCCTCCTTCGCCCTCCTTCTCACCGCCCGGTGCTCACTCGTACTCGGGCGGTTCCTCGTCCCAGGCGAACTCGGGGTCGCTGTCCCGGTGGGCGGCCGGTGCTGCGGGGGCCTTGGCGCGGGCCGGGGCGGTCGCCGGACGTGCCGTGGGCACCGGGGCCGAGGGGGCCGCCGGGGCCGAGGGAGCCGGGGCCGCCCCCGGGGACGTCTCCGCCAGGACTCCCAGCACCCCTTCCCCGTACGTCGTGAGCTTCTTCTCGCCCAGGCCGCTGATGCCGCCCAGCTCCGCGAGCGAGGACGGGTGGACGGTCGCGATCTCCCTCAGCGTCGCGTCGTGGAAGATCACATACGCCGGGACGCCCTGCTCCTTGGCCGTCGCGCCGCGCCAGGCGCGCAGCGCCTCGAAGACCGGGACCGCCGATTCCGGGAGGTCGGCCGCGGCCGCCTTGCCCTTCGCGCCCCGGCCGCCGCCGGCCGAGGACGACGAGCGGGTCGTCGGCTTCTTCGGCTCCTTGCGGAGCAGGACGTCCCGCTCCCGGCCGAGCACCGTGGCGCTCTCGTCGGTGAGGACCAGCGTGCCGTACTCCCCCTCGACCGCCAGCAGGCCCTGCGCCAGCAACTGGCGGACCACGCCGCGCCACTCCGCCTCGGCCAGCTCCTCGCCGATGCCGAAGACGGAGAGCCGGTCGTGGTCGAACTGGATGACCTTGGCGGTCTTGCGGCCGAGCAGGATGTCGATGATCTGGCCCGCGCCGAACTTCTGGTTCCGCTCGCGCTTGAGGCGGACCACCGTGGAGAGCAGCTTCTGCGAGACGACCGTGCCGTCCCAGGTCTCCGGCGGGACCAGGCAGGTGTCGCAGTTGCCGCAGTTCGCCGCCGTGGGCTCCTGGCCGAAGTAGGTGAGGAGCTGGGCCCGGCGGCACTGGACCGTCTCGCACAGCGCCAGCATCGAGTCCAGATGGGAGGCGGCCCGGCGGCGGAACGCCTCGTCGCCCTCGCCGCCCTGGATGAGCTTGCGCTGCTGGACGACGTCCTGGAGCCCGTACGCCATCCAGGCCGTCGACGGCTCGCCGTCCCGGCCCGCGCGGCCGGTCTCCTGGTAGTACCCCTCGACGGACTTCGGGAGGTCGAGGTGGGCGACGAAGCGGACGTCCGGCTTGTCGATGCCCATGCCGAAGGCGATGGTCGCGACGACGACGAGGCCCTCCTCGCGGAGGAACCGCGCCTGGTGGGCGGCGCGCGTCGAGGCGTCGAGACCCGCGTGGTAGGGCACGGCCTCGACGCCGTTGCGACTCAGATACTCCGCGATCTTCTCGGTGGAGTTGCGCGAGAGGCAGTAGACGATGCCCGCGTCCCCGGCGTGCTCCTCCTTGAGGAAGGTCAGGAGCTGCTTCTTGGGCTCGGACTTCGCCACGATCCGGTACTGGATGTTGGGCCGGTCGAAGCTGGCGACGAAGTGCTTCGCGTCCGGCATGCCGAGGCGGCGGGTGATCTCCTCGTGCGTGGCTCCCGTGGCGGTCGCCGTCAGGGCGATGCGCGGGACGTCGGGCCAGCGCTCGCCGAGCACGGACAGGGCCAGATAGTCCGGGCGGAAGTCGTGGCCCCACTGGGCGACGCAGTGCGCCTCGTCGATCGCGAAGACGGAGATCTCGCCCCGGGCCAGCAGCGAGAGCGTGGAGTCCAGCCGCAGCCGCTCGGGGGCCAGGTAGAGCAGGTCCAGCTCCCCCGCGAGGAACTGCGCCTCCATCGAGCGGCGCTCGTCGAAGTCCTGCGTGGAGTTCATGAAGCCGGCCCGCACGCCGAGCGCCCGCAGGGCGTCGACCTGGTCCTGCATGAGGGCGATCAGCGGGGAGACGACGACCCCGGTGCCGCGCCTGACCAGGGACGGGATCTGGTAGCAGAGGGACTTTCCGCCGCCGGTCGGCATGAGCACGACGGCGTCGCCGCCGGACACCACATGCTCGATGACCGCGCCCTGCTCGCCGCGGAACGCGTCGTACCCGAAGACCCGGTGCAGCGTCCGCTGCGCCTCGGTCTCGGCACGGCCGCCCTTGTCGGCGCCGGTCCCGTCGCCGGTGACCGTCCCGGTCTCATCCATGGTCACGCCCAATGCTCTGTCCCCCGAGGTCCCGCCGTGTCCGGCTCCGGTCCGCAATGTCCCGCCCGCACGCCCGGCCCTGTCCGTCCGCTCTCCGTCCCCGACCACGATAGGCGGCTCCTACGACAACGCCGGACGGTCCTGTGGATAAAGGACCGTCCGGCACTGTTGCACGGGGGCTCGCCCACCGCGTTCCGCGAGGGCTCGCCTACCGCACGAAGACCCCCGCCTGGCCCGCGAGGTCCAGGAAGTACTGCGGGGCCAGGCCCAGCACCAGCGTGACCGCCACGCCGACCCCGATCGTCGTCATGGTCAGCGGGGACGGCACGGCGACCGTGGGGCCGTCCGCCTTCGGCTCGCTGAAGAACATCAGGACGATCACCCGGATGTAGAAGAAGGCCGCGATCGCCGACGAGATCACACCGACGACGACCAGCGCACCCGCGCCGCTCTCCGCCGCCGCCTTGAAGACCGCGAACTTGCCGGAGAAGCCCGAGGTGAGCGGGATCCCGGCGAAGGCCAGCAGGAACACCGCGAAGACCGCCGCGACCAGCGGCGAGCGGCGGCCGAGCCCGGCCCACTTCGACAGGTGCGTGGCCTCGCCGCCCGCGTCCCGTACCAGCGTGACGACCGCGAACGCGCCGACCGTCACGAAGGAGTACGCGCCCAGGTAGAAGAGGACCGAGGAGACCCCCTCCGGGCTGGTCGCGATGACACCCGCGAGGATGAAGCCCGCGTGCGCGATCGAGGAGTAGGCCAGCAGCCGCTTGATGTCGGTCTGGGTGATCGCGACGACCGCGCCGCCCAGCATCGTGATGATCGCGACCGACCACAGCACCGGCCGCAGGTCCCAGGTGAGCCCGGGGAGCACCACGTACAGCAGGCGCAGCAGCGCGCCGAACGCGGCGACCTTCGTGGCGGCGGCCATGAAGCCGGTGACCGGGGTCGGCGCGCCCTGGTAGACGTCCGGGGTCCACATGTGGAACGGGACCGCGCCGACCTTGAAGAGCAGGCCGATCAGGATCATCGCGCCGCCGATGAGCAGCAGCGCGTCGTTGCCCATCGTCCCGGCGAGGGCCGGGTCGATCTCCAGCACCGAGCCGTCGACGACGTTGGCGATGGCGGCGTACGAGAGGGAGCCCGCGTAGCCGTAGAGGAGGGCGATCCCGAAGAGCAGGAACGCCGAGGAGAACGCGCCGAGCAGGAAGTACTTCACGGCCGCTTCCTGTGACATCAGCCGCTTGCGGCGGGCGACGGCGCACAGGAGGTAGAGCGGGAGCGAGAAGACTTCCAGCGCGATGAAGAGGGTCAGCAGGTCGTTGGCGGCGGGGAAGACGAGCATGCCCGCCACCGAGAACAGGACCAGCGGGAAGACCTCGGTGGTGGCGAAGCCCGCGCGGGTGGCGGCCTTCTCTGCTTCGCTGCCGGGGACCGTACCGGCCTGGGCGGCGAAGGAGTCGACCCGGTTGCCGTGGGCGGTGGGGTCGAGCCGCCGTTCGGCGAAGGTGAAGACGGCCACCACGGAGACCAGGAGGATGGTGCCCTGGAGGAACAGGGTGGGACCGTCGACCGCGATCGCGCCCATGGCGGCGATCTGGGCCTTGGTGGTGGCGTATCCGCCGGCCGCGAGGGCGACGACGGCGGCGAACGCGGCGGCCAGCGCGACCACGGTCAGGAAGAGCTGGGTGTGGTAGCGGGCCTTGCGCGGTACGAAGGCTTCCGCCAGGACGCCCAGGACGGCGGCGACCACGATGATCAGGACGGGCGCCAGCTGGGCGTACTCGATCGTGGGCGCCGTGAAGCGGTCCCCCGGAGCTGCCGATGTCACCCCGCTCGCCGTCGTCCACAGGCTGTGGACAGCTGTTGCGCTCACTTGGCGGCCTCCACCTCGGGCTGGGGGTCCTTCTTCTGTACGTCGGACATGGTGTGCTTGACCGCCGGGTTGACGACCTCGGTGAGCGGCTTCGGGAAGACGCCCAGGAAGATCAGGAAGGCGATCAGCGGCACGGCGACCGCCAGCTCACGGACCTTCAGGTCGGGCATGGTCCGCACCGACTCGTTGACCGGGCCGGTCATCGTCCGCTGGTAGAGCACCAGGACGTAGACCGCGGCGAGCACGATGCCGGAGGTGGCGATGATCCCGGCCACCGGATAGGCGCTGAACGTGCCGACCAGGACCAGGAACTCACTGACGAACGGGGCGAGCCCCGGCAGCGACAGGGTCGCCAGACCGCCGATGAGGAAGGTGCCCGCCAGGACGGGGGCGACCTTCTGCACCCCGCCGTAGTCCGCGATGAGCCGTGAGCCGCGCCGGGTGATGAGGAATCCGGCGACCAGCAGCAGCGCGGCGGTGGAGATGCCGTGGTTGACCATGTAGAGCGTGGCGCCCGACTGGCCCTGGCTGGTCATCGCGAAGATGCCCAGGATGATGAAGCCGAAGTGCGAGATCGAGGCGTAGGCGATGAGCCGCTTGATGTCGCGCTGGCCGACCGCGAGCAGCGCCCCGTAGACGATGGAGACGAGCGCCAGGGCGATGACGACCGGAGTCGCCCACTTGCTGGCCTCGGGGAAGAGCCCGAGGCAGAAGCGGAGCATCGCGAAGGTGCCGACCTTGTCGACGATCGCGGTGATGAGGACGGCGACCGGTGCGGTCGCCTCGCCCATCGCGTTGGGCAGCCAGGTGTGCAGCGGCCAGAGCGGGGCCTTGATCGCGAAGGCGAGGAAGAACCCGAGGAACAGCCACCGCTCCGTGCTGGTCGCCATCTCCAGGGTGCCGTCGGCCCGGGCGGCCACGATCTCGGAGAGCGAGAAGCTGCCCGCGACCACATAGAGCCCGATGACGGCGGCCAGCATGATCAGGCCGCCGGCCAGGTTGTAGAGGAGAAACTTGACCGCCGCGTACGAGCGTTGCTTCGCGGCGTTCTCGTCGCTGCCCGCGTGGGCCCGGTCCCCGAAGCCGCCGATGAGGAAGTACATCGGGATGAGCATGGCTTCGAACAGGATGTAGAAGAGGAAGACGTCGGTCGCGAGGAACGACAGGATCACCATGGCCTCGACCATGAGGATCAGGGCGAAGAAGCCCTGGGTGGGCCGCCAGCGCGAGGACTTGGTCTCCAGGGGGTCGGCGTCGTGCCAGCCCGCCGCGATGACGAACGGGATCAGCAGCGCGGTGAGCCCGAGGAGGGCCACCCCGATGCCGTCGACGCCCAGTTCGTACCGGACGCCGAAGTCCGCGATCCAGGACCGGGACTCGGTCAGTTGGTAGCGGTCGCCGCCCGGTTCGAAGCGGGCGAAGACGATGCCCGCGAGGACGAGCGTGCCCAGCGAGAAGAACAGCGCGAGCCACTTGGCCACGGTGCGCCGTGCGGCGGGGACGGCGGCGGTGGCGATGGCTCCGATGGCCGGGAGCGCCGCCGTCGCGGTCAGGAGGGGAAAGGACATGTGATCAGACCGCCCTCATCAGCAGGGTCGCGGCGATGACGACCGCCGCACCGCCGAACATCGAGACCGCGTAGGAGCGGGCGTAGCCGTTCTGCAGCTTGCGCAGCCGGCCGGAGAGCCCGCCGACCGACGCGGCCGTGCCGTTGACGACGCCGTCGACCAGGGAGTGGTCGACGTAGACGAGCGAGCGGGTGAGGTGCTCGCCGCCGCGGACCAGGACCACGTGGTTGAAGTCGTCCTGGAGCAGGTCGCGGCGGGCCGCCCGGGTGAGCAGCGAGCCGCGCGGGGCGAGGACGGGCACCGGCTTGCGCCCGTACATCGTCCAGGCGATGCCGACTCCGACGACCAGGGCCACCACGGTGGCTCCGGTGACGGTGGCCGCGCTCAGCGGGGAGTGCCCGTGGTCGTAACCGGTGACCGGCTCCAGCCAGTTGACGAAGCGGTCGCCGATGGAGAAGAAGCCACCGGCGAAGACCGAGCCCACGGCCAGCACGATCATCGGGATCGTCATGGACTTCGGGGACTCGTGCGGGTGGGGCTCGTGGCCCTCGGCGTCGGGCTGCCAGCGCTTCTCGCCGAAGAAGGTCATCAGCATCACGCGCGTCATGTAGAACGCGGTGATCGCGGCGCCCAGCAGGGCCACGGAGCCGAGGATCCAGCCCTCGGCTCCGCCCTTGGCGAAGGCCGCCTCGATGATCTTGTCCTTGGAGAAGAAGCCGGACAGGCCCGGGAAGCCGATGATGGCGAGATAGCCGAGGCCGAAGGTGACGAAGGTGACCGGCATGTACTTCCGCAGGCCGCCGTACTTGCGCATGTCGACCTCGTCGTTCATGCCGTGCATCACCGAACCGGCCCCCAGGAAGAGCCCGGCCTTGAAGAAGCCGTGCGTCACCAGGTGCATGATCGCGAAGATGTAGCCGATCGGGCCGAGGCCCGCGGCGAGGATCATGTAGCCGATCTGCGACATCGTGGAGCCGGCGAGCGCCTTCTTGATGTCGTCCTTGGCGCAACCGACGATCGCACCGAAGATCAGCGTGACCGCGCCGACGATGACCACGACCAGCTGGGCGTCCGGGGCGGCGTTGAAGATCGCGCCGGAGCGGACGATCAGATAGACGCCGGCGGTGACCATGGTCGCGGCGTGGATGAGGGCGGAGACCGGGGTCGGGCCCTCCATCGCGTCGCCCAGCCAGGACTGCAACGGCACCTGGGCCGACTTGCCGCAGGCGGCCAGCAGCAGCATCAGGCCGATCGCCGTCAGCTTCCCCTGGCTCGTCTCGCCGGTCGCCTCCAGCACCGGCCCGAAGGCGAAGGTCCCGAAGGTGGTGAACATCAGCATGATGGCGATCGACAGGCCCACGTCACCGACGCGGTTGACCAGGAACGCCTTCTTCGCGGCGGTGGCCGCGCTGGGCTTGTGCTGCCAGAAGCCGATGAGCAGGTACGACGCCAGACCGACGCCCTCCCACCCGACGTACAGCAGCAGGTAGTTGTCGGCGATGACCAGGATCAGCATCGCCGCGAGGAACAGGTTGAGATAGCCGAAGAAGCGGCGCCTGCGCTCGTCGTGCTCCATGTAGCCGATGGAGTAGATGTGGATCAGCGTGCCCACACCGGTGATGAGCAGGACGAACGTCATCGACAGCTGGTCGAGCTGGAAGGCGATGTCGGCCTGGAAGCCCTCCACCGGAATCCAGCTGAACAGGTGCTGGTGCAGGGCCCGGTCCTCGGGCCCCTTCCCCAGCATGTCGGCGAAGAGGACGACGCCGACGACGAACGAGGCGGCGGCGAGCACGGTGCCGAGCCAGTGCCCGACCCCGTCCAGCCGACGTCCGCCGCAGAGCAGGACCGCCGCTCCGAGCAGGGGCGCCGCGACGAGCAGCGCGATCAGGTTCTCCACGATTCCGGTCCCCTTACAGCTTCATCAGGCTGGCGTCGTCGACCGAGGCCGAGTGGCGGGAGCGGAACAACGACACGATGATCGCGAGCCCGACGACGACTTCCGCGGCGGCGACGACCATCGTGAAGAACGCGACGATCTGTCCGTCGAGGTTTCCGTGCATCCGGGAGAAGGTGACGAGCGCCAGGTTGCACGCGTTGAGCATCAGCTCGATGCACATGAACAGCACGATCACGTTCCGCCGGATCAGCACCCCGGAGGCGCCGATCGCGAACAGCAGGGCCGCGAGGTAGAGGTAGTTGACCGGGTTCACTTGGCGGCCTCCGAGTTCTCCGCCGCGGATGCCGGGTCGGCCCCTCGGGCCACGGCGTCGGCGTCCTCACGTCCCAGCCGCTCCCCGGAGCGCTGTTCCAGCGCCTTGAGGTCGGCCAGGGCCTCCTGCGAGACGTCGCGGATCTGGCCCCGCTCCCGCAGCGTCCTCATCACGGTGAGCTCGGACGGGCTGCCGTCCGGGAGCAGACCGGCGATGTCCACCGCGTTGTGCCGGGCGTAGACACCGGGGGCGGGCAGCGGCGGGAGGTGCTTGCCGCGCACGCGCTCCTCGGACATCTCCCGCTGGGTCTTGGCCCGTTCGGTGCGCTCGCGGTGCGTGAGCACCATCGCCCCGACCGTCGCGGTGATCAGCAGAGCGCCGGTGATCTCGAAGGCGAACACGTACTTGGTGAAGATGAGGTTGGCGAGCCCCTCGACGTTTCCGCCGTGCAGGGCGTTGGCCGCGCCCAGACCGTTGAAGGTGGACAGCGACGCGTTGCCGATGCCGCCGATCAGCAGGACGCCGAAGCCGAGGCCGCAGCCCACGGCCAGCCAGCGCTGCCCCTTGAGGGTCTCCTTGAGGGAGTCCGCCGCGGTGACGCCGACGAGCATCACGACGAAGAGGAACAGCATCATGATCGCGCCGGTGTAGACGATGATCTGGACGATGCCCAGGAAGTAGGCGCCGTTGGCGAGGTAGAAGACGGCGAGGACGACCATGGTCCCGGCGAGCGCCAGGGCGCTGTGCACGGACTTCTTCAGCAGGATCGTGGCGAACGCGCCGATCACGGCGACGGTCCCCAGGATCCAGAACTGGACGGCCTCACCGGTGGACGTGGTGGTAGCGGCAGCGGCCAGCGCGCTCATGCGTCCACCCCCTTGTCCGGCTGTACGCCGGTGGCTCCCGCGGACTCGTCGGGCTTGGCGCCCTCGCCCTTGGAGAGCGCCGGCTGAGGGACCGTGCCGGGGGCGGCCTCGGTGACCAGACCCCGGTAGTAGTCCTGTTCGTCCGTGCCCGGGAAGATCGCGTGCGGGCTGTCGACCATGCCTTCCTCCAGGCCCGCGAGCAGCTCGTCCTTGGTGTAGATGAGGCTCTCGCGGGTGGTGTTGGCAAGCTCGAACTCATTGGTCATCGTCAGCGCCCGGGTGGGGCACGCCTCGATGCACAGTCCGCAGAGGATGCAGCGCGCGTAGTTGATCTGGTAGACGCGGCCGTAGCGCTCTCCCGGGGAGTAGCGCTCCTCCTCCGTGTTGTCCGCGCCCTCCACGTAGATGGCGTCCGCCGGACACGCCCAGGCGCACAGCTCGCAGCCGACGCACTTCTCCAGGCCGTCCGGGTGGCGGTTGAGCTGGTGGCGGCCGTGGAAGCGGGGCGCCGTCACCTTCGGCGTCTCCGGGTACTGCTCGGTCAGCCGCTTCTTGAACATGGCCTTGAAGGTCACGCCGAAGCCGGCCACGGGGTTCTGGAACTTCTCCCCCGCCGCTCCCGATTCGCCCGAGGACCCAGCGGATCCCGATGAGCCCGTGAGCTCTGGTTTCTCAGACACCGCCGGCCTCCTTTCCGTCACTCGCGTTGTCGTCACTCTGAGTATCGGGCCCACCACTGACAACGAGCTCCCGCTCCCGTCGTGGCCTGCGCCTGGGCACCGGCGGCAGGATCTGTCCGGGCAGCGGCGGCACCGGATACCCGCCCGCCATCGGGTCGAAGGCGGGCTCGTCCCCGGCCTCCGCCTCCCGTTCCTTGGCCCTGCGGTCGCGGAACATGTCGACGACCAGGGAGATCAGCAGGATCGCGAGCACCGCCCCGCCGACGTACAGCACGATCCGGGAGAAGTCGTAGCCCTCGTTCCGCAGCGCGCGGACGGTGGCGACGAGCATCAGCCAGCCCACCGAGACCGGGATCAGGACCTTCCAGCCGAGCTTCATCAGCTGGTCGTAGCGGACGCGTGGCAGGGTGCCGCGCAGCCAGATGAAGAAGAAGATCAGCGCCTGGAGCTTGAGGAAGAACCAGAGCATCGGCCACCAGCCGTGGTTCGCCCCCTCCCAGAACGCGGAGATCGGGTACGGGGCCCGCCAGCCGCCGAGGAACAGCGTCACCGCGATCATCGACACGGTCACCATGTGGATGTACTCGGCGAGCATGAACATCGCGAACTTGATGGAGCTGTACTCGGTGTTGAAGCCGCCGACGAGGTCGCCCTCGGACTCCGGCATGTCGAACGGGGCCCGGCTGGCCTCCCCGACCATCGTCACCATGTAGATGAGGAAGGACATCGGCAGCAGGATGATGTACCACCGGTCGCCCTGCGCCTCCACGATCGTCGAGGTCGACATCGACCCGGAGTAGAGGAAGACCGAGGCGAACGCCGCGCCCATCGCGATCTCGTAGCTGATCATCTGGGCGCACGAGCGGATTCCGCCGAGCAGCGGGTACGTCGAGCCCGAGGACCAGCCGCCGAGCACGAATCCGTACACCCCGACCGCGCCCACGGCGAGGATGTAGAGCGCGGCGATGGGCAGGTCGGTGAGCTGCATCGTCGTACGGGTGCCGAAGATCGAGACCTCGTTGCCCGCCGGGCCGAAGGGGATGACCGCGACCGCCATGAAGGCGGGGATCGCCGCGAGGATCGGCGCGAGGACGTAGACCGCCTTGTCCGCGCGCTTGACGATGACGTCTTCTTTCAGCATCAGTTTGATGCCGTCCGCGAGCGACTGGAGCAGTCCCCAGGGGCCGTGCCGGTTGGGGCCGATCCGCAGCTGCATCCAGGCGACGACCTTGCGCTCCCACACGATGGAGAAGAGCACGATCAGCATCAGGAACGCGAAGCAGAAGACCGCCTTGACGAGCACCAGCCACCAGGGGTCGGTGCCGAACATCGACAGATCCTCGGCGGCGAGGACGGCGCCCCCGGGCGCCGTCGTGAATGCGGTGAGGCCAGTCACGCTCGTACCTCCGATGGTTCGACGGGAGCACCCGGGACGGCGGCGGGGCCGATCCGCACCAGGCCGCCGGGGTTCGCACCGGTGTCGGCGGGGATACCGCGTCCCACCGAGTTCAGCGGCACCCAGACCACGCGGTCCGGCATGTCGGTGACCTGGAGGGGGAGTTCGACGGTGCCGGTGGGGCCGGCGACGGCGAGCAGGTCGCCGTCCTTGACGCCGGACTCGGCGGCGGTGCCGGCCGAGAGCCGGGCGACGGCCGCGTGCCGGGTCCCGGCCAGCGCGGTGTCGCCCTCCTGGAGCCGGCCGAGGTCGAGCAGCATCCGGTGGCCCGCGAGGACCGCCTCGCCGTCGCCGGGCCGGGGCAGCGGCCGCGCCGACTCGCGCGGGTCGTCCGCGTGGCCGCCCTCCCAGCCGCCGAGCCGGTCCAGCTCGCGGCGGGCGGCGGTCAGGTCCGGCAGCGCGAAGTGCACGTCCATGGCGTCGGCCAGCATGTGCAGCACCCGGGAGTCGACCGGCGCGAGGGTCCGGGGCATCTGCTCCGGCTTCAGCGCCGCCTGGAACATCCGGACCCGGCCCTCCCAGTTGAGGAAGGTGCCGGACTTCTCCGCGACGGCGGCGACCGGGAAGACCACGTCCGCCCGTTCGGTGACCTGGCTCGGCCGCAGCTCCAGCGAGACCAGGAACCCGACCTCGTCCAGGGCCTGGAGCGCACGGGCCGGGTCGGGCAGGTCCTCCACGCCGACGCCGGCGACGAGCAGCGCGCCCAGTTCGCCGGTGGCCGCGGCCTCGATGATCCGGCCGGTGTCGCGGCCTTGGCGCGAGGGCAGTTCGGCGACGCGCCACACGGCGGCCACCTCGTCCCGGGCCCGCGGGTCGGTGGCCGGGCGGCCGCCGGGCAGCAGGGTGGGGAGCGCGCCCGCCTCCACCGCGCCCCGGTCGCCCGCCCGGCGCGGAATCCACACCAGGCGTGCGCCGGTCGCGGCGGCGGTACGGATCGCGGCGGACAGCGCGCCGGGCACACCCGCGAGCCGCTCACCGACGATGATCAGGGAGTCCTCCGCGCGCAACGCCTCGGCCGCGGCGGCCCCTTCGGCTTCCAGGCCGACGCCGCCCGCGAGCGCGTCCAGCCACTCGGTCTCGGTGCCGGGGGCGGCGGGCAGCAGCGTGCCGCCCGCCTTGATCAGGCCGCGGGTGGCGTGCGAGGCGAGCGCGAAGGTCCGCTGGCCGCTCTTGCGGAACGCCTTGCGCAAGCGGAGGAAGACCCCGGGGGCCTCCTCCTCCGACTCGAACCCGACGAGCAGCACCGCGGCGGCCTTCTCCAGCGCGGAGTACGTGACCCCCTCGCCGTCCAGGTCCCGGCCCCGTCCGGCGACGCGGGCGGCCAGGAAGTCGGCCTCCTCGGCGCTGTGGACCCGGGCGCGGAAGTCGATGTCGTTGGTGTCGAGGGCGACCCGGGCGAACTTGCTGTACGCGTAGGAGTCCTCCACCGTCAGCCGGCCGCCGGTCAGCACTCCGGCCCGGCCCCGGGCGGCGAGCAGTCCGGCCGCCGCCGCCTCCAGCGCCTCGGGCCAGCTCGCCGGCTCCAGGACGCCTTCGGCGTTGCGGACCAGCGGGGTGGTGAGCCGGTCACGCTGCTGGGCGTAACGGAACCCGAACCTCCCCTTGTCGCAGATCCACTCCTCGTTGACCTCGGGCTCGTTGGCCGCGAGCCGCCGCATGACCTTGCCGCGCCGGTGGTCGGTGCGCATCCCGCAGCCGCCGGAGCACTGCTCGCACACCGAGGGGGTGGAGACCAGGTCGAAGGGGCGGGAGCGGAAGCGGTACGCCGCCGAGGTCAGCGCCCCGACCGGGCAGATCTGGATGGTGTTGCCGGAGAAGTACGACTCGAAGGGGTCGCCCTCGCCGGTGCCGACCTGCTGGAGGGCCCCGCGCTCGATCAGCTCGATCATCGGGTCGCCCGCCACCTGGTTGGAGAACCGGGTGCAGCGCGCGCAGAGCACGCACCGCTCACGGTCCAGCAGCACCTGGGCGGAGATCGGGACGGGCTTCTCGAAGGTCCGCTTCTTGCCCTCGAAGCGGGAGTCGGCCGCGCCGTGCGACATCGCCTGGTTCTGGAGCGGACACTCGCCGCCCTTGTCGCAGACGGGGCAGTCCAGCGGGTGGTTGATCAGCAGCAGCTCCATCACGCCCTTCTGCGCCTTCTCGGCGACAGGAGAGGTGATCTGCGACTTGACGACCATGCCGTCCGTGCAGGTGATGGTGCAGGAGGCCATCGGCTTGCGCTGGCCCTCCACCTCGACGATGCACTGGCGGCACGCGCCGGCCGGGTCGAGGAGCGGGTGGTCGCAGAAGCGGGGGATCTCGATGCCGAGGAGTTCGGCGGCCCGGATGACCAGGGTCCCCTTGGGGACGCTGATCTCGATGCCGTCGATGGTCAGCGTGACCAGGTCCTCGGGCGGGATGGCCGCCTCGCCGCCCCCGGAGGGTGCACTCGTGGTGACTGTCATGCGTTCACCCCCCGGTGAGCGTTCTTGCCGTCGGTGTTCTTGTCGTCGGCCCAGGCCGTGGATTTCGCGGGATCGAAGGGGCAGCCCTTGCCCGTGATGTGCTGTTCGTACTCCTCGCGGAAGTACTTGAGCGAGGAGAAGATCGGCGAGGCCGCGCCGTCGCCCAGCGCGCAGAACGACTTGCCGTTGATGTTGTCGGCGATGTCGTTGAGCTTGTCCAGGTCGGCCATCTCGCCCTTGCCGGCCTCGATGTCGCGAAGCAACTGGACCAGCCAGTACGTCCCTTCGCGGCACGGCGTGCACTTGCCGCAGGACTCGTGGGCGTAGAACTCGGTCCAGCGGGTGACGGCCCGCACCACGCAGGTCGTCTCGTCGAAGCACTGGAGCGCCTTGGTGCCGAGCATGGACCCGGCCGCGCCGACGCCCTCGTAGTCGAGGGGTACGTCGAGGTGCTCGTCGGTGAACATCGGGGTGGAGGAGCCGCCCGGGGTCCAGAACTTCAGGCGGTGACCGGCCCGGATGCCGCCGCTCATGTCGAGGAGCTGGCGCAGCGTGATGCCGAGCGGGGCCTCGTACTGGCCGGGGCTGGTGACATGGCCGCTGAGCGAGTAGAGCGTGAAGCCCGGGGACTTCTCGCTGCCCATCGACTTGAACCAGTCCTTGCCCCTGTTCAGGATCGCGGGAACCGAGGCGATGGACTCGACGTTGTTCACCACAGTGGGGCAGGCGTACAGACCGGCGACCGCGGGGAAGGGGGGTCGCAGCCGGGGCTGTCCACGCCGTCCTTCGAGAGAGTCGAGCAGCGCGGTTTCCTCACCACAGATGTACGCACCGGCGCCCGCGTGCACTGTGAGTTCCAGATCGAGCCCTGATCCCAGGACGTTCGTCCCCAGATAACCCGCCTCGTACGCCTCTCGTACGGCCTCGTGCAGTCGTCGCAGCACGGGGACGACCTCACCGCGCAAGTAGATGAACGCGTGCGACGAACGGATCGCGTAACAGGCGATCACGATGCCCTCGATGAGGCTGTGCGGGTTCGCGAAGAGGAGCGGGATGTCCTTGCAGGTCCCCGGCTCCGACTCGTCGGCGTTGACCACCAGATAGTGCGGTTTGCCGTCGCCCTGCGGGATGAACTGCCACTTCATCCCGGTGGGGAAGCCCGCGCCGCCGCGTCCGCGCAGACCGGAGTCCTTGACGTACGCGATGAGGTCGTCGGGCGACATGGCGAGCGCCTTGCGCAGCCCCTCGTACCCCTCGTGGCGGCGGTAGGTCTCCAGGGTCCAGGACTCGGGCTGGTCCCAGAAGGAGGAGAGGACGGGTGCGAGCAGCTTCTCGGGGCTCGTCCCGTTGTGGTCGATCTCGGCGGCCAAGGTCATCACTCCCCCTCCTCGGCTGCGGGCCCGGCCGGGTGCTCCGGGTCGGAGGCCGAGGTCTGCTGCGGTGCGTCGTGCGAGCTGAGGCGCTCGGCCGGCGACGGATCGTGGACCTGTGCGTCGTGCGGCCGGTCGTCCCGCGACTGCCCGTCCTTGGGCTGCCCGTCGCGCGGGGCGACGACGCGGGCCTTGGGCAGGCCCTCGCCCTTGGCGAGCTTCAGCCCGATCAGGGAGGCGGGGCCCGCTCCGCCGGTGGCCTCGACGGCGCCGGGGCGCTCGTCGGGGAAGCCGGCCAGGATGCGGGCGGTCTCCTTGTACGAGCAGAGCGGCGCGCCACGGGTGGGCTCCACGGTCCGTCCGGCGATCAGGTCGTCGACGAGCTGCGTGGCGCTCTCGGGCGTCTGGTTGTCGAAGAACTCCCAGTTCACCATCACGACGGGTGCGAAGTCACAGGCCGCGTTGCACTCGATGTGCTCCAGGGTGACCTTGCCGTCGTCGGTCGTCTCGTTGTTGCCGACGCCGAGGTGTTCCTTGAGCGTGTCGAAGATGGCGTCGCCGCCCATGACCGCGCACAGGGTGTTGGTGCAGACCCCGACCTGGTAGTCGCCGCTGGGCCTGCGCCGGTACATGGAGTAGAAGGTCGCGACGGCCGTGACCTCGGCGGTGGTGAGGTCGAGCGTCTCGGCACAGAAGGCCATGCCCGTACGGGAGACGTACCCCTCCTCGGACTGGACGAGGTGGAGCAGCGGCAGCAGCGCGGAGCGGCTGCCCGGGTAGCGGGCGATCACCTCCTTCGCGTCCGCGTCGAGCCGGGCGCGCACGTCGGCCGGGTAGGCGGGGGCGGGGAGCTGCGGCATCCCCAGACTGACCTCTTGATTTGCTGCGGTCACCGGTCGACGCCTCCCATCACGGGGTCGATGGACGCGACGGCGACGATCACGTCGGCGACCTGGCCGCCCTCGCACATCGCCGCCATGGCTTGCAGATTGGTGAAGGACGGGTCGCGGAAGTGGACCCGGTAGGGGCGGGTGCCCCCGTCGGAGACGACATGGACGCCGAGTTCGCCCTTGGGGGACTCGACGGCGGTGTACGTCTGCCCGGCCGGGACCCGGAAGCCCTCGGTCACCAGCTTGAAGTGGTGGATCAGGGCCTCCATGGAGGTGCCCATGATGTTCCTGATGTGGTCGAGGGAGTTGCCGAGGCCGTCCGGGCCGAGGGCGAGCTGGGCGGGCCAGGCGATCTTCTTGTCCGCGACCATGACCGGGCCCGGCTCCAGGCGCTCCAGGCACTGTTCGATGATCCGCAGCGACTCGCGCATCTCGTCCATGCGGATCAGGAAGCGTCCGTAGGAGTCGCAGGTGTCCGCGATCGGCACCTCGAAGTCGTAGGTGTCGTAGCCGCAGTAGGGGTCGCTCTTGCGCAGGTCGTGCGGGAGCCCGGCCGAGCGCAGCACCGGGCCGGTGGCGCCGAGGGCCATGCAGCCGGTGAGGTCGAGGTAGCCGACGTCCTTCATACGGGCCTTGAAGATGGGGTTGCCGGTGGCGAGCTTGTCGTACTCCGGCAGGTTCTTCTTCATGGTCCTGATGAACTCGCGCAGCGCGTCGACCGCGCCCGGCGGCAGGTCCTGGGCGAGGCCGCCGGGGCGGACGAACGCGTGGTTCATCCGGAGGCCGGTGATCAGCTCGAAGAGGTCGAGAACCAGTTCACGATCGCGGAAGCCGTAGATCATGATCGTGGTCGCGCCCAGCTCCATACCGCCGGTGGCGATGCACACCAGGTGGGAGGAGATCCGGTTGAGCTCCATCAGGAGGACGCGGATGATCGTGGCCCGGTCGGGGATCTGGTCCTCGATGCCGAGGAGCTTCTCGACGCCCAGGCAGTACGCCGTCTCGTTGAAGAACGGCGTCAGGTAGTCCATCCGCGTGACGAACGTGGTGCCCTGGGTCCAGTTGCGGAATTCGAGGTTCTTCTCGATGCCGGTGTGGAGGTAGCCGATGCCGCAGCGGGCCTCGGTGACGGTCTCGCCGTCGATCTCCAGGATCAGCCGCAGCACGCCGTGCGTGGACGGGTGCTGGGGACCCATGTTGACGATGATGCGTTCGTCGTCGGACTTGGCGGCGGATTCGACGACCTCGTCCCAGTCGCCGCCGGTGACTGTATATACAGTCCCCTCGGTCGTGGCACGGGGCGTTGCGTGGGGAGTGGTCATCAGGAGTACGACCTCCGCTGGTCCGGAGCCGGGATCTGGGCGCCCTTGTACTCGACGGCGATGCCGCCGAGCGGGTAGTCCTTGCGCTGCGGGAAGCCCTGCCAGTCGTCCGGCATCATGATCCGGGTCAGGGCCGGGTGCCCGTCGAAGACGAGCCCGAAGAAGTCGTACGCCTCGCGCTCGTGCCAGTCGTTGGTCGGGTAGACCTCGACGAGGGACGGGATGTGCGGGTCGCTGTCCGGGGCGGAGACCTCCAGCCGGATGACCCGGCCGTGGGTGAGGGACCGCAGGTGGTAGACGGCGTGCAGTTCGCGGCCCTTGTCACCGAGGAAGTGGACGCCGCTCACGCCCGTACAGAGCTCGAAGCGCAGGGCGGGGTCGTCGCGCAGGGTGCGGGCGACCTGGACCAGGTGCTCGCGGGCGATGTGGAAGGTGAGCTCGTCGCGGTCGACGACGGTGTGCTCGATGGCGTTCTCGGGGAGCAGGTCCTGCTCCTCCAGGGCCCCTTCGAGCTCGTCGGCCACTTCGTCGAACCAGCCCCCGTAGGGACGGGAGGAGGCGCCCGGGAACGTGATGGTGCGGATGAGGCCGCCGTAACCGGAGGTGTCGCCGCCGTTGTTGGCGCCGAACATGCCCCGGCGTACGCGGATGACCTCGCCGCCGGTGTCGCGCGGGGCGGGGACGGCGCCGCCGTTCTGCCCCTCGCCGTGGTTGTCGCCGTTCTTGTTCGCGGTCACCGCAGGAGCCCCTTCATCTCGATCAGGGGCAGTGCCTTGAGGGCGGCTTCCTCCGCCTCGCGGGCGGCCTCCTCCGCGTTGACCCCGAGCTTGCCGTCCTGGATCTTCTGGTGGAGCTTGAGGATCGCGTCCAGCAGCATTTCGGGACGCGGCGGGCATCCCGGCAAATAGATATCGACCGGAACAATATGATCAACACCCTGCACAATGGCGTAATTGTTGAACATCCCGCCCGATGATGCGCAAACACCCATGGAGATGACCCACTTGGGGTTCGGCATCTGGTCGTAGACCTGCCGCAGGACCGGCGCCATCTTCTGGCTGACCCGTCCCGCGACGATCATCAGGTCCGCCTGGCGCGGAGATCCGCGGAAGACCTCCATCCCGAACCGGGCCAGGTCGTAGCGGCCCGCGCCGGTCGTCATCATCTCGATGGCGCAGCAGGCGAGGCCGAACGTGGCCGGGAAGACGGAGGACTTCCGCACCCAGCCGGCGGCCTGTTCGACCGTGGTCAGAACGAAGCCGCTAGGCAGCTTCTCTTCGAGTCCCATGTGTGCCCCTCAGCCCCTCAGTCCCATTCCAGGCCGCCGCGACGCCAGACATACGCATAGGCGACGAAGACGGTGAGCACGAAGAGCAGCATCTCCACGAGCCCGAAGATCCCCAGGGCGTCGAAGGAGACCGCCCAGGGATAGAGGAAGACGATCTCGATGTCGAAGACGATGAAAAGCATCGCCGTCAGGTAGTACTTGATCGGGAAGCGGCCGCCTCCGGCCGGGGTCGGTGTGGGTTCGATACCGCACTCGTACGCTTCGAGCTTTGCCCGGTTGTAGCGCTTGGGGCCGATAAGCGTGGCCATGACCACGGAGAAGATCGCAAACCCTGCCCCGAGGGCGCCGAGCACGAGGATGGGCGCGTAGGCATTCACGCTCCTCGCTCCTTCCAGTCGTCCTTGACCGTTGGACCGCATCGGGCGACCGGCTCGCCACCTCACCAAGATCGTGCACATGTGAGGCAGTTCACAAGCCCGACTGCACCGCATCCTATGCCCGCCGCCCTGTGATCTGCGACACGGGGTACGTCACCGTCTTTGTGATCTCCACCACCTGACGAAGGATCATGAAGTCGTATGAGCGGTGATCTTCGTACGCGAAGCGGCCGAGTGATCACGAGACGTGACATTCATCGGTGTTACCGCTGGTCAAAGGCGTGCGGCGCTATCAATAGGCGGCCACTACAAGCAAATTGGCGATGGACGGAGGCGGGGTGATAAGGGCGGCGGCCGCCCACCGCACTCACCCGGACGAGGGGTGACGGGGACCGAAGGGGACATGTGCGCGCATTCACGAACTACCGGATGGGGCGGCCGGACGGAATGGACGGACATCCGGACGAGGGCGTCGACACCCCACCGCACGGGCCGGAATCGAGACCCGGACCGCGCGGTCGATGGCGTCCCGGTCCACGCGGTCGATGGCGTCCCGGTCCACGCCGCTCGCGGGCGCGAAGGTTGCCTGCCGCCGCAGACCCGCGCTGTGACCTGCGTCACCGGTGACGCGTCACCAGGAAACCGGGCTTGGCCATCGGTGTGAACGGATGGTAAGCGGCGGGCAATTCGGGCGTATTGCCGAAAGGCAGAGATCACGGCCCTGATCGACTGTGCCCGTTTTGCCCGTTACGGCGTCAATAAAGGCCCACAGAAAGCGGATTCACAGATTCCGAACGTAACTGTGTCGCAACACACGTTTCTTGATGGGACCCCTACAGCCCTGATAGCGCTAGTACCCATGTCCCACACCGCTCACATACCCAGCCACCGGAAGCCCCGCCAGCGCGCCACGAAGTCGGCGCTGCGGGCCGGAGTTGCCGGTGGCGTCCTCAGCACCATCGCGGTCGCGAGTGCCGCCGGCCCCGCCCAGGCCGAACCGGTGACCCAGACGATCGAGATGCCCACCATCACGTCCGGGCTCTCCACCACCGTCGCCGCATCCGCGCAGGCCACGCAGCAGGTCGCCCTCCACCTGGAGGCGCAGGCCCACGAGCTGGAGACGCAGGCCGACGAGGACGCCGCAGCCAAGAGCGCTGCGAAGAAGGCCAAGAAGGCCAAGGACGAGGCCGTCCGCGAGGCCGAGGCCAAGAAGAAGGCCGAAGCCGCCGCGAAGGCCGAGGCCGAGGCGAAGGCGCGGGCCGCCGAGCGCGCCTCCCGCACCTCCGAGCGCACCACGCTCAGCGCCCCCTCCAGCTCCTCGGGCTCCTCCTCGGGCAACTCGGCCTCCGCGTCCGCCCCCTCGTCCGCCCCGTCCTCCTCGTCGAACGCCACGGGCTCCGCCGCCTCCATCGTCGCGTTCGCCAAGGCCCAGGTCGGCGACGCGTACGTGGCCGGCGGCACCGGCCCCAACGCGTGGGACTGCTCCGGCCTGGTCCAGGCCGCGTACCGCTCGGTGGGCATCGACCTCCCCCGCGTCTCGCAGGCCCAGTCGACCGCCGGCACCCAGGTCTCCCTGGACGCCCTCCAGCCCGGCGACATCCTGTACTGGGGCGGCGCGGGCAGCGCGTACCACGTCGCGATCTATGTGGGCGGCGGCGAGTTCGTCGGTGCGCAGAACTCCAGCACCGGTACGGTTCAGCGCTCCATGGACTACGACCGGCCGACCGGCGCGGTCCGCGTTCTCTGATTCACAAGCGGGTTGGCTGGGCGCGCCTCGGGGGCGGGCCCGGGCAACCGCAGCGCCTCCGGGCGCACCGGAACACGGCTGAGGGCCGCCACCCCCTGCTCGGGGTGGCGGCCCTCGGCGTTCGTGGAACTGCTTAGGGCCCTGGGGGCAGCCGCCAGGAACCGCCAGTGGCGGTGATCAGACGTTGGTAGTAGTCAGGCATGACAAGTGCTCTGTGGACATCCGTGCTTTCGATGGTCGGTGTGACGGTGGGAGGCGCGTTGACGTATCTGACTCAACGCACGACCCAGCGGGCAGCCGAGCGGGCCGAGGAGCGAAGAAGGGCCGCGACACTGGCGGAGGAGCGTCGCGCCGAGCGGATCAGGACCGTGCTGGAGTACGTCCGGTTCGCGCTGGAGGCGGAGGGCGTGGCTCACGCACGGCCGGCCCGGTGGGAGGTGGGCGATGAGTGGTACCGGACGGCCAGGCCGGCGGTGGACGGCCTGCGCATAGCCGAGAACGGCGTCCAGTTGCTGTGCGCTCCCGACCTGCACACGCCGACGACGGCCTACGCCCGCGCCCTGAACCAGGCGGTCTGGGAGGAGCACGCCGAGACGAGTGTGGCCGAGCGCCTGGAACCGTTCAAGGCGGACTTCCTCGCCGTCGCGCGCAGCACTCTCGCCTGATGGCGATGACGCCGCCACTGTTGACGCCGTGCATCGCGACTGCTCGTCGACAGCAGCGACAAGGATTGAGCGGCGTCCCGAGGGGAGAGGACCGAGGCGATCAACTGACCTGAGCTAGCGCCGTCCGCGTCGTGCCGCTCGGCGGCGCGCATGGGCTCGCGCGCTCCGTGTGCGCCGTGAATCGCCGCTGGACGGCTCGGTGTCCGCCCCGTCGTCGCCGGGCTCCTTTGCCCCGTGCTGAGCGGACAGGTCTGCCGGGGCTGCCGGGGCGAGTTCGTCCGGGTGGTGGAACTCGTGCCCGGCCCGGGGGAACAGGACCAGGACGCCCGAATCGCGGCTTTCTTCGAGGACTTCGCCGACAGGGTCTTCCGGGTGGTCGTTCTCACCGGTCGGCGTGACGATGTCCCCCGCCTTCCAGCGCGGCTTCCAGCCCTTGTCCCGTCCCACGACCTGCCCCCCTCTTCGGGTCGGTCGAGCCTCTCGTCGTCGCGGCCCTTCCAGCCTAGGTGGCCCGTGACCCGGAAGGCGGCGATGTTGCGTCGCGGCCGGGCTCGGTGAGGACGAACCAGACCGTCCTGGTCCGCCGGGCGTCCTCCTGTCGCGTGCTGCTCCCCCAACTGGTGGCCAGGCCGTCGACGACAAGGAATCCGCGTCCGCCTTCACCGGCGGGGCGAGCCGCCGGATTCGGCAGCGGGCCGGGGCCGTCGTCGGTCACGTGGACCGCGACCTGGTCCCGGTCCACCATGACCTCGACCCGGACCAGCTCCGAACTCGTATGGCAGTACACGTTGGACACCAACTCGCTCACACAGAGCCGGGCGTCGTCCGCGAGTCCGGGGTGCGCGCCGGTCCGGAGCAGCGCCCCGACGAAGTCCCGCACGATCTTCGAAGCGGCGGCGGAGTTGGGCATGGCGAGCCGGTAGCCCTCGCCGCGTTGGGGGAAGTACGGAAACGGGGTGGGCGGGGCGATGACGGGGGGCATGGGGTCTCCCTACATGGGCCGGTGTCTGATGCGCGGCCGTCCGCCGTGACTTCGGTCACCTTCGAGGTCACCAACTGGCCCCGAAGCAACTGCACTTCGGCATTGTCCGACGCACTGCGCGACACCCCCGAAGGTAGGGCACAACAATGGTACGGCACAACAGTGGGACGGCTGTAGCACCCATTCGAGTGGACCTGAGGCAGGATGGAGCGGCACACTCATACCCGCATGAAAGAGAGGAACCGATGCCGCCAAGGAGCTATCCGACCGCGAGGCAGAAGCGGTTGGGCGCGGAGCTGCGCAAGCTGCGCGAACGGGCGGGCATGTCCGGCGGCGAGGCAGCCGCGTTTCTCGGTGGCGAGCGCGCGCAGATCAGCCACATCGAGTCCGGCCGGTACGGGGTGAGTGATCAGCGGGTGCGCCGACTGGCCGCCCACTACTCGGCCAACGACAAACACTTGGTGGACGCCCTAGCGGCCATGGCCGAGGAGCGCACCAAGGGCTGGTGGGACGAGTACCGGGGAGTTCTTTCGCCCGGCTTCCTCGATCTGGCGGAACTGGAGCACTGGGCGCTCTCCATCCGAGCCATCGAAATGCTGTACATCCCGGGCATCTTCCAGACCGAGGCATACGCCAAGTCGCTCCTGCGTGGCGGCGTCACCGACCCGCCGACCACGGAACTGGATGCCCGCGTCGAGCACCGAATGAGGCGTCGCGAGATCTTCGACCGGCCCCAGCCCACTCCGTACGAGGCGTTCATCCACGAAGCCGCCCTGCGCATGAGGTACTGCGACGCCAAGACGATGAGCCAGCAGCTGGACTACCTGCGCGATCTCTCCGAGTGGCCTTCCGTCACCATCCGGGTCATTCCGTTTGCCGCCCAGATCACCAGCTCTGTGCACTCGATGGCGTACGCCGGGGCCACGATCCCGGCGCTTGACACGGTCCAGATCGACAGCGCCTTCGATTCGGGGTTCCTCGATGCGGAGGCACAACTCGCCAAGTACCGGGAGCTACTCGGCTCCGTCGACTCGATCTCACTCGATGAGGCGGAGTCGAACGATTTCATCCAGCGCATCGCACAGGAAATGTGAGTCAACCGGCATGACCGAGGCAATCAACTGGCAGAAGTCGTCCTTCTCGGGGCCGGACGACAATCAGAGCTGCATCGAACTGGCCCCAGTCGACGGCCTGATCAAACTGCGCGAGAGCGACGACCCCCACGTGATCGTCACGACCAGCACGACGAAACTACGGGCCTTCCTTCTGGGCGTGAAGGCAGGAGAGTTCGACCACCTCATCTGAGGCCGCTCCGCAACGTCCTTCGCTGCCCGACATTCCAGCGGGCGGTGAAGGGCGTTCGCATGTTCGGCACACTCTTGGGACGTACCACCATTGCGCCTATGGTCACCATGAGGCTACGGTCACGTTGTGTTGCTGATGCCTCTACTTTGAGGCATCACTCCCCTGCCCACCGAGGCTCCCGGTACACAGACGCTGCGATCGGACGGTCGACCATGCGCACCTCTCCCCGCCCCACCCCCGTACAGGCCCAACGGGAGCGCGGCTTCCGGTTCGAAGTGCTGCGGTACGGGCCGGCCACCGGCTTCGTTCCCGAGCCGGTCGACCTCCGTGTGCTCCCCAACCCCCGCGACGCCATCCGCGTCATCCGCGTCCAGCTCCGCGCGAGCCATGTCCTCGGGCTCGCCCCGCGCGAGGCGGGGCGGGCCCTCTACTGGGCCGAGCAGGGCGGGTGGGTGCAGGCGCTCGGGGCCCTCCACCGGGGGGAGCCCTGTGGGTTCACCCTGATGCTCCGCAAGGGGCGGCACATCGAGTGGAGCGTGCGCCCCCTCACGTACCTGGCCCTCAGCGTCCCGTCCCCGCACCCGCACGCGCCTGTCGTGCCCGCCGCGTCCGGCGCGCCCCCGCAGTGAGCAGCGCCAGGCCCATCAGCAGGGCGCTCACCCAGACCGGGGCCCGGTAGCCGAACCCCGCGTCCAGGGCCAGGCCGCCCGCCCACGGGCCCACCGTCGCACCCAGGTTGAACGCGCTCGTGGTGAAGGCCCCGCTGAGCGTCGGGGCGTCCGGGGCGAGGGCGAGGACCCGGGTGATCAGGGCCGTGCCCGTACCGAAGGCGAGCATGCCCAGGAGCGGGATCAGGGCGAGGGCCGCCACCGGGCCGCCGCCCGCCGTCAGGGCCAGGGCGCCCCAGCCGAGGGCCAGGGCGGTCATGCCGTACGCGATGAAGGCCGTGGGCCGCCGGTCCGCCCACCGCCCCGCCACGGTGACGCCGAGGAACGCGCCCGCCCCGAACAGCGCGAGAGCCGCCGGCACCCAGGCCGCGCCGAGGCCCGACTCGCGGGTGAGGAGCGGTTCCAGGTAGGAGAAGGTGCAGAAGGTGGCCCCCTGGACCAGCGCCATCGTGAGCAGGGTCGGGCGGAGCCGGGGGCCGGTGAGGGTGCGCAGTTCCTCCCGTACGGGGGAGGAGGGCGCGGCGGCGGAGGGGGCCGCGACCCGCTCTCGGCCCGCCGGGGCCCCGCCCGGACCCCGACCCGCCCGGACCCCGCCCGGGCCCCGACCCGCCGGAAGCCTCGCCGGAATCGTGCGCAGGATCGCCAGGAACGCGGGCAGCGACACCACCGCGACCGCCCAGAACGCCGACCGCCATCCCCACCGCTCCCCCAGCACCGCTCCGGCCGGTACGCCCACCACGCAGGCGATCGTCACCCCGCCGACCACCACGGCCGTGGCCCGGCCCTTCAGCCGGTCCGGGACCATCGACACCGCGGCCGTCAACGCCACCGCCCAGAAGCCCGCGTTGGCGAGGGCCCCGACGAAGCGGGTGGCGAGGAGGACTCCGTAACTCGGGGTGAGAGCGCCGATCACATGGACGGCGACGAAGACCGCCAGGAACAGCGACAGCGCCCGGCGGCGGGGCCACCCGCGGCTGAAGAGGGCCATCAGGGGTGCGCCGACGACCATGCCGACAGCGAAGGCGGAGGTGAGGAGGCCGGCGGCGGAGAGGGAGACGTTCAGGTCGGCGGCGATGCCCGAGACGAGCCCGGACAGCATGAACTCCGAGGTGCCCTGGGCGAAGACCGCGAGCCCGAGGACGTAGACAGCGAATGGCATGGGTGAGAAGCCCCTTGGACGGAACCGTCGTGGATGGACAGACAGACCGAGGTGCGGGGATGGGGGCCGCGCGACAGCCCCGCCCACGAGGGGGCAAAGGGCTGCGCGGAAGAAGTGCCCGGCCGGCACGTCGTCGGCGGACCGGGCACGAACCCGGCATGCGGCGACGGACCGGGGCACGAACCCGGCGTACGGCGGTGTCCACCGCGATGTCGGCGGCGGCGCCTCAGCGCGTACGCGGGGTGGGAACGGCCCGTACCCGCGGTGATCCGGCGGCGTCGGAACCGTACGGAGAGAAGCCGGTGGCCCGAGGGCGATCGGCTGCGCTCAGCAGGAACTTGGCCACCGGCGCACCGGTGGCCGGAGTCTGTCGGACTCGGGGCTGGACATGGCAGTGAGGCTAGCGGGTGGGGCGGTGACGCCTCCACCGGTTTCCGGGGCGGAGGGCCCCGGAACGGCCGGTCAGCGGCGGCGCTGGCGGCGGTTCGCGCGGTCCGGCTCGCGCGCGGACGTGGTGGGCGCGGGCGGCTCGTCGTACGGGCCGTCGAAGTCCTCGTCGTCGTCCGGGGAGGTCAGCCCGGCGGCGAAGCGGGGCTCCAGGAAGAGGCCGTGGTGCTGGAGCGGCGCGGTGTCTTCGGCGCCCGGTTCCGGGCGTGAGGACTTCCGGGGCAGGGAGGCGGTCGTCATGGCTGTCTGTCCTTGGGTCGAGCAGCGCTGTATCGGCTTGTCCCGTACCCCGCTGATCTGCGTTCGATGTATGCGGTGGGGCGGAGAAGAGCGTCGTACGCGCCGCGTGCCGCAGCTCGGGTCGAGGGCGGGCACCAGCCGGTCCGGGACTGCCGACGACCGGGGGTGGCGCGCAAATCATCGCACACGATGACGTGGGCGGCTGGGGATTACGGCCCGGTGAAGGCCGTGCCGGGGCCTGGCGGGTGAGTCAGAGGACGACGCGGAAGTGCGTGGTCAGACGCCGGTCCTCGCCCAGGACGTGGAACGCGAGACCCGGGGGCTGGTCGCGGTCGGCCGGCCGGTCCCCCTCCCAGGGCATCCGCAGGGTCCAGGTGACGGCGGGTCCGACGATGAGCGGGCGGCCCGCGAAGGTCGACGCGGCCGCCGTGTGGGCGTGCCCGGTCAGTACGGCGACGACCTGCGGGTGCGCCGCCAAGAGGCGCGCGAGGTGTTCCGGCTCCTGGAGCATCCCGGCGTCCGGCAACGGGTGGTGGAGCTCGACGGGCGGCTGGTGGAAGGCGATCAGCGTGGGGACGCCGTCCGGCAGCGCGGCGATCGTGGCGTCGATCCAGGCGAGCGTCCGAGCGTCGAGACGCCCCTCGTCATGGCCGGGGATGGTGGAGTCGCACATCAGGATGGCGGTTCCGGCGATGCGGTGGACCCGGTTGATGGGGCTGTCCGCGGGCTCGTCCCCGCTTCCGTACGCCTCGCCGTCCTCGGGAGCTACGCCGGTCCCGGGCTCGTCCCCGCTCCCGTACGCCTCGCCGCTCCCGGGCTCCTCGCCGAGGAACGCCTTGCGGTAGGCGGGGCGCGCGTCGTGGTTGCCGGGGCACGGCAGTACGGGGAAGGGGGCGTCCAGGATGCGGGCCGCCTCCTCGTACTCGGCCTCCGCCGCGTGATCCGCGATGTCTCCGGTGACCAGCAGCGCGTCGACCGGACGGGGCAGGGCCCGCAGGTACTCCATGACGCGGGTCGCCCTGCGCGTCGCGCGCTCACTGCCGTCCAGGTGCAGGTCACTGATCTGGGCAAGCAACATGTCGGCCCTGCTCTCTGGCTAATGTTAATTATCCTTCTTCCATTAGGCACCCTAGAATGGGGCGCACGCATGGAGCAAGGGGGTGGCCCGTGGACGGACTTGGGCCGCGAGGGGAGCGAACGAGGTGGCGCAACGGCTGGTACTGGAACTGGCGAGCACCATCCGCCACGACGGGGACGGCGGTGTCGCCGACGACCTGGACACGGTCGGGGGGACGGTGCGGTGGCTCCAGGGGCAAGGGGAGCTGCTGGCCGCCCTGGGCCCGGCCTCCGGGCCCCTCGTCGCGGATGCGGAGTTGAGGGAGGGGATCGTCGGCGTCCGGCGAGCGGTGCGGGCGCTGTTCGCGCGGGTCGTCAGCCCGGACCCGCCCAGTCCGGCCGACGCCCACCGGCTGATGCCCGCCGATCAGGCGCTGGCCTGCCTCAATGCCGCCGTCGCCCGGGAGTTGGTCGCCCCGCAACTGGACTGGCCGGCCGAAGAAGCCCCGGCGGTACGGCTGTTGTCGGCCGAGGACGACCCGTACGTCCGGCTGATCGCGGCCCTGGCGCGCGACGCCGTGGACTTCCTCGGCGGGCCGGAGCGCGAGCAGTTGCGGGCCTGCCAAGCGCCGCGCTGTGTGCGGTACTTCATCAAGAACCACGGGCGGCAGGAGTGGTGCAAGCCGTCCTGCGGCAACCGGGCGCGGGTGGCCCGCCACTACGAGCGCACGCGGGGCGCGGCGACGGGCGAGGGGCCCGCCGTACGGTGACGCCCGCGCTCGGAGGGTCAGGCCCCCGGCAGCGCATAGGACCACAGGCGGTCGATCTCCGCGAACCCGGCCGACTCGTACAGCCGGTTGGCCGCGGTCCGGTCGCGCTCACCGCCCGGGGGCTCGTCGTCGTCCACGTACAGGACCGCCTGGGTGGCGCCGAGTCCGCCGAGCGCGTGGAGGGCCGAGCCGAGCAGGGCGCGGCCGGTCCCGCGCCCCCGGGCCGCCGCGTCGACCTCGATCCACCACAGGACGCCGATCCCCTGCACCGGGTGCCCGATCACGGCCTCGGCCACGGTCCGCCCGTCCCGCACGACCTCCAGCCGCTGCGAGGCCCCTCGGTCCCGCGCGGGGCCGACCCGTACGCCCTCCGCGCGGGGCAGTCGGGGGCGGGGCAGGTCGGCGCGCATATAGCGCCAGAGGCGTTCCCCGGTGTAGCCCGCACGCTCCAACGCGGCGTGGGTCGCGGGCCGGTGGCCGGCCGGCAGCCCTTCGAGGCCCTGGGTGAGCGCGGTGGCGAACGGGAACGCGTCGACCGGGACGGCCGGCAGGAGCGCCGCGGCGCGGGCGAGCAGTGCGTCCGCGACCACCGGCTCCTCTCCGCAGTGCAGCCACGGGATCAGCCCCGTCCCGTCCTTCGTACGCCGGGCACAGGCGACGGCCCCGACGATCGCGCCGCCGGAGTCCACCGCCACCTGGACCTCCGGTTCGTCGTACGCGCCCCACCAGTGGCCGTCCGCCTCCGTGCGGCCCCTCGACGCCTCCGCGAGCAGTTCCGGCGTGGCCCGGGGCTGACCGGGGAGGCGGTCCGCGTCGACCAGGGCCAGGACCTCCGGGAGGTCGGCGGGGCCGCAGGGGCGGAGGGTGGGGCGGGCGGGGTGCGTGGGGTGTGAGGTGGAGGCGGGCACGGCTCCAGCCTGGTCAAGGATCCTCTGCGCTGTCCAGTCTGGAGGCGGGCACGGCTCCAGCGTGGTCAATGATCCTCCGCTCTGTCCATTCCAGCACAGCCCGTTCTCCGCCCCTGAACGCCCGGCCCCCGGCGAGGGTCGGGCCCGGATGCCGTCAGTGGCCCACCCGCACCGCCGCCAAGTGGCCCGTGTTCCGGGCCACTCGCTCCCCTAGATTCGGTGACGGCGCAGGTGGCTGTCCATGCCACGCGTCCGGGACGGTCATGTCCGCACGATGGATTCCCGCCGCCGGTCCGGCGCGAGGTCTCGCCGTGGCCCAGCTGGTCAACTCCTTGGGCGACGGGGCCTATTACGTCTGCTCCGCGCTGTACTTCTCGCAGGTCGTCGGCCTCTCCGCCACGCAGATCGGGCTCGGGCTGACGGTCGCCTGGGGGGTGGGGGCGGTCGCCGGGGTGCCGCTCGGCCGGCTCGCCGACCGCCGGGGGCCGCGTACGACCGCCGTCGTCCTGGCCCTCGCCACGGCCGCCAGTGTGGCGGCCTTCCTGGCCGTACGGTCGTTCCTCCCGTTCGTCCTCGCCGCCTGCGCCTACGCGACCGCGCAGTGCGGGCTGGCCGCCGCCCGGCAGTCGCTGCTGGCCGGGCTGGTGGACCGGGGCGGGCGGACCCACGTACTCGCGCACCTTCAGTCGGCCCTCAACGCGGGCCTGGCGCTGGGGGCCGCGCTCGGGGGCCTGGCCCTGCACGTGGGTACGGGACGCGCCTATCTGGCGGTCCTGGTGCTGGACGCCGTCGCGTTCGCGGGGTGCGCGCTGCTGCTCGCGCGGCTGCCGGAACCGGGGCTGGACGCGAAGCCGGGCCGCGCCGTACTCCCGGACCCGGTCGCTCCCCCGGCCCCGTCCGTGCTGCGGGACGCGCCCTACGCCCTCGTCACCCTGCTCAACATGGTCATGCTGCTCCGGATGCCCCTCATCAGCGTGGCCGTGCCGCTCTGGATCGTCGAGCACACCGACGCACCGGGCTGGACCGTCTCGGCGCTCCTGGTGCTCAACACCGGGGCCGTGATGCTCTTCCAGGTCCGTACGGCCTCCGCCGTGAGGGATTTGCCCAGTGCCGTGCGCACGGTCCGGGGCGGCGGGGTCCTGATGCTGGTCTCCTGCGCGGTCTTCGCCGGTACCGCGCTCGACGCACCGCTGTGGGCGCTGTTGGGGGTGCTGCTGCTCGCCGCCGGGCTCCAGGTGTGGGGCGAGATGCGGCAGTCGGCGGGGGCCTGGCAGATCAGCTTCGATCTGGCCCCGGACGGGCGTCAGGGCCAGTACCAGGGGTTCTTCGGGACCGGGGTCCCGGTGGCCAGGATGCTGGGGCCGCTGCTGCTGACCGCGCTGATCGTGACCTGGGGGCCGCCCGGCTGGCTGGTGCTCGGTGCGCTGTTCCTCGTCGCGGGGGTCGCCATGGGACCGGCGGTGCGGTGGGCGGGGCGCAGCCGCCCGACCGCACCGGCCGTGGCGTCCGTCAAGCCTTCGGGGCCACCTTCGAGAGCCCGTTGATGATGCGGTCCATCGCGTCGCCGCCCGTGGGGTCGGTCAGGTTGGCCAGCATCTTCAGCGTGAACTTCATCAGCAGCGGGTGGGTCAGGCCGCGCTGGGTGGCGACCTTCATGACCTTCGGGTTGCCGATCAGCTTCACGAAGGCGCGGCCCATCGTGTAGTAGCCGCCGTAGGTCTCCTTGAGCACCTTCGGGTAGTTGTTCAGGGCCAGTTCGCCCTGGGCGGGGGTAGCGCGGGCGTGGGCCTGGACGATGACGTCGGCCGCGATCTGGCCCGACTCCATGGCGTACGCGATGCCCTCGCCGTTGAACGGGTTGACCATGCCGCCCGCGTCGCCGACGAGCAGGAGGCCCTTGGTGTAGTGCGGCTGGCGGTTGAAGGCCATCGGGAGGGCCGCGCCCCGGATCGGGATCGTCATGTTCTCCGGGGTGTAGCCCCACTCCTCGGGCATCGAGGCGCACCACGCCTTCAGCACCTCGCGCCAGTCCAGCTCCTTGAAGGCGGAGGAGGAGTTGAGGATGCCGAGGCCCACGTTCGAGGTGCCGTCGCCCATGCCGAAGATCCAGCCGTAGCCGGGCAGGAGCCGGTCCTCGGAGCCGCGTTTGTCCCACAGCTCCAGCCAGGATTCCAGGTAGTCGTCGTCGTGGCGGGGCGAGGTGAAGTACGTACGCACGGCGACGCCCATCGGGCGGTCCTCGCGGCGGTGCAGGCCCATCGCGAGGGACAGCCGGGTGGAGTTGCCGTCCGCCGCGACGACGAGCGGGGCGTGGAAGGTGACCGGGGTCTTCTCCTCGCCGATCCTCGCCTCGACGCCGGTGATGCGGCCGGTGCGCTCGTCGCGGATGGGCGCGCCCACGTTGCAGCGCTCGTACAGCCGGGCGCCGGCCTTCTGCGCCTGCCGGGCCAGCTGCTCGTCGAAGTCGTCGCGCTTGCGGACCAGCCCGTAGTCCGGGTAGGAGGCGAGATCCGGCCAGTCCAGCTGGAGCCGGACGCCGCCGCCGATGATGCGCAGGCCCTTGTTGCGCAGCCAGCCGGCTTCCTCGGAGATGTCGATCCCCATGGAGACGAGCTGTTTCGTGGCGCGGGGCGTGAGCCCGTCGCCGCAGACCTTCTCCCGGGGGAAGGCCGTCTTTTCCAGGAGCAGGACGTCGAGTCCGGCCTTGGCGAGGTAGTACGCGGTCGTGGAGCCGGCTGGGCCCGCTCCGACGACGATCACGTCCGCGCTGTGCTCGGAGAGGGGCTCGGTCACGGTCGGATCTCCCGAAGACTCGAATTCGCGTGCCGCGCGGCACATGTCCCGTGCAGTCTATGGGGGCCTGCGAAACAACCCTCCGAAGGGCTCCCCATGTCGATAGCGTCCGTACCGCCCACCGCCCCGGCCCCCGCAGTGAGACTGCGCGTCCCGACCGATGAGGACGCCCTGACCTGGCACCGGGTCTTCGACGACCCCGAGGTGATGGAGTTCCACGGCGGCCGGAGCGCCGAGTTCTCCGTCTACGAGGAGTTGACCGCACGGCAACGGCGGCATGACGCCGAGCTCGGCTACTGCCTGTGGACCCTCACCGACGCGGACGACACCGTGCTCGGCTTCACCGGTGCGCAGCCCTGGCCGCACACGCACTTCGGCCCGGTCGGCGCGATCGAGATCGGCTGGCGGCTCGGGCGCTCCGCCTGGGGGCGCGGCTACGCCACCGCCGCCGCCCGCACCACGCTGGAGCGGCTGCGGGCGGCGGGGGTGCCGGAGGTCGTCGCGATGGTCGACTCGCGCAACGCGCGGTCGATCGCGGTGGCGGAGCGGCTCGGGATGCTGCGGGGCGAGTCGTTCACCACCCCGCGCCCGGGGCAGGAGGCGTACTGCTTCCGGCTGGAGCTCTGAGCCGGGACTTTCGCGGGACCTCGGGCGCGGGTGGCCCGGTGCTGGGCTCACCCGGGCCGGAGCCTTACGGAAGCTGAGCGCGGGTGGCCCGGTGCAAGGCCACCACGCCGCCGGTGAGGTTGCGCCACGCCACCTTCGACCAGCCCGCCTTCTGGAGGAGTGCGGCGAGGCCGGGCTGGTCGGGCCAGGCGCGGATGGACTCGGCGAGGTACACGTACGCCTCCGGGTTGGAGGAGACCGCGCGGGCCGTGGGCGGGAGCGCGCGCATCAGGTACTCGGTGTAGACCGTGCGGAACGGGGCCCAGGTCGGCTGCGAGAACTCGCAGATCACGACCTGTCCGCCCGGCTTCGTCACCCGGTACAGCTCGCGGAGCGCGGTCTCGGTGTCCTGGATGTTGCGCAGCCCGAAGGAGATCGTGACGGTGTCGAAGACCTCGTCCTTGAACGGGAGCTTCATCCCGTCGCCCGCCGTGAACGGCATCCACGGGTGGCGGCCCTTGCCGACCTTGAGCATGCCGAGCGAGAAGTCGCACGGTACGACGTAGGCCCCGGCCCGCGCGAAGGGCTGCGAGGAGGTCGCGGTGCCCGCGGCCAGGTCCAGGATCCTCTGCGCGGGGCGGGCGTCGACCGCCGCCGCGACCGCCTTGCGCCACAGCCGGGCCTGGCCCAGCGAGATCACGTCGTTGGTCAGGTCGTAGTTGGCCGCCACACCGTCGAACATCGAGGCGACTTCGTGCGGCTGCTTTTCCAGGGAGGCTCGGGTCACCCTTCCATTCAAGCAGCCCACCCCTGTACGTCAGTGGGGGCGGTCCCCCGGCTCGGTGGGACGGCCTCCGGCTCAGTGGGGGCGGTCCCCCGCGATGGCGACGCGTTCGGCGACCCGGCGGTGCGGGGCGTAGTCGTTGACGGCGTAGTGCTGGGTGGCCCGGTTGTCCCAGAACGCGACGTCGCCCGCGCGCCAGGTGTACCGCACCTGGAACTCCGGCGCGTGCGCCTGCTGGAACAGCAGCCGCAGCAGCCGGTCGCTCTCCTCCCGCGCGAACCCCACGATCCGCGTCGTGAAGGAGGCGTTGACGAAGATCGTGCGGCGGCCGGTCACCGGGTGCCGCCGCACGACCGGGTGCTCGACGGGCGGGAACCGCTCCTGGTGCGGGGCCAGCCGCTCGGCCGGGTAGAAGCGGGAGAACCCGGGGATGAAGTCGTGCACCGCCCGCGCCCCCTCGATGCGCTCTTTCACCTCCTGGGGGAGGTTGTCGTACGCGGCCGCCATGTCCGCCCACAGCGTGTCCCCGCCCACCGGCGGGACCTCCCGCAGCTGGAGGACCGCGCCGAGGGCCGGGCGCTCGCGGAAGGTGACGTCCGCGTGCCAGACGTTCTCGAAGGTGGGCACGGCGGTGCGGTCGAGCCGGGCCACCTCCGGGTCGTCGCCGGTCGCCAGCAGCGGGTTGGTCTCCAGCTCGCCCCAGTGCCCGGCGAACGCCCGCTGCTGGTGCGAGGTGAGGTGCTGCTCCCGGAAGAACAGCACCTTCCACTCCAGCAGCGCCCGGTCCAGCTCCGCGCGCAGGGCCGGGGCGAGCGGGCGGGAGAGGTCGACGCCGTGGATCTCCGCGCCGATCACCGGGCCGCGCGGCACCAGCTCGAACAGCTCGTAGGGTCGCTCGGCCCACCCCTGAGGCACCCGGTGCAGCGTGCGCGGGCCCTCGTACAGACCGTCTGCGGGGATGCGGTGGTCGCGCAGGACGGGTGCGGGGACGGGGGTGGTCGTGAGGGTCATGGTTCTCCTCGGTCGGTCGTGGGCGTACGTCGGGCGTCAGCGGGCCGCGTTGCGCACCGCCGTGCCGATCTCGGCGCGCAGGGCGGCGTACTCGGGCAGTCCGCGCAGCTCGTCGGGGTCGACGCCGGTGCGGGGCAGGTCGATCGGGATGTCCAGGGCGACGGTGCCGGGCCGGTTGGTGAGGACCACCGTGCGGGTGCCGAGGAAGACCGCCTCGTCCACGCTGTGCGTGACGAAGACCGAGGTGGTCCCGGTCTCGGCGCTGACCGTCCGCAGGTCCTCCTGGAGCCGTTCCCGGGTGAGCGCGTCGAGCGCGGCGAACGGTTCGTCCAGCAGGAGCAGCCGCTTGCCGCCCGCCAGGGCGCGGGCGATGGCCACCCGCTGCTGCTGGCCGCCCGAGATCTGCCAGATGCGGCGGCCCGCCGTGTCCGCGAGGCCGACACGCTCCAGCAACTCGGCCGTCCGCTCCGCCCGTTCGGCCCGGGGGACGCCCGCGTACCTCAGCGCGAGGCCGATGTTGTCGCCGACCGTGCGCCACGGGAAGAGGCGGGGCTGCTGGAAGACGATGCCCGCCTGGCTGCCGGGGTCGGGGCGCTCCCCGAACACCTCGACCTGGCCCTCCGTCGCCCGCTCGAAGCCCGCGATGAGGCGGAGCAGGGTGCTCTTGCCGCAGCCGGAGGGACCGACAAGCACCAGGAACTCCCCGGCCGGGATCTCCAGGGACACCGGGCCGAGTGCGGTCACGCTCTCCGCGCCCCGGCCGCCGTAGGTGTGCCGGACGTCGCGCACGGAGACGACGGGCCCGGCTTCGCGTGGCGCTGGAACCGCGGTCTTCTCGGTGTCCGTGTCAGGGAGAGACGGCATCGGTGAGCCCTTCCACGTAGATGGACTTCCGCAGCGCGTCGAGCTCGGGCGCGGCGTCGATCTGCTTCTGGTCCACCAGGAACTGCGCCGCGCTGTGCAGGTTGTCGGCCAGACCGCCGACCTTGCCGGGCGTCCCCAGCCACTTCGCGTCGGCCTGGTCGGCCGGCTTGAGGAAGATGCCCTGCTTGATCTGGGCGCCGGCCTCGGCCGGGCTGATGCCGAGCTGCTTGCCCACGGCGGCGGAGGCCGCGTCGGGGTCGTCGTGGATCAGGTCGAGCGCCTGGGCCTGCGCCTTGCGCCAGGCGGGCAGCACGTCGGGGTGGGCCTTGATGAAGCTGGTGGAGGCGACGCCCAGGTCGAGGGTCGGCTTGCCGGCGGCGGCGAGTTCGCGGCTGGAGACGAGGACCTTGCCGGTCTTCTTCAGCTCCTCCAGGGTGGGCAGCCAGACGTACGTGGCGTCGATGTCGCCCCGCGTCCAGGCGGCCAGGATGTCCTGCGGCTCCAGGTCGAGCAGCTGCACCTTCGAGGCGTCCACCCCGGCCTGGTCCAGCGCCGCGAGCAGGCTGTAGTGGGAGGTGGAGCTGAACGGGGTCGCGACCTTCTTGCCCTCCAGGTCCTTGACGGAGGAGATCTTCGAGCCGTTGCGGGCGACCAGCGCCTCGTTCTCGCCGGCCACGTCGAGCACCCAGGTGACCTGGTACGGAATGTTCAGCGGCTTCGACAGACCCCGGGCGACCGGGCTGGAGCCGATGGCCGCGAGGTCCACGGAACCGGCCACGAAGGCGGTGTTGATGCTGGCCCCCGAGTCGAACTTGGTCCACTTCACCTTGTAGCCGGGGAGCGCTTTCTCCAGCCAGCCCTTCTCCTTGACGATCAGATCGCCGCTGGGAAACGCCTGGTAGGCGATGCGTATCGTCTTGTCGCCGTCCTTGCCGTCGCCGGAACCGCCCTGACCGCAGGCCGTCACCGCCAGCAGGGCTCCGAGGGTCGCGGCGATCGAGGAGAGGCGGAGCCAACCGCGTGTTCCGGCCATGTGCGTGTCCTTCGTACAGGGGTGAATGGGGTGAATGGAGAGGGGTGAGAACAGAGGGAACAGAGGGAACGGGGGGGAGGGGACGGGAGACGGGGGTTACGCGTGGCTTCGCCACGGGGCCAGGCGGTCCGCCAGCAGTCGCAGACCGGCGTCGATGAGCAGACCGGAGACGCCGATGGCGAAGAGGCCGAGGATGACGGTGTCCGACTGGTTGTAGCGCTGGGCGTCCCGGATCAGGCCGCCGATGCCCGGCAGTCCGTTGACCGTCTCGGCGGCGACCACGGAGGAGTACGCGATGCCGAAGGCGAGGCGGACGCCGACGAGGATCTCGGGCAGCGCGGACGGCAGCACGACCGAGGTCACGACCTGCCCGCGCCGCGCCCCGATCGCGCGGGCCGCCTCGACCAGGGCGGTCGGCGCGGACGCCACGGCCGATGCGGTGGCCACGGCGACCGGAGGCATCGCGGCGATGGCGAGCAGCCAGAGCTTGGGGGCCTCGTCGATGCCGAACCAGATGATCAGCAGGCTGAAGTAGGCGAGCGGCGGCAGGGTGCGCAGGAACGCGACCGCGGGCTCCAGCACCACCCGGACCCACGGCAGCGTCCCCATCAGGACGCCGACGACCAGCCCCGCGACGACGCCCGCACCGGCGCCGATGAAGATGCGGCGCAGGCTGATGCCGAGGTGCTCGATGAGGGTGTGGCCCTGGTAGCCCCGCACCCCGTCGTGCGTACCGGAGGTCTCCAGCAGCGCACGCCACACGGCGGCGGGCGAGGGGACCAGCACCGGTGACCAGAGCTGGAGCACGACCACCAGTTGCCAGACGGCGAGGAGGGTGGCGAGGGCGACGAGCCGGAGCCCGACGCGACGCCAACGGGCGGTGCGTTCCGGCCGGCGTCCGGCGGCGGGGCGCTCGGCCGGGGGACGTCCGCCGGACGCGGGCACGTCGGCGGGCCGCTCCTGCACTGAAGGGGGCGTGGTCATGAAGGGCTCCGGGGACGGGGCAGGCCACCGGGCTTACGGACAAGCCGGGAGCGGACAACCGCGAGGAAAGAGGCAGAGGAAGCGAGAGGGAGAAGAGAGGGACCGCGGACCGCCGCGAGAACGCCGTCGCCCACGACGAACCGGAACCCGACGACGTACGCATGACGGTGCGGATGACGTGCGGGAGTCAGCTGCCGACTGCGGGAGTCAGCTACCGACTGCGCGCGGAAGCATCAAGAGGCCATCAGGACCGGCGTCGACGCGTGGGCATCAGGGCAGCACCGAGGGTGCCGCGGCAGGGCTTCAACAACAGGAAGCGCTGGAAACACGGCAGAGATCGATGTGGAGGCACTCCACCAGAAAACGATCGACTGTCACGGCAGTTGTTCTAGCACAGGCGCTTCGCGGGGCACCAGATTCGTACCGAGGAGTGAGACGGATCGTCCCGCTGGTCGGGCGCGCGAACTGATCGCCACGCGCTTTCAACCTTTTCGACGCACGCGAACTCCGGGAGCCCGCGGGGGGGGCACGGAGGGGACCGCGGTCCGCCTCGTCCACCGGTTCGGCGACAGCTCCGTGGAGCTCTCCGTCTCCTCTCCGGCGGACGGCCCCGCCACCGCCCCCGTGACCGCAAACGAGCTGGCGCGCGTCGTCCGCGGCGAGCAGTTCCGGCGGCTGATCGAGTACGCCGACGCGAACCCGGTGCCGTACACCGAAGCGGTGCCGTACCCCGGGGCGACGCCATGACGGGCCGCCGCGGCCCGGGTACGCTGCCGCGCGACGAACCCGCCTGCGACACCGGGACGTTCCGGCCGCGCGCCCACCCGGGTTCCCGCGCGGGAACCGGTGCTCCGGCGGCCGGCGGGCGCGCGTCGCGGGGACGGTCCGCGAGCCGGTCGCGTTCCCGGTCCCGGAGGCGCTCCCGTGCCCAGGAGCGGCGAAAGGGCCTTCGGTGCCGTGATCCCGCGAACTGCCGGGCGGGCCGGATGGGCCGGACGGGCCGGACGGGCAACGGCCTCAGCGGGCGCGGTGCACGAGCCGTCCCGCGAGCACCGTCGCCACGCAGTGCCTCGCCCCGCCCGCGCGCAAGGCGTCCTCGCCGGGCACGTCGAAGACGGCGAGGTCCGCACGGCCGCCCACGGTCAGCGGCCCGTGCACGGTGGCGGCCAGATCGCCGCCCGCCGCGAAGGGGTCCAGGTCGGCGGGGCCGGGCCCCGGCGGATGCGGGGACGACACTTCCGTCAGCCCGGACCGGGACACGGCCGTCCGCAGCGCCGGATCGCCCGCGTCGAAGGGGCCCACCACCTGCGTGGTCCCGTGCCGCAGCATCCGCTGGAGCCCCCGGCGTACGCTGCCCGCCCGCCGGGCCGGGCCCATGACCACCGCGAGTCGCTCGAACTCCTCGCCCCACAGCGGCAGTTCACCCAGCTCGCCCGCCTCGCGCGGGTCGGGGTGGTAGCAGCGGGTGAGCAGTTCCCGGGCCCGGTCCTGGCGCAGTCCGGGCGTGAGGAGGCCGGGCCAGCGGCGGACCCGGGCACAAGGGTGCGCGGCGACGACCTCCTCGTACGGCCCGATGGCGGCGATCCGGTCGCCGTCCACGGCCACCGCACCCTCGGCCACGGCCGCCGCGCCGACCGGCAGGACCAGCGGCGCGGCGTGAATCGTCAGCACAGGCGCACTAGTTGGCGTTGAGGAGCTTGAGCTCCGGGTGGGCCGTGCCGCCCGCGATCGCGGTGGACGAGATGTGCGAGACCACGCGCTCGTCGACCGGGTCCATCGCCGGGTCGTCGTGCACGACGAGGTGCTCGTACGTCGTGGCGCGCTGCGCCGGGACCCGGTCGGCCTTGCGGATCAGGTCGATGATCTCCAGCCGGTTGGAGCGGTGCTTGGCCCCGGCCGAGGAGACCACGTTCTCCTCCAGCATGATCGAGCCGAGGTCGTCCGCGCCGTAGTGCAGCGACAGCTGGCCGACCTCCTTGCCGGTGGTCAGCCAGGAGCCCTGGATGTGGGCCACGTTGTCGAGGAAGAGCCGGGCGATGGAGATCATCCGCAGGTACTCGAAGAGCGTGGCCTGCGTACGGCCCTTCAGCTTGTTGTTCTCCGGCTGGTAGGTGTACGGGATGAAGGCGCGGAAGCCGCCCGTGCGGTCCTGGACGTCCCGGATCATCCGCAGGTGTTCGATGCGCTCGGCGTTGGTCTCGCCGGTGCCCATCAGCATGGTGGAGGTGGACTCCACCCCCAGGCCGTGCGCGATCTCCATGATCTCCAGCCACCGCTCACCGGACTCCTTGAGCGGCGCGATGGCGGTGCGCGGCCGGGCGGGCAGCAGCTCGGCGCCCGCACCGGCGAAGGAGTCGAGGCCGGCGGTGTGGATGCGGCTGATGGCCTCCTCGGCGGAGACCTTGGAGATCCGGGCCATGTGCTCGATCTCGGACGCGCCCAGCGAGTGGATGACCAGCTGCGGGAACGCCTTCTTGATCGCGGAGAAGTGCTCTTCGTAGTACTCGACGCCGAAGTCCGGGTGGTGGCCGCCCTGGAACATGATCTGGGTGCCGCCGAGCTCGACGGTCTCCGCGCAGCGGCGGAGGATGTCCTCGATGTCCCGGGTCCAGCCCTTGGCCTTGTCCTTGGGGGGCGCGTAGAAGGCGCAGAACTTGCAGGCCGTCACGCACACGTTGGTGTAGTTGATGTTGCGCTCGATGATGTACGTCGCGATGTGCTCCGTACCGGCGTAACGGCGGCGGCGTACGGCGTCGGCGGCCGCCCCCAGCGCGTGCAGCGGCGCCGAGCGGTAGAGGTCGAGCGCCTCCTCAGGGGTGATCCGACCGCCCTCGGCGGCTCGGTCGAGGACGGGCTGAAGGTCGGCCTTCTCGGTCACCGGGCTGTCACCTTTCGGCGGTTTTTTGAGGATCCTCGGACCGATCCAGCGTACGCCAGCCCCGTGCGCCGTCAGCCGCCGGACCGGGTGAGGTTCCCGTACGGGAGGCCCGCGCCGCGCTCCTCGGACCGGTAGTCGAGCGTGCCGTCGTCGGCGAGGCGGAAGACGAGGTCGGCCTCGGTGGTGGTGCAGAGGCCCGGGGTGCTGGGGCGGTCCGGGTCGGTGCGCTCGCGGACCTCGATCTCCTTGGCGGTGCCGGAGGTGAGGGCCCCGACGCTGTTGCAGGTGACGGTGATCCCGAGCTGGGAGATGGTGTTGGACATCCTGACCACCTGGGCGCCCTTCCGCCCCTCGGTGAAGACGGCGGTGAGGGTGCCGTGCGCCCGCCCGTTCGTCTTCTCGGTGAGCGGGCCCTCCCAGGTGCCGACGAACGCCTTCGGCAGCTCGCTCACCTGGCTCCCGTCCGCGCCCGTGGACCCGGAGCCGGACGGGCCGGGGGACGGTTCCCCGGACGCGGTGGGCGTGGCGGACGGCGGAGTGGCCGCCGTGTCGTTCCCCTTGCGCCGGTCGGCGTCGCCGCCCGGGAGGATGCCGTCGAGCAGGCCCGAGCCGATGGCGACGACCGCGAACGAGCCCGCCACGGCCAGCGCGACCGTGCAGCTCACCCGGCGGCTCCGGCGCGCCCGGGCGCTCGCGCCCCCGTCCGTGTCCGCGCCCGCGCCCGGCTGCGAATCGGCGCTGACGGTGACGGAGAACCGGGGGTCGCGAGCCCGCTGCTCGGGGAACCCGCCGTGGGCCGGGGGCGCGGTGGGCGGGGGCGGGGTGCCGGGAGGGGCGTCCGGTACGTGGATGAGGGGCGGGCCGAAGACTCCGAGCAGGCCGGCCCCGGTGGCCGCGTCGGCATCGGCGCCGGTGGACGCGGCGGAGCCCATACGGGAATCGGAGCCGGTGCGGGAGTCGGAGCCCGTACGGGAATCGGAGGAGGAGCCGGCGGACGCGTCGCGACCGGTGCGGGAGTCGGAGCCCGAACCGGAGTCGCGGGCCGTGTCCTCGTGCGGGTCGGCCCCCGTCCGCGTCCCGGAACCCGCGCCCAGGGACGCGCTGCTGAACGGCACCGGGCCCGACCCGGTCGGCGCGTCCTGCGGTTCCAGGTCCAGCAGCGCCACCGCCGACCGGCTGACCTCGCCCACCAGCCGGCCCGGCAGCCACCCCGCCGCCACCATCGCCGCCGCCCCGCCCGGAGCCAGCGTGCGGGCGAGGTCGGCCGGGGCGGGCCGCGCGTCCGGGTCCTTGGCCAGGCACCCGGCGACCACCTCGCGCAGCTCGCCCTCCAGGTCGCCCAGTTCGGGTTCCTCGTGCACCACCTTGTAGAGGAGTACGGCGGAGGAGTCGCCGGAGAAGGGGGCCGCGCCGGTCGCCGCGTACGCCAGGACCGCGCCCAGCGAGAAGACGTCGGCCGCGCCGGAGACGTCCCGGCCCCGGATCTGCTCGGGCGCCATGTAGCCGGGCGAGCCGACCGAGACGCCGGTGGAGGTGAGGGAGACGGTCGCCCCGAGGGCCCGGGCGATGCCGAAGTCGATGAGCCGGGGGCCGTCGAGGGCGAGCAGCACATTGGAGGGCTTCACGTCGCGGTGGACGATGCCCTGTTCGTGGACGACGTGGAGGGCCTCGGCGAGCCCGGCGCCCAGGGTGCGTACCGCGTGCTCGGGCAGCGGGCCGTGCTCGGTGATCGCCTGGGAGAGCGGCGGCCCGGCGACGTAACCGGTGGCGACCCACGGCACCGGCGCGTCCGGGTCGGCGTCCAGCACCGGGGCGGTCCACTGCGCGCCGATGCGCCGCGCGGACTCCACCTCGCGCCGGAACCGGGCGCGGAACTGCTCGTCGAGGGCGAAGTGCGGGTGGACGACCTTGACCGCGACCGTACGGCCGCCGGCGCTGCGGCCCAGATAGACCCGGCCCATGCCGCCCGCTCCGAGCCTGCCGAGCAGCCGGTAGGCACCGATGGTGCGCGGTTCGCCCGCTTCCAGCGGCTGCATATGGACTCCCCCTGTGAACCCTGTGGACGGTGCGCCTCGCGGACGGCGAACCCTGTGGTCGGTCCGGACTCGGACCGAAGCCTAGGGGGCGCCACCGGCGCGGTCACCGGGAAACGGCCGGACCATTCCCCCTTCTCGGGGCGGGAGGGGATGTTTTCCCCCTGGGGAAAGGCGCGAATGCGCTGTTCTGCCCGCCGCCAATTCCCCGTCCGGGAACAGGAAAGCGAATTCGCTCCATTCCTTCCCGGCTCAGCCGCCGAGCAACTCCACGTTCACATCCGCCGGGTATCCGGTGTCCGGCCCGGTCCTGCGGGCGAACTCGCGGACGCCGGCCAGCTGCTCCGGGCCGAAGCGGAAGTCCAGGGTCGTGAAGTACTGCTCCAGCACCGTCGCGTCGAACGCCTCCCAGCGGGCCGCCTGCTCCGCGACCTTGGCGACCTCCTCCAGGGAGAGGTCCCGGGAGGCGAGGAACGCCTCGTGCACCTTGGCCGCCGTCTCGGGGTGCGCGGCCAGGAAGTCCTTGCGGGCCGCCCAGACGGCGAAGACGAACGGCAGCCCCGTCCACTCCTTCCACATCTGGCCCAGGTCGTGGACCTGGAGCCCGAGGCGGGGGGCGTCGTGCAGGTTGGCCCGGAGCGCGGCGTCGCCGATCAGCACGGCCGCGTCCGCCTCCTGCATCATCAGCCCGAGGTCGGGCGGGCAGGTGTAGTAGTCGGGCCGGACCCCGTAGCGCTCGGAGAGGAGCAGCTGCGCCAGGCGTACGGAGGTGCGCGAGGTGGAGCCGAGCGCCACCCGGGCCCGGTCGAGCTGCTCCAGCGGCAGCTGGGAGACGATCACGCAGGACATCACGGGCCCGTCGCAGCCGACCGCGATGTCCGGGAAGGCCACCAGGTCGTCGGCGTTGCGCAGGTACTCCACGAGCGTGACGGGGCCGATGTCCAGATCGCCCCTGATCAGCTGCTCGCTGAGCCTCTCCGGGGTGTCCTTCGAGAGCTCCAGGTCGAGCAGGGTCCCGGTCCGCGCCAGACCCCAGTAGAGGGGGAGGCAGTTCAGGAACTGGATGTGGCCGACGCGCGGGCGGCTGCGACGGTGGTCGCCCTCACCGGCGGACTCGCGGGCCGGGTCACCGGCGGACTCGCGGGCCGACTCACTGATCGGCTCATGGGCCGGCTCGCTGATCGGCTCATGGGTCGGCTCACTGGTCGGCTCACGGGTTGGTTCGCCGGCTGACTCACTGACTGACTCACTGACTGAGACGGTTGAATTGTCCACATCGCGAGGCTAGACCCGCGTACGGCCGCGAGCACCACCGGGGCGCTCTTCCCGTGCCTCCCCGCACCCCCCTCGAAGCTCCCCCGGGCTCCCCCTGGCGGGGCGATCAAACCTTCGAGTGAAGTGATCTTTCCCTCTACCGCTCTCCAGAGACCGCGTGCTAGGCTCGCCCGCAAGTTGCAGTTTGGTTTCCCTTGCAGTACAGAGCCTGCGGAGCATGTAACCCGCAGGCTTTTGTAGTTTTCAGACTTGTTTGCAGGTTCTGGAGCAGGGCAACCCTTTGGCCCAAGGAGGGCTTTATGGCTACCGGAACCGTCAAGTGGTTCAACGCTGAAAAGGGCTTCGGCTTCATCGCCCAGGACGGCGGCGGCCCGGATGTCTTCGTTCACTACTCCGCGATCAACGCCTCCGGGTTCCGCTCCCTCGAGGAGAACCAGCAGGTGACCTTCGACGTCACTCAGGGACCCAAGGGTCCGCAGGCTGAGAACGTCATCCCGGCCTAGTTGCCCGGGTCGGCCGATCGCGGCCGCACAGAGCAGTACCCAAGGAGCCCCGTTCCCCCGCCTCGGCGGGGGAACGGGGCTCCTGCCTGTCGTCCGGTCCGCAGTCCGTGCCCGGCGCTTGACCTTCACCCCGTGTGAAGCCGTGCAGTGGGAGCCATCATGTTCACCATCGGAGACTTCGCCAGGTACGGGCGGGTGTCGCGCCGGATGCTGCGCCATTACGACGCCATCGGGCTGCTGCACCCCGACCGCACCGACCCCGCCACCGGCTACCGCTTCTACCGCGCCGCCCAGCTCGCCCGCCTCAACCGGATCATCGCGCTCAAGGACCTCGGCTTCACGCTCCAGCAGGTGCGGGCCGTCCTGGACGAGCAGGTGGGCCCGGATGAGCTGCGCGGGATGCTGCGGCTGCGCCGGGCGGAGCTGGCCGAGGCGGTGTCGGCCGCGACGCTGCGGCTGGCCCAGGTCGAGGCGAGGCTCCGGTCCATCGAGAGCGAGGGGCACATGCCCGCTGACGACGTTGTGATCAAGACCGTTCCCGCGGTCCGGGTGGCCGAGCTGACCGGGACGGCCGCGAGCTACCGGCCGCAGGACATCGGGCCGGTGATCGGCCCCCTGTACGACCGGCTCTTCCCGCTGCTCGACGGCGCGGGCGTGCGGCCCGCCGGTCCCGGGATCGCCCGGTACGAGGACGCTCCCGAGGGCGGCGGCGCGATCGTCGTGCACGCGGGGGTGACGGTGTCGGCCCCGGTGGGGCCGGTCGGCGACACCGGGGTGAGCGTGGTGGAGCTGCCGGCGTTCGAGGCGGCGACGATCGTGCACCGGGGCGCGATGGACGACGTATTGCCGACCGTGCAGAGCCTGGCCCGCGGGCTGGACGCCGGCGGCTACCGCTCCACGGGGTACACCCGGGAGGTCAACCTGGAGTGCCCGCCGGACCGGTCCGCGTGGGTGACGGAGCTCCAGGAGCCGGTGGCGAAGGTCTGACGGCCTGACGCACGAAGGCCGTACGGGACCGGCCTGACGGCCTGACGTACGGGCGGCCTGACGCACGGAGACGTCCGGGACGACGGGCCTGACGTACGGGCGGCCTGACGCACGAAGGCGTACGGGACCGGCCTGACGTGCACGTGACGTACGGGCGGGCCTGACCTACGCCTGACGCACGAAGGCGTACGGGGAGGGGGCGGCGGCCCCCTCCCCGTACAGGCGTGCCCCTCCCCTACGCCCCCGCCCAGAGCCCGTCCTCCGTCAGCCCCAGCAGCTCGATCGCGTTGCCGCGCACGATCCGGTCCACGACGTCCGGGGCGAGGTGGCCCATCTGCTGCTCGCCGACCTCGCGGGACTTGGGCCAGGTGGAGTCGGAGTGCGGGTAGTCCGTCTCGTACAGGACGTTCCCGACGCCGATCGCGTCCAGGTTCCTCAGCCCGAAGGCGTCGTCGAAGAAGCAGCCGTAGACGTGGTCCGCGAACAGCTCGGAGGGCGGGCGGTGGACCTTGTCCGCGACCCCGCCCCAGGCCCGGTTCTCCTCCCAGACGACGTCGGCGCGTTCCAGGATGTACGGGATCCAGCCGATCTGGCCCTCCGCGTACATGATCCTCAGCCCCGGGAAGCGCTCGAACTTGCCGCTCATCAGCCAGTCGACCATCGAGAAGCAGCAGTTGGCGAAGGTGATGGTGGAGCCGACCGCCGGCGGGGCGTCGGCGGAGGTGGACGGCATCCTCGACGAGGAGCCGATGTGCATGGCGATGACGGTGCCGGTCTCGTCGCAGGCGGCGAGGAACGGATCCCAGTCGTCCGCATGTATGGACGGAAGCCCGAGATGGGGAGGTATCTCGGAGAACGCGACCGCGCGCACGCCCCGCGCGGCGTTGCGCCGGACCTCCGCCGCGGCGAGCTCCGCGTCCCAGAGCGGGACGAGGGTGAGCGGGATGAGGCGGCCGTGCGCCTCGGGGCCGCACCATTCCTCCACCATCCAGTCGTTGTAGGCGCGCACCCCGAGGAGCCCCAGCTCGCGGTCCTTCGCCTCGGTGAACGTCTGGCCGCAGAAGCGCGGGAAGGTGGGGAAGCAGAGGGCGGACTGCACGTGGTTGACGTCCATGTCGGCGAGCCGGTCGGGGACCGAGAAGGAGCCCGGCCGCATCTGCTCGTAGGTGATGATCTCCAGCTTGATCTCGTCCCTGTCGTAGCCGACCGCGGTGTCCAGGCGGGTGAGCGGCCGGTGCAGGTCCTCGTACACCCACCAGTCGCCCACCGGGCCCTCGTCGCCCGGCGCGCCCATCACGGGCGCGAACTTGCCGCCCAGGAAGGTCATTTCCTTCAGCGGTGCGCGGACGACGCGCGGCCCGGAGTCCGCGTATCGGGACGGGAGCCGGTCCCGCCAGACATGAGCGGGCTCCACCGTGTGGTCGTCCACCGAGATGATCTTCGGGAAGGTCTCCATGTCCTCCACGGTAGCGTCGATCTGACGAACCGTCAGCTAGCGTGCGCGCATCGGGACGGGGGTACGGGTCCGCGCGCTGCTCTCCGCACGGTTCCCCGATCGTTGTCGAGGGCTTGTGCAGAGCGTCACCCACTGCTGACGAGTCCGCCCGCGACAAGGCAGACTGTTGAGCGCGATACCAGCGGTACCGAGCAATCCGGACGCACACCGCGCTTCGACGCACGGCCGGGCATGACGCACGGGCGGGCCGAAGGAGCGGAGGGGCATCCGGGCACCCGGGCGAACGTTCGGATACCGGCAGCACACCGGCATTGCCGTCACCACCGGCAGGGTCGGCACCACCCGCACCACCGGCAGGACCGGACCACCGGCAGGACCCGCTATCGAGCGGGGCCGGCAGGCGAGCAGGACAGGGGGGCATCAATGGACCGTGATCGCGGGCCTCGCGTGCGCGTACCGGAGCAGCGCGCCCCGGCCGAACCGGGGGCCGACGACTCCCTCAGGTTCACCGTGCTGGGTCCCGTACGGGCGTGGCGCGGCGCGGAGCCGCTCCCCTCCGGCTCTCCCCAGCAGCGCGCGCTGCTGGCCGCGCTGCTCCTGCGCGAGGGCCGGACGGCCACGGCGGGCGAGCTGATCGACGCCTTCTGGGGCGAGGAGCCGCCCTCGCAGGCGCTGGCCACGATCCGTACGTACGCCTCCCGGCTGCGCAAGGCGGTGGGGCAGGACACCCTGGTGAGCGAGGCGGGCGGGTACGCGATCCGGATCAGCCGCGGCGCGCTCGACCTGACCCGGGCGCAGGACCTGACGGCCCAGGCGGAGAAGATCCGGGCGGACGGCGACCGCCGCCAGGCGCGTGCCCTGATCAACGAGGTGCTGGACCTGTGGGACGGCGAGGCGCTGGCGTCGGTGCCGGGGCCGTACGCGGAGTACCAGCGCACCCGGCTGGAGGAGTGGCGGCTCGGCCTGACCGAGAACCGGCTCGACCTGGATCTGGAGGTCGGCTGCCACGCGGAGGCGGTCTCCGAGCTGACCGCGCTGACCGCCGCGCACCCGTTGCGCGAGAGGCTGCGCGAGCTGCTGATGGTGGCGCTGTACCGCAGCGGCCGGCAGGCGGAGGCGCTGGCCGTGTACGCGGACACCCGGCGGCTCCTCGCCGAGGAGCTGGGCGTGGACCCGCGGCCCGAACTGGCCCAGCTCCAGCAGCGCATCCTGCGGGCCGACGAGGAGCTGGCCCGCCCGGCGGACGAGCCCGCGTCCGCTCCGACCCCGCTGCGCCCGGCGCAACTTCCCGCGACCGTGCCCGACTTCACCGGCCGGGCCTCCTTCGTCCGGGACCTGAGCGCCCAACTGGTCGCCCCCGAGGGCTCGGTGATGGCGGTCTCCGCGCTGGCCGGGATCGGCGGCGTCGGCAAGACGACCCTGGCCGTCCATGTCGCCCACCAGGCCCGCCCGCACTTCCCGGACGGCCAGCTCTATGTCGACCTCCAGGGCGCGGGGGCCCGGGCGGCCGAGCCGGAGACGGTCCTCGGCGCGTTCCTGCGGGCGCTGGGCACCGCGGACTCGGCGATCCCCGACACCCTGGACGAGCGGGCCGCGCTCTACCGCTCCACGCTGGACGGCCGCCGCATCCTGGTGCTGCTGGACAACGCCCACGACGCGGCCCAGATCCGCCCGCTGCTGCCCGGTACGCCGGGGTGCGCGGCCCTGGTGACGAGCCGGGTGCGGATGGTCGACCTGGCCGGGGCGCATCTGGTGGACCTGGACGTGATGTCGCCGGAGGAGGCGCTCCAGCTCTTCACGAAGATCGTGGGCGCGGAACGGGTCGGCGCGGAACGGGAAGCCGCGCTGGACGTGGTGGCCGCGTGCGGCTTCCTCCCCCTGGCCATCCGCATCGCCGCGTCCCGGCTGGCCGCCCGCCGCACCTGGACGGTCTCCGTCCTCGCCGCCAAGCTCGCCGACGAGCGCCGCCGCCTGGACGAGCTCCAGGCGGGCGACCTCGCGGTGAAGGCCACCTTCGAACTCGGCTACGGCCAGCTGGAACCGGCCCAGGCCCGCGCCTTCCGGCTGCTGGGCCTCGCGGACGGCCCGGACATCTCCCTGGCGGCCGCGGCGGCCCTGCTGGACCTGGAGCCGCACACGGCGGAGGACCTCCTCGAAGCCCTGGTCGACACCTCGCTCCTGGAGTCGGCGGCCCCGGGCCGCTACCGCTTCCACGACCTGGTGCGGCTGTACGCGCGCTCCTGCGCGGAGCGCGACGAACAGGCGCCGCTGGAGCGGGAGTCGGCGCTGTCGCGGCTGCTGGACTTCTACCTGGCCACGGCGGCGGGGGTGTACGCGCTGGAGCGGCCGGGGGACCGGCTGGCCGATCACCGGGAGCCCACGCAGTACAGCGGCCTGACGTTCGCCGACCGGCACAGTGCGCAGGACTGGCTCTACACGGAGGCCAACTCCCTTCTCGCCTGCGTACGTCAGACGTCAGGGGCGAAGGCGGTGCGCCGCGCGGTCGATCTGCTGTGGGCCACCAAGGACCTCGCGGAGTCGGGGGCGAACTCCAAGCAGTACGAGGCGGTGGCGATCACCATGCGCGACCTGGCCCGGTCGAGCGGCGACGCACGGGCCGAGGGGCGGGCGCTGATCACCCTCACCAACGCCCGTCTCGTCGCGGGCCGGTTCGACCAGGCAAAGCGGGACGCGCAGGACGCCATGCGGCTCGCCCGCGCGGTGAACGACCCGCTGCCGAGCTGCTGGGCCCCCAACGACCTCGGCATCATCGCGCTGTACCAGAACCGCCACGCGGAGGGCGAGGCGTACCTCGAACAGGCCATCGCCAACTTCCAGGCCGACGGCAACCGTCCGGGTGAGGCGAGCGCCCTGTGCAACCTCTCCCGCATCCATCTCGCGATGGGGAACACCACGAGCGCGGTGGCCCTCGCCCAGCAGGGCATCGACATCTACGACGAGCTGGGTCACGCACTGCGCGGCGCCAACGGCCGGTACGCCCTGGGGCTGGCCCTCACCCAGAGCGGGCGGCTCACCGACGCGACGGAGCAGCTGCACGAGGCGCTGGCGGTGTTCCGCGACAGCCGCCAGCGCCTCTGGGAGGGCATGGCGACGTTCCGGCTGGCAGAGGTGGACCTGGCCGCCGGCCTTCCGGCCCAGGCGGCCACGAAGGCCGAGCAGGCGCTCGCCATCCTGCGCGGCATCGGCGGGGAGTGGCGTCGCGGGAACGTCCTCACCGTCCTGGGCCGGGCGCTGAACGAGATCGGGCAGCCGGGCCGGGCCCAGGCGTGCTGGCGCGAGGCGCTCGACATATACGAGACGCTCGGCTCGGCGGAGACCGAGGCCGTACGGAAGATGCTGGCGCCGACTCTGCCCGCGTGAGGCTGTGGTGAGCGTTCATCATTCGTTTATCGCGCTCCGACACTGTGATCCCAGTCGTTCCGTCGCGTCGGGGGGCAGACGGGCCGGCCCTGGCCGTGGAGGTACGTTGAACGGCCAGATGACACCCGTCCGGCGACCCAACGGGGGAGTCGCCGGGCGGGCCCGTCGAATCCGAGTACAGCGATTCAGGAAGCTGGAGAACACCATGAGCGATGCGAAGAACAAGCCGGTCGTCAAGCCGCTCGACAACCACGCCACCGGCGGGGAGGCCAAGCCGCAGGACAACCACGCGACCGGTGGCGGGCTGAAGCCCCTGGACAACCACGCCACGGGCGGCGCGGCCAAGCCGCTGGACAACCACGCCACCGGCGAGCCCGCCTAGCTCTTCCGCAGGGAAGACGGGGGGAAGCGTCCGCGGCGACGCCGAGGGGGAGCCGTCGCGGTCGCGGTACGGGGGAATGTGCGAGGGGCCCGAGCCTGGGGATGGGCTCGGGCCCCTCGCGCGTGCGCGGTGCGGGCGGTGCGGTGCGGGACTACAGGTGCGGTGCGGGCGGGACTACAGGGGCCGGACCTGGACCCGTGCCGCGCACAGTTTGCTCAGGTCGTCGACGTCGGAGGTGAAGACGACGGCGGGACCGCGCTGCCGGTTCGCGACCGCCGCGAGGGCGGCGTCGATGGCGTACTTGTGGCCGTGCAGGCCGGCGTTCCGCAGCAGCCGGATCGCGTCGTCCGCGATCTCCTTGGTGACGGGCTCGACGACGATGCCGGACATGGCCCAATCCCACACCGGACGCCGGATCTTGCTGTGGTAAGCCTCGATCAGGGTCATCGAGCTGGTCACCACGCGGACGCTCGCCCGGTGGGCGTCCTTCAGGCGGCGCTTCATCTCCGCGTTGCCGAGGGCCGCCCGAGAGACGGCCTCGCAGTCCAGTACGTACGTAATGTCCGGCATCAGGCGGCCGCCGCGTTCTGGCGCTCCGGCCCGGCCGGCCCCTCGTCCGCCGCCCGGTCGGCGAACCACTGCTCGATCTCCCGGCGCTCGGCCTCGGCGGCGGCCAGGTCCGCGTCGGTGACGGGCCCGTACTCCCCCTCAAGCCGCTCCACGAGCTCCCCCAGCCGGTCGTGCTCGCGCTGGCGCTCTATGGCCCGCGTGACATACGCGCTGAAGGCGCCCGGGCCGACCTCCGCCCGGATCTCCTCCGCCAGCTCCTCCGGCAGGGTGACCGTGTATTTCTTGGTTGCCATACTTACGACCATACCGCCGGGTCGCGGCGACGGCCCCGCCCGTTTCACTCCATCCGGTGAAACCGAACAGACGTGCCCTACCTCCGCCCCCGCAGCTCCCCCTTCACCACCTTCCCGCTCGCGTTGCGCGGGAGCTCCGGGACGAACTCCACCGCCCTCGGGACCTTGAAGTTCGCCATCTCGCGGCGGGACCACGCGATCAGGTCGTCCGCCGTGACCGTGGCTCCCCGGCGGCGGACCGCGTACGCCTTGCCGACCTCGCCGAGGCGCGGGTCCGGGACGCCGACGACCGCCACGTCGGCGATGTCCGGGTGGAGGCCGATGAGCTGCTCGATCTCGGCCGGGTAGGCGTTGAAGCCGCCCACGATGAACATGTCCTTGATCCGGTCCGTGATCCTCAGGTTGCCCGCCTCGTCCAGGACGCCCACGTCGCCGGTGCGCAGCCAGCCGTCCGGGGTGATGGCGGCGGCGGTGGTGTCCGGGTCCTCGAAGTAGCCGGTCATCACGTTGAAGCCGCGGACCTGGATCTCACCGGGGCTGCCGGGGGCGGCCAGCACGCGGACCTCGGTGCCGGGGATCGCGCGGCCCGAGGTGGTGGCGACCGTGTCCGCCGCGTCGCCCCGGCGGCACATCGTGACGATGCCGCTCGCCTCGGAGAGGCCGTACGCCGTCAGGACGGTGGCGATGCGGAGTTCGCCGCGCAGGCGTTCCACCAGGCGCAGGGGGACCACTGCCGCCCCGGTGACCACCAGGCGCAGGGCGGACAGGTCGTGGGCGTCGCGGGCCGGGTGGTCCAGGAGGGACTGGTGGAGGGTGGGCGGGCCGGGCAGGACGGAGATGCGTTCGGCCGCGATGTTCGCCAGGACCGTGTCCACGCTGAACACCGGCTGCGGCACCATCGTCGCGCCCCGCATCAGGCAGGCGATGATCCCCGCCTTGTAGCCGAAGGTGTGAAAGAAGGGGTTCACGATGAGGTAGCGGTCGCCCTCGCGCAGGCCCGCCAGGTCGCTCCAGATCCCGTACGCGCGCAGCGTCTGCGCGTGGGTGATGACCGCACCCTTGGGGCTGCCCGTGGTGCCCGAGGTGTAGATGATGTCGGAGGGGTCCGAGGGGCGGATGGCGTCGGCCCGCTCCCGTACGGCGGCGGCCGTCACGCCCTCGCCCGCCGCCAGGAAGTCCGCCCGGCTCGCGTAGTCCTCGGGCGCGGTCTCCGCCAGCACCACCACCCTTTCCAGGTCCGGCAGTTCGACCTCCGCCCGGCGCAGGGACGCCACGTACGACGTACCCAGGAACGTGCCGGTGACGAAGAGCAGCCTGGCCCGGCTCCTGCGCAGGATGTGCGCCGCCTCCGTGCCCTTGAAGCGGGTGTTGAGGGGCACCAGCACCGCGCCGGCCGTCACCGCCCCGAGCGCGGAGACGATCCAGTCCAGGGTGTTCGGGGCCCAGATCGCGACCCGGTCGCCCGGCTCCACCCCGGCGGCCATGCACCCGGCGGCGGCGCGCTCCACCCGGTCGCCGAGTTCGGCGTACGTGAGGCGGGTGCGGCCCTCGACCACCGCCTCCGCCGGTCCGTACCGCCGCGCCGCCTCCCGTACCAGCCCCGGGATGCTGCCCCACTCCTCGTCGCCCCGCATGTGCGCCCCTCCCGTCGCCGCCGCCTGCCGCCCGTCCTCTGTCGCCTGTCCCCCGTGGCCCGCCGTGCGGCGGCTGCCAGGTGCTCTCCGCCGCCTGTCGTCGCACTAGCTGACTATCCGTCAGATTAGCGGTAGCCTCTGCCGCTGTCAGCAGGCGCGACAGTGCGGGAGGTCAGCGGATGGCGACGCTCAAGGACGCGACAGCGATAGCCGGGATCGGGCAGACGGCCTTCGCGAAACGGCTCCCCGAATCGGAGAAGACCCTCGCCTGCCGGGCGATCCTGGCCGCCCTCGACGACGCGGGCATCGCACCGGCGGAGGTCGACGCCTTCGCCTCGTACACCATGGAGGAGACCGACGAGGTCGAGGTCGCCAAGGCGATCGGGGCCGGGGACGTCACCTTCTTCTCCAAGGTCGGCTACGGGGGCGGGGGTTCGTGCGCCACGCTGGCCCACCTGGCCGCCGCCGTCGCCACCGGCCAGGCGAGCGTGGGCGTCGCCTGGCGCTCGCGCAAGCGCGGCTCGGGCCCCCGGCCGTGGAAGAACACCGCCGTCCAACTCCCCACCCCCGCCCAGTGGACCCGCCCCTACGGCCTGCTGCGCCCCGCCGACGAGATCGGGATGCTGGCCCGGCGGTACATGCACGAGTACGGGGCCACCCGCGACCACCTCTTCAACGTCGCCCTCGCCTGCCGCAACCGGGCCAACCAGAATCCGGCCGCGATCATGTACGACCGCCCGCTGACCCGCGAGATGTACATGACCTCCCGCTGGATCAGCGAACCGCTCTGCCTCTTCGACAACTGCCTGGAGACGGACGGGGCGTTGGCCTGTGTCGTCGTCTCCGCCGAGCGCGCCCGCGACTGCCGGCAGCGACCCGTCTACCTGCACTCCGTCGCCCAGGGGCTGCCCGCCCAGCATCACGGGATGGTCAACTACTGGAACGACGACCCGCTCACCGGGCCCGCCTGGACGGCCGCCCGACAGCTCTGGAAACAGGCCGACTTCGGGCCGGACGACGTGGATGTGGCCCAGATATACGACGCGTTCACCCCGCTCGTCCCGCTCTCCCTGGAGGGGTACGGCTTCTGCGGGCGCGGCGAGGGCGGCGCGTTCACCGAGGGCGGGGCGCTGGAGAGCGGCGGGCGGCTGCCGCTCAACACCGGGGGCGGCGGGCTGAGCGAGGCGTACGTCCATGGCTTCAACCTCATCACCGAGGGCGTGAAGCAACTGCGCGGCACCTCCACCGCCCAGGTGCCGGACGCGGCGACCTGCCTGGTCACCGCCGGTGAGGGCGTACCGACATCGGCCGTACTACTGAGGAGTTGAGAAGAAGATGGGTGTGAACGATTCCCTGCTGCCGCCCGTCGCGGACGAGGACGGTGCGCCCTTCTGGGAGTACGCCGCCCGGGGCGAACTGCGCGTCCAGTCCTGCGCCTCCCCCGCCTGCGGGGAGCTCCGCTTCCCGCCCCGGCCCTGCTGCCCGCACTGCGGCTCCTTCGACAGCGAGTGGCGGGCGATGAGCGGGCGGGGGCGGCTCTGGTCGTATGTGATCCCGCATCCGCCACTGCTTCCCGCGTACGCCGAACAGGCCCCGTACAACGCGGTGTTGGTGGAGCTGGTGGAGGCCCCGCACATCCGGCTGGCCGGGAACGTCGTCGCCTGTCCCGACGCGCCGCTGAACTCGGTGGACCCGGCGTGGCTGCGGATCGGGGCTCCGGTGCGGGCCGTGTTCTGCCCGGCGGGGCCACGTGGCGGTGCCACGCTGGTGCGTTGGCTGCTGGAGCGGTGAGCGGTGGCCCTGCGCATCGAGCGGGAGGCGGCTGCCGGGGTCGCGCTCGTCACGCTGGACCGGCCGGAGAAGCTCAACGCGATCGGCCTGGAGACGGCGGGCGAACTGGCTTCCTTGTGGGGTGAGTTGCGGTTCGACGAGTCCGTGCGGGCCGTCGTCCTCACCGGGGCCGGCACACGGGCGTTCTGCACCGGGATCGACCGGGACGTGGTGGTCCCGCAGCCCCCGTCCCCGTACGCCGTCGACGACCCGCTGCTCCGGATCGGGCCCAAGGCCAACGACCTGTGGAAGCCGGTCGTCGCCGCCGTGGAGGGGATGGCGTGCGGCGGGGCGTTCTACCTGCTGGGGGAGGCGGAGTTCGTCGTCGCCTCGCGCGAGGCCACCTTCTTCGACCCGCACACGTCGTACGGGATGGTCTCGGCGTACGAGTCGATCGCGATGGCCCAGCGGATGCCGTTCGGGGAGGTGGCCCGGATGGCCCTGATGGGCACCGCGGAGCGGATCGGCGCCGAGCGGGCGTACGCGGTCGGGCTGGTCAGCGAGGTGACGGAGCCCGGGGACGCGGTGGCGGCCGCGCTGCGGGCGGCGGCCGTGATCGCCGGGTACCCGACCGGGGCGGTGCAGGGCACGGTACGGGCGGTGTGGGCGGCGAAGGAGGCCGTCCGTACGCAGGCGATGGCCCAGGCGCCCGCGCTGATCGCGCTCGGGAACCTGCCCCCGGAGCGGCAGGCGGAGCTGTTCGCGGGGCGGCGGGGCGGGGGCGGGTCGCCGAGGGTGCGGTGAGGACTCGGCGGGGCGTGCCCCCTGCCCCGTACGGCCGGGACCGGGTCGTCGGAGCCGTCAGGCTCGGGGCGGGGCCGTCGGGCTCGGGGCGGGGCCGTCGGGCTCGGGGCGGGGCCGTCGGGCTCGGGGCGGGGCCGTCGGGCTCGGGGCGGGGCCGTCGGGCTCGGGGCGGGGCCGTCGGGCTCGGGGCGGAGCAGCTGGGCTCGGGTCAGAGCAGTTGGGCCGTGACCTCGCACCGCTTGACCTTGGAGACCTTGCCGGGGCGGTCCATCCGCACGGTGAGGTTGCGTACGTCGCCGTAGTCGAGCGTCGTCGTGGTCTCGGCGGTGTCGACGGTGTTCCCTCGGGCGTCGAGGAACGTCACGTCGACCTCGTACGTCTGCGGGCCGGACTCCTTGGACCGCAGCTCGATCACGGACGCGGTGACCGCCTTGCGCTTGCCCTTGCGGGGCTGGGCGCAGCGGATCACCCGGACGGCGGGGGCGTCGGACGCGGTGGGCGTCGGGGTTCCGTAGGAGGAGCCGGACGAGCCGGTGGAGGTGTCGCCGTAGTCGTCGTCGTCATAGTCGGTGTGGCGGTAACCGCTGTTGCTCTTCTTGGAGTTGGAGCAGCCGCCGCCCGAACTGCCGCCCTTGCTCTTGCTGCCCTTGCCGCCGCTGGTGGAGGTCGTGAATCCGGTGAGCGCGAGCACCACCACGACCAGGACCGCCGCTAGTTTCATCTGTCGCCGCATCATGGACGCAGCCCCCCTTGGTTGTCGGTCTTGTCGTCGGTCTTGCCGTCGTTCCCTGTGCTGTCGTTCCTCAGCATGCCGGGCGCGGGCGGGGTGTAGGTCATGACCCTGTCACGGTCCGGTCATGGTCTGCGGACCGGGGCATCCGGGCGGCGGGCGACGGCGTCCGCATGGCGGGGGCGCGGGTGGCGGCGTAGCGTCGGGCGGTGTGGGGGTGTTCGCCGTACGCCGTTGGAGGCTGACGATGATCCGCAACATCCTCGGCTCCCTCGTCGCCCTCGCCGGGGCGGCCGCCGCCGTGCTGAGCCCCTTCCGCGACTGGTACGACGGCCGCGCCGGGCGCGACTACCGGTTGCGGGACCTCTTCACCGGCATCACCGGCACGGGGTCGGGGGTGCTGCTCTCGATCCTGCTGCCGTTCCTGGTCGCGGCGGTGCTGGTGGTGCTGGGAGTGGTGCTCCGGTCGCGGCTCGTGGTCGCCGTCGCGGGTCTCGTGGTGCTCGGCTTCACGATCCTGTGGATGGTCCGGCAGGGGCAGGCGGCGGGGTCGCTCGCGGTGGGCGGGGACGGGGTGGGGTTGCAGGCGGGGGTGGCCTATGCGCTGGGGGGCGGGCTGTTGATGCTGATCGGGGCGTTGCTGATGGCGGGGCGGGTGCGGAGGGGGCGGGCGGGGCGGGAGCCGTATGCGCCGGAGCCGTATGCTGCGCCTGGGCCGGATCAGGTGGATACGTGGCCGCCGACGCAGGAGCCGGGGATGTCCACGCATACGTCGCCTTGGCCGGAGCCGGAGGTGGATCCGTACACGGGGCCGGATCCCCGTGATCCCCGTACGCGGTCGTATCCTCGGGCGTCTCGTCCGGACAGGGGTCCTGGGGAGTCGGGGGATCCTCGGGATCCGGTGCAGCCGCCTTCGCCGCCGTCGTCTCCGCCGTGGGGGTGACGGTCTCCTCGTCGAGGGTTCCGTCCTCAAGCGCCGGACGGGCTGGGGGTTCGGGGCGCGGCCCCACCCGGGCTGACCGGCTGCCCGGTCGAGGGTTCCGTCCTCAAACGCCGGACGGGCTCGGGGTTCGGGGTGCGAGCCCCATCGGGCTGATCGGCTGCCCGGTCGAGGGTTCCGTCCTCAAACGCCGGACGGGCTCGGGGTTCGGGGTGCGAGCCCCATCGGGCTGATCGGCCACCCCATCGACGGTTCCGTCCTCAAACGCCGGACGGGCTGGGGGGTCGCCGGACGGGCTGGGGGGGGTGCGGTGATTGAGGACGGGGGCGGGGGTCAGGTTCGGGATCTGTTGCCTGTTCCTGTGCCCTTCAGGGCGTCCAGTGCGTAGACGCAGCGGTCCTTGCTGCATGCGTAGACCACGCCTGCCCTTGCCACCGGGGAGCCCGTGATCTCGCCGCCCGTCGCCAGCTTCCAGCGGAGTTGGCCGCCCGCCGCGTCCAGGGTGTAGAGCACGTGGTCGGCCGAGCCGAAGTGGACGCGGCCGTCCGCCACCACCGGGGAGCCCACCACGTCGCCGCCCGCCGCGAAGCGCCACTTCGGGGTGCCGGTGACCGCGTCCAGGGTGTAGAGCGCGCTGCCGCTGCCCACGTGGACGTTGCCCATCGCGACCAGCACCGGTTCGATGGAGGCCCGGGCCTCCGTGGCGATGCGCCAGCGGTCCTTGCCGGTCGTCGCGTCCAGCGCGTACACCGTGCCGAGGTAGTCCGCGAGGTAGACCCCGCCCCCGGTCACCGCCGGGCCCGGTGCGAACGCGGGCGGGGAGAGGAAGACCGCAGGGGACTCGAAGTGCCAGCGCACCCGGCCCGAGACCGTGTCCACGGCCAGCACCCGGGTGCCCGCCGCGACGTACACATAGCCGTCGGGGGCCGGGGTCACCCGGACCGGGACGCCGCCGCAGGAGGCCGCGTCGCCGATCGGGTACGACCAGCGCTCCAGTCCCGTACGGGCGTCGAGCGCGCGGAGCCGGGCGTCCTGCCAGACGTAGACCGTGCCGTCGTGGATGACCGGCGCGGCCTCCGCCGTCTCGAAGTCGCTCTGGGCCCCGGTGATCTCCCACAGCTTGTCGCCGTTGGCCGCCTCCCACCCCTGGACGCCGCCGCCCCGGGTCGCGGTCAGCACCGTGCCCCGGTCGGCCTTGAGCGCGTACACCCAGGCGTCGGTCTGGAGCCGCCACCGCTCGGCCCCGGTCGTCGCGTCCAGGGCGTACAGGGACGGGCCGTCCGAGGCGTGGATGCGGCCGCCCTCGACGGCCATCGCCCAGGCCACGTCCCGGGTCTTGAACTGGCGTCGCCCGTTGCCCACGTCCAGGGCGTGGACCTCGAAGGACGTCACGTACAGCAGATCGCCGGAGACGACGGGCGTCCCCCACACGTCGTTGGACATGCGGAAGCGCCAGGGCCGCCAGCGGTCGGGGGCGGCGGGCGGCGCGGCGTCGGGGGCGGGGCCCGGAGCCGGTACGGGGGCGGTGGGCGCGGTGGACGCCGGGCCCGAGCCGTTCAGCCCGGCGGGCGGGCGGACCCAGCCGGTCGCGGCGGCCGGGTGCGCGGCGGCGGCCCCCCGCCCCTCCCCCGCGCGCGGCCCGGGGCCGATCGGGGCCTTCGCGCCGGGCAGGAGGACGGGGCCGCTGTCGGGGGCCGGGGCGGACGGCGGGGCCGAGACGGGCGCGGGCGAGGAGAGCGGAGCGGGCGAGCGCAGGTCGTCGCCGCCGCGCCAGCCGGTGTCCCGCTCCGGGGCGCGCGGCGGCTGCGGGGGGCGCGGCGGGAGCGCGGCGGGGGCGGGCGGGGCGGTCCGGCCGCCGCCTCTGCGCCGTTCGATCATCGCGGTGGCCGAGGTCGGCAGCCAGGCCGACGCCGTACCGCTGTCGTCGCTGCCGGAGGCGAAGAGGTGCGGGGCCAGCTGGGCCTGGAGGTCGGCGGGGCTGGGCCGCTGGGTGGCGTCCGTCTGCATGCACGAGTCGATCAGCGGCCGCAGGTCGTCCGGCAGCCCCTCCAGGTCGGGCCCCTCCCGCAGCAGCATGAACACCGTCTCGACCGGGTTGGCCCCGTGGAAGGGGGCGTGCCCGGTGGCGGCGAAGACGAGGGTGGAGCCCAGCGAGAAGATGTCGCTGGCCCCGGTGACGCTGCGCGAGTCGCGGGCCTGCTCGGGCGACATGTAGGCGGGGGTGCCCACGGCGACGTTCGTCATGGTCAGGCGGGTGTTGGAGACGCCGGAGGCGATGCCGAAGTCGATGACCCGGGGGCCGTCCTCGACGACGAGCACGTTGGAGGGCTTCAGGTCGCGGTGGACGAGCCCCGCGCCGTGGATGGACTGGAGGGCCTCGGCGATCCCTGCGGCCAGCCAGCGCACGGCCTGGGTGGGCATGGGGCCGCACTCGTTCACTATTTCCTCGAGCGAGGGCGCGGGCACGTAGGCGGTGGCCAGCCACGGCACGGCGGCGCGCGGGTCGGCGTCGACCACGGCGGCGGTGTAGAACCCGCTGACCGCGCGGGCGGCCTCCACCTCGCGCGTGAAGCGGACCCGGAAGAGCTGGTCCTCGGCGAGCTCGGTCCGCACCGTCTTGATCGCCACTCGCCGGCCGGACGCCGACCGGGCGAGATAGACCAGCCCCATGCCGCCGGCCCCGAGCCGTCCCAGCACCTCGAACGGGCCGATCCGTCTCGGGTCGTGCTGCGTCAGCTGCTCCATCACGTGCCTGCCACCTCCCCGTACGGGCCTCAGGAACGAAGCCCGCGAATTACCGCCCGTCACCGCCCGGTGCGATTTCCGGCCTGCGCAGCGTCTCACCACTGGGCACCACCTGGCGGTGCGCACCCTGATTCTTCCTGGCCCGGGCGTCGGTTGCGAACCCGGGGGCGGATGGGGGTGTCTCATGTCACTTCGGCCGGTATCCGCCCACACCGGTACGCCACGGGGAGGGTGCGGCGGGTTACGGAAGCAGCTCGCTCGGCTGGAGCACGGCGAAGAGCGCGCCCTGGTCGTCGTGGAGGACCGCCATCCGCCCGTACGGGATGTCGAAGGGCGGCGCGGAGATCCGGCCACCGAGCTGTACGGCGAGTTCGGCGGCGGCCTCGCAGTCGGCGACGGCGAAGTAGGTGAGGAAGTAGCTCGGCATCTCGGCGGGGAACGCGTCCGTGATGACGCTGCGGCCGCCCACGGCGGAGTCGGGGCCCGGTTCGCTGTCCTCGGGCGACCACATGCGGAAGTCGACCAGCGCCTCGGCGTCGCCGGAGACGTCGTCGCCCGCCTCGTCCAGGTCGGTGCCCCGGAAGCCGAAGACCTTCTCGTAGAAGGGATCCACCCTCTCCGGCTGCCGGGTGTGGACCTCGGTCCAGCAGAAGGAGCCGGGGTCGTTCTGCTTCTCGAAGCCCTCGCGCTCGCCGGGCTGCCAGAGGCCGAAGACCGCGCCCCCGGGGTCGGCCGCCTGCGCCACGACCCCGGCCCGCCCGGCCCGTACCGGGTCGGTGATGATCTGGCCGCCGTGCTCGCGGATCGCGGCGACGGTGGCCCGGATGTCGTCGGTGGCGAAGTAGACGCCCCACGCGGTCGGCATCCGCCCGTCCTTCTTGGCGGCAAGCCCCGCGACGAGCCTGCCCCCGCTCAGGGCGTCCGCGAAGGGCATGCCGTCGCCCGCGCGGAAGGTCCAGCCGAAGAGCCCGCCGTAGAAGCGCTTGCCCGCTTCGAGGTCGGAGAGCTGCACGTCCGCCCAGCACGGCGCCGAGTGCGCGAATGCGGCCATGGGGCCCGGTCCTTCCGTCGCGGTTCCGTCTCAGTGACGCCCGTCACAGTCAACGTAACGTCGCACCCGGCCGCGCGCGCCCCGACGCACGCCGAACGCCTGCCGCGACGCACACCGAACGCCCCCTCCAGGGAACATTCGCCCGGATGGTGAAGGCGTGGGCACCGCTTGGACGAAAGTTGTCCACCGAAGTTATCCACAGACTGTTGATAACATCATCGTCCGGGTGGATTCCCGAGCGCCGACCACCCCGCGGGTGGCTGGAATCGCTCGCCGCTTCGGTCGGCGTGCTCCGTGAGCACCTCGAAGGCAATGGCCGGAAACATTCGGCGCTTGCGCCCTCACACCCCTCCGGTCCTGCGGCATTCCCCATTTGCAGTCGGCCGAATCGCGCTCCCATCGCCCCTCGGTAAGCTGACGGCATGACAGGACAAGTACGTACCGTCGACGGCCGCGTGGCCGGGCGACGCGGTCAGGCGACGCGGCAGAAGCTGCTCGACTGCCTCAGCGAGATGCTCAGCTCCTCGCCGTACCGGGACGTCAAAGTCATCGACGTCGCCCGGAAGGCCGGGACTTCACCCGCGACTTTCTACCAGTACTTCCCCGACGTGGAGGGCGCCGTCCTCGAAATCGCCGAGGAAGTCGCCAAGGAGGGGGCCCAACTGACCGAACTGGTCGCCGGACGCCCCTGGATCGGCAAGGCCGGCTGGCACACGGCCGAGGAACTCGTCGAAGGCTTCCTCGACTTCTGGCGGCGCAACGACGCGATCCTCCGCGTGATCGACCTCGGGGCCGCCGAGGGGGACAAACGGTTCTACAAGATCCGTATGAAGATCCTCAACTCGGTCACCAACTCCCTCACCGATTCGGTGAAGGAGCTCCAGGCCAAGGGCAAGGTCGACAAGGACGTCAGCCCCGCGGCGATGGCGGGCTCCCTGGTCGCGATGCTGGCCGCGGTCGCCTCGCACCAGAAGGGCTTCACCACCTGGGGTGTGAAGCAGGCCGAACTGCGCCCGAACCTGGCGCTGTTGGTCCACCTCGGCATCACCGGCAAGAAGCCCACGAAGTAGCCCGCCGGCACGCCCCGCCCGCACGCCCCTCCCACACCCCGACCCGCACGCCCCACCCGTACGTCCCAGCCACACGCCCCACCGGCACGTCCTGTCTCACCGGCGGCGGACCACCACGCACCCCTGCCCAGTGGTCCGCCGCCGGTGTTCCTGGACCGCTTCGGGACCCCGGGACGCCGGGGGACTTCCCGTACGGATCCAGGGCGCGGCGACTACCGCCGCTCCAGCCGGAACAGCCGGATCTGCCGCTCCACCCGCGCCTGGTACGCCGCGTACGGCGGCCAGAACCTCAGCGCCGCCCGCCACACCTCCTCCCGCTCCGCACCCTCCAGCAGTCGCGCCCGCACCCGGATGTCCCGGCCCCGCCAGCTGATGACGGCCTCCTCCGGGCGGGCCAGCAGGTTCGCGGTCCACGCCGGATGCCCCGTACGGCCGAAGTTGCTGCCGACGAGGATCCAGGTGCTCTCCGACTCCCCCTCCGGCATGCAGGCCAGCGGGGTCACCCTCGGCCGCCCGCTGCGCGCCCCCGGCACCCGCAGGACGAGCCCCGGCAGCATCCGGGCGCTGGGCAGCACCTTGCCCCGGGTGAGCCGGTGCACGGTCCGGTCCAGGAGGGGGACCACATGCGGGGCGATCCGCGCGAAGGCACGGGTCGAGGAGACCTTCTGGATCAGCCGGGCCCCACGGGATCCGGCCCGGGCGCGGTCGCCGCGGTCGCCGCCGCCGGCCATCAGACGGCCGCCCCGTCCGCGACACCGGTCCCGTACGCCGGCACGCCTGCGAACAGCCCGGCGAGCCCCGCCGCGTGGTCGCGCAGCCGGTGGACGGGCCCGAAGAGCAGCTCGTCCGCCGCCGCCCGCTTCACGTAGAGGTGCGCCTCGTGCTCCCAGGTGAAGCCGATGCCGCCGTGCAGCTGTACGGCCTCGCCGGCGACGATCCGGGCCGCCTCCAGCGCCTGGGCCAGGGCGAGCGGGCCCGCCGCCGGGTCCCAGGCGGCGTAGTACGCGGCGGACCGGGCCGCCTCCACCCGTACGTACAGGTCGGCGAGGCGGTGTTTGACGGCCTGGAACGACCCGATGGCCCGGCCGAACTGCTCGCGCTCCTTCACGTACGCCACGGTCCTTTCCAGCGCGCCCGCCGCCGCCCCGACCGCCTCGGCGGCCAGTACGGCGGCGGCGGTGCGCCCGGTGGCGGCGAGCGCGCCGCACACATCGGCGGCCTCATCGGGGCCGAGGAGTTCGGCCGCGGTGTCGCGCAGCTCCACGCGGGCGAGGGTCCGGGTCTCGTCCATCGAGGTCAGCCGGGTGCGCGCCAGCCCTTCGGCGTCGGCGGACACCAGGAAGAGGAGCGTGCGGCTGCGCGGGTAGCCGCCGGTGTGGGCGGCGACCAGGAGGAGCCCGGCGCTGTGCCCGTCGAGCACCCGGTCGGCCTCCCCGTACAGCCGCCACCCGCCTCGGGCGGCGTCCCGGCGGGCCTGGACGCCCCCGGCCCGGCCCCCGCCCGCCCAGGCGACGGCCCGGTTGTCGGCGGTGAGGCCGAGGGCGGCGGCCATCGACCCTCCGGGTACGGCGAGGGCGGCGGTCAGGGCGCCGTCCGCGATCCGGGGCAGCAGCTCGGCGCGCTGGGCCGGGGCGCCCAGGGCGGTGATCAGGGGGGCGGCGAGCACGGCGGTGGCGAGCAGCGGGGAGGGCAGCAGGGCGCGGCCGCTCTCCTCGCAGGCGAGGGCCAGCTCGGTGGGGGTGCAGCCGGCCCCGCCGTACTCCTCCGCCAGCGCGAGGCCCGGCAGCCCGAGCTCCCGGGCGAGCCGGCGCCACAGGGCCGGGTCGTACCCCTCGGCGGTCCGTACGGCGGCGCGGACCTCGCCGGGTCCGCTGTGCCGGGCGAGCAGTTCGCGCAGGGTGCGGCGGATCTCGTCCTGTTCCGCGGTGAAGGCGGCGTCCATCGTCAGGCTCCTTCCCCTCAGGAACCGGAGCGGCTCCCTAGCTGACGGGCCGTCATATTAGGCGTGGAGTACGCCGATTCCCAGAGTCCCGCACCCACCCGGGAACGCGGAAGCCGCGCGCACGCACGGTTGCGCGCTCCCTTATCTGATGTACCGTCAGATTCATGCCCGCCTCCCGCCGCCCCCGCAAGGTCGCTGTCGTCGGCGTCTCCCTCGCGGACTGCGGGCGGGTCGACGACGCGACGCCGTACGCCCTCCACGCCCAGGCGGCCCGGCGGGCGCTCGCGGACTGCGGCCTGGACCGCTCGCTGGTCGACGGCTTCGCCTCCGCCGGGCTCGGGACCCTGGCCCCGGTGGAGGTCGCGGAGTATCTGGGGCTGCGGCCCACCTGGGTCGACTCCACGGCGGTGGGCGGCGCGACCTGGGAGGTGATGGCCGCCCACGCGGCGGACGCCATCGCGGCGGGCCGCGCCCGGGCCGTGCTCCTGGTGTACGGGTCGACGGCCCGCGCCGACGTCAAGGCGGGCCGCCGGACGTCGAACCTGTCGTTCGGGGCGCGGGGGCCCTCGCAGTTCGAGGCGCCGTACGGGCACACGCTGATCGCCAAGTACGCGATGGCCGCGCGCCGCCACATGCACGAGTACGGCACGACCCTGGAGCAGCTCGCCGAGGTGGCGGTGACGGCCCGGGCGAACGCGGCGGCGAACCCGGAGGCGATGTTCCGCACCCCGATCACGGTCGACGAGGTCCTCTCCGGCCCGATGATCGCGGACCCGTTCACCAAGCTGCACTGCTGCGTCCGGAGCGACGGGGGATGCGCGGTGCTGCTGGCCGCCGAGGAGTGCGTACCGGACACGGCGAAGGCCCCGGTGTGGATCCTGGGGACCGGCGAGCACGTGTCGCACTCCGCGATGTCCGAGTGGGAGGACTTCACGGTCTCCCCCGCCGCCGTCTCGGGCCGCCTGGCCTTCGAACGCGCCGGGGTGCGCCCCGCCGACATCGACCTGGCGGAGATCTATGACGCGTTCACGTACATGACGCTGGTGACGCTGGAGGACCTGGGGTTCTGCGCGAAGGGGGAGGGCGGCGCGTTCGTGGAGAAGGGCCGCACGGGCCTGCGCGGCGAGCTCCCGGTGAACACGGACGGCGGCGGCCTGTCCGCCTGCCACCCCGGGATGCGCGGCCTGTTCCTGCTGGTCGAGGCGGTCCGGCAGTTGCGCGGGGAAGCCGGCGAGCGCCAGGTCCGCAAGGCGGGCGGCCGCCTCCCGGAGCTGGCGGTGGCGTCAGGGACGGGCGGCTGGTTCTGCTCGTCGGGGACGGTGGTGCTGGGGCGGGGGTGAGGGGGCCTCACGGGGCGTCGCCCACTCGGTCCTCCGTCCCGAAGAACTCGTCCGCCTCGCTGCGCGGCAGGGCTCCGTCCACCCGGGGCGGCCGCCCGTGCCGGGTCACCGGCTCCTCGGCGCTCAGCCGACCCCGGCGACCGAGGGGACGCAGCTCCGCGATCTCGACGCCGTGCCGGGTGATGGGGGAGGACTCGCCGGCCGCCACCGCGTCCATGACTTCGGCGGACCTGTCGGGCGACTCGTGCTCCGTCATGCTCTTCACGCACTCGACGTAGCCGCGCGGTACGCGGCTACGGGGAGCCCGGCCGGCCCGTACGGTCCAATGGCTGCCATGAGCATCCCCACCCCGCACCCCTTCCGCGACCTCCTGCACACCCAGCGCGTCTGGGACACCGAGCTGCCGTCCTTCGACCCGGCGACCGCCCCGCCCGCCCCCGTCCCCCTCTTCCACGGCTGGTTCGCCGCAGCCGTGGCCGCCGGGCAGCCGGAGCCGCACGCGATGACGCTGGCCACCGCGGACGCCGAGGGCTTCCCCGACGTACGCACGCTGATGCTGCACGACGCCGACGAGCGCGGCTTCCACTTCGCCACCCACGCCACCAGCGCCAAGGGCCACCAGCTCGCCGCCCGCCCGCACGCGGCCCTCGGCTTCTACTGGCCCGCGCAAGGACGCCAGGTGCGGGTCCGGGGGCCCGTCCTGCGCTGCACCCCGGCCGAGAGCAGCGCCGACCTGCACGCCCGCTCCACCGGGGCCCTGGCCGCCGCCCTGACCGGGTCGCAGAGCGAGGTCTTGGACTCCGTGGCCGCGCTGCACCGGGCGGCGGACGCGGCCTGGGAGCGGGCCGAGGCGGAACCGGACGCCGAGGCTCCGACCTGGACCCGGTACGTGGTCGAGCCGGCCGAGGTCGAGTTCTTCCAGGGCGACGCCCGGCGACGGCACATCCGGCTGCGCTACCGCCGTGCGGAGAGGGCGGAGGCGGGGGCGGGGGCCTGGACCCGGGAGCTGCTCTGGCCCTGAAGCGCTCGCACAGCACCTCAACCCGGTTTCAACGGGAAGGGGGCACTATGGGAGAAGAGCCGACCGCTGGGAGGCACCGATGCCACGAGCCCGTTCCCGTTACGCCCCCGACCGGGGCCTGACCGGTCGCATGGTCACCACCATGTTCCTGATCGGGCTGCTGTACGTCGTCTTCGTGGGCGTGCTCCTCGCGGCCCTGCGCGGCTCCTGGCCGATCATCCTGATCATCACGGGCGGCCTGTTCATCACCCAGTTCTGGTTCAGCGACCGCATCGCGGCGTACGGCATGGGAGCCCGGGAGGTCACCCCCGAGCAGGCCCCCGAGCTGCACGGCGCCATCGACCGGATCTGCGCGCTGGCGGACATGCCGAAGCCGAAGGTGGCCATCGCCGAGAGCGACGTACCGAACGCGTTCGCCACCGGCCGGAGCCAGAAGACGGCCCTGGTCTGCGCGACGACGGGCCTGCTGCGCCGGCTGGAACCGGAGGAGCTGGAGGGCGTCCTCGCGCACGAGATGTCGCACGTCGCGCACAAGGACGTCGCCGTCATGACGATCGCCTCGTTCCTCGGCGTGCTGGCGGGCATCATCACCCGGATCGCCCTGTGGGGCGGTTTCGCCCGCAGCCGGCCGGGCAACGACCCGGCGGGCATCCTGCTCCTGCTGATCCCGCTGATCAGCGCCGTCGTGTACGCGATCAGCTTCCTGCTGACCCGGCTGCTCTCCCGCTACCGCGAGCTCTCCGCCGACCGCGCCGCCGCCCTGCTCACCGGCAGGCCCTCCGCCCTCGCCTCGGCCCTGACGAAGGTCAGCGGGCAGATGGCCCGCATCCCGACCGAGGACCTGCGCAAGGCGGAGCCGTACAACGCGTTCTACTTCATGCCTGCGTTCTCCTCCAAGGAGAGCCTGGGCCGGCTGTTCTCCTCGCACCCGACGCTGGAACAGCGCCTGGACCAGCTGTCCCGCATCTCCACCGATCTGTCCCGCTGAGTGTTCTCAGGCGTTCTAAGGAGTTACGTACGTGGGCCTGCTCGACGTCATCCTCGGCCGCAGCAAACCGGTCCGCCCCGACCTCGACCAGCTCTTCGCCGTCCCCTCGGCAGCCCTCACCCTCCAGGCCGCCACCGGCCTGACCCCGACCGGCCTGGGGTCGGTGTGCTTCGCGGGGGTGGAGGGCGGCGGCTTCGCCCGCCTCCAGGAGGACGTACGGGAGCTGCTGGACGCGGACACCGGGCGCGGGGGCGTCCCGGTGGAGTTCAGCCGGGACGCGTACGGCTACACCTGGCTCCTGGCCAGCCACCCGGCCGACGACACGGCCTCCCTGGTCAACGACCTGCACGCGGTGAACACCCTGCTCCAGGACGGCGGCTTCGGCCCGCATCTGCTCTGCTCGCTGATCGGCTTCCGGTCCGGTGAGGGCCCCGAGACCCGGTCGCTGGCGCTCGTGTACCTCTACAAGCGCGGCACGTTCTACCCCTTCGCCCCGCTCCCCGGCGACGCGGAGAAGCGGGACAACCAACTGGAGCTCCAGGTGCGGGGCGCGCTCGGCGACGACCTCCGGGTGGAGAAGGACCTGTCGCGGTGGTTCCCGGTCTGGGGCGCGCCCGGGCTGTGAGCCCCGGCGTGGCTCAAAACGGCAGGGCGGTCCCGGCGCCCGTCTATCTTCGGCAACGTCGGCCCACGTCAGGGGCGGCGCGGAGCCGAGGAGAGAGACGTTGGAACCGATATCCCCCCAGGTCCACCCGCAGCAGCGGGCGGGCGCCATGGTCGGCCTCTTCTGGATCGGGGCGGAGGCGGTGCACCTGGGCATGCCGCCCCTCGCACCGGCCCCGGGGGTGATCATCACTCCGGAGGGCCTGCGCATCACCGGGCCCGCCCCTCTGCGGTGGACGTGGTCCGACCTCTCGGACGTGCGCGTGAGCGAAGCGCCCGTGCGCTCGACCGCCACCCGGTGGGCGTCCCGGGCGGCGGCCTTCGCGGCAGCGGCCCTGAACGTCTGGACTCCCGGCAGCCCGACGGAGATGACCGTGGTGGTCGCGGCCGGGAGCGACGAGATCAGGACACCGGTCTTCTCGGCGGCCTCGTCCGCGTACACGCGTCGGGAGGTCGACCTGTCGCACGCGCTGCTCACCCGCTTCGTCCAGGGCTCTTCCTCGCCCGCCGTCCTGTCCGATTGGCTGGAGGAGGCGCAGCCCACGGAGGTGCTGGGCTCGCGGAAGCGGGAGATCCTGCTGGACGCCTGGCTGTCCGCGGGCTGAGGTCCTGGGGCCTCGGGCCCCGGGCTCGCGCTGGAGAACGCGCGGGCGGCAGGGGGCTCACCCCCGAGGCCGGAAGACCGGTAGAGCCTCCTCGCCCTCCCCGTCCTCCTCGCCCTCCCCGACTTTGAACGTGACCGTCAGCCGCATCCCGACGCGCAGGTCGGCGTGCGCGCACTCCACGACCTCCGTCATCATCCGGGGCCCCTCGGCCAGGTCGACGACGGCGGCGACGTACGGGACGCGCCCGCCGAAGGGCGGCAGGTCGTTGCGGTGGACGACGGACCAGGTGTAGAGGGTCGCGTGCCCGCTCGCGCGCTCCCACCCGACGTCCTCGCTCCAGCAGTACGGGCAGAACTCGCGCGGGTAGTGATGCGCCCGGCCGCACCCGGCGCACCGCCGGATCAGCAGCCGCCCCTCCCCGGCCGCGTCCCAGTACGGGCGGGTGAAGGCGTCCGGCTCGGGACGGTCGAAGCGCGGGGCCGCCCCCGGGCCCGCGTTCACAGGAACAGCCCGAACGCCGCGTCCAGCGACCACGTCTGCCAGGCCATCGCGAACAGGGCCACCAGCGAGATCAGGGCCATCATCGCGTTCTGCCCCTGCTCGGCCCAGTCGTGGACCATCAGGGTGAGGTAGAGGAGGTTGAGGAGGAGGCCGGCGAGCAGGGCAATAGGGGTGAGGAAGCCCGTCACCAGTCCGAGCCCCAGGGCCAGTTCGGCGTAGACGATGACGTACGCCATCAGCTTCGGGCGCGGTTCGACGATCCGCCGGAAGCCGGTGCGGACCACGCCCCAGCGGTGCTTGCTCGCCACGTCGGCCGCCCAGGCGATGCCCGTGCCGCGCTCGAACCAGCCCTTCCTGTCCTTGTGCCGCCAGCTCTCCAGCCACCACAGGCCAAGACCTATACGCAGGACGGCGAGCCATTCCGCACCGCTGAGCCAGATCGTCCGCATCGGGCAGCCTCCGGTCACCTCGCATCTGACGGTACGTCAGTTCACCGGATGCGGACCGCCCCGCGCAAGGGGCGTGCACGGGGCCCGCAAGGGCGTGCGGGGCCCAGCGCCCTTATGAGCGGCCCCAGTCTCCGCCGCCTGCTTCGGTCCGGTCACTCGCCGCTGTCCACCGCGGCCGCCGAATCCATGCCCATCCGGGCGAAGGCGGCGCGGAAGGCTGTGACGTTCTTCCTGGTCATCGTGTAGGCGATGGCCTTCTGCCAGCTGGGGTGATCGGGGTCGTAGCGGGGCGTGATGGGCGCCTCGGTGCCGGAAGGCCACCACTTGCGGCGCACGCCGCGCGGCACCGCACGGGACAGGGCGATGGTCGGGCCGCGCAGTTCGCCGTGGAAGGCCCCGCGCAGCTCCTCGGCGGGCTTGTCGCCGTCCGCGTCCACGACGAGCTGGGCGAAGCGCAGGGCATTGGCCGGCAGGGAGGAGAGATACTGCTGCGCGCGTTCGGGGGTCCAACCGGTGTGGATGGCGGTGACGGTCAACTCCCCGCCCTGCTGCGCGGCGAGGGCGAGCACCTTCTCGGCGAATGCCTCGGTGACGCCCTCAATGGTGATCTTCATGAACCTCTCCGGATGCGATCTCGTCCGTACGGGCCCCCGGGTGGTGGTGGGGAGCAGACGCCCGGCTCCGCTCCCCACGGGATGGCTACTTGCCGCGTCCCCTACGCTGCTCGGGCCCCTCGGGGCCGGGCGGCGGTGCGGTCCGGCCCGTCTGCGCCGGGCCCTTCCCGGGAACCGGCGGGCGTTTGGGGGTGGTGGTGCTGCGCGAGCGGGCGGCCGCGCTCGTCATACGGGGGGTGCCGGGACTCATCCTTGCCAGAAGCGGGGCGGCCAGTTGGTCGATGCGGTCGAGCTGAGGGCCGAAGTCCGCAGGGAGGCCCTCACGCAGCTTGCGTTGGACCGCGAGGAAGTCCTGGGACTCCTCCGGCGTCCAGGGCCGGTTGCGCTCCCGCTCCACGCTCCGGCGCAGCGCCAGCGGATCGCGGGAGAGCTCGGCGGCGTCGGCCGCGAACCGGGGCGTGAACTCACCGCGGCGGTAGACGGCGGCGAAGTCCGAGAGCCTCTCGCGCACGATGACCTCGCACGAGTCGGCGATGCCGGTGTATGAGGCCAGCGCCTTCTCCGGGACGGTCAGGCGGCCTTGCCCTCGGTCGAGCACCTGCTCGTGGTAGCGGTTGAGGACGCCCTGCTCGCTCAGTGCCTGGGAGACAGCCAGGACGAAGGTGTCGATGCGGATGCCCACGTCCCGGTAGCTGCGCATGGTCTCGGCCAGGAACTGCGGGTCCATGGCGATCTCCTGGACCAGGGCGTTGAGCTTCTGGCCGCCGGAGAGCGGGTCTTCGCCGCGCACGAACTGCTGTGCCTGCTTCATCCAGGCCCGTCCGTCGGGTCCGGTGTAGAGCGCCATGAGCCGGTCGTCCTCGGCCATGAGGCGGGCGTAGAGCGGGTGGTAGGGCTTGTAGAGGTCACTGTCGACGTCCACGAACCCGCCCCGGGTGTTCAGCTGCTCAGCGATGAGCTGGGCCACGCGCGTCTTGCCCGCCCCCGGCTGGCCGAGCAGGAAGACGGCGGTGGCCGGGTCCTGGGGGATGGGGCCGGTCAAATGGTCTCGCACGATGTCGGAGACGAAGATGCGTCGGTTCTCCTCCACCGGCAGCTGATAGCGGGTGGCGTCCCCCTCGCTCATCAGCCGGTCTGCGTCAGCTCGCGCAGCCGGGCGGCGTAGGCGGCCCGCACGCGGGCGACGTTCTCGGTGTCCTCGGCCCGCAGCGCCTTGCGCTCCTCCTGGCACGCGGTGCGCAGCCGCCGGTACTCGGCGATCTCGTCCTGCGAGGCCGGGAGGTTCCCGGCCTCGGCGATCAGGGCGCTGTAGGCGCCGACCACGGCGCCGATCGCCTCGATCGCCGCCTCGTAGGCGACGGACTGCTCCGAGTCCCAGGTGTACGGACGAAGACTGCCGATCACAGGGTCGGTCATCTTGTTCCCTCCGGCGACTTCTTGCCTGATTCTTCTCGCTCTCCATAGCAAGTGTGCCGGAGTGGATCCTTGACCGTATAGATCCCGCAGAATCCGGCCAGAATTCTCTACACAGCCGGGGGATCCGATGGGCCGGTGCGTCCCACCTCGGACACGGGGCCGTATCCGATGAGCCGGATGGGCATCGCGCACGCTCTTCGAGGTCGAGTCCGCCGATCTCCACCCGGAGCCGTTCCTCAGACGCATGGGAATTCTGGACCGGGCGAACACCAACCAGGACTTTGGACAGAGGCACTTACCGGCGACGCTGCCTGCGGCCCAGCAGCCACGCCAGGTACACCCCGCCGAGCGCGCCCGTCACCACGCCCACGGGGAGCGGGCCCGCCGTGGGCAGGGTGACGGCCACCAGGTCGGAGGCGGAGAGCAGCAGGGCACCCATGGCGGCGGCGGGCAGCAGCCCCGTTCCCGTACCTCGGCTGAGGCGGCGGGCCAGTTGGGGCGCGCACAGCGCCACGAACACGATCGGTCCGGCCACCGACACCGCCACCGCGCTCAGCCCGACCGCGATCAGGAGGACGAGGACGCGGGTGCGGCCGGCCGCGACGCCGAGGCCCCCGGCCGCCTCGTCGCCCATCTCCAGCAGGTCCAGGCGGCGGACCGTGGGCAGGGCGGCCAGCAGCAGGGCCGCCAGGGCGAGGGCGGCGGGGAGGATCTGGTGGCGTTCGGTGGAGCCGAGGCTGCCGATCAGCCAGAGCTGGGCCGACTGGGCGTGGTCGAGGGCGGCCCGGGTGAGCAGGTACGCGTTGACCGAGGCCAGCAGCGAGCCCACCGCGATCCCGGCGAGGATCAGCCGGTTGCCCCGGAACGAGCCGCGCCGGGCCAGGAGTTGGACGATCACCGCCGTGGCCAGGCCGCCACCCGCCGCTCCGGCCGCCACATATGCCGGGTCGCCGTGCAGCAGGACCAGCAACGCACCTGTCGCCGCACCGGAGTTGAAGCCCACGATGTCGGGGCTGCCGAGCGGGTTGCGGGAGAGCTGTTGGAACAGCGCCCCGGCCGCGCCGAGCGCCGCGCCGACGACGAGCCCGAGGGCCACCCGGGGCAGCCGTAGCTCCAGGACCACGAACGCGGCCTGCTCCGAGCCCGCGCCGAACAGCGCGCCCAGCACCTCGGCGGGCGGTACGAGACCGTCCCGGGTCAGCGCGAGCGCCCCGCTGCCCGCCGCGAGGAGGGCCAGGAGAAGCGTTACGGCGAGGGGGCGGGGGCGTACGCGGAAGGAGAGGCGGCCGGGGGTGAGGCGGAGGGTGCGGGGGCCGGGGGCGAGGCGGAGGGTGCGGTGGCCGGGGTGCTTGGCCACCGGCGTACGGGCCACGGGCTTGCTCGCAGCGCTCGTGCCGTCGCCGCCCTCGGGGAGCCTGCTCACCGTGCTCATGCCGTCGCCGCCGCCTTCCGGGAGCTTGTCCGCAGCGCCCATGCCGTCGCCGCCTTCCGGGAGCCTGCTCACCGTGCTCATGCCGTCGCCGCCGCCTTCCGGGAGGCGGTGCGGCGGTTCCTGCGGGTGCGGCCGATGAGCCAGATCAGTACGGGCGCGCCCACGAACGCCGTGACGATGCCCACCTGGATCTCGGCGGGGCGCGCGACCACCCGGCCCACGATGTCCGCGACGAGCAGCAGGCCCGCGCCGATGAGGATCGCGTACGGCATCAGGCGGCGGTGGTCGGGGCCGGTGAGCAGGCGGGCCACGTGCGGGGCGACCAGGCCGATGAAGCCGACCGGGCCGATGGCGGCGGTGGCGGCTCCGCTCAGCAGCACCGTGGCGAGCGTTCCGAGCAGGCGTACGCGCCCGGGGGCGACGCCCAGCGCCCGGCCCGCCTCGTCGCCGAGGGCGAACGCGTTGAGGGCGGGCGCGACGGTGAGCGCCAGCACCGCACCGACCAGGAGGAACGGCAACACGTTGAAGAGGACGGGGAGTTCGCGTCCGGACAAGGTGCCGACCGACCAGATGCGCAGGGTCCCGTACGCGTCCGCGTCCAGCACCCCGAGCCCGCTGACCACCGCGCCCAGCACGGCGGTGACGGCCACCCCCGCCAGCACGAGCCCTTCGGGGGTGCCGCGCCCCGCGCCCCGGCCGCCCAGCAGGTACACGACCACCACCGCGACGGCCGCCCCGAGCAGCGCCCACCAGACGACGGCCTGGAGCGAGCGCGTACCGAGCAGCACGGTCGCGGCGACCACCGCGCACGCGGCCCCGGTGTTGACGCCGAGGATGCCGGGGTCGGCCAGGGGGTTGCGGCTCATCCCCTGCATCACCGCCCCCGCGAGGCCGAGGGCCGCCCCGGCGGTGACGGCGAGGAGCGTGCGCGGCACCCGGACCTCGCGCACCAGGGAGGCGTGCGGGGCGTCGGGGTCGAACAGCGCGGCCAGCACCTCGGCCGGGGGCACCGGCTGCGCGCCCACGGCGAGGCCGCCGGCCACGGCGAGGGCCAGGAGGACCAGCCCCGCCGTGAACCCGGCGGCGTACCGCGCGGAGGCGCCGCGCGTCGTGTCGCTGCGGCTCACCGTCAGCCGAAAGCCTTCTCGATCTTGTCGATCAGGTTGCCCGCGCTGTAGTAGTCCAGCCGGAAGGTGTCCAGGCCGAGGTCGTACACCCGCTTGTCCTTGACGGCGGGCAGGTCCTTCCAGACCGGGCGCGCGGTGGCGGCGGTGATCTCCTCGGGGGTGTGGCTGACGAAGAGGAGCGAGCTGTCCTTCGCGGTGTCCGCGACCTTCTCCTGGCTGAACTCCGCGAAGTCCGAACGCCCGCCCTGCGTCTGGCCCTTGCCGGCCGGCGGCTCCAGGACGGTGAAGCCGAGCGAGGTCAGCAGCCGGCCCTGGGCGGACTCGGGCGTGAAGACGGTCATCGCGGACTGGTTGTCGCGGACCAGGGCGGCGGACTGCTTCGGCGCGGTGATGGCGGCCTTGACCTCGCCGACCCGCTTGTCGTGGGCGGCGACGACCTCGGTGGCGCGCTTCTCCAGGCCGAGGTCCTTGCCGAGACGGGCGGTCAGGTCCTGCCAGGAGACGTCGTCGTGGCGGTAGAGGAGGGTCGGGGCGACGACGGAGAGCTTGTCGTAGAACTTCTCGGCGTTCTCCGCGCCGGAGGAAGCGCCCACGATCAGGTCGGGCTTCAGCGCGAGGACCTTCTCCACGTCGGGCTCGAAGCCCTGGTAGGCGACCTTGACGCTGTTCTCGGCCGCCGCGTCGGACCACTGGGTGAAGAAGCCCTGCTTGTCGGTGATGACCGAGGGCGGGGTGGCCTGGGAGGCGATGACCGGGGCGTCGAGGGCCAGGAGGTGGCCCGTCATGGTGACGCTGACGGAGACGATCCGCTTCGGCTTGGCGGGCACCTTCTCGGCGGTCCCGGCGTCGTGCTTCACGGAGCGGGTGGCGGCAGCCGTCTTGTCGCCGCCCTTGTCGCCCTTGTCGCTCGCGTCACTCCCGCCGCCACCGCCGCACGCGGTGAGCGCGAGGAGTCCGGCGGCGAGGACCGCCACACCCCTGAACCGGGCCCGCAGGCTCACGGATTCGCCGCGACCGGTCGCCGTGCCGGCCGCCGAAGCCGACTGTCTGCCGTTCATGTGCGTCCCACCCCTTCGGCCCCCGAGTGGGCGCGGCACTGCACCGCGCGGCTGCCCCCGATGGCCATTACGCAACTCGCATCTCACCTGTCGCCGCGCTTGCACGTCACGTACCGCCGCAGCGAAGCAAGGTTAGCCTCACCTTAGATGCGAGGAGCGGCGCGAATGACACGCAACCACCGCATCACGCCCGCCGTGATCAATTCGCAATCGATTCCCCCCTTGACCGAGACCCATCAACAGAGCGGGCGATTACGCTCCGAACCATGCCCAACAGCCCGTCCCCCAACGGCAGTACCCCTGACGCCGTCGCCCTCACCGACCGTACGGACGACCGGCCCGTCTACGTCATCGGCGGCGGCCCCGGAGGGCTCGCCGCCGCCGCGGCCCTCCGCGCCCGGGGCGTACGGGCGGTGGTCCTGGAGAAGTCGGGCTCGGTCGGCTCGTCCTGGCGCGGCCACTACGACCGGCTGCACCTGCACACCACGCGCCGTTGGTCGGCGCTGCCGGGGCTGAGGATTCCGCGCGCGTTCGGGCGGTGGGTGGGCCGGGACGACCTCGTCCGGTATCTGGAGGCGTACACCGAGCACCATGAGCTGGAAGTGGTGACGGGCGTCGAGGTGAACCGCGTCGACCGGGCCCCGGACGGTTCCGGCGACTGGCAGCTCACGGCCACCGGCGGCCGGATCCTGCGGGGCCGCGCGGTCGTCGTCGCCACCGGCTTCAACCACACCCCGCGCGTCCCCGACTGGCCGGGCCGCGACACGTTCACGGGCGAGCTGCTGCACGCGGCGGAGTACCGCGACCCGGCCCCGTACGCGGGCAAGGACGTCCTGGTGGTGGGCATCGGCAACACGGGGGCGGAGATCGCGGCGGACCTGGCGGAGGGCGGGGCCTCGCGGGTGCGGATCGCGGTGCGCACCGCCCCGCACATCGTGCGCCGGTCCACGGCGGGCTGGCCCGCGCAGGCGACCGGCATCCTGGTACGCCGTCTGCCGGTGTGGCTCGTCGACCGGGCGGGGGCCGTCATGGCCCGGATCGCCGTACCGGACCTGGCCGCGCACGGGTTGCCGCGTCCGGACACGGGCCTGTACTCGCGGGTCCGGCAGGGCGCGATCCCGGTGCAGGACGTGGGCCTGATCGACGCGGTGAAGACCGGCAGGGTGACCCCGGTGGCGGCCGTCGCCTCCTTCGACCAGGACGCGGTGGTCCTGGTCGACGGCACCCGCCTCACCCCGGACGCCGTCATCGCGGCCACCGGCTACGACCGCGCCCTGGAGCCGCTGCTCGGGCACCTGGACGTGCTGGACGCGCGGGGCCGTCCGGTCGTCCACGGCCGCCGCACCCCGCGACAGGCCCCGGGGCTCTACTTCACCGGCTTCACCAACCCGATCAGCGGGATGCTCCGCGAACTGGCCCGGGACGCCGGGAAGATCGCCAAGCGGGTGGCGCGGGTGCGCTGAGGGCGGGGCGCTCGCGTCGTCGGCGGTGGGCGGACGGGCGGGCGGGCTGGCGGGCTGGAGGGAGTTCAGCGTCGGCCGTGGTCGCGGTTGTGTCCGTACTCGCGGCCGTGGTCGGGACGGTGGTCGCAGCCGTGGTCGGGACGGTGGTCGCGGCCTTGTCCGTGCTCGCGGTCGCGGCCGTGCTCGTGGCCGTCCGTGCGGTCCAGGTAGCGCAGGACCGCGAGGACGCGCCGGTGTTCGTCCTCGCCGCGCTCCAGGCCCAGTTTGTCGAAGATGGCGGCGACGTGTTTCTCGACCGCCCGGGTCGTGATCGTCATACGTCGGGCGACGGCGGCGTTGGTCAGCCCCTCGGCCATGTGCTCCAGGGTCAGCCGCTCGCGGGGGCTGAGGGCGTCCAGTCCGCCGCGTGCGCCGAGCAGCCGGGCGACGACGGCCGGGTCGAGCGCGGTGCCGCCGGAGGCGACGCGTTCGAGGGCGTCCACGAACTCGTCGACGTCCAGCACGCGTTCCTTGAGCAGATAGCCGATGCCCGCGGGCCCCTGGGCGAGCAGGGCGTCGGTGTACCGCGTCTCGACGTACTGGGAGAAGAGCAGCACCCCGAGCCCGGGGTGGCGTCGGCGCAGCTCGACGGCGGCGCGCAGGCCCTCGTCACGGTGGGTGGGCGGCATCCGGACGTCGGTGATGACGACGTCGGGGCGGTGCTCGTCCACGGCCTCGACGAGAGCCGTCGCGTCGGCCACGGCGGCGACGACTTCGAGGCCGCGATCGTCGCGGTCGCCGAGGAGTTGGACGAGCCCCTCACGGACGATGGCGGCGTCCTCGGCGATCACGATGCGCATGGGGGAACCTCACGGGATCGGGCGGGGGCGGGTTCGGTTTCGGCGGCGGGGATGTGGGCTTCGGTCAGGGGCAGCCGGACCGTGGCGAGGGTGGGGCCGCCGGGCGGACTGACCAGGTCCAGTGTGCCGTCGACGGTGCTGACGCGTGCGGCGAGGCCGGCCAGACCGGTGCCGGATCCGGCGCGTACGGACGGGGTGAGCCGCGCGCCGCCCCGGCCGTCGTCCCGGACCGTCAGACCAGGGCGCCGCCCCGTACCTCGGCGCGGACCTCGGCGGAGGCGGCCGCGGCGTGCCGCGTGACGTTGGCGAGCAGTTCGGCGGCGCAGAAGTAGGCGATGGTCTCGACGCTCTCGGGCAGCCGGGCCGGGAGGTCGGCGTGGACGCGTACCGGGGTCCCGGACGCCTCCACGTCGCCCGCGAGCGATGCGAGGGCCGCGTCGAGGCCGGTGTCGAGGACCGGCGGGTGGATGCCCCGTACCAGGTCGCGCAACTCCTCTATGGCACTGCGGGAGTTGCCGAGGGCCTGGCCGACGAGGTCGCGCGCCCTATCGGCGTCGGCCTCGGTGCGGTGGGTGCGGGACAGCGCCGCGTGGGCCCGGGTGAGCGTCATGGCGACGGCGACCAGACGGGCCTGGGCCCCGTCGTGCAGATCGCGTTCGATACGGCGCAGCGTCGCCGCCGAGTCCCGCAGCGCCAGGGCCCTGGTCTCCTCCAGGGTGCTGACCCGTTCGGCCAGGGCGCTCGGCCCGAGCAGCGCGCGGCCCGCGAACCGGGTCAGGCCGTCGAGGCGACGCCCGAGCCAGCCCGACACGGCGAGCAGCAGGAGCCCGGCGACGGTGACGGCGAGAATCCCGGGCCAGGTGTCCAGCGGGGCGTCCGAGCCCGGGAGCACGAGCCCCCTGCGGCCGTCGCCCCGCTCCTCCAACTCCCGGTACCACAGCACGTAACAGACGCCGACGAGACCGTAGGAGCGCAGGGCGAGCTGCACGACGACCGACACGACGGCCAGGGGCGCGACCAGTACGGCGTGCGCGGCGGCGCGCCATCCGCCGGGGTCGGACGCGCCGCGCGGACCGCCGCGTGATCCGCCGAGCGAGCCGCGCCGCGAGCCGCCTCGCGAGCCGTCTCCCGGGTGCGGCGCGGGGATGTCCTCGCCGAGCAGCGTCCGGAGCAGGAACCGGTGTACGGCGGCCAGGCCCCGGGGGACGACGAGCATCGCGGAGACGCCGCGCAGCCCGATGAAGCTGGCGGAGAGGAGGAGGGCGACGGCCAGGAGCGGGACGACCAGGAGGCCCAGCACGGCCGGTACCAGGTCGAGTACGGCGTACGCCAGGGAGCGGCGGGCCTGGCGTGAGGCGGGGAGGCCGAAGGCGTCGAGGACACGGGCGATTCGGGGGGTGGGCGGGAGCGCGGGGGTGGGGGCGGGGGCGAGGGCCTCAGCGGGGTCGGGGGACGCGGCGGGTTCGGGGGGCCTGTCGGCCGTGTCGGGCCTATCAGTCCTGTCGGACCTGTCGGACCTGTCGGGCCTGTCGGCCCTTTCGGTCTCGGCGGGGGGCATCTGGGGACGGTTCCTTGTCGGGTAGGGCGTGGAGCGGCAGGGGTGAAGGCGGGTAGGCATGCGGGTTCGGGGGCGGTACGGGCCGGGGGCGGCCCGCCCCCGGGGCCCGGGTCGCCCCATCGCATCGCAGGCAACCAGCGTCCCGCTCAAGGGAGTTGTGGCCGCCCCTCCACCCTCCGCAGCGACAGAACCAGCGGAGCCGCCGACGCCCCGAGCACCACCACCACGACGCCCGACACCGTACCCGCCCAGGCGGTCGACGGCAGGGCGGACATGGAGCCCGCCACCGGACCGAGGGGCAGCATGACGGCGAACGTCATCAGCAGACCCGCGCCGAAGCCGGCCGCCTCCACGATGAGCCCCTCCAGGAGCACCATCCGCACCACCTGCCCCGCCCCCGCCCCGACCGCGCGGAGCAGCGCGATCTCACGGCGTCGTTCGGCCGTCAGCATGACCATGGTGTTGGCGACGACCAGGGCCGCGAAGACGGCGTAGAGCCCGGTGCCGAAGACGTCGATCCAGGCGATGCGGGGCTGCCCGGCGAGCGCGGCGAACTTGACCAGGGAGAACCCGACCAGGAGCGCCACCGGTGTGATCGCCGAGGACAGCCGGCGGGAGCGGGCCCGCCCGTTGGCCGCCGCCAGCTCGCCCACACCGCCCCCGAGGATCCGCAGGGGCAGTCGGAGCAGGAGGGACGCGACGCGGCCGATCACCGGCCCGGCGAGCCCGACGGCCACCAGGTAGCAGATCAGTATGAGCGGGATCTTTTCGCCGGCCTCGGCGGTGGGGCCCGCCAGCGAGGCGAGGGTGATCGCGATGCCGCCGGCCACCGCGACGGCGGCGAGCAGGAGCCGGACCACGGTCCCGCCGCCCCCGGGCGCCCGCGCCTCTCCCAGTACGGCGGCCGGACGGGACCGGGCGGCGCGCAGACCGGCGAGCAGGCCGCCGAGCTGGGAGGTCACCAGGAGCACCCCCGCGGAGGCGAGCAGCGGCACGACCCCCATGGACAGCCCCGCACCCGGCGGGGTCATGTCGTGGGCGGCCATCCCGTTCCACCACGCGTCCGCCAGGCCCCACCCGATGAGGCAGCCGACCGGGAGCGCGGGCAGCGCGGTCAGCAGGGCTTCGGCCGCGACCATCCGCCGCACCTGTCCGGGCGAGGCGCCGACCGCGCGCAACAGGGCCGTCTCCGGGGCGCGTTGGGCGACCGCCAGGGCCATCACCTGCGCGATGACGAAGATCGAGAGGTAGACGGTGACGAGCGTGAAGACGAGGCCCATCGCGGACAGCTCGGTGCGCCGCGCGGACGCCGGGGCCACCTCCGACGAGATGAGGACGCCCACGGAGGCGGTGACGACGGCCGCGCTGAGGGTGAGCGCCGCGAAGACGCCGCCGAAGACGGAGGGCCGGGCGGCGACGGAGGCGCGGGCGAGGCGGGTGGTCATGCGGTGACCCCTGCCTGGGTGACCACTGCCTGATGGACGGGGGCGAGGGCAGACGTACGGCTGGACGCATGGCCGGACGCGTCGGACGACGTACGACTGAACACGCGGGCCGATGCACGGCCGGACAGGTCGGCCGACGCACCGCCGGACGCGTCGGACGACGTACGACCGAACACGCGGGCCGACGCACGGCCGGACAGGTCGGCCGACGCACCGCCGGATGCGCCGGCCAACGCACGACCGGACACGTCAGCCAACGCACCGCCGGACGCACGGGCCGGTCCCCGGCGCGCGGCGAGCTGCCGCATCCGGGTGGCGATGGCCGACGACGTCGGCGTGCCCGAGGAGTCGTACACGTCGGCCACCCGCCCGGCGTCGAGGAAGATCACCCGGTCCGCCCAGGCCGCCGCGACCGGGTCGTGCCTCACCATCAGGACGGTGGTGCCGAGCTCGGTCACCGCCCGCCGGAGCAGCCCCATGACCTCCTCGGCGGTGGCCGGGTCAAGGGACCCGGTGGGCTCGTCGGCGCAGACCACGGCGGGGCCGGTGATCAGCGCGCGGGCGATGGCGACGCGCTGCTGCTGGCCGCCGGAGAGCTCGCCGGGGCGGCTGCCGCCCCGGTCCCCGAGCCCGACCTCGGCCAGCAGCCGCGCCGCCTCCGCACGGTGCGGACGCCGGCCGGCCAGGCGCAACGGGAGGAGGACGTTCTGCTCGGCGGTCAGCGCCGGCAGCAGGTTGAACGACTGGAAGACGAAACCGACCCGCTCCCGACGCAGCCGGGTCAGCCTCCGCTCCCCCATCCGCCCGATGTCCTGCCCGCCGAGCAGCACCCGCCCGCCGGTCGGCCGGTCCAGGCCGGCCCCGCACTGGAGGAGGGTGCTCTTGCCGGAGCCGGAGGGGCCCATGACGGCGGTGAAGCTCCCGTGCGCCAGCCGTACGTCGACTCCGCGCAGCGCGTGCACGGCCTTCGCACCCCGGCCGTAGCGCCGGGTGACCCCGTCCATGGCGAGGGCCCACTCGGACGCGGGCCGCCGGAGGGCCGGGGCGGAAGCCGCGTTCCGGGGGTCGTCGTTCTTGTTCGTTCGCATGGTTCGACGGTACGAATGCGCAGGTGGGGAGCGGTATGATGCGGTCCCCCGAATCAAGGTGCGGGAAATCCGAACCCCGCCGCCGACCGCACGTCCTCGGGACGCCAGCACCTCAGGACGTCAGCACCTCAAGACGCCAGCACCCCAGGACGCCAGCACCTCGGGACGCCAGCGGAACGTCAGGGCATCAACACGCCGGGACGTCAGGACGTCAGGACGTCAGGACGTCAGGACGTCAGGACGTCAGCAGAGCTTCGGGGCAGCCGGCGCCTCAGGACATCCCGCCACGGGCGAGCAACGCGCGGGCCCGGGTGAGGGCCGTGTCGCGCCGGGCGGCGAACTCGTCTTCGGTGAAGACGGGGGTCCGGACGGCGGGCGGGATCCCCGCACCGTCGAACGTGGTGCCGTCCGCCGTCAGGAACTCCTCATTGGGCAGCAAGAACGTCCAGCCGTTGGGGAGTGTCCGTCCGAGAGTGTCGGAGAAGACGCCCTGGGTGTTCTCGCCCACGCGCACGGGCTCCGGAGAACGCCCCGACAGGGCCTGCGTGAAGGTTTCGCCGGCACTGACGGTGAGCCGTCCGGTGAGGACCGCCACGGGCCCGGTGAACACCGGCCGGCCCGCGCGGGGCCTGACGCGGATGGACTGCTCGGCGGTGAACCGCCTTGCGTCGTCCGGGTCGTTGCGGGCGTGCTTGCTGTAGGCGGTGTACGTCCGGTCCGTCAGACGGGAGGCGACCCGCAGAGTGAGCGCGTCGGAGCCGCCGCCGTTGAAGCGGAGGTCGATGACGAGCCCGCGCAGTGCCCGGGGGCCGGTGGTGCGGTTCCGGCTGAACACGGCGTCCAGAGCCCGGTCGAGTTCCGCGATGTCCCCCGCGTGGTCGCCCTTTTCCGTGAAGCCGCTGAAGCGGGTGATCCGCAGATAGCCGAGTCCCTCGGGAAGGTCGGCGTAACCGATCGTGCCCTGTCCCCAGCGCCGCAGACCGCCCCCGACGCTCTCCGTCGTCGCCTGCTCGATCCGCGCGATGAGTTCCCGGGTCGGCGGCTCGGTGTCCGCCCGGATCCCGGCGAACGCCCTTCCCTCGCCCGCCATGAGGCTGGTGTGCGCGTCATGCAGGGGTTCGATCATGTCCCGGAGAACGGCGAACAGTTCGTCATCGGTGGTCCTTGCGGTGACCTCGGGCCGGTAGCGGTCGCGCAGGGCCTTCCAGTCGATGCCCTTGGCCGCGAAGAAGGGGTAGTTCTCGGCATAGGTGCGCCAGAAGACGTCGAAGACGGTGCGCGGATCGTCGCCGGGCCCGCGTGAGCAGTTCTCGGGCAGTGACGCCATACGGTGCAGAACGCGTACGCCGACATTGTCCGCGAATCGCAGACCGGCCGACCGGCGGCCGACCGGTGTCACGGTGATATGCGCCGCGCCGGTTTCCCGTGGCACGAATTCCGTCCTGCCGTCCGGATCCGGGGGGCCGATCCTGTCGGCCTCCACAGTGCCGGGGATACAGCTGATCGCCGTGGTCTCGTACGTCCGCAGCCGCTTTCCGTCAACGACGACGACGGTTCCGTAACCGTCCATACGCCATATTCCCTGCGCCGAACCATGACGGCTTTCCGTTTCCGCCGAAACCTGCGATACGGCGGTTTTCCCGGAACCGCCCGAAATAGGAGAGCAGGCGACGGCTCCCATAAGGAAGGCGGTGGCCAGAGAGACGACGGCCGCCGATCGCACGGGGCGGCGACGGGAAACGGACGTCGTGAAGATCGCAGTGATGGGGGACCTGTCGAGAAGACCCATGGGGCGCCTTTCGGGGAGGGGGACACCGTGCGCTCGGAGCCGAGACCGCCCCGCCGCGAGATGCGACGGTACGCAGCGGGCGGCGGGGCGGACGATGGGGCGGTCCCCCTGTTCCACGTTCGGAAAAACCGCCCCTCAGGGCCGGTTCTCCAGGCGCTCCATGTGGTCCTCGCCCCACTGGCCGAGCGGGGTGAGGGCGGTGATGAGCGAGTGGCCGAACTCGGTCAGCGAATACTCCACCTTCGGCGGCACCTGCTGGTGGACCTCGCGGTGCACCAGGCCGCCCGCCTCCAGCTCCCGCAGTTGCAGGATCAGCATCCGCTCACTGATACCGGTCACGGTCCGGCGCAACTCGCCGAACCGCAGCGGGCCGTCATCCAGCCAGAACAGGATCAGCCCTTTCCACTTCCCTCCCATGACGTCGATGGCGGCATCCAGCCCGCAGGTGTAATTCCGCTTCCCCATGACCATTCCCCATGACCGTTTCCCGTGGCAGCCCCCCGTTACCGTTCCCCGTGGCAGCCCCCCATGACCGTTTCCCGTGACAGCCCCCATGACCGCTCCCCTGACAAAACTGTGGGTACCGAACAGAATTGTAGGTACTTGCAGAAACATTCCGTACCCCCGCAGCATGGATCACACATCGCACAGCAGGGTGTCGACAACCCCTGCCGCAGCACGATTCACGATTCATGCCCCGCACGCGTCGAGCGACGGGGATATTCGACGGGAGCACCTCATGGCCCAGCAGCACCCCACCCCCGTGACCGTCATCGGGCTGGGCTCGATGGGCGGCGCCCTGGCCGAGGCGTACCTCAAGGCCGGGCACCCGACCACCGTATGGAACAGGACCCCGGCGAAAGCCGCGCCGCTCGCGGCCCAGGGGGCCCGGCACGCGCTGACAACCGATGCGGCGGTCGCGGAAAGTCCCCTGGTCATCGCCTGTCTGACCACGTTCGAGAACACCATCGAGGCACTGACCCCGGCCGCCGGGGCGCTCAAGGGGCGCACCTTGGTCACCCTCAACAGCGGGTCGCCGGCCGGCGCCCGCGCGATGGCCGCGTGGGCGCACGGTCACGGCGCGCGGTATCTCGGCGGGGCGATCAAGAACGTTCCGTCCGCCGTGGGAGCCGAGGACACGCTCCTCTACTACGGCGGCGACAAGGACGCCTTCGACGAACTCGCCCCCACGCTCCGCGTATTGGGCGGCGACACCGTCCACCTCGGTGACGACGCCGACCTGGCCGCGCTCTACGAGATGGCGGTGGGCGGCACGCTGCTCCCCGCGCTCGTCGGCTTCTTCCAGGGCGCGGCGGCGCTCCAGGCGCGCGGCCTGGAGGTCGCCTCGATGGTGCGGTTCAGCGTCAAGTGGTTCGAGATGATCAATTCGGTCCTGCCGGTCTTCGCCGACGAGATCGACCGCGGGGACTACAGCGCCGCCGCGTCCTCGGTCGATCTGTTCCTGGCCGGGGCCGGTCACGACAAGGAGTTCGCCGAGGAGGCGAACCTCGATGTGGAGTGGCACCAGCCGTTCCACGACCTCCTCCGCCGGGCCGTCGACGCGGGCCACGGGGGCCACAGCGTCTCGGCCCTGACGGAGGTGCTCAAGCGCCCCGCGCCTCCTGCCTGAACCGCGCCCCGATCACGCCCACGTCCCCCGTGCCGCGATGCGCCGCGCCCACGGCTCCAGGTCGGCGGGGTCGCGGCCCAGCACCCGGCGGACGTCGTCGGTCACCTCGGCCGAGTGGCCCGCCCGGTGCAGGGCGAACATCGCGCCCAGGGCGTCGGCGGCCGCCTCCGGCCAGCCCTCGGCGAGGAGTTCGGCGCGGTACGCGGCCGGGGTGAGCTCCTCGAAACGGATGGGCCGGCCCGCCGCGCGGGCGATCGTCTCCGTGGCCTCGGCGAAGGTGAGCCCGCGGGGGCCCGTCAGCACATAGGTGCGGCCCGCGTGCCCGTCCTCGGTGAGGACGGCCGCCGCGACCGCCGCCACGTCGTCGGTGTCGATGAACGGCTCGGGCACGTCCCCGATCGGCAGCCCCAGCCGGCCCGCCCGGAGCGGGGCCAGCCACAGGTCCTCGTCGAAGTTCTGGAAGAAGTTGTTGGCGCGCAGGAGCGTCCACTCGGCCCCGGACTCCTGGACGGCCGTCTCGGCGGCCGCCATGCCCTGGCCGAAGTCGTCCCCCGCCCCCTCGATGCCGTGGCCGGAGAGGGCCACGAAGCGGCGTACGCCCAGGGCGTCGGCCTGCTTCACGAACGCCTTGACCGGGCCGGGGTCGTCGGGGGCGATCAGATAGACCGCGTCGGCTCCGGCGAGCGCGGGTTCCCAGGTGTCGGGGAGGGTCCAGTCGAAGGCGACCTCGCCGGAGCGGGAGGCCGCCCGGACCGTGACCGCCTGGGCGTCGCGCAACCGGGCGACGACCCGGCGGCCGGTCTTGCCCGTCGCGCCGAGGACGAGAACCGTGGGCGGGGCGTGGTGCGCGCCGGACGCGGTGCTCTTCGCGGATTCCGTGCTCTTCCCGAGTTCTGCGGTCCTCGCGGTTTCCGTGTCCTTCCCGGCTTCCGTGGTCCTCGCGGTTTCCGTGTTCTTCCCGGTCTTCGTGTTCTTCGCAGTCATGGGGCAAGTTCATCGCGCGACCGCCCCTCGAACCATGGGCACCCGTCCGCCGTGCATAGGCGGGCGTCCGCTCGTGCGGCACTTCTGCCTATCGTGGCGTCATGGACGTGTTCGACGAGCTGTTGCGGGGCGTGCGGGGCAAGGGTGCGGTATTCGGGCGTTCGGTGCTGTGGCCGCCGTGGTCCCTGAGGTTCACGGACGGGGCCTACCTGACCCTGTGCCTGCCGCTGCGGGGCGCCGGGTGGATCGTGCCGGAGGGCGGGGAGCCGCTGCGGCTGGCCCTCGGGGAGGCCGTGATCGTACGGGGGCCGGCGTCGTTCACCTTCACCGACGACCCGGCACAGGCACAGGCACAGGCACACGGTACGGACGTGGGGGCGGGGGTGCGCGAGGTGCGCTGGGGCGAGGACATGGCCCCCTCCCCCGGCCAGGGGCCCGACCTGGAGGGGCCCACCGTCCTGCTGGCCGCCGCCTACGACGTACAGGAGCAGGTTCCCCAACGCCTGCTCCGGGCGCTTCCGCCGGTGCTCCTGGTGCCCGACGAGGGCGACTGCTCGCCGCTGCGCGACTACCTGGCGGCGCAGATCTGCGGTGCGCGGCCGGGGCACCAGATCGTGCTGGACCGGCTGCTGGACTGGCTGCTCGTGTGCACCCTGCGGGACTGGTTCGACCGGCCGGAGGCCGAGCCGCCGGGGTGGTACGGGGCCCTCGGCGACGCTGTCGCGGGGCCCGCGCTGCGGGCGATGCACGAGGACCCGGCGCACCCCTGGACGACGGCGGAGCTGGCGGCCCGGGCCGGGGTGTCGCGGACGACCCTGGCGAAGCGGTTCACGGAGCTGGTCGGGGACGGCCCGGTGGCGTACCTGACCGAGTGGCGCATGACCCTCGCCGCGGACCTGCTGACCCGCCCGGAGCTGACGGTGGCGGCGGTGGCCCGGCGGGTCGGCTACGCGGACGCGTTCGGCTTCAGCGCGGCGTTCAAACGGCTGCGGGGCGAGAGCCCGAGCGCGTACCGGCAGGGGCCCGCGTCGGTCGGGCCCGTACGGGCGGCTCCGGCGGGGTGAGGGGGCCGGGGGGCTCCGGCGGGGTGAGGGGGCCGGGCGGCTCCGGCGGGGTGAGGGGGCCGGGCGGCTCCGGCGAGGTGTGAGGACCCGGGCAGGAGAGGCAGGCCGGGCGGGGCGGCCAGACGGAAGAGGCACGCCCGCGTCAGGCCGTGACTACCGGGACGCCTTCTCGCCGCCCCGCCAGCAGGGCGGCGATATGGTCCGCGCAGCGCAGGGCGGCGGTGGCCATGGCGGTCCTGGTCATCCCGGCGACGTGCGGGGTCAGCAGCGCGTTCGGAAGGCCGAGGAGTGGCGAGGCGAAGGCCGCGTGCTCGTGCTCGAAGGTGTCGACGGCGGCCGCCGCGAGCGGATGCGCGGGGTCGCGCAGGGCCTCGGCGAGCGCCTGCTCGTCGACGATCCCGCCCCGGGCGGTGTTCAGCAGGATCGCCCCCGGCCGCATCAGCGCCAGCTCCGCCCGCCCGATCAGCCCCCGGGTCCCAGGGGTGAGCGGGAGGTGGAGGGAGACCACGTCACTGGTCGCGAGCAGGCCGGGGAGAGTGAGGGCAGGCCGAGGCGCAGGTGTCGCTGCCCGGTGTGGCCCTGATGCCGGGTGTGGCCCTGACGTCGGGTGCGGCCCTGATGTCGGGTGTGGCCCTGACGTCGGGTGTGGCGCTGCTGTCGGGCGTGGCGCTGCTGCCTGGTCGCGCCGCCGCGAGAACGCCTGGACGTCCATGCCCAGCGCACCCGCCCGCCCCGCCAGGGCCAGCCCGGTCCGGCCGGCTCCGACGATGCCCAGCGTCAGCTCCGACAGCTCGGGCGGCGGGGCCGTGGACGCCCGCCACTCGCCCCGGTGCGCGGCCTCGTCGTACGACCGCAGCCCCCTGGTCAACGCGAGCAGTTGGGCCAGGGCGAACTCGGCGACCGCAGCCGCGTTGGAGCCGGGTGTATGGGTGACCGCGACCCCGTGGCGGGCGGCGGCCGCCAGATCGACGTGATCGGTGCCCGCCCCGGCCCGGCCGACCACGCGGAGCGGGTGGGCCAGTCCGGGCCGGGTGGCCCCCTCGAGGAAGTCGGCGCGCAGCGGTACCCCGGCCCGGGACTTGACCGCGTGGTGACCGAGCCCGTCCCGTACCGCCCCGGCAAGCAGCGCGGCCTCGTCGAAGGGGTCGAAGTCCGTGAACTCCACCCGGCCGCCCCAAGCTGCCCGGACCCCGGCGTGGTCGGCCACCCTGCGCAGGTTCAGCGTGACGGCCAGACCGTGGCCGAGCAGGCGTTCCAGTTCCCGGCCGAGCAGCGCACCGGGAGCCGCGTCCACCAGCAGCACACGTGACCGTTCCACGAGCCCTCCCCCGTCCGCCGTGCGGGCCCGAACCCTGTAAGCCCCGAACCCCCCGTGCAGACCCTACCGCGCGGAGCTCGACGGCATCCCCGGCCACCTCTTGACCTCAACTTAACCTGAGGTTTTACGTTGAACTCATCAGCCAACAACCGCAGGGAGCCCCACCATGACGACCCAGCATGTCTCCGACGCCGAACTCGCCGGGCAGCCCGCCGCCTACTGGACCGGCGTGGCCTACGAGGCGCTCATCGCGTACACCCGGAAGCAGCAGGCCGAACTCGGTTTCACCCAGCCCCAGTTCTGGCTGCTGCGCAACCTGTCGACGAACGACCTCTCCCCTGACGGTCAGGGCATGACCGTCCCCGAACTCCAGCAGGCGATGCACACCTACATCCGGCCGGAGGACGACCTGACGGCCGAGTCGGAGGTCCTGCTGGAGCGCGGATGGCTCACCCGGGACGCTGACGAGCGGCTCTGGATCACCGAGGCGGGCGAGGAGGCCCGGGTGGGGATCAAGCGGCACGCCCCGGCCATCCGCGCCCGTATCCACCAGGGCATCGACGACGCCGACTACGCCACCGCCCTCCGGGTGCTCCAGCAGATGATCCGCAACACCGGCGGAACACTGGGCTAGCCCCCCCACGCCCTTGCTCCTCCTCAGCCCCAGGCCCCCTCCGCCGCCGCATCCCGGACGACGTCGGCGAGGTCGCGCGGCGGGCGGCCCAGCGCACGCTGGACGCCGTCCTTCAGCGCGGCCTCCCGACTCGTGCGGATCGGGTCCAGCGCGGCGGTCCAGAGCGCGGCCTCCACCTCCGACATCCCCTGCGCGACCAGCCCCTCCCGGAACGCGGCCTCCTCGGTCGGGACGTAGGAGGCGCGTACGCCGCTCGCCTTGGCGATCTCGTCCAGGACGTCGGCGACGCCCAGCGCACGGGGGCCCGACAGCTCGTACTCCTCACCCTCGTGACCCTCCTCGGTGAGCGCCGCCACCGCAACGGCGGCGATGTCCTCCGCGTCGATGTACGCGGCCTCGCCGTCCCCCACGGGCAGGGTCAGGGAGCCGCCGCGCACCTCGTCGAGGAAGACGCCCTCGGTGAAGTTCTGGGCGAACCACCCGGGCCGCAGGATCGTCCACTCCACCCCGGAGGCCCGCACGGCCTCCTCGCCCTGGACATGCGGGCCGCCGTCGTAGTCGGGGGAGCCGAAGTAGCCGGGGACGTTCACGCCCCGGGCGGAGAGCAGCACCAGCCGCCGCACCCCGGAGGCCACTGCCTGTTCGACGAAAGCGGGCGTCGGGGAGGGCGAGGCGTCCAGCGGGACGATGTAGACGGCGGCGACCCCGTCCAGGGCTGCCTTCCAGGTGGAGGGGTCCGTCCAGTCGAACGGGGTCTCGCCGGACCGCGAGGCCGCCCGGGTCTCCACCCCCAGCGCACGGAGGCGGGCCACGACGCGGCGGCCGGTCTTGCCGGTGCCGCCGATCACCAGAACGGGCGAGTGAACGTGTTTTGCGTCTGTCTGAGTCATGATCCAAGCCTCGCCCGGCCGCCCGCGCTCCGCACATGGTTCAGCGTCCGGGAGGGATGTCCGTCCGTCCGGGTCCTCGCAGGCTCTCCGCGGCTGGAGGAATATCCGCCCGGTCCTCGCAGGCTCCCTGCGGTACGGGAGGAGTATCCGCCCGGTCCTCGCAGGCTCCCTGCGGTACGGGAGGAGTATCCGCCCGGTCCTCGCAGGCTCCCTGCGGTACGGGAGGGGTGAACCCCCATGGACGCACGAATGAGGCCCGGATCCAAGAGATCCGGGCCTCATCGTTCACGCGTTCATCAGTAGCGGGGACAGGATTTGAACCTGCGACCTCTGGGTTATGAGCCCAGCGAGCTACCGAGCTGCTCCACCCCGCGTCGGTGAACCCAACCCTACGCCACTTCGCACCCCTCCATGACCACCGCCGATCCGCAACCGGGCCACCGCCGGACCACAGGCCGCCCCTCGCCCGACCCCCGCCCGCCGGCCGGCCCGCCGGCCGGCCGGCCGGAGCCTTTGCCTGCACGACCATTCCTGACGGGCCGTCAGTTCAGTAACCTGACAGAGCGTCAGCCAACCGCGCCTGCCCCCACGGACACCGGGCCGGCGGACCATCGAGCAGGAGTGGCGGAACGATGCTTGGATCGACTCACGGCACCCTCACCACCGACTTCCGCGCCCGGGTGGTGGCCTGCGGCGAGGAGCCGCACGCCGCCGTCGTCAGCCTGCCCACCGCCACCCGGCAGGGCGGGCTCGACGTCAGCGGACGGCCGCTGCACCTGCCCGTGCCCGACCTGGACCGCTTCTTCCGGCCGCGCTCGGTGGCCGTCGTCGGGGCCTCCGACGCCGAGGGGCGGCCCAACGCCGGCATCACCCGGCAGCTCATCGCCTGGGCCGAGCGCGTCGGGGCGCGGCTGCACCCGGTGCACCCGACGCGGGAGGCCGTGTTCGGGCTGTCCTGTGTGCCGTCCGTCGCCGAGCTGCCCGAACCGGTCGACCTCGCGGTCCTCCTGGTGGCCGACCCGCTCCCGGTGATCGAGGAGCTCGCCGAGGCCAAGGTGCCCTTCGCGGTGGCCTTCGCCTCCGGGTTCGCGGAGACCGGGGAGGCGGGCGCGGTGGCGCAGGCCCGGCTGGCGGCGGCCGTGGAGCGGTCCGGGCTGCGGCTGCTCGGGCCGAACACCAACCTGAACGCGTTCGAGGAGTTCCGGGACGACCTGGAGGGCCCCGCCATCGCCCTGATCACCCAGTCCGGGCACCAGGGCCGCCCCCTCCACGCCCTCCAGGCGCTGGGCATCCGGCTCTCGCACTGGGCGCCCACGGGCAACGAGGCCGATCTGGAGACCGCCGACTTCCTCGCGTACTTCGCCCAGCGCCCCGAGGTGGGGGCCATCGCCTGTTACGTAGAGGGGCTCAAGGACGGCCGTTCCTTTCTGCTCGCCGCCGACCGGGCCGCCCGGGCCGGGGTGCCGGTGGTGGCGGTGAAGGTGGGGCGTACGGAGCGGGGGGCCAGGGCCGCCGCCTCGCACACCGGGAAGCTGACCGGGGCCGACCAGGTGGTGGACGCGGCGATGCGGCAGTTCGGGGTGATCCGGGTGGACGGCCTGGACGAACTCCAGGACACCGCGGCCCTGTTGGCCCGGGCCAGGCCGCCGCAGGCCCAGGGCGTCGCCGTCTACTCGATCTCCGGCGGCACCGGCGCCCACTTCGCGGACCTCGCCACCGCCGCCGGGCTCTCCCTGCCCACCCTCTCCCGGGCCAAGCAGGACGAGCTGCACACCTGGATACCCGGCTACCTGGACGTCGCGAACCCCGTCGACAACGGCGGCCACCCGGTCGGCGACCCGCGCGGCCGGAAGATCATCGACGCGATCCTCGCGGACCCGGCGGTGGGGGTGCTGATCTGTCCGATCACCGGCCCGTTCCCGCCCATGAGCGACCGGCTCGCCCAGGACCTGGTGGACGCGGCGGAGGCCACCGACAAGCTGGTCTGCGTGATCTGGGGCTCCCCCGTGGGCACCGAGGACGCCTACCGCTCCACGCTCCTCGGCTCGTCCCGCGTCGCCACCTTCCGTACGTTCGGCAACTGCGTCACCGCCGTACGCGCCTACCTCGGCCACCACCGCTTCGCCTCCGGCTACCGCTCTCCCTTCGACGACGCCCCCCGCACCCCCTCCCCCTCCTTCCGCAAGGCGCGCGGCCTGATGCGTCCGGGGCAGCAGCTCAGCGAACACGCGGCGAAGCAGCTCCTGCGCGCGTACGGGATCCGGGTGCCGCGCGAGCAGCTGGTGACCAGCGCGGCGGGGGCGGTCCGGGCGGCCGGGCCGGTCGGCTACCCGGTCGTGATGAAGGCGTCCGGCCCCCGTCTCGCCCACAAGACGGAACTCGGCCTGGTGAAGGTCGGCCTGACCTCCGCGAGCCAGGTCCGGGACGCCTACCGGGAGTTGACCGACATCGCCCGCTTCGAGTCGGTCGACCTGGACGGCATCCTGGTCTGCCAGATGGTCGAGAGGGGCGTCGAGATGATGGTCGGCGTCACCCACGACGCCCTCTTCGGGCCCACCGTCACGGTCGGGCTCGGCGGGGTCCTGGTGGAGGTGCTGCACGACACGACGGTCCGGGTGCCGCCGTTCGGGGAGAAGGAGGCCCGGGACATGCTCGGGGAGCTGCGCGGCCGGGCGCTGCTGGAGGGGGTGCGCGGCGGGGCCCCCGTCGATGTGGACGCGCTGGTGGAGGTCGTGCTGCGGGTGCAGCGGATGGCCCTGGAGCTGGGCGACGATCTGGCCGAGCTCGACATCAACCCGCTGGTGGTGCTGGGGCGCGGACAGGGCGCGGTGGCTCTGGACGCGCTGGCGGTGTGCCGGTGAGCCCCCAACCCGTAAGCGGAGAACCGGAGTCGACCGCCCCGGACAGCGTCGACGACGGTCGGAAGCCGACCGTCCCGCACAGCGTCGACGACGGACCGGAGTCGTCCGCCCCACGCAACACAGAAGGGCCGGAGGCGTCCGCCCCCCGCAACACAGAAGGGCCGGAGGCGTCCGCCCCCCGCAACACAGAAGGGCCGGAGGCGTCCGCCCCCCGCAACGCCGAAGGACCGGAATCGACCGTCCTGCACAGCGTCGACGCCGGGGTCCTGTGGATCACCCTCAACCGGCCCGAGGCCATGAACGCCGTCACCTGGGAGCAGCGCGAGCGGGTCATCGCCCTGCTGGCCGACGCCTCCGCCGAGCCCGCCGTACGGGCCGTCGTGCTCACCGCCACCGGCCGGGGCTTCTGCGCGGGCGCGGACCTGCGCGGCGGCCGGGACCCGGGGCGCGAACGCGTTCCCGGGGACGTCGCCCGGACGATCCGGCGCGGCGCGCAACGGCTGATCGCCGCCGTGCTGGACTGCGAGAAGCCGGTGATCGCCGCCGTCAACGGGACCGCCGCCGGGATCGGGGCGCATCTGGCGTTCGCCTGCGATCTGGTCCTGGCGGCCGATACGGCGAGGTTCATCGAGGTCTTCGTACGCCGTGGTCTCGTCCCGGACGGCGGCGGAGCCTATCTGCTGCCCCGGCTGGTGGGACCGCAGCGGGCGAAGGAGCTGATGTTCTTCGGGGACGCCCTCGGCGCGGCGGACGCGGAGCGGATGGGGCTGGTCAACCGTACGGTCCCGGAAGGGGAGTTGGCGGCCGTCGCCGGGGAGTGGGCCCAGCGGCTGGCCGAGGGGCCCACCCGGGCGCTCGCGCTGACCAAGCAGCTCGTGAACGCCTCCCTGGACAGCGAGCGGGCGACGGCGTTCGCGGCGGAGGCGGCCGCCCAGGAGATCAACATGACGACCCGGGACGCCAACGAAGGGGTGGCCTCCTTCGTCGAGCGGCGGGCACCCACATACCTCGGGCGTTAGGGCGTGTCCGGCGGATCTTGACCGGATAGGCCGGACACACCCTAGGCCAGTTGCGGGATCGCGTCGGCCAGGGTCCGGCGGTAGGCGGCGAGCCGGGAGGTCCGGCCGATGGTGAGCGCGCCGACCAGACGGCCGCCCCGGTGGTAGCTGACCTCCAGCCGCCGGGCCTCCCGGTCGCACTCGTGGACCTCCACCGTGTCGGCGAGGCCCGGCAGCCCCACCGAGCGGAGCCGCACGCCGTGCAGGTCCGACCAGAAGGACGGCACCTCGTCGAAGACCGGGGCGGCGTCCCCCCGCAGCAGCGTACGGGCGGCCGCCGCGCCCTGGTCCGCCGCGCCGGCCCAGTGGCCCAGGTTCCAGGCCGCGCCATCGGCCAGGCGCTGCGGGACCCGGGCCGCGTCGCCCGCCGCCACCACGCCGGGCACGGGTTGGCCGTCCGGGAACAGGGCCCGCAGCCGGTTGTCGCAGGGCACTCCCCCGGCCGCCTCGATGCCCGAACCGGCCAGCCACCCCGTGGCCGGGACCGCGCCGAGCGCGAGCACCGCCACATCGGCCGCGACGGTCCGCCCGTCCGACAGCCGGGCCCCCGTGAGCCGGCCGTCCGGCCCGGTGCGGAACTCGGCCACCGTGGCGCCGGTCCGCAGGTCGATGCCCGCCTCCCGGTGGAGCATGGCCATGAACGCGCCGACCTCCGTGCCCACCGCGCGCTCCAGCGGAACGGCCCCGGCCTCCACGAGGGTGACGTCGAGGCCGAGCGCCCGGCCCGCCGCCGCGACCTCGCCGCCGAGGAATCCGGCCCCGACGACGAGCAGCTTCCGCCCGGGGACGAGCTGGGCCCGGAGCGCCGCCGCGTCGTCACGGCCGCGCAGGGTGAACACGCCCTGCCGGGGCCCCGGTTCGCCGGGCAGGACACCGGACCGGGCCGCCGCTCCGGTGGCGATCAACAGACCGTCGTAGTACAGGCGTGTGCCCTGCGCGAGGGTGACGACCCGCTTGAACGGGCAGAGCCGGACCGCCGGCCGGCCCAGCAGCCAGCGGGCCCGCAGGCCCTCGGGCACCGGGAGGCCGGTGTCGGCCGGGGCGGGTGCCGTCAGGAACTGCTTGGACAGCGGCGGCCGGTCGTACGGGGCGTACGGCTCGGCGCCGACGATGGTCAGCCGCCCGGTGTACCCCTCGGCGCGCAGCACCGTGGCGGCCCGCAGACCCGCCAGCGAGGCCCCGACGATCACCAGGTCGCTGGGGTGGTCGACGGCCCTCATGCGGCTGACGCCCGGCGCGGGGCGGCGGCCACGGTGATGGCGCGGACGGGGCAGGACGCGGCGGCCTTCTCGACCGCGTCGCGCAGCCCGTCGTCCGGCGAGGGCTCGTACAGGAGGTAGTCGTCGTCGTCGAACGAGAAGACCTCGGGCGCGGCGAATACGCAACTCCCGTGACTCTCGCAGAGGTTCAAATCCACGGTGATCTGCATGATGGCTCCTCACTGGGGGTGGGGCACTGCGGGACGCGGTGGGGCGCGGTCGGACACGGCGGGACGCGGTGGAGCGCGGTGGAGCGCGGTGGAGCGCGGTGGAGCGCGGTGGAGCGCGGTGGAGCGCGGTGGAGCGCGACTGCGGACCGTCGACGGGTCAACCGGTCGTCGGCGGGTTGAAGCGGGAGAAGGCGGGCGCGGACCAGCGCAGCGGGGAGGCCGCGCTGATCTCCCGTACGGCGGTGATCTCGAACTCCACCAGCCGCTGCGCCCCGGGGTGGCGGGCCACCTCCTCCTCGTCCCACACCGTGCGGGCCGAGCCGGTCAGGTGGAGGGAGGCGCCGGTCTCCCAGCCGGGGACGAAAAGCCCTGCGGCCGGGTTGAGTTCGAGGTTGCCCAGGGTCAGGAACATGGCGTTGCCGGCGTAGTCCGGCCAGCGCAGCAGCCGGGGCGAGAGCACCTGGACGAAGCCCGGGTTGCCGCCCCGGTGCGAGGCGTCGGCGTCGCCCCGGTCGGAGGCGGTGGCGACGAAGAAGGTGTCGGCCGCCCGCAGCGTCCGCTGCTGGCCGGGGCTGAGCTCCGTGCTGTCGACGGCCGTACGGGAGGAGGCCGGCGACCCCGTCTCCGTAACCGGGTGGTGGTCCCGTTTCTGGATGTACTTGGGGCAGTTGGAGATGACCTGGTCGAGCTCGACGCGCAGCCCGTCGCCGTCGCGGAACGCCCGGCCGTTCATCCGCATCCGGCGGCGGGTGGCCGGTTCGATGCCGATCATGCCGATCCGGGCGGGCTCCCCGCCGACGCCGCTTCCGGCGCCGGCGAGGAGCCCGGCGAGCGGGTCCTCCGGCGGGGGCAGCGCCCCGATGTTCAGGGTGTGCGGCTCGGGGACGGTCAGGAATCCCGGCTCCCCGGTGAGCTGCGTCGCCCAGATCCGGCCCCGCTCGTCCGTGCCGCCCATGACGATGAAGGGCTGCTGGGCGAGGAAGGCCGCCGCCACGGGGGGAACGGTGTTGTCGATGGAGCCGTGGGCCTGTCCGGCCGGACGGACGAATCCCGCCCGCTCCTGCACGGCGATCTCACCGTGGTGGTAGCCGCCCATGACTCACGCCTTTCACCGAAGGAGGGTTCTTGCTGTGGCTGTGGCTGCCGGTTGGCCGCCGGCGGTGCTGTGGCCGCCGGTGGTGCTGTGGCCGCCGGCGTCTGTGGCTGCCGCTGTCTAGAAGAAGCCGCAGGTGGGAGCGCCGGAGGTGGGGGCGTCGGCCGGGTCGGCCCCGGTGGACGTGTAGATCTCCAGGCGGATGCCGTCCGGGTCGGCGAAGAAGATGCCGCCCGAGGTGCCGGTCTCGCCGTGGGGCACGACGCCGTCGTAGGCGAACTCGGCGCCCAGGGTGCGCAGGACCTCTTCGGTGGCCCGCACCTCCTCGATGTCGTCCACCTGGAAGGAGAGGTGGTGCAGACCGGGCAGACCGGTGGGGAAGACGCCCTCGCTCTGCTGCCACAGGGTCAGCACGAGCCGGTTGTCGCGGCCGAGCATGGCCCAGGGGCGGTCGCCGTCCTTGCTCTCGCTCACCACCTCCAGGTCGAAGACCTCGCGGTAGAAGGCGATCGAACGGGCCAGATCGGTGACGTTGAGGCCGACGTGGCCGGTCTGCAGGTTCTTCGCCTTGCTCATGTTGTCCGTCCCCATGCTTTCGGTCAGGGCCGCGATGGATCGCGTAACCATTGAATTCGACTTTAAGGGTTAGACCTCGACCCGGTCAACCGGTGTTCTTCGTTTGTCCGGTTACCATCGGGGCAGCACCACCCCCGCCCGACGGGGCCATCCACCGAACCGGCGACGGAAGGACCCAGCCGTGCCGCACCCCACCGGGGCCGACCCCAGGCCGCTGACCGGCGAACCCCTCGCCCTCGACCTGCTCAACACCCGGTGGATCGACGCGGAGGGCCCGCGCGACCTGCTCGCGTCCGAGGAGGGCCTCGCCCTCTGGCTGAGCGGTACGGCGGTACGCGAGCAGACGAAGGCCCTCGCCCCGGCGGCCGACGCGAAGACGCTGGCCCGGCTGCTGGAGACCCGCGCCACGCTGCACGCACTGGCCGCGTCGGCCGCCCGGCGGGAACCGGCCGCCGCCGAGGACGCGGCGGCGCTCAACGCGGTGCTGTCCCACGGGCGCATCCGCCGCACCCTGGGGGGCGACGGGCTCCCGCAGTCGGCGGTGGAGGTGGACGACCCTTCCTGGGGACCCGCCTGGTACGCGGCCGAGAGCTGGCTGCGCCTGGTGGCCGACCGGCCCGACCGCATCCGCCCGTGCGCGAACCACTCCTGCGTCCTGCACTTCTACGACGTCTCCAAGAACGGCACCCGCCGCTGGTGCTCGATGGCCGGCTGCGGCAACCGCGCGAAGGCCCAACGCCACTACGCCCGCCGCACCGGATCCTGAACGCCTGGAGCGCAGACGCTCCGCGCCGTCATCGACGGGAGCCGCGCCTGCTCGGGCGGCCCCGCATGCCACCCCCGATACGCCATGACCCGGCCCCCTCCTGGAGGCGGTCCACAACAAGCCTCCTCGGCCCACCCGTTCACATCTGACGTTCCGTCAGTTCTAATGGATGACGTGATGGGACACGCAGGCATGGCCGCCACCGCCGTCCGGTACCTCAGGTCCGTAGGCGCCGCCACGACAGCCGGACCGCATGCGACGCCCCGGCCGCACACGACAGCCGGACCGCCGCACACGCCGCCGGAGGCGCTGCCCCGGCCCGATCTGAGAGCCGTCCGGGACGGCGAACGGCTCCCGGTCGACCCGGCCGAATTCCGGCGCGTGCTGGGCCACTTCGCCAGCGGCGTCACCGTCGTCACCGCGCGCGACGCGGACGGCCCCACCGGCTTCGCCTGCCAGTCCTTCGCCTCACTGTCGCTGGACCCGCCCCTGGTCGCCTTCATGGTCGCCCGTACGTCGGCGACCTGGCCGCGCATCGCCCGCGCCGGGGCCTTCTGCGTCAACGTCCTGGGGGCCGAACAGGGGTCCCTGTGCCGGGGGTTCGCGGTGAGCGGGGCGGACAAGTTCGCGGGGGTCGCGTACGAGGACGCCCCGGCGACCGGGTCGCCGCTGCTCGACTCCGTACCGGCGTGGGTCGACTGCCGCGTCCATGCCGTCCACACCGGCGGGGACCACCTCATCGTGGTGGGCAGGGTGGAGGCGCTGGGCGCGGCGGCGGAGGGGGAGCCCCTGCTGTTCCACCGGGGGATGTTCGGGCGGTTCAGCCGCTAGCGTCCTCCACCGGCCGGTCCCTTCCACCCGGAACTGCCGATTCGGCCCGGGCGGCCCGCCGGATCACCAGCGACATCAGCGCCGCCACCGCGCAGAGCGCCCCCGACGCGTACCAGACCACGTCGTAACTGCCGAAGACGTCCCGTGCCGCCCCGCCGAGGAACGCGACCACCGCCGCGCCCACCTGGTGCGAGGCCAGCACCCAGCCGAAGACGATGGCGCTGTCCTCGCCGTACTGCTCGCGGCAGAGCGCCAGCGTCGGCGGGACCGTGGCGACCCAGTCAAGCCCGTAGAACACGATGAAGAAGACCATCGGCGGCTGGACCTCGGGCGCCATCAGCATCGGCAGGAAGAGCAGCGAGATCCCGCGCAGCGCGTAGTAGACGGCGAGCAGCCGGCGGGCGTCGAAGCGGTCGGTGAGCCAGCCCGAGAAGATCGTGCCGACGACGTCGAAGACCCCGATCACCGCCAGCAGCGAGGCGGCGGCGGTGATCGGCATGCCGTGGTCGTGGGCGGAGGGGACGAAGTGGGTGCGGATCAGGCCGTTGGTGGAGGCCCCGCAGATGGCGAAGGTGCCCGCCAGCAGCCAGAACGGGCCGGTGCGGGCGGCCTTGAACAGCACCGACACCGTGCGGCGCGCGGCGCCCCGGGCGGGGGCGGGCTTCTCGACGTACACACCGCCGTACGGGGCGAGGCCCATGTCGGCCGGGTGGTCGCGCATCAGGAGCCAGACGAACGGGACGACGACCAGGGCCGCGAGGGCGACGGTGACGGAGGCGGGCCGCCAGCCGTGGGCGTCGACGATCCAGGCGCAGAGCGGGAGGAAGACGAGCTGCCCGGAGGCCCCCGCCGCCGTGAGGATGCCGGTGACCAGGCCCCTTCGGGCGACGAACCAGCGGTTGGTGACGGTCGCGGCGAACGCCATCGCCATGGACCCGGTGCCGAGGCCGACGAGCAGCCCCCAGTAGATCATCAGCTGCCAGGAGGCCGTCATCCAGACACTGGCGAGCGCCCCGGAGGCCACCATGGTCAGCGCGACCGCCACGACCCGCCGGATGCCGAAGCGGTCCATGAGCGCGGCGGCGAACGGAGCGGTCAGCCCGTACAGCGCCATGTCGATGGAGACCGCGAGCCCGATCTCGCCGCGCGACCAGCCGAACTCCTTGTGGAGCGGGTCGATCAGCAGCCCGGGCAGGGAGTTGAAGGCCGCGCCGCCGATGATCGTCACGAAGGTGACGGCGGCGACGACCCACGCCCAGTGGGTACGGGGACGACGGCGGCGCACCTCGCGGGGCGGCCGCCGGTCGTCGTCCCGGGCGGCGGTTTCGATGGTCTCGGTCACGTGGACCAGCTTCTTGGCCTGCGCGTTTCCCCACGAGTGGCCGAAAGGCCATGGTTCGCAGGGATCGGGCCACGGCCCGGCGGGCGGCGGCCCGAACCCGCCTACGTACCATCGCGTTCGTCAACGCGGCCGACCGGCCGCCGTCGTCGCGTACGCAACGGATCCGGGGGATCTCATGCAGTGGATCGCACGCCAGAAGTTCCATCGCACGTCGACGGCGATGCGAGGGTGGGGAGCGGTCCTGCTGCTGGCCGCCTGCGCGGCGTGGGCGCGGCTGGCCTACCTGCTGACGGACGTGGCCGACGTGACCTGCTACGAGTCCAGCGTCCCCTGCTCCCTGACCACGGCATGGCCCGAGCAACTCACCCTCCTGGCCGTCTCCGTACCCCTGTCGGTGCTGGGCACCGCGCTGTTCGTCGCCGGAGCCGTCCGCCGGCAGACCAGCGCCCACGTCCTGGAGGTCATCGAGATGCAACGGGTGGAGGAGCGCCGCCGGCAGGAGCAGGCGCGACTGGAGCAGGGGTAGGCGCGGACACAAGCCGGTACAGCCGTCCTACGGCGCAGCCGGCCTTCGGACTCCCGCGTGGACGCCCCACCCCGCCGCCGCGCCCACCGCGTACCAGAACAGGTCCGGGGCGTTGAACGTCGAGCCGAGGACCAGCCGGGCCGCCGTGCTGTGCGCCGAGAGGTCGGCGGGCGCGCCGGTGAGCTGGAGGAGTTCGACGGCCCAGCTGAGGGCGAGTGCGGCCCCGGCCACCGTGATCGGGCGGGCGCGGGGTGCGCAGAGGGTGAGGAGGGCGCAGAGCAGCACCGTATAGAGCGCGCTCCCCGCGTACTTGGCGAAGACGCCGTCACCCCCGGCGCGCACGGCGAGGCCCGTGGCGACGGTGACGGCGGCGGCGACGGCCGCCATCGCGCGGGTCCGGAGCGAGGAACACCTCACGCGAGCCCCACCCTCTTCAGCCGCCGCATCGACCGGACCGCTGACAGCACGACCACCACCCCCACGTTGATCACGGCCACCACCACCAACAGCTCCGGCGCGCCCACCGCCACGAGCAGCTCCGGCGGGCCCGCCGCCACGAACAGCTCCGGCGCGCCCACCGCCACGGCCGGCGGGCCGGCCAGGGCGCGGCCCGCCCCGGCCATCAGAAGCGAACCGGCCACATCGTAGACGCGCAGCCGGTTCCGGGCCTCGGGCGGGAAGGCGCGGAAGCGGCGGAAGCGGCGGGGGCCGGGTGTCACGTGAGGCGTTGGGAATGGACGCGGTCCCTGTCGGCTTCTCCCTCACGTCGCTAACCTGTACCAGCCCCTGGTCTATACCAACCAGCGCGTTCCCCGATGGGCCCCCACGAGCCCGCCGGCGCGCTTCGAGGAGGCCCGCCATGCCGCACCGCGTCGCCGTCCTGGCCCTGGACGGACTGCTCCCCTTCGAACTGGGCATCCCCCAGAGGATCTTCGGCCGTTCCCTGAGTTCCACGCCGGGCGGCAGGAGCGGGAAGCTGTACGACGTCGTGACCTGCTCCGTCCGCCCGCCGGGGCCGGTGCGGACCGACGCCGACTTCTCGATCCTCGTGGAGCACGGCCCCGAGGCGCTCGCCACCGCCGACACCGTGGTCGTCCCCGCCTCCTACGAACTGGGCCCCGTCTTCGAGGAGGGCAGGCTCACCGAGGAGCTGGCGTCCGCGTTCGCCCGCATCCGGCCCGGCACCCGGATGGTCTCCATCTGCACCGGCAGCTACGTGCTCGCCGCCGCCGGGTATCTGGACGGCCGCCCCGCCACCACGCACTGGTCCTCCGCCGACCACTTCCAGCGGACCTTCCCCCAGGTCCGCGTCGACCCGGACGTCCTGTTCATCGACGACGGCGACGTCCTCACCTCGGCCGGGGTCGCCGCCGGGATCGACCTCTGCCTCCACCTGGTGCGCCGCGACCACGGAGCCGCCGTCGCCAACGAGATCGCCCGGCGCACGGTCGTCCCGCCGCACCGGGACGGCGGGCAGGCCCAGTACATCCACCGGCCCGTCCCCGAACCGCAGTTCGCGACCACCACCGCCGCCCGCGCCTGGGCGCTGGCCCGGCTGGACCGGCCGATCCTGCTGCGGGACATGGCCCAGCAGGAGGCGATGAGCGTACGGACCTTCACGCGCCGCTTCCGCGAGGAGGTGGGCGTCAGCCCGGGCCAGTGGCTGACCCAGCAGCGGGTGGAGCGGGCCCGGCACCTGCTGGAGTCCTCGGACCTGTCGATCGACCAGGTGGCCCGGGACGCCGGCTTCGGCACGGCGACCTCGCTGCGCCAGCACCTCCAGGCGGCGCTGGGCGTGCCGCCGACGGTGTACCGGCGTACGTTCCGGGCGTCGGCGGACACCCCGTAGGCGCTGTTACGTCGTCGGGTTCGGCAGCAGGTCGTCCAGTTCGGCCGCGAAGAGCCGGGCGGGGTCGAAGCGCATGCCGGTGAAGTGGCCGGCGAGCTCCAGGGACAGGACGCCGTGCATCCGGGTCCAGAAGCTCATGGCCAGGCGCAGGGCGGCGGGCGGGGCCGGGTGGTCGCCGGCCCAGTCCCGGTGCTTCGCCAGGTGGGCGGCGAAGGAGACGTCCGGGGCCTCGGAAGCTCCCGGCCCGCCCGGGGCCTCCCGCCCGCCCGGGGTGAGCGCCACACAGGCGTCCAGCAGGGTCGCCATGATCTCGGCGGAGATGGCGGTGGTGTCGTCGGGCGCGTGGTAGCCGGGGATCGGGGTGCCGTAGAGGAGGAAGTACCGGTGCGGGTCCTCCAGCGCCCAGCCGCGCAGGGCGTGCGCCAGCCCCGCCAGGTCGGCGCCTTCGGCGGCGGCCGTGCGCAGGGTGTCGGCCAGGCTGCGGTACGCGTCCCGGACGAGCTCGGTGATCAGCTCGTCCCGGCCCGCGAAGTAGCGGTAGAGCGCGGGCCCGCTCACGCCCATCCGCTTGGCGATCGCGTTGAGGGAGAGCGCGGAGGCCCCGGCCGTGGCGATCTGCTCCCAGGCGTGCCCCTTGATCTCCGTACGGACCTGGGCGCGGTAGCGCTCGCGCGGGGTCGCGGCGTCGGCCTTCCCCATGATGTGCCGCCTTCCCCAGCCGTGAGGCTGCGTACGCGAAAGCCGTGAGGCTATGTACTCAAAGTTTCGTTAGAAGCTATCACGAGACCTCTCGACCCCTCAGTTCGTGATGCGTTACATCTTCTGACGAACACACAAGCCTCTAGTCGAGAGAGACCCATGACCCGCACCGGGCCCGGCGGGCCCGCCGGGCCGACCGACCGACGCGCACCCCACCGTTCCGGTGGATCAGAAGACCAGCACCCCCCGCGCCACCCGCCCGTGGTGCGCGTCGTCGGCGGCCTTGGCGAAGTCCTCCACCGGGTAGGTCTCGGTGACCAGTTCGTCCAGCAGCAGCCGGCCCTCCCGGTAGAGGTCCGCGTACAGGGCGATGTCGCGCTGCGGGCGCGAGGAGCCGTAACGGCAGCCGAGGATCGACTTGTCGAGGTACATCGAGGAGACGACGAACGACGCCTCCGCGCTCGCCGCCGGGACGCCCAGCAGGACGGCCTGGCCGTGCCGGTCCAGCAGGTCGACCGCCTGCCGGATCAGCTCGGTGCGGCCGACGCACTCGAAGGCGTGGTCGGCCCCCTCGGGGAGGATGTCGCGTACGCCGTCGACGCCGGTCAGGAAGTGCGTGGCCCCGAACCGCCGGGCCACCGCCTCCTTCGCCGGGTTGCTGTCGACGGCGACGACGGTGAGCGCGCCCGCCAGCCGGGCCCCCTGGAGCACGTTGAGGCCGACGCCTCCGGTGCCGATGACGACGACGCTGTCGCCCCGGTCGACCTTGGCCCGGTTGAGTACGGCCCCGACGCCCGTGAGGACCCCGCAGCCGATCAGGGCGGCGGAGGTGAGGGGGAGGTCGGCCGGGATCTTCACCGCCTGGACGGCGCGTACCAACGTACGTTCCGCGAAAGCCGAGTTGGAGGCGAACTGGAAGAGCTTCTCGCCCCCGCGCGAGAACGGCCTCCCCGGCCGGCCGATCGCCTTCCGGCACATCGTGGGCCTGCCCCGGTCGCACTGGGCGCAGGCCCCGCAGTTGGCGAGGGTGGACAGCGCGACATGATCACCCGGCCGTACGTGCCCGACGCCCGGGCCGACCGCCTCCACCACGCCCGCCCCCTCATGGCCGAGCACGACGGGGACGGGGAACGGGATCGTGCCGTCGATCACCGACAGGTCGCTGTGGCAGAGCCCGGCGGCGGCCACCGCCACCAGCACCTCGCCGGGGCCCGGATCGCGTATCTCCAGGTCGTCGACGACCTCGGTCCGTGTGCCGTCGAAGACGACGCCTCTCATCTCGGCTCCCTCGGTAGGCCGAGCACCCGCTCGGCGATGATGTTCCGCTGGATCTCGTCGGAGCCGCCGTAGATGGTGTCGGCCCGGCTGAAGAGGAACAGGTGCTGTGCGTCGTCGATGCGGTACGGGTCGGACGCCGACCAGGGCTCGGGGCCGACCGCCCCCGCCTCGCCCGACACCTGCACGGCCAGCTCGCCCAGCCGCTGGTGCCAGCCGCCCCACAGCAGCTTCGCCACGCTGGGCGCTCCCGGGTCGCCGGTGGCGCCGAGGGTGCGCAGGGCGTGCCGGCGCATGGTGACCAGCTCGGCCCACTGGCGTACGAGCCGGGCTCTGACGACCGGGTCGTCGGCGGCCCCGCTCGCCACGGCTGCGGCGACCACCTTCTTCAACTCCGCGGCGAACCCGATCTGTTGGGCGAGGGTGGAGACCCCGCGCTCCAGGGCGAGGAGGCCCGTCGCGACCTGCCAGCCGTTGCCCTCGCCACCGACGAGCTCGGCGGCCCGCGCCCCGTCGAAGAAGACCTCGTTGAACTCGCTGGTCCCCGTCAGCTGCCGGATCGGCCGCACGTCGATCCGGCCCGGCTGGTCCATCTCGACCAGGAGGAAGGACAGACCGCGGTGGCGGGTGGAGCCGGGTTCGGTGCGGGCCAGGACGAAGCACCAGTCGGCGTCCTGGGCCAGCGAGGTCCAGATCTTCTGCCCGGTCACGGTGTACCCGCCCGCGCCGTCCGGGGTGGCGACGGTCCGCACGCCCGCGAGGTCGGACCCCGCGCCCGGTTCGCTGTAACCCTGGCACCACAGGGTCTCGCCCCGGGCGATCGGGGGCAGGTGGCGGCGCTTCTGTTCCTCGGTGCCGTACGTGATGAGGGTGGGGGCGAGGAGGTTCTCCCCGATGTGGCCCATCCGGGGCGGGGCGGCGGAGCGGGCGTACTCCTCGGCCCAGACGACCTGTTGGGCGAGGGCGGCAGGGCGGTTGCCGTAGCGCGCCCCGTCGCCGGCGTCGCCGCCGTCGCCCGGCCACCCGATCCCGATCCATCCGGCCCGCCCCAACTCGCGCTCCCACGCGTGGGGTTCGGGGGCGGGGGTCGCGGCAAGGCGGGTCTCCAGCCAGGTGCGGGCGCGGGTGCGGAACTTTTCGTCCTCGGGCTCGAACCGGAACTCCATGCATGCCTCCTGTCGCTCTGAGGGCTCCGCCCCCAGACCCCCGCTCCTCAATCGCCGGAGAGGCTTGGTTTGTTCGGCTGCCCGCTCCTCAATCACCGGAGGGGCTTGGTTTGTTCGGCCGCCCGCTCCTCAACCGCCGGAGGCCCTCAAAGCCCGTACTGGACGACCGGGGGGCGAAATCAAGCCCGTCCGGCGATTGAGGACCGGGGGGTTCGGGGGCGGAGCCTCCGAGGGCGGTCACTGATTCGGCCGAGCCCCCCGCCTCGCCGCCTCCGCCATCTCCTCCACCCGCGCCAGCATCGGCATCGGGTCCACCCCCACCGTCCCCGGCAGGAACTCCGCGATCCGCTCAGGGGTCCAGGCCGCCCCCTCCGCGTACCCCGCCCGCAGCTCCCTCGGCTGGGCCCAGACCGCGATCTTGGGGCCGGCGATCGTGTAGACCTGGCCGGTGATCTTCTCCGCCCGCGCCCGCTCGCTCAGCAGGTAGACCACCAGCGCCGCCACGTCCTCCGGCTCACCGATCTCCGCGAGCTCCATCGGCACCCCGGCCGACATCCGGGTCCGGGCCACCGGGGCGACCGCGTTGGCCGTGACTCCGTACCGGTGCAGGCCCAGCGCCGCGCTGCGGACCAGTGAGATGATCCCGCCCTTCGCCGCGCTGTAGTTGGCCTGGGACACGCTCCCCTGGTGGTTGCCGCTGGTGAACCCGATCAGCGTGCCCCCGCCCTCCTGCTTCCGCATCACCGCCGAGGCCGCGCGGAAGACCGTGAACGTGCCCTTCAGGTGTGTGGCGAGGACCGGGTCCCACTCCTCCTCGGACATGTTGAACAGCATCCGCTCCCGCAGGATCCCGGCCACGCACACGACCCCGTCGAGCCGCCCGTACTCCGCCAGGGCCGTGTCCACGATCCGCTGCCCGCCCGCCATCGTGGAGATGTCGTCGGCCACCGCGACCGCCGAACCGCCCGCCGCCTCGATCTCCTTGACCACGGACCGGGCGACCTCGCTCGTCGGCTCGGAGCCCTCCACCGAGACGCCGTAGTCGTTGACGACGACCCGCGCCCCCTCCGCCGCCGCCGCGAGCGCGACCGCCCGCCCGATGCCCCGGCCGGCCCCCGTGACGGCGACCACCCTGCCTGCCAAGAAGTTCCCCATGCCCGGCCCCTTCCCGCGGTTTCTGACGGACCGTTAGATTTTACGGGCAGCCCGATGCCCCGGCACAAGACCCAGGAGGTCCCCATGTCCCTGCCGGCCGAGTTCCACGAGATCGCGGGGCGCGTGAACAACTGGGGGCGCTGGGGCGAGGCCGACGAACGCGGGACACTGAACCTGGTCACCGACGCCGTCGTCCGGGAGGCCGTCGCCGCCGTCCGGAGCGGTCGCCGCATACCGCTCGCGCTCCCTCTCCGGCAGGGCGGCGTGCAGAGCGGGCTCATCCCGGGCCGGATCGACCCGCTGCACACGATGGTCCAGATCAACCAGGAGATGTTCGGCCCCGGTGCGGTCGCCACCAGCGACGACGCCGTCACCATGGGGCTCCAGGCCGCGACCCACTGGGACGCCCTCACCCATGTCTCGCACAGCGGCAGGATCTACAACGGCCGCCCGGCGGACACCATCACGGCGCACGCCGGCGCACAGTTCTCCTCGATCGCCGCGGTGGGGCACCTGGTGTCGCGCGGGGTCCTTCTCGACGTCGCGCGCGCCCGGGGCGTGGACCGGCTGTCCGGCACGCACGCCGTCACGCCGGAGGACCTGGACGCGGCGGAGGAGTTCGGGGGCGTACGCGTACGGGCCGGGGACATCGTCCTCGTACGGACGGGGCAGGTACGGGTCCTGCACGCCGGGGACCGGCACGCGTACGGCTATCCGTCACCCGGGCTCTCCGTGCGCACGCCCGAGTGGTTCCACGCCCGGGACGTGGCGGCGGTCGCCAACGACACCCTGACCTTCGAGATCTTCCCGCCGGAGATCGACGACCTGTGGATGCCCGTGCACGCGCTCCACCTCGTCGAGATGGGCATGCTCCAGGGCCAGAACTGGGACCTGGAGGCGCTGTCCACAGCCTGTGCGGAGGAGGAGCGGTACGCCTTCCTGCTCACCGCCGCGCCGGAGCCGTTCACCGGGGCCACCGGATCACCGGTCGCCCCGGTCGCGGTCCTGTAGCGGCCCCCGAGCCCCTGGGCCCGCCGTCCGTACGCGGGCGGCTCAGGCCAGGTTGGTGAAGAGGCAGGAGGGCGACTCGCGCACCTCGGAGTCCCGCACCACGACCGGCGGCGGAGCCTGGGGGGCGACCACCGGGCCGCCCCGGTCGATCTCGCACCAGATCTGCTTCCCGGCCCCCTCCGGCTGCCAGCCCCAGCGGTCCGCGAGGCCGTCCACCAGCTCCAGGCCCCGGCCGCCGGTGTCCTCGCCCGCCGCATGCCGCTGGCGCGGGGGGCAGTCACTGGCGTCCGCGACCTCGACCCGGACGGTCCCGCCCGTACCGGAAGCGCCGGACGTGCCGAACAGCATCCGCAGCACGGCCGGGCAGCCCGTGTGGACGACCGCGTTGGTGACCAGCTCCGAGATCAGCAGGATGAGCGTCTCGGCGAGCGGCTCGTCATCCCCTATCCCGGATCCGACCAGACGCGACCGCGCCCATCTACGGGCCCGCCCCACCTCCGCGGGGTCCGGGCCGACCTCCAACTGAACCTGAAGCACCTGCACCGCTCACACCATCCGAACCGGCGGACACATCGCCTCGCGCCTCCTCAGGGTCACGGAACGTGATTCCCTTACGCGACAGCATGGTTGACGTACAGTCACCGCAACAAGCGCTTCGGGCATATTCCAGCGCGAAGGAGTACCCGTGGTGCATACTGTGCGACGCACGTTGCGGGGAGTCGAACAAGAGCGCGCCGGCACCGCAGGAATCGCTTCCCGGGCAGGCCCGGCACATCTCCTCGGGGTACGCGCGAGGCGCATCGTCCGGACCGGAGCCGCCGCACAGGCCGCCCCCGGATCGCCCGGTTCCAGAACCACTCGCATCCCACGGAGCGTACCCGAGCGCGGCCCCGACTCCGCCCGGTGACGAATCACGCAAAGGACACAACCCGGTATCGACACCGGCCGACTCCGCTGTGTCACCCTCGGCCCTCCACTTCCGATCTCCGCCGGCCGTGGGCCGCCGAGCCGCCGGACAGCGGTCCCGCGGGGCCCAGAGCGGCGGCCAGAACCTCTTCCGCCTCCGCCGCCGTGAGCCACCGGGCGGCCCGGAGCCAGGCCCGTTTCAGGTGGAGGTGAACATCTGCCTCCCAGGTGAACCCCATACCGCCGTGGATCTGGAGGCAGTCCCGCGCGTTGCGGACGGCCGCCTCGTCGGCGAGCAGCTTGGCCGCCGCGACCTCCACCGGGTCGCCGGTGACGGCGGCCGCGTAGACGGCGCCACGGGCCGGTTCGGTGCGGGCGAGCATGTCGGCGCAGAGGTGTTTGACCGCCTGGAAAGATCCAATGGGCGTTCCGAACTGTTCGCGCGCACGGGCGTGTTGAACGGCTGTTTCGGTGGTACGGGTAGCGCTGCCGAGTTGTTCGGCGGCGGTGAGGAGCGCCCCTTCGCAACGGAGTGCGCCGGGGTACGCCTCCGTGACCGGCTCACGCCCCTCCACCTCGTGCAGCGGAGTCAGCGGGTCCATCGACCGTACGGGCCGGGCCTCGGCCGCGAAGGCGCGCAACGCCTCCCCGGTGAGTGCGCCGGATCCCGCCAGCACCGCGTCCGCGCCCCCCAGGTGCGCCACCGGCAGGCCCCCCTCCGCGACGGTCACCACCGCCTCCCCCTCGGCCGCCCCTTCCACCAGGCCCGCCGCCAGGTGCGTGGCGACCAGGGGGCCCGGCAGCAGCGCCCGGCCCGCCTCCTCGAAGAGCAGCACCGCCTCCGGCAGCCCGAGCCCCACCCCGCCCGCCTCCTCCGGCAGCCGCAGCGCGAAGAACCCGGCCGCCCCCAGCTCCCGCCACAGCCCCCGGTCCACCGCCCCGCCCCGCTCCACCGCCGCCCGCATCCGGTCCCGGTCGAACACCGCGCCGAGCAGGTCGCGCATGCCGGACCGCAGGGCCCGCTGGTCGTCCGAGAGCTGGAAGTCCACGGTGGCCTCAGCGCCCCTTCGGCAGGCCGAGGATGCGCTCGGCGACGATGTTCCGCTGGATCTGCGAGGTGCCGGCGGAGATCGTGTACGAGAGGGAGGAGAGCCGGTCCAGGACCCATTCCCGGTCCACGTCGAACGCGCCCTCCGCCCCCAGCACCTCCGCCGCCGCCTCGTACAGCTCCTGCCGGGCCCCGGAGTAGCGCAGCTTGAAGACGGACCCGCCGACGCCCGGGACCCCGCCGGTGCGCTGCGACTCCCCCACGTTCCACTGGGTCAGCCGCCACAGGGCCCGGAACTCGGCGTTCAGGCGGCCCAGGCGGCGGCGCAGCACCGCGTCGTCCCACCGCCCGTTCCGCCGGGCCTCGGCGGCCAGGGCGTCCAGGGTGCGGCGGCAGGCGACGACCTCGCCGACGAAGGCCGTACCGCGTTCGAAGGACAGGGTGACCATGGTGACCCGCCAGCCGTCGTTCTCGGCCCCGACCCGGTTCCCTGCCGGCACCCGGACCTCGTCGAGGAACATCTCCGCGAACTCCGTCGACCCGGCCAGCGTCCGCAGCGGCCGGACCGTGACGCCGGGCGCGTCCATGGGCAGGGCCAGCCAGCTGATCCCCCGGTGCTTCGGCGCGTCCGGGTCCGTGCGCACGAGCAGCTCGCACCAGTTCGCCACCTCCGCGTGCGAGGTCCAGATCTTCTGCCCGCTGACCACGTAGTCGTCCCCGTCGCGCACCGCCCGCGTCCGCAGCGCGGCCAGGTCGGAACCGGCCTCCGGCTCGCTGAACCCCTGGCACCAGATCTCCTCGCCGCGCAGCACCGGCGGCAGCCAGCGGGCCCGCTGCCCGGGCGTCCCTTCGGCGGCGATGGTCGGGCCCGCGTGCAGCAGCCCGACGAAGTTCGCGCCGACGTACGGGGCTCCGGCCTTCTCCGTCTCCTCCAGGAAGATGAGGTGCTGGGTCGGGGTCGCGCCCCGCCCGCCCGCGTCCACCGGCCAGTGCAGCCCCGCGTACCCGGCGTCGTACAGCCTGCGCTGCCAGGCCGTGTCGTACGCCCGGCGCGCGGGCCAGTCGTCGGGCGAGGGCTTCGGCGGGACGGCCGGGAGCACGGCGGCCAGCCACTCGCGCAACCGCGCCCGGAACTCCCTCTCCGCCTCCGTGTCCGCGAGATCCACCGCCCTGCCCCCGCCTACTCGTCCAGGTCCAGGCCGAGCATCCGGATCGCGTTCCCGCGCATCAGTTTGTGGACGGTCGCCGCGTCCAGGCCCTTGACGTGGTCGAGCGCGACCTCCTTGGTGTGCGGGAAGGTCGAGTCCACGTGCGGGTAGTCGGTCTCGAAGGTGGCGTTGTCGCGGCCGACGACGTCGAGCGAGGCGATGCCGTGCTTGTCGCGGAAGAAGCAGCAGAACATCTGCCGGTAGTAGTACGTGGACGGCGGCTCGGGGATCAGATCGCGCACCCCGCCCCACGCCCGGTGCTCCTCCCACACGTCGTCGGCGCGCTCCAGGGCGTAGGGGATCCATCCCATCTGGCCTTCGCTGTACGCCAGTTTGAGCGTCGGGAACCTGACCAGCACCCCGCTGAAGAGGAAGTCCATCATCGAGGCCATCGCGTTGTTGAAGGAGAGCGACGCCTGTACGGCCGGGGGCGCGTCCGGGGACGCGGCGGGCATCTGGGAGCTGGACCCGATGTGCATGTTGACGACGGTGCCGGTCTCCTGGCAGACGGCGAAGAACGGGTCCCAGTAGCCGGTGTGGATGGACGGCAGCCCCAGGTGGGTCGGGATCTCGGAGAAGGTCACCGCGCGCACCCCGCGCGCCGCGTTCCGCCTGATCTCCGCCACCGCGAGGCCGATGTCCCAGAGGGGGATGATGCAGAGCGGGATCAGCCGGCCGCCGCTGTCGCCGCACCACTCCTCGACCATCCAGTCGTTGTAGGCGCGCACGCAGGCGAGGGCGACCTCCTTGTCGTGCGCCTCGGCGAAGGTCTGCCCGCAGAAGCGCGGGAAGGTGGGGAAGCAGAGGGACGCCTCGACGTGGTTGAGGTCCATGTCCTTGAGGCGTTCGGCCGGATCCCAGCAGCCGGGCCGCATCTCGGCCCGGGTGATGCCCTCCAGGGTCATGTCGTCGCGGTCGAAGCCGACCGCGGCGATGTTCCGCTTGTACGGGAACTTCAGGTCCTCGTAGATCCACCAGTCGGTGGGCGGCCCGTCCGGGTCCATCGTGATGACGTACTTCCCGCCCGTGTACGCCAGTTCCCCGATGCCCGCCGTCAGCGGCCGCGGCCCGCGCTCGCGGTACTTCGCGGGCAGCCAGACGGCGAAGAGGTGCGCGGGTTCGATCACGTGGTCGTCGACGCTGACGATCCGGGGCAGTTCCGTATCCGTCGTGGTGCCGTCATCCGTCATGGTGTGTCGTCCCCTCCGGCGCACCTGCCGACCGTGCCGTCCCCAGGCGCTTTCTGATGGTCCGTCAGATTGGATTGCGGCACTCAGGCTAGCCCCGCACCCCTGGACCGACAAGGCGCGGAGCCCTACGCTCTCCGCAATATCTGACTGGCCGTCAGTTCGGAGGGATCCCTGTGACCGCCGTGAACGACGTGACCGCGACCGCGTACGCCCTGGGCGGCTCCCGCACCTTCTGGGAGCTGGTCGAAGCCCGGGCCGCCCTCACCCCCGACCGCCCGGTCCTGCTCCAGGAGGACCGGACCCTGACCTTCGGGCAGGTGCGGGACCGGGCCGAACGCGTCGCCGCCGGGCTGTACGGGATGGGCGTGCGGGCGGGCAGCGTGGTGGCCTGGCAACTGCCGACCCGGCTGGAAAGCGCCCTGCTCTGCTTCGCCCTGACCCGGCTCGGGGCCGTACAGACGCCGGTCATCCCCTTCTACCGGGACCGCGAAGTGCGGTTCGCGCTACGGGAGTCGGGGGCCGCGTTCTTCGCCGTGCCGGGCGTGTGGCGCGGCTTCGACCACACCGCGATGGCCGAGCGGATCGCCGGGGAACTGCCCGAGCCGCCGTACGTCTTCGAGGCGTACGACGTCCTCCCCGACGGCGACCCGGCCGTGCTGCCGCCCCCGCCGGAGCCGTCGTCGGGCGAGGAGGTGCGCTGGATCTACTGGACCTCGGGCACCACCTCCGACCCCAAGGGGGTCCTGCACACCGACCGCGGCCTGATCGCGGCGGGCTCGTGCCTCGCGCACGCCCTGCGGCTCTCGGCGGACGACGTGGGCTCGATGGCGTTCCCGTACGCGCATGTCGCCGGGCCCGACTACACGGTGATGCTGCTGCTGTACGGGTTCCCGGCGGTGATGTTCGAGCAGTTCGCGCTGCCGGACGCGCTGGCCGGCTACCGGCGGCACGGGGTGACCGTGGCGGGCGGGTCGACGGCCTTCTACGCGATGTTCCTGGCCGAGCAGCGCAAGGACCCGGGCACGCCGCTCATCCCCTCCCTCCGGCTGCTGGCGGGCGGCGGAGCGCCCAAGCCGCCGGAGGTGTACCACGCGGTGGTGCGGGAGATGGGGGTCCAGCTCACCCACGGGTACGGGATGACCGAGGTCCCGATGATCACCATGGGCGCGCCGGACGACACCCCGGAGCACCTGGCCCTCACCGAGGGCCGGCCGCCGGAGGGGATGGAGATCCGGATCACCGACGAGCACGGGAAGCCGCTCCCGTACGGCGTGGAGGGGGAGGTGCGGCTGCGCGGGGAGGCGGTCTGCCGGGGGTATCTGGACGCCGCGTCCTCGGCCGCCGCCTTCGACGCGGAGGGGTTCCTGATCACCGGGGACCTCGGCCGGCTCCGGGAGAGCGGGCACCTCACGCTCACCGGGCGGCTGAAGGACGTCATCATCCGCAAGGGCGAGAACATCTCCGCCAAGGAGATCGAGGACCTGCTCCACCAGCACCCGGGCGTGGCCGACGCGGCGGTCGTCGGGCTCCCCGACGCCGAGCGCGGCGAGCGCGTGTGCGCGGTGATCGAACAGCCGCCGGGCGCGCCGCCCCTCACCCTGGCCGAGGTCTCGGCCCATCTGCGGGACGCGGGGCTCTCGGTCCACAAGGTGCCGGAGCAGGTGGAGGTGGTGGACGCCCTGCCCCGCAACGAGACGCTGCGCAAGGTGCTGAAGTACCGGCTGCGGGAGCGCTTCGGCGGGGGCGCCTGAGCGGGTTCACGAGGATGCCCGAGCGGGTTACGGGGGCGGCGCGGCCACCCCCGTACGCCTGCCGGAGGTTACTTGGCGTCCGGCTCGATCACCGTGAAGTACACGGCGAGCGCGCCCACCACATCGCTCTCGGCGATCAGCCCGTCCCGGTCGGTGTCCAGGGACTGGGCCGCGATCCCCGCGATCTCCGCGCCGGCCCCCAGGACCCGGAGCGCCCGCTCCACGGAGGGCACCGACGCCCGGCCGCCCTCGTTCTCGCTGTCCGCGACCGCGATCGCCGCCCGCAGGAAGGGGCGGGCGATCTCCGCGAACCGCTCGGGATTGTCCCGCAGCCGCTTCACCGCCCCGCCGACGAACTCCTCACGGGTGACCCGCTGGTCCCCGTCCACGTCGGCGATCCCCGCCATGCCCTGCCAGAACGCCTCGGCCCCGGTGTAGAGCGCCTGGCCCTTGTCGCAGCGGGCCGTCGTACCGAACTCGGTGAGCAGACGGGCGGCTGCGGCGTTGAAATCGGCGCGATCGATGTAGCCGTTGCCGTCCTGGTCGAAGGCCGCGAAACGGTGCGCGATCTTTCGCTCGTACTCTGCGCTGTCCATGCGGGGAGCGTACGTCGCCCGGGGCCTTCACGTGTCACCGAGCGACGCCTCCTGTGTGACAACCTCGCTTCAGCACCGGCCGCCACGGGCCCGTCACCGCCGCGCTCAGGCCGTCAGGGGCTCGGACGCCTCGTCCACGGCGGACACCGCGTCGGGGTAGACGTCGAAGAGTCTGCGCACGCCCAGCGCGCCCAGCACCTTGTTGACGTGGGAACCGTCCTCCGCGCCCCGGGCCGGGAGGATCAGCCGCAGCCGGCCGCCGCAGGACTTCATGAGCCGGCGCGAGGCGATCAGCACGTTCACACCGCTGGAGTCGCAGAAGAAGACGCCGGACAGATCGAGCACCACGTCGTGCTGCCCCTCCGCCACCGCCTCGTGGACGGACTGACGCACGACGGGTGAGCTCACGAGATCGAGTTCACCGCTTATCCGCAACACGGTCCAGTCGCCCTGCTCGGTCTCGTCCACCTTCAGCGTCACGCGACTGGACCTCTCGTTCCGGGGCTCCCGGAAATCCGGAAGTTTCCGTTCCTCCTCGCGGCTGCCCAACCGCACATCCATGAAACACCGCCCTGCCCTCCGAGGCCCAGGGGGTTTCCGGTGGAAATGATCACTTCGGCCGGTTTTCCCTGCTCAGGGCCGCCGGATCGGACGAGGACGGCCGAAAAGGATTCCTGGCGTCCACTCCGCCCCTACATCGGACCTTTGCCGCAAAGGACACCGGACAGTTGCGGCAAAGGCAGGTGCGCGGCGCTCGGGGCGGACTACATTCGGACGACGAGGGAAGGGGCTGGACCCAGAGGGGGTCCAGGACGGATCCCGCCGGGCGGATCCACCGGGTGGACGCAGGGCGGGTCCGGGCGGATCAAGGCGGATCAAGGCCGATGACGGAGCTGGGCACAGGGCCGGGGGCTGGGGGTTTCATGGCGAAGGACGCACCGCCCCGCTGGGACCGCACGATGCAGCAGAGGCTGGCACGCGGTGAGGCGGCGGCGCTCGGCGAGCTCTACGACCGGTTCGCCGCCCTCGTGCACAGCCAGGCGCACCGGATGCTCGACGACGAGGACGCCGCCGACCTGGTGACCCGCGAGGTCTTCGCCCAGGTCTGGGAGAACCCGGAGGCGTACGACCCGAAGCAGGGCTCGATGCGCTCCTGGGTGGCCCGGCTCGCCCACGGCCGGTCCGAGCAGCGGCTCCGCCGGTCGGCGGCCTCTTCGTACGAGGAGGAGCACGGCGAGGGCGCGGTGCCGGACCCGGAGGAGCTGGAGCGACGGGTGCGCAGTGCCACCGCGGCGGCCCGCGCCGACTACATCGTGTCCTCGATGCCCGTCTCGCTGCGGCAGGCGCTGGAGCTCGCGTATGTGCAGCGCCGGGACTACCGGCAGGCCGCGGCCGACCTCGGCGTCACCGAGGACGAGGCCCGCCGCCGGCTGCGGCTCGGCCTCCAACTGCTGTCCACCGCGAACACCCGCCCGCTCGGCGGAGCCCCGTCGTCCGGTTCCCCGTCGCCCGGTCACGGACAGACCCGATGAACGGGGACGGGCGCGAGAGCAGGGGACGCGACGACGAGGTGCGGGGCGCGCGACGCATACCGGGTCCCCGGGGCCCGGCGGACGACCTCGACCTGGAGGCGGTGGAGCGGACTCCCCTAGCGGAAGGTCCTGTAGCGGAAGGTCCTGTAGCGGACGCTCGCGTAGCGGATGCCCCCGTAGTGGAAGTTCCCGCAGGGGAAGCTCCCGTGGTGGAAGTTCCCGCAGGGGAGGCTGCCGTAGCGGAAGATCCCGTGGACGAAGCCCCCGTGGACGAGGACGACGTACCGGGCCACGACCCCGAGGCGGACCCGCCCCTCGCCGCCGTGACTACCGCCGCCGCGACCGCCGCGACCCCGGTCCTCTCCCACCGGGTCCTCAAGGCCCTCCTCGGCGCCTGGGCGCTCTCCGCCTGTTCGGCCGAGGAGACCGCGGCCGTCGAGGAGCACCTCACCGACTGCGCGCCCTGCGCGGAGGAGGCGCTGCGGCTGCGGGACGCGGTGGGGCTGCTGCACACGGACGGCTCGTTGGACCTCGACCCGACCCTGCGGAGCCGGGTGCTGGACGGCTGCCTGGGACGCCGCCCGGCCCTGGTCCCGGTGCCGGAGTGGGCCACCCCGTACGACGCCGAGACCGCCCGGCTGGACGCGCTGCTGAGGGACATCGGGGACTCCGACTGGCACGCGCCGGTGCGGCTCCAGTGGTTCGAGGACGAGCACGCGGTCGCCCGCAGGACCACGGTCGCCGGAGTGATCGGCCATCTGATGGCCGTCGACGGGCTGGTCGCCGCCGCGCTCGGCCTGGACGACCCGCTCGGCCCCGCCGACGCGCCGCTCTCCCCCACCCGCCGCACCGAGACGTACTGGGCGGCCACGCGCCCGCCCGCCACCCGGGCGGTCCGCGAGCCCTGGCGGGACCTGACCCACGAGCTGATCCGTTCGGCGTCGCTCGCCGGGCCGGACGCCGCCGAACGCCCCGTCTCGTACGGGGAGTTCGCCCTGCCGCTCCAGGACGCGCTGCTGGACCGGGCCTTCGAGTGCTGGGTGCACGGCACGGACATCGCCGACGCGGTGGCGTACCCGTACAAGCCGCCGTCCGCCGCCCATCTCCACCGGATGATCGACCTGGCCGCGCGGCTGCTCCCGGCCACCCTCGCGGCACGCCGCCGTGCGGGGCTCGCCGCACCGGCCAGGGACCTGGCGGCGGCCGGGGAGCCCGGCCGGTCCGTCCACCTGGAGGTGGAGGGGCACGGCGGCGGTGACTGGTACATCTCGCTGGACTCACCGGACGCGGAGGGCTCGCGCGACCGGGCGGTGGCGCAGGTGGCCCTGGACGGGGTGGAGTTCTGCCAGCTGGTCGCGGGCCACATCTCGCCGGTGGAGGCGGCGGCCGGTCAGGAGGGCGACCGCGAGGCCATCCGCGACGTACTGTTCGCGTCGGCCTCGCTCAGCCGCCTGTAGCCGCCTGTAGCCGCCCGTGAGAGAGCTGCTAGTTGAAGATCACCGTGCGGCGGCCGTTGAGCAGGATGCGCCGCTCCGCGTGCCACTTCACCGCGCGCGCCAGCGCCTGGCACTCCACGTCCCGGCCGATCGCGACGAGCTGGTCGGGGGTCACGTCGTGGCCGACGCGCTCGACCTCCTGCTCGATGATCGGGCCCTCGTCGAGGTCGGCGGTGACGTAGTGCGCGGTGGCGCCGATCAGCTTCACACCGCGCGCGTGCGCCTGGTGGTAGGGCTTGGCGCCCTTGAAGCTCGGCAGGAACGAGTGGTGGATGTTGATGATCCGGCCGCTCAGCTGCTTGCACAGGTCGTCCGAGAGGACCTGCATGTAGCGGGCGAGGACGACCAGCTCGACGTCCTCCTCGCGGACGAGCTCCAGGAGCCGCGCCTCGGCCTCCGCCTTGTTGTCCTTCGTCACCGGGAGGTGGCGGAAGGGGATGCCGTACGAGGCGACGAGCTCGGCGAAGTCCGTGTGGTTGGAGACCACGGCCGCGATCTCGACCGGCAGCGCTCCGGTACGGGAGCGGAACAGCAGGTCGTTGAGGCAGTGGCCGAACTTGCTGACCATCAGCACGATCCGCATGCGCTCCGCCGCCCGGTGGATCTGCCACTCCATCCGGAACGCCTCGCCGATCGCGGCGAAGCTGGCGCGCAGCTTGTCGACCGTGACCGTGGTGTCCGCCGAGAAGTGGACGCGCATGAAGAACAGACCCGTGTCGTGGTCCCCGAACTGCTGGCTGTCCTCGATGTTGCAGCCGGTCATGAAGAGGTAGCTGGAGACGGCGTGCACGATGCCCTGTTTGTCGGGGCAGGAGAGCGTGAGGACGTACTGCTCGGGCAGGGCGGTGTCCGAGGCGGCCGGGGTGCCGGTGGGCTGCGGTGCGGTCATCCTCGTAGGGTGCCACAGCCGCCCGGTGCCGGGCGGCCGTGGTCAGCATGCGGCCCCGGCCGCCGTGTCCGCCGTCGTCGTCGCGCGGCCGTGTCCCCGGCCGTCACGCCGCCGTGATCGTCAGGCCGCCCGCGTCATGATCCGGATGACGTCCAGCGAGCGCGGCGGGATGTCCGGGTCCTCGGCGTCGTTCGTGGCGAGCATCACATGCGCCTCGCGGGCCGCCTGGACCGCCTCCGGCCAGCCGGGGTGCTCCAGATAGGCGGAGACGGGGGCGTCCGCGCCGACCTGGTGCATGATCCGCAGGACCCGCAGGGCGGCGGCGTCCACGGCGGCCGCCTCGGCGGAGTCCCGGAACATGGTGCCGACGTACTTCTCGGCGGACCAGTTGTCGAGCCAGGTGTCCTCGACCAGGCGGTACACGGCGTCGGTGACGTCCCCGTACCCCTCCCGGCCGGCGAGCCAGCACTCGTGGTGGAAGACGGGGTCGGAGAGCATGTGCAGCGCCGAGCGCACGTTGGTGCGCCAGCGCCACCACGGCATGTCAGTGAGCGGCATGCCGCCCATGGTGGAGGAGCGACGGCCGCGACGGGAAGAGTTCTCCGAACCTTGCTGCACGATCGTCGATCGTACGTTCCTGTGAGGCGGGCCCGCGCGGCCCCCCGCAATTCACCTGGACGTCACCGAGCGTTGAGCACCGCACACCACGGCGTTACACCGGGGGCGGGAGCGTTGCTTTCCATGACCGGACGGAGACGTACCGCCTTCCCCCGCCCCTTCCCCTCCCTCATCGGTACGGCGGCTGCCGGTGCGCTGCTGCTGTCCGGCTGCGGCGTGCTCCCCGGCGGCTCGGGGGGCTCCGGGGAGCCCGTCACCGTGATGACCTGGGCCCCCGACAAGGTGGACGACGCCGACGCGGTGAGCACGCCGGGCGTCCCCGCGATGGCCAAGACGTACGCCCGCTGGATCAACGACCAGGGCGGCATCGACGGCCGCGAGCTGCGGGTGATCGTCTGCGACGAGGGCGACAGCGCCATGGGCGCGGAGCGGTGCGCCCGGCAGGCCGTCGACCGGGAGGTGGCCGCGGTCGTCGGTTCGTACAGCCGGCACGGCCAGAGCTTCATGCCGGTGCTGGAGTCGGGCGGCGTCCCGTACATCGGCGGCTACGGCGCGTCCGACGAGGAGTTCCGCAGCTACCTCTCCTACCCGGTCAACGGCGGCCAGTCGGCGCTGCTGGCGGGCCACGGGCGGCAGTTGGCGCGCGGCTGCGACCGGGTCTCCCTGGTGCGCCCGGACTCGCTCGGCGGCGCCCGGATGCCGCAGCTCCTCAACACCGGGCTGCTGGCCGCCGACCGGCCCGAGTCCACCGACATCCTGGCCCCGGAGAACGCCACCTCCTACGACGAGCAGGCGGCGAAGGCGCTGAAGCCGGGCGCGGGCGGCAGCTGTGTCACGGCCGTGCTCGGCAGCCGTACGGAGACCTTCTTCGACTCCTTCCGCCGGCTGAAGCCGCAGGGCGAGCGGGTCAAGATCTCCTCGGTGCTGGGCAGCGTCAGCCAGCCGCTCATCAACCGCACCGGCGGCCGCGAGAGCCCGTTCGAGGGGGCCTACATCACCGGCTGGTACCCGGACGCGGGCGACGCGCGATGGAACGGGATGCGCGAGGTGATCCGGAAGTACGCCTTCGGGGACAACAGCATCGACCCGGACGACACCGGCGTGCAGACGACCTGGATCGCGTACACGGCCCTGCGGGCGGTCGTGGAGGCGATCGGCGACGACACGGTCACCGCGAACAAGGTGGCCTCCTCGCTCAACCGGGGCGCCGAGGTGGACACGGGCGGCCTGACCCCGGTGCTCCGCTGGCGCTTCAAGGACCTGCTCGGCACCTCGCCCTACCCGCGCATCGTCAACGCGGACGTGACGTTCCAGGTGGTGCGGGAGGGACGGCTGATCGCCTACAAGAAGGGCTTCGTGGACGTCGCGGAGGCCCTGTCGGACGCCCGGCGCACGGGGGCCGGCCGCTCGGCCGACCGCACGGGCTCCCCGTCGCCGGACGCGCCCTAGGGTATTTCCGGCGGATCAGGGGCCGGACCTGGTCAGGATCCGCCGGACACACCCTAGAGCTCGACGGGGGTGTGCGTGGTCAGGCCGTACTTCTGGGCGATCGCGTTCCACAGCCCGGACGCTTCCTGCTTGGCCTTGGTGGCCTCGCCGCTCTGCCGGTTGGCGCGGGCCGTCTCGTTGGTCGACCTGGCCTGACCGCCCTTGCAGACGTGCTTGCTCTTCTTGGCCTGCCGGGCCCAGGTGGCGTAGTGCTCGTCGGCCGCGGCGGATGCCTTCCACGCCCGGGTCAGCGAGGACGTCAGCGCCGCGTGCTGCGGCAGCTTGTCCAGGGTCAGGCCGTCCAGCCGGGTCACCAGGTCGCGGCGCTGCTGGGCGGCGTCCCGGAGATCGGTGTTCGCCTGGTCCAGCTCCTTGCAGGACTTGATCTTCTCGACCGCGCTGATCACCGCCGCCCGGCTGTTGTTGCTGTCGGCCAGCAGCTTGTCCAGCGCCTCGGCCTGCGGCTTCGCGGGGTCGACGGCCGCCTTCGTGGTGGGGCTCTGAGCCGGTGAACTCTGCGAGGCGACCGGCTGCTTGTCGTCCTTGCCCTTGTCGTCGCCGCTGGTGCTCAGCAGCGCGCCCGCGCCAAGTCCGACGACCGCGCAGCCGACGACGACCGCGGCGATGAGCGGAATGTGGGCCGCGCGCCTGCGCGGGGCGTCCCCGGTGTCGCGTACAGGGGGCTCGTCCGCCCCTCCCGCGCCCCTGAGGCCCTGGAGGCCCGACTGGTAGCCCTGCGACGCCTGGGGCGGCAACTGGCCGCCCGGGTAGGGCTGCTGGGGCCGGTGGGCCTGGCCCTGCCCCGGGGCGGGGTGCTGGGCGTGGCCCTGGGCCGGGTACCCCTGCCGGGGCGGCTGCTGCGCCGCGTCGAAGCGCGGCATCTGCTGCGTCGAGCCCGCGGGCTCCTCCGTGCGGAACAGGTTGTCGAACTCGGCGGGCGGCTGCCGGTGGTCCTCCGGCGCGCCCGGCCTGATCCCGTACGGTGCCCCTCCGGGCACCGGGGGTATGTACTGCGTCGCGTCGGCGTCCCCGCCCGGCTGCGGCAGCCCGCCCTGCGGCATCCCGCCGGGGCCCGCGCCGCCCGGGACCGGCGCGATGTACTGCGTGGCGTCCACGTCCCCGCCAGGGGCCCCCGGCACGGCCTCCGGCGGCAGCGGCTGGGCGTACGACTGGGGCTGCGGCTGAGACTGCTGGGGGTGCTGGGACTGGGGATGGTGCGGCTGGGACTGGGAGTGCTGGGGGTGAGGCTGTTGCGGCTGGTACTGCTGTGGCGGCTGGGGCTGGTACTGCTGCTGGTACGGGTCGGAGTGCTGCGGCTGCTGGTACGCCCCCGCCACCTGCCCGTACGCCTGCCCCTGCTGCTGTTGCTGGGGCGGGTACCCGTACGTTCCCGGGGCCTGCGGGTCCGGCTGCTGCGGGGCGTCCGACTGCGGCCCCCAGGGCCGGCCCCACGGCTGCCCGCCGGCGGGCGCCGCCTGCCCGCCCTGGCCGTCCTGTCCGCCCTGGCCGGCGGTGGGCGCCCCCGGGTGCCAGGGGGCGCCGCCGTCGGCGGGCAGCACGACACCTTCGTGCGCGGGTCGTCCAGCGGGGAGCTCCTGCTCGCCGCCCTGTCCGCTCTGCGTCACCGGGACTCCTACGTGTGAACCAACGGAATCGTCAGCTCACGCTATCGGGTGGCCGCCCGGCTCCGCCAAGCGCGTGGTCCCCCTCACCACCCCTTCACAGGGTGGGTAACATCCAGCCCGCCCGAGGCGCTGTTAAGGGCCGCTCCGGCGCACCCCCCTCCCCGCTCCGGCGCGTCCTCCTCCCCCACCGCCTCCTCTCACGCCGCCTGGAGCTCCAGCCGCTCGCCGAACTCCCGGACCGCGGGCTCCTGCCCGTACGGCGCCAACCGCCGCTGGAGGTCGTCGAGATACTCGGCCCCCCGGCTGGAGCGCACCGTCCCCAGCAGCTCCATCGCCCGCGTCCCCGTGTGGCAGGCGCGCTCCACCTCGCGCTGCTGCACCTGGGCCGAGGCCAGCAGCACGAGCCCGATGCCCCGGCGCCTGGCCCGGGTCTCCGGCAGGGCGGCCAGCGCCTGCTTGGCCCGCCGCGCGGCCTCGGGCGCCTGGCCCAGGTCCCGGTGGCAGTGGGCCAGTTCGTCCGCGAGGTAGCCGGTGTCGAAGTGCGCGATCCAGTCCGGGTCGTCGCCCGTCTCCGGATCGGCCTGCTCCAGCGCGGCGACCGCCCGCCCCATCACCACCTGGCAGGTCCGGGCGTCCCCGAGCAGCGCGTGGCCCCGGGCCTCCGCCGCGTAGAACATCGCCTGGGCGCGGGGGGTGACCTGGCCCCGGGCCCCTTCCTGGGCGGCGCGGGCGAGTTGGGCGATCTCGCGCGGGTTGCCGAGCTGGGCGGCGAGGTGGCTCATCGAGGCGGCCAGCACATAGCCGCCGTACGCCCGGTCCCCGGACGCCTGGGCGAGCCGCAGCGCCTGGATGTAGTAGCGCTGGGCGAGGCCGGGCTGACCGGTGTCGACCGCCATGTAGCCGCCGAGTTCGGTGAGGCGGGCGACGGCGGCGAACAGCTCGCGGCCGACCTGTTCGCGATACGCCCCCGAAAGCAGGCCGGAGACCACGCTGTTGAGGTAGTGCACCAGCACCGGGCGGACATGGCCGCTGCCGAAGCGGTGGTCGAGGTCGGTGAGGGCGGTCGTCATCGCCTTCACCGCCGCCACGTCCGCCATCCCGACCCGGGCCCCGGCCACCCGTTCGACCTGGGGGTCCTTGCCGGAGATCAGCCAGTCGCGGCTGGGCTCGACCAGCGCGGATGCGGCGACGGCGGAGCCGGTGAGCAGATCGCGGCGGCCGACGTCGCTGCGCCACAGCTCGCAGACCTGCTCGATCGCCCCGGCCACGGTCGGCGCGTACTGGAGGCCCACGCCGGAGGCCAGGTTCTTGCCGTTGGCCATGCCGATCTCGTCGATGGTGACCGTACGCCCGAGCTTGCGGCCGAGCGCCTCGGCGATGATGCCCGGGGCCCGGCCCCTGGGTTGCTGTCCGCGCAGCCAGCGGGCCACGGACGTCTTGTCGTACCGCAGATCGAGGCCGCGTTCGGCCCCGACCATGTTGACGCGGCGCGCGAGGCCCGCGTTGGAACAGGCGGCTTCCTGGATGAGCGTCTGGAGCCGTTCGTTGGGCTGGCGGGCTACGAGTGGCCTTGCTGCCATATTTCCCCCTGGAACAGTCTGAAATGCCTGGATCCGCAGATACACGGATACGCGGTGATCGATGGAAGGATCACTGCCCGTCGCATACACAAGAAATGCGCATATTCCATCGGCATTCGGTACGGGCATGGCGAGTTGCCCGGCCCCGCTGGGTGCTACCCGCGCATCGGTCCACCGCCTCACGCGCGCCCCCGCCCGTGCTCCGATGCGCCCCGCGTGCGGAATCGATGCGCCGTGACCCGGTCCGCCACGCCCGTAACCCCGGTCAGCGGCGGTAGTTGTGCTGGTCGTGGAAGAGCCCATCGGAGTCATGGAAGCCGCACAGGTCCCCCAGCAGCGGAGCGAGCATCTGCTCGACGCCGCGGTGCGGTACGCGGAAGAGCGGCATTGGGACGTGTTCCCCGGCGCCTGGCTGGAGGCGGTGGAGGGCAGGGAGCGGTGCTCCTGCGGCGAGGCCGCCTGCGCCCTGCCGGGGGCCCACGCGGACCGGCCCGACTGGGCGGGAGCGGCGACCGGCAGCGGTGCGGCCGCCCGGCGCATGTGGACCCGGCAGCCGCGCGCCTCGGTGCTCCTGCCGACCGGCCGCGCGTTCGACGCGCTGGAGGTCCCGGAGTCGGCCGGGTTCCTGGCGCTGGCCCGGATGGAGCGGATGGACCTCACGCTCGGCCCGGTGACCCGCACGCCCGACCGCCGGATGTTCTTCTTCGTGCTGCCCGGCGCGGCGGCCAAGTCCTCCGAGCTGGTGCGCGCCCTCGGCTGGAACGCCGAGGCGATCGGCCTGACCGGACGCGGCGAGGGCCATTACGTCGCCGCCCCGCCGACCCGGTTCGGCGGGCGCGGGGCCGTGCAGTGGGCCCGCAGGCCCACCCACGCCAACCGCTGGCTGCCCGATGTGGACGAGCTGATCAGCCCACTGGCGTACGCCTGCGCCCGCGAGGCGGCGGACGCCCGCACCCGGGCTTCCTGAGCACCCTTGCGGTTCCAGGGCCGGAAGGGGTCTTTCGTAGGCAGGGCCGGAAGGGGTCTTTCGTAGGGTGGTCCCCACCTATGGGGATATCGAAAGGCTGTGCCATGCCGGACCGGGCAGATGCGCGTACGAAGACAGACGCCGCGGCGGGCGGTGCGCGGACCGCGCCCCCCGCTGTGCGCGTACAGGGGCTGTGGAAGCGGTTCGGGGACCAGGTCGCCGTGTCGGGGATCGATCTGGAGCTGCCGGCCGGGAAGTTCGTCGGCCTGGTCGGGCCCAACGGGGCGGGCAAGACGACCACGCTCTCCATGGTCACCGGGCTGCTGAGACCCGACATGGGGAAGATCGAGGTGGCGGGCCACGACGTGTGGACGGACCCGGTCGCGGTGAAGTCCCGGATCGGGGTGCTGCCGGAGGGGCTGCGGCTCTTCGAGCGGCTGTCGGGGCGCGAACTGCTCGCGTACAACGGGCGGTTGCGCGGGCTGCCGGGGGACGAGGTCGACAAGCGGGCGGGCCAGCTCCTGGACGTACTGGATCTCGCGGGCTCGCAGCACAAGCTGGTGGTCGACTACTCGACCGGGATGCGGAAGAAGATCGGGCTGGCCGCAGCGCTCCTCCACAACCCGGAAGTGCTCTTCCTGGACGAGCCGTTCGAGGGCGTCGACCCGGTGTCGGCGCAGACCATCCGGGGGGTGCTGGAGCGCTACACCCGCTCCGGGGCGACCGTGGTGTTCTCCAGCCATGTGATGGAGCTCGTCGAGTCGCTGTGCGACTGGGTGGCCGTGATGGCGGCGGGCCGGATCAGGGCCCAGGGCACCCTGGCCGAGGTGCGCGGCGACGCCCCCTCGCTCCAGAACGCCTTCCTCGAACTGGTCGGCGCGAGCGGCCGGGACGCCGGCGACTCCCTCGACTGGCTGGGCGGCTCCCGATGAGCGTGCTGGACGCCCCCGTCGCCGCCGCCGCTCCGGCCGCGCCGACGACAGGTCTGACCCCGGTCTTCGTACGGCTGAAGCTGACCATCCTGCGCAACGGGCTGCGGCAGTCGGCCGGACGGACGACGGCGTTCGTCGTCTCCCTCGTCTTCGCGCTGCTGGTCGCCGCCGGCCAGGTGCTCGGACTGATCCTGCTGCGCGGCAACGAGCACGCGGGGACGGTCGCGGTGCTGCTCACGGCCTTCGTGGCGCTCGGCTGGGCGGTGCTGCCGCTGTTCTTCCCGAGCGGCGACGACACCCTCGACCCGACCCGGCTGGTGATGCTGCCGCTGCGGCCCCGGCCGCTGATCCGGGCCCTGCTGGTCTCGTCGATGATCGGCATCGGCCCGCTGTTCACCCTCTGCCTGGTCGTCGGCTCGGTCCTCGCGCTGGCGCACGGGGCGGCGGGCATGGTGTTCGCGGTGCTCGGGGTCCCGCTGGCGATGCTGCTGTGCGTGGCGCTGTCGCGGGCCGTCACCACCGCCAACGTACGGCTGCTCAACTCCCGCAAGGGCCGCGACCTCGCGGTGCTCAGCGGGCTGGTGATCGCGGTGGGCATCCAGTTCGTCAACTTCGGCGCGCAGCGGCTCGGCCAGGCCGGCGGGCTCTCCGCCCTGGAACCGGCGGCGAACGTGGCCCGCTGGCTGCCCGGCGCCTCCGCGATAGCGGCGGTGGACGCGGCGTCGGGCGGTTCGTACGGGGTGGCGGTCGTCCAGCTGCTGATCACGGCGGCGGCCCTGGTGGCGCTGATGTGGATGTGGCAGCGGAGCCTGACGAAGCTGATGACCTCGCCGGACGGCTCGACGCTGGCCGCCGCCGCGCCGGCCCGCAAGGAGGGCCGCAAGGACAAGGAGCCGGGCTCCGGCCGCGCCGGCGGGCTCTCGGGGCTGCTGCCCGAGGGGCGTACGGAGACGGTGGTGCGGCGGAGCCTGCGGTATGTGGCCCGGGACCCGAAGACCAAGGCGGCCTGGGTGACGGCGCTGGCGATCGGCGCGATCGTGCCGCTGCTCAACGCGCTCCAGGGCACCGGCTCGGTCTACTTCGCGTGCTTCGTCGCCGGGATGCTCGGCATGCAGATGTTCAACCAGTTCGGCCAGGACACCTCCGCCTTCTGGATGGTGGCCCTGACGATCTCCTCGACCCGGGACGCGTACGTCGAGCTGCGGGCCCGGGCGCTGGCCCTGCTGCTGATCACGCTGCCGTACACGCTGGTCGTCTGCCTGGTGACGGCGGCGATACTGGGCGACTGGCAGCCGCTGCCGGGCGTCATGGGCCTGTCCTTCGCGCTGCTGGGCGCGATGCTGGCGATCGGGGCGTTCGCCTCGGCGCGCTTCCCGTACTCGATCCCGCAGGAGGGCGCGTTCAAGAACGTGGCCCCCGGGCAGGGCGGGATCGCGTGGATCTCCATCCTCGGCGGCATGCTGGCCGCGCCGGTGCTGGCCGGACCGGTGATCGCGCTGACGATCTGGCTGCACGTAGCTGACCACCGCGACGCCCTGTGGCTGGTGATCTTGGCCGGGCTCGGTTACGGCGCGTTCCTCGCGTGGGCGGGCCTGAGGATCGCCGCACGGCGTACGGCGAACCGGCTCCCGGAGATCCTGACGGCGGTCAGCAAGGGGTGAGCGCCCGCCGGGCCGGGGCTCAGGGGGTGAGCCCCCACTCGGCCGGGCTCAGGGGGTGAGCGCCGGGGGGTGTCACGGGGCGACCGGCTCCCGGTCGTCCCGGGCGTCCTCGGCGAGCTGCTCCAGGAACGGCTCCACCGCCGCCCGCCAGCCCTCCGGCTGGTCGTAGTGGACGAGGTGGCCCGCGTCCGCCACCTCCGCGTACTGGCCGCGGGGCAGGACGCGGACCATCTCCTGGGCCTCGGCCCGGCCCAGCTCCCCGTCGAGCCCGCGCAGCACCAGGGCGGGGCACCGCACCTGGGTCAGCTCCTCCCAGTGCGCGTCGAAGACCCAGGTGGCGCGGGAGCTGAGCATCTGGCCGCGGGAGAAGACGGGCCGCCAGCCGTCCTCCGTCTCCGCCATCACCTCGGCGTAGAACTCGCCGCGCGAGGGGTTCGGCCGCTCCACCCAGGGGTCGTCCTCCCCGAACCACTTCCGCACGTCGGCGAGGGTGGCGAAGGGCAGCGGCCAGGACGCGAACCAGTCGCTCCACTCGCGCTGCGAGGCGGCCCCGAGGGCGGAGGCCCGCATGTCGCAGATGACGACGGCGCGGACCAGGTCGGGGCGCTTAGCGGCGAGCTGCCAGCCGGTGAGCGCGCCCATGGCGTGGCCGACGACGGTGACGGGGCCCAGCCCGAGCTGTTCGATCGCGGCCTCGGCGTCGGCGACGTACGCGTCACGCGTGTACGGTCCGTCCGCGGGCTTGTCGCTGCGGCCGTGGCCGCGCTGGTCGAGGCCGACCGCGCGATACCGCTCGGAGAGCCAGCGGGCGGTGGGGGCCCAGTGGGAGGCCCGGCCCATCAGTCCGTGCAGCAGTAAGACCCCGGGAGCGCGGTCCGCCTCCGGACCGTCCGCTTCCACGCGCTCCTTGGGCGGATCCGCGAACTCCCACGCCGCGAGGCGTACGCCGTCGAAACCGGTCACATCGATGCGCCGCACCATAGTCCTGGCACCCCCTTCTGGTCCTCGATCACCATGGGTCCTCGGTCACCGCGGTCATCACGCGGCCGCGACGGCCAGGCTATCGAACTCTTATTCGAAAACGGCGATCCGCCGCTCAACACCCCACCTTCGAGTGACACCCGTCGAGGATTGCCGCCGCCGGCCGTGGGGAGATCTTCAACGGGAGGCGGGCCGCTCGGGGACAGGGGCCCGCAGGGATTGACCTTGGGAGCTCGGGGCTCCGGGTCAGCACAGGGGAGGACAGACCCCGGCGCCTTCGGGTGCCGGGGTCGCCCCTTGTCCACGACAACGATGGCAGAGGAGGGGCGAGCCCCGGCGGGAGCGCTCTCGGCCGGGGCCCTCACGGCCGGAAGGCTGACGGCCGGGGCGCTCTCGGCCGGGGCGCTCTCGACCGGGGCGCTCTCGGCCGGAACGCTGACGGCCGGGGCCCCCACGGCCGGAGCGTCCCTGACCAGACCGTCCCTGACCTGGGCGTCCGGGAGCGTGGCAGCCACCGTGCGATGAGCGTGCCGGTACGACGGGCGCATCCCCTGCTCCCTCCCCGACCGTGCCGGCCGCGACCGGCCGGCACCCCCAGGTCATATGCCTGGCCTCAGCCTGGCACGCGATCCGCCCGCCCGCTGCTGTTACGCCGGGAAACCCACCCCGGCCCACTCCAGCGAGTCCGGCCCGCCCCAGCCCGTCCGGCGTTCGAGGACGGAACCCTCGCGGAGGCGACCCGCGCTACCGACGCGGGCCCGGGGCGCCCCGGGTCACCCCGGGGCGCGACGCCGAAGGCGTCACCGCTTGGCGACGAACACGTGCGAAGCCACGTCCGCGTCCAGCTCCGCCGCCTCCCCGCTGGACCCGACCAGCACCCCGCCCGGCGACTCCGTCACACTGACCACCGAACCGGGCTGGACCCCGGCCCGCCGCAGCGTGTACATCAGCTGGGCGTCCGTCTGGATCGGCTCCCCGATCCGCCGCACGACCACCGTCTTGCCCTCCGCGCCCGGGTCGAGCTCGGCCAGGCTCACCATGGAGTCGTCCAGGAACGGATCGGCCTCGGCCTTCTCGCCCAGCTCCTCCAGGCCCGGGATGGGATTGCCGTACGGCGACTCGGTCGGGTGGCGCAGCAGCTCCAGCACCCGCCGCTCGACGGCCTCGCTCATCACGTGCTCCCAGCGACACGCCTCGGCGTGGACCTGCTCCCACTCCAGGCCGATCACGTCGACGAGCAGGCACTCGGCGAGCCGGTGCTTGCGCATGACGCGCGTCGCGAGGCGGCGGCCCTCCTCGGTCAGCTCCAGGTGGCGGTCCCCCGCGACCTGGACGAGGCCGTCGCGCTCCATGCGGGCCACCGTCTGACTGACCGTCGGACCGCTCTGGTCCAGCCGTTCAGCGATCCGGGCGCGCATGGGGACCACGCCTTCCTCTTCCAGTTCGAGGATGGTGCGGAGATACATCTCCGTGGTGTCGATCAGTCCGGACATACGTGCCCCTCGATGCTGTGACTAGAAAACGTCGTGCGATGGCCCTGCACCAATTCTGACGCATAGCGCCGACAACCGTGCCGCGCCGACCGAAGACCGTGCGACGGAGGCCGCCTGGCGGTATTGACAGGCCACTGGTCCAGACCGCAACGTGATCGGCGGCACAGCCATTCCCGCCCCGCCGAAATCCCCTCGCAATCCCGCCGAAAGGGCTCTCCTCGATGAGCGAAAGCAAGCTGGCCGGTCAGTTCTTCGATGCGGCGATCGGCCTGCTCCAGCAGGTCCGCGACGAGGAGGCGGCGAACATCACGGCCGCCGGAACCGTGATCGCCGACACCGTCGAGGCGGGCGGCCGGCTGTTCGCTTACGGGGCCGGGCACTCCTCCCTCGCCGCCCAGGACGTCGTCTACCGGGCGGGCGGACTGGCCCTGATGAACCTGCTCACGGTGCCCGGCACCATGGGCGTGGACGTCATGCCCGCCACCCTCGGCTCCGCCCTGGAGCGGGTGGACGGCCTGGCGTCGGCGGTCCTGGACTCCAGCCCCGCGGCCTCCGGCGACGCCCTCGTCATCATCTCGCTCTCCGGCCGCAACGCGCTCCCGGTCGAGATGGCCCAGAACGCCCGGGCCCTGGGGCTGAAGGTCATCGGCGTGACCTCGGTGGCGTACGCGGAGAACACCCGCTCCCGGCACGTCTCGGGCGGCTTCCTGCGCGACCACTGCGACGTCGTGCTGGACAGCAAGATCGCGATCGGGGACGCGGAGCTGACGCACCCCGGCATCGAGGCCCCCTTCGCCCCCGCCTCCACCGTGGTGACCAGCGCGATCATGCAGGCGACGCTGGCCGCCGCCGCCGAGCAGCTGGTGGCCCGGGGCATCGAGCCGCCGCTCCTGCGCTCGGCGAACGTCGACGGCGGCCACGACTGGAACGGCCGGGTCATGACGGAGTACCGGGACCGGATCTTCTACCGCCACTGAGGCGTTCCCCGGCAGTACGCCCAACAGGCACGTCGGCAGTGCGTCCTACGGGCACGTCGGCAGTGTGACCCGGGCCGTCAGTCCGCCGCCCGGGTTCGCCGTCGCGCCGACGTCCCCGCCGTGCGCCCGGGCCACCGACGCCACGATGGAGAGCCCGAGCCCCGCCCCCTCGCCCGGCGCGTGGCGTCGCGCCCGCGCCCGGCGGAACGGCTCGAACAGCAGCGGCACGGTCGCCGGGTCCACCACGGGCCCGGTGTTGGCGACCTCCAGGCCGCCCGGGCCGACCCGGACCCGCACGGTCCCGCCCGGGTGGTTGTGGCGCAGCGCGTTGGCGACCAGGTTGTGCACGAGGTGGTCCAGGAGGACCGGGTCGCCCTCGACGCTGACCGGCCGGGCCGCCACGTCGACGGTGACGTCCCGCTCCTCCGCCTCCGCCGCCAGCGCCTGTGTGACCGTGGCGGTGGTGGCGTCCAGGCCGACCCGTTCGCGCCGGCGCAGGCCCTCGTCGGAGACCGCGAGGAGGAGCAGGCCCTCGATGAGCTGCTCGCTGTCGTCGGCGGTGTCGATGAGCTTGTCCCGTATCCAGGCGACCTTCTCGGGCGACGGATCGTCCGCGAGCCCGATCTCGGCGGCGGCCCGCTGGACGGCGAGCGGGGTGCGCAGCTCGTGGGCGGCGTTGGCGGCGAACCGCTGCCGGGCGGCGACCAGCTCCTCGATCCGGTCGAGCATCCCGTCGAAGGTGTCGGCCAGCTCCTTGAGCTCGCCGGGCGGGGCCTTCAGCGCGAGGCGTTCGTGCAGGTTGCTGCCGGAGAGCCGGCGGGCGCGGGCGGTGATGACCCCGACCGGCCGCAGCACCCGGCCCGCCATCCACCAGGCGAGGGCGACGGAGAGCGCGGAGTAGACGGCGAGGGAGATGCCGGAGACCGTGAGCAACTGGCTGAGCACGGCGTCCCCGGCGGCGGTGCTGACCTTCTGCGCGACCGCGTACTGCCCGGATTCGACGATCGTGGTCCGCGCCCAGTCGGAGGAGGGCGGAAACGGGGCGGACACCCCGTCCGTCCGGGAGGCCGGGACGGCGGGGACGGCCGGGGAGACGGCGGTCAGCACATTGCTGTAGAGGCCCTCGCCGACCAGGAAGTAGACGAGCCCCATGAGCAGCACGCCGGCCAGGACCAGCAGCCCGCCGTAGAGCGCGGTGAGCCGGGCGCGTTCGCTGTTCACCGGGCGCTCCCGCCGTCCGCCGCGGAGCCGTCCCGCGCCGGGGGCCCCTCACCGATGCGGTACCCCGCTCCCGGCACGGTCTCGATCACGGGCGGGGTCCCCAGTTTCGTACGGAGCTTGGAGAGCGTCACCCGGACCGCGTTGGTGCGGTAGCTGGTGTCCTCCTCCCACACCTCCTCGATCAGGTCGTCGCCGCTGACGACCGCGCCCTCGGCCCGCAGCAGGGTCTCCAGCACGGCGAACTCCTTGCGGGAGAGCGACAGGTAGCGGCCGTCGCGGCAGACCTGGCGGCGGGCGGTGTCGAGCGTCAGCCCGGCCCGTTCCAGGACCGGCGGGAGCGCGGGGCGGGCGCGGCGGCCGAGCGCGAGGACCCGGGCGAGGAGTTCGTCGTACGCGAACGGCTTGGTCAGGTAGTCGTCCGCGCCGAGCCCGAGGCCGGCAACCCGGTCCCGTACGGCCCCCGAGGCGGTGAGCATCAGGATGCGGGTCAGCAGGCGCGCGGAGACGACCCGGCGGCACACCTCGTCGCCGTGCAGCCCCGGCAGGTCGCGGTCCAGGATCATCACGTCGTACGCGCCGAACCGGAGCTTCTCGAGCGCGCTCGGCCCGTCCGGGGCGATGTCCACCGCGACGGCGTCACGGCGCAGCCCCTCGGCGATCATCCCCGCCAGGAATTCCTCGTCCTCCACCACCAGCACCCGCATGGGCCCTGTGTACCCGAAAGCGATGTTTCGCCGGTGTAAGCATCGGCGCTGAGGGAAACGAAACCGCCTCCTCGCGCACGCTCGGGCCGTCCGTTTCGGACCCGGCCCGTCAGCAACGTACGAGGAGCCCCTCATGAGCAACCGGACCCCTGCCGCCCCCGCCCGGCGGCGGCGCACCGTCGCCGCAGCCTGCCTGCTCGCCGCGACCGTCGTCCTGTCCGCCACGGCCTGTTCGGGCGGCGGCGGCAACGACGGCAGCGGCAGCGGCACGAAGAACGGCGGATCGGCGTCGGACACCACGAAGACGAAGGACGACCAGGCGCTGGAGCACCGCGCATGCCTCCGTGAGCAGGGCCTGGAGATCCCCGAGCCGAAGGCGGGCGAGAACGGCGTCGGCGTGACCATCGACGGCGGCTCGAAGAGCAAGAAGGAGATGGAGAAGGCGTTCAAGGCGTGCGAGGACAAGGCGGTCGGCGGCGGCCCCAAGGAGCTCACCCAGGCGGACAAGGACAAGATGGTCGCCTTCGCCCGGTGCATGCGCGAGAACGGTTTCGACATGCCCGACCCGAAGTTCGACGGCGGGTCGGTGGCGGCGATGCCCGCGCCGAAGGGCGAGGACATGAAGAAGTTCGAGCGGGCGAACAAGGCGTGCGAGAGCGTGGGCCGGTGAGGCGGGGACGGGCCGCGGCGGCGGCCCTGGCGGTGCTCGCCGTGACCGCCGGGACCATCGCGGTCACCCAGCTCGGCGGCGGGGGCGGTGCGGAGCCGGCCGGTGCGAAGAACAGCGCCCTGCCGCCGGCCACCGCCCCGGTCGAGCGCGGCGACCTGCGCGACAGCGCCCAGGCTGACGGGACGCTCGGCTACGACAGGCAGCGCAAGATCAACGCGGCCGCGGCGGGCACCCTGACCTGGACCCCGCGCACCGGCTCGACGGTGCGGCGGAACGAGCGGCTGTACGAGGTCGACGGCCGGGCGGTCCGGCTGATGTACGGGGCCGGCCCCATGTACCGGACGCTGAAGGCGGGCGACAAGGGCCGCGACGTCGAGCAGCTGGAACGCAACCTCGCCGACCTCGGCTACACCGGCTTCACCCCGGACACCGAGTACACCGAGCTGACGGCGGCGGCCGTCAAGCGCTGGCAGAAGGCGCGGGGCGACAAGCAGACGGGCGAAGTGGGCCCGCGGGACGTCGCGTTCGCCCCGGGGAAGGTCCGGATCAAGACCGTGGCGGCGGCCACCGGCGATCTGGCCCAGCCCGGCGCCCCGGTCCTCACCACGACCGGCTCCGAACGCGTGGTGACCTTCCAACTGGACGTTTCGGAGAGCCGGTTGGCGAAGGCGGGCACGAAGGTGACCGTCGATCTGCCGGACGGCGGCAGCGCGCCCGGCACGGTCTCCTCGGTCGGCCGGACGGCGAAGCCGGGCAACGACCCGCAGGACGACGGCCCCAAGGTCACCCTGACCGTGTCCTTCGACCAGCCGGACGACATCGGCGGCTTCGACCAGTCGCCGGTCACGGTGAACCTGACGGGCGAGACCCGTAAGGACGTGCTGACGGTCCCGGTCAACGCACTGCTGGCCCTGCCGGGCGGCGGTTTCGGGGTGGAGGTCGTACGGGGCGGCGCGGCCCGGGAGGTGGCGGTGGAGCTGGGCATGTTCGCGGAGGGCCGGGTCGAGGTGTCCGGCGGCGGGCTGCGCGAGGGCATGAAGGTCGGGGTGCCGAGGATATGAGCGGCGTTGAAGATGCGGGGGGCGTCGAGCGTGCGGGGAGCGCTGGACATGTGGGGAGCGCCGAGCGTGCGGGGAGCGTCGGGCATGCGGGGTACGCCGGGCATGCGGGGAGCCCAGAGCCTGCGGGGAGCGCCGGGCATGCGGGGAGCCCAGAGCCTGCCGGGTACGCCGGACACGTGGGGAGCGTCGAGCGTGCGGGGAGCGTCGGACATGTGGGGAGCGTCGAGGGCAGGGCTGCGGTCGTCGGCCTTCGGGGCGTCACGAAGGAGTACGCGGGCGGGGTCACCGCCCTGCGCGGGGTGGACCTGACCGTGGCGGAGGGCGAACTCCTCGCCATCGTCGGCCCGTCCGGCTCCGGGAAGTCCACGCTGCTGCACATCATCGGCACCCTGGACCGCCCCACCGCCGGCTCCGTCCACATCGCGGGCCACGACGTGGCGGCCCTCTCCGACCGCCGCCTCTCCGCCCTGCGCGCCCAGCACGTGGGCTTCGTCTTCCAGGCGTTCCACCTGGTCCCGGGCGTCTGTGCCCGCGACAACGTGGCGGAGGGCCTGCTCTACTCGGGCCTCCCCCGCGCCGTACGCCGCCGCAAGGCCGCCGAAGCCCTGGAGCGGGTCGGGCTGGCGGACCGCCTGGACCACAAGCCGCACCAGCTCTCGGGGGGCCAGAAGCAGCGGGTCGCCATCGCGCGGGCCGTGGTCGGTGAGCCCGCGCTGCTGCTGGCCGACGAACCGACCGGGGCGCTCGACTCGGCGTCGGGGGCGGCGGTGATGGAGCTGCTGCGGGACCTGAACAGGGAGGGGGCGACGATCGCGGTGATCACGCACGACACGGAGATCGCGGCGGGCCTGCCGCGCGAGGTGCGGATCAGGGACGGCGAGGTGGTGGCGGACGTACGGAATCCCTCTGCGTCGGCCTCGACGCCGACGTCGACGTCAGCCTCGGCCTCGGCCTCGGTGTCGCTGTCGGCCTCGGTGTCGGAGTCGACGTCGGCCTCGGTGTCGACGTCGGTGTCTCCGCCGGCGACGGGAGCGGGGCTGTGAGCCGGGGCGCGGCCCGGGGTGGAGCTGCCGGCCGGGGCACGCCCCGGAGCGGAACGGTGAATCGAGGCACGGCCCGCAGTCGGCTGAAGGCGGCCCGTCTCGGCCCCCGGGACGTCCTCCACGTCGGCTCGTCCGGCCTGCGCAGCCGCCCGATGCGGGTCGTGCTCTCCGCCCTGGGCATCGCCATCGGCATCGCGACGATGATCTCGGTGGTCGGCATCTCCGCCTCCAGCCAGGCCCAACTCCTGCGCGAACTGGACAAGTTGGGCACCAACCTCCTCGTCGCCTCCCCCGGCGACTCGATGTTCGCCGGGGAGGAGGTGCGGCTGCCGGAGGACGCGGTCGCCATGGTGGGCCGGATCAAGGGAGTTCGGGAGGTGGGGGCCACCGCCGACCTGGACGCGACCGTCCGCCGCAACGAGAAGATCGACGAGGGCGACACGGGCGGGATCGCGGTCAGGGCGACGACGGCCGACCTGCTGCGCGTACTGCGCGGCGAGGTCCGCACCGGCTCCTGGCTCAACGCGGCGACCGGCCGCTACCCCTCCGTCGTGCTCGGCCATGTCTCCGCCGATCGCCTCGGCATCACGAAGCCGGGGCAGCAAGTCTGGCTGGGCGACCGGTACTTCACGGTCACCGGCATCCTCGCCCCACTGCCGCTCGCCCCGGAGATCGAACGCTCCGCGCTGGTCGGCTGGGAGGGCGCGAAGCGGCTGCTGGGCTTCGCCGGCCACCCGACGTCGGTGTACGAGCGGTCGGACGACGCGGCGGTGCGGGACGTACGCAAGGTCATGGCGGCGACGGTCGACCCGCGCAACCCGCAGAACGTCAAGGTCACCGACCCGTCGTCGGCACTCCGCGCGAAGGCGGCGACCGAGGGGGCGTTCAGCAGCCTGCTGCTGGGCCTGGGCGGCATCGCGCTGCTGGTCGGGGGCGTAGGGGTCGCGAACACCATGATCATCTCGGTTCTGGAGCGGCGGTACGAGATCGGGCTGCGCCGCTCGCTGGGCGCGACCCGGGGCCAGATCCGGATCCAGTTCGTCACGGAGTCCCTGATGCTGTCCGGCCTGGGCGGTCTGGCGGGGGTGGCGCTGGGCGCGGCGGCGACGGGGGTGTACGCGCACTCCGGCGGGCTGCCGTGGGTGGTCCCGCTCTGGGCGGTCGGCGGGGGCTTCGGCGCGACGCTGGTGATCGGCACGGTGGCGGGCCTCTACCCGGCGGTCCGGGCGTCCCGCCTCTCCCCGACACTGGCGCTGCACGCGGCGTGAGGGGGGGGTGGGGCGGGGGCGCGGATAGGGGCGGGGGCGGGGCGCGTGGGAGCAGGGACGGGGGTGGGGCGCGTGGGGGCAGGGACGGGGGCGGGGGTGGGGCGCGTGGGGGCAGGGACGGGGGCGGGGGTGGGGCGCGTGGAGGCAAGGACGGGGACGGGGGCAGGGGTGGGTCCCGCCTACTTCCCCGCCCGCGCCCCCAGCGCCCGCGCCAGGTCGACGGCTCCCGCGACCCGGGCCGCCACCGTCTCCGCGTACGCCGTGTCCGGGCGTTCGAAGGCGGGCCGGTTCGCCGCGCGCAGGAACGTCAGCACGCCCAGCGTCCGCCCCCGGCTCCGGAGCACCGTGGCCAGGGCGTGGGCCGCGTCCTTGGGCCAGCGACGCTCGGCCGCCCAGGCCGCGGCCCCTCCGGTGGTCCCCCCGGCCGCCCCTCCGCTCGCCCCTCCCGCCGCCCCTTCGGCGTCCCGGGCGGCGCCCGCACTCGTACGGACCGATCCCGTGCGCTCGACGGCTTGGAGGGCGGGGTGCCCGGGTCCGTACCGGACCGGGATGGAGCCACCGGCGACCAGCAGGCACGGCCCGGGCGCGTCCGAGGGGGTCGCGGCGGTACGCACCAGCACCAGCCGCTCGCCCAGGGCCGGGTCACTCCCCACCGGCCCGCCCCCTGTCCGCTCACCCGACGCCGGATCGCTCCCCGCCGGGCCCCTCGCCACCGCATGACCCGCCACGGGGTCACCCCCCGCCGGGCCACTCTCCATCAGGTCACCCTCTGTCAGGCCGCCCTCCGTCAGGCCGCCCTCCGTCAGGTCGAGCAGCACATGGTCGGCGAACCCGGCCAGGGCGAAGTCGAGCAGGGAGGTCGCCGCCTCCATCGGGTCCTCGCACTCGGAGGCCGTACGCGCCGCCCGGTGCAGCTGACTCGTCCGGAACCGCAGCCGGTCCGCCGCCTGCTCCGCGAGCTTGGCGACGGTGACGTCCCGGAACAGCCACCCCGCCCCCAGCGGAACCGGCTCTTCCGTAAGCGGCGAGGCCAGCCGCAGGAACCCGCTGCGCCAGCACCGGCGGCGCTCGCCCTCCGCCGTACGCAACGTCACCCACAGCTCGGCCGGGGCGGCCGGCGCGCCTTCGGCGAGCACATGGTGCAGGGCCGCCTCCAGCTCCTCGACGCCCTGGATCACCAGCTCGCCCAGCGGCCGGCCCAGCAGGGCGGTGCGACCGCCGCCGAGCGCGCGGGAGGCGTAGGCGTTGACCACGGTCGGGCGCAGGTCGACGTCGACGAGCACCACGCCCCAGGACGCGTCCTCCAGCAGCGCCTCACTCAGCGCGATGGCCCGCTCCAGATCGATCTGCGCGTGCACCTCGCTGAACGCGCAGTACACCCCGGCCGGCTTGCCGTCCGCGCCCAGCACCCGGGCGGACTGGGTCCGCACCAGCACCCGGCTGCCGTCCTTGCGCAGGAGCGCGAACTCATGGACCTGCCGCCCCGGCGCGTCCATGGCGGACATCAGCCGCGCCTGCACCTCGTGCGCGTCGGCCCGGCGGACCGCCCAGCCGGCGAACCCCGTACGCCCCACGGCCTCCTGGGCCGACCAGCCGAGGATGCGCTCGGCCTCGCGGTTCCAGTGGGTGACGGCGCCGGCCGCGTCGAACGCGCAGAGTGCGGCATCCATGCCGTCGAGCAGGGCGGCCAGCAGCTCGGACCCGGGAAACGGATCGGGGCCGAGGGCGTCGGTCGTCCCCCTGCTCGTGGAAACACTCATCCCGGGCCCCCTGCAGGACGTGTCCGCCATGGCCGCACGTCAGACCATTGAACTCGAATATGACGCATCACACAGCGATTTCTCGAAAACCCGTCCCCCTCCCCTACCCGATCCAGCCAACCGGGACCGGTCGTTCGAACCAGCGGACGGTGTCGACTCCGACAACACTTCGCCCCGAAACTTCGCCCCGAAGCCGTAACCCCGCTTTCGTCCCGAGGCCCCTGACTGCCGTCACGCAGGCCGCCCTCTCGTAGCCTGTGGCGATACCGGGCCACCGCTTGCCGCAGGGGGCTCTCACCGCCGGGTCCACGAGGAGCTGAACGTCGCATGTCGCAGCCGCCCATGCCGCCCGTCCCGCCAGGAACTCCGGGGCCCCCGCACCCGACATCGCCTCCGGGATTCGGCCCCCCGTACACGGGCGGGTGGCAGGGCGCTCAGCCTCCGTACGGTTCGACGCCGCCGAACTTCCCCCGGCCCCCGGCCCCTCCGGGGCGGCCGGGCGGCGGCAGGAAGCGGCGGACAGCGGTCATCGCGGGCTGCGTCACCGCGGCCGTGGCGGTCCTGGCCGCCGGCGCCTTCGCGTTCCTCCAGCCCGACGACGACCAGCGGCAGAAGTCGAAGGCTGACGGCAAGCGGAGCTCACCGACGAAGACGGCCCCCTCCACTCAGGGACGCCAACTGCTCACGGTGCCACCGCCGAAGGAAGACGTCGAAGGCGACTCGCACCGGGCGGACGGCACATGGGTGACGTCGCGCTCCTATGTCTCGGGCGGCCTCTTCTCCGTACTCGGTTATGACCTGGACAGCGGAAAGCAGACCTGGGCGGTGCCGCTGGACGGCGATCTGTGCGGCGCGTCCCAGGAGGTGACCAGCAAGGGTTACGTGGCGGTGGCGTTCGCCGGGTCCAAGAAGGACCGCAGCAAGTGCACCGAATTCGCGGTGATCGACATCAACCAGGGCCGCAAGGTCTGGCAGAAGACCCTGCCTGAAGCCACGCTCGGGCTGGACCTCAGCGTCGCCGTCACCGAGGACTTCGCCGCGGTCGGCTGGTCGGAGGACTCGTCGTGGGGATTCACCGTCGACACCGGCAGGACGGTGTGGGACTCGCCCCCGCAGGGATGCGGCTACGAGGAGTTCCTCGGCGGCACGACGTTGACGAGCATGGCCCTCTGCGGCGGCGACCGGCTCACGGTGACGCAGCGCGAGCCGGGTACGGGCGAGCCGTCCCGGACCATCAAGCTGCCCGCAGGACTGGGGTACGCCTACCTGGCCTCGGCCGAGCCGCTGGTGGTCGCCTCCCATGTGGGTGATGGGAAGGACTCCCTGGACGCGAACAGGCTGTTCACGTTCAACCCGGACGGCTCGATCAAGTCGACGATCAAGATCGACGGTTACGTCCCCGGCTGCGGGAGCACCGGATGCCACGCGGTCGCGGCGTCGAAGGACACCGTCTACCTCGCCAGCAGGCGGGAGCACCTCACCAGCGGCAACCACATCGCGGCGTTCGACGCCGGCACCGGTCGGCGCACATGGACCGTCGACGGCGTGGGCTCCGCGGAGATGCTGCCCCTGCGTGCCGAGGAGGACGGGGTCGTGGCCTACAGCAACGCCGGTACGGGGAAGCGCGGCAGCGGTGTGCTGCACCTCGCTGCGGCGGACGGCGAGCAGACCGTGCTCCTGAAGCAGCCCGACACCTTCGAAGCCTCGAACGCGACGGCGCAGATGTCCGGGCCCGGGATGAAGGAGAGGATCCTCTACGAGGACGGACGCCTGTTCTTCCACCGCGTCTCCGGCTTCTTCATCGGGGACGTCCCCATGACCCTCGGCTTCACCGGTCACTGATCCTCGGCCGCTGTCCTCCGGACCCTCGAAATAAATGGGTTGAGGCTCCAGCCCGGGCTTCCTAGGCTGTTCAGCACACAGGAAAGGAGGTGTTCCGGAAGTGATTTCTTCTCGGACTCGTGAGGTGGCCGCGGGCTGACGCCCGTCGTCGCGCTCTGTGCAGAGCGAGGCCGGACGCCGGCCAATTCCCAGCAGTCACCGACCCGCAGGCTCGCCGGTAAGTCCGGCCGGCTCCTTCGTGCACGGAGGAACCAGAGCCTGCGGGTTTCTGCGTTTCCCAGGCAATCTGCGTTTCCCCAGGCAATGGGCTTACGGGCAGAGTGACGGGTTACGCGCACAGTCACGGACCTGCGGATCTGCGGATCTGCGGACCTGCGAACCTGCGAACCTGCGAACCTGCGAACCTGCGAACCTGCGAACAGGATGACGGCTTACGGCTTACGGGCAGAGCCGCTCCACCCGCCACCGGGCGGACTCCGCGCCTTCCCCGTACGCCGCCTCCGCGCCCTCCCGCTCCTCCCCGCCCTTCGCGTCCTCCGCGCCCTCCCTCACGTACCGCAGGCGGTCGTGCAGCCGGTTGCCGTGCCCCTGCCAGAACTCGATGGTCTGCGGGATCACCCGGAAGCCGCCCCAGTCCGGCGGAACGGGGACCTTCTCGCCCTCCGGGTAACGTGCGGCCAGCTCCTCGTACCGGCTGACCAGCTCCTCGCGGGAGGCGACCACCGTGGACTGGGCACTGGCCCAGGCTCCGAGCTGGGAGCCGTGCGGGCGGGTACGGAAGTAGCCCACGGTCTCCTCGCGGGAGACCCGCACGGCGCTGCCGGTGACGATCACCTGGCGGGCCATGGGGTGCCAGGGGAAGAGCAGGGAGACGTACGGGTTGGCGGCCAGCTCGCGGCCCTTGCGGGAGGTGTAGTTCGTGAAGAAGACGAAGCCCCGGTCGTCGTACTGCTTCAGCAGCACCGTGCGCGAGGACGGGCGGCCGTCCGGGGTGGCGGTGGAGACGATCATCGCGTTGGGCTCGTGGAGCACGCCGCCCACGGCGACCTGGCGGAACCAGCGGGCGAACTGGTCCATGGGGTCGGCGCTGAGATCGCGCTCGGTGAAGTCCTCGGAGCGGTAGTGCTCGCGCATGGCCGCCGGATCGGTGGTGGAATCGTCGGGGAGGGGTCCCGAAGAACCTTCTGGTGTGGGCACGGGCCCATCCTGCCGCAGCGGCCGAGTGTGCCCGGCGCACAGGGGCCGTAACCACGCACCGTCGAAATGGGGTCCTGTGCCGGATGTCACGCTTCCCCGCTCCGTGGGTACCCGCCAATATCTTGGGACAGGCCCCTGTGGCCTTCGCACAGCCGCGGCCGTCGTACACCGGTTGCCCGTCCGCCGCACACCGGACGCCGGGCTTCGGGCGTCGGCATTCGTATGCGTACGGTTCCGTATGCGTACGGAAGTGGCCGTGGCCCATCCGCCGCCGAACTGAGGGAGCCGCCTGATGTCCGACTTCGTACCCGGTCTTGAGGGAGTCGTCGCATTCGAAACGGAGATCGCCGAACCGGACAAGGAAGGCGGTTCGCTCCGCTACCGCGGGGTCGACATCGAGGATCTGGTCGGTCACGTCTCGTTCGGCAATGTCTGGGGCCTGCTGGTGGACGGGGCGTTCAACCCCGGGCTGCCGCCGGCCGAGCCGTTCCCGATCCCCGTGCACTCCGGTGACATCCGGGTGGACGTGCAGTCCGCGCTGGCGATGCTGGCGCCCGTGTGGGGCCTGAAGCCGCTGCTGGACATCGACGAGGCGACCGCCCGGGACGACCTGGCGCGGGCCGCCGTGATGGCGCTGTCGTACGTCGCCCAGTCGGCACGCGGGCAGGGGCTGCCGATGGTGCCGCAGAGCGAGATCGACAAGGCGCAGTCGGTGGTGGAACGGTTCATGATCCGCTGGCGCGGCGAGCCGGACCCGAAGCACGTGAAGGCGGTGGACGCGTACTGGACCTCGGCGGCCGAGCACGGGATGAACGCCTCCACGTTCACCGCCCGGGTCATCGCGTCGACGGGGGCGGACGTCGCGGCCGCGCTGTCCGGAGCGGTGGGCGCGATGTCGGGCCCGCTGCACGGCGGGGCCCCGTCCCGGGTCCTCGGCATGATCGAGGAGATCGAGCGTACGGGGGACGCCAGCGCGTATGTGAAGCAGGCGCTGGACCGGGGCGAGCGCCTGATGGGCTTCGGCCACCGCGTCTACCGCGCCGAGGACCCGCGCGCCCGCGTCCTGCGCCGCACGGCCCGCGAGCTGGCCGCGCCGCGCTTCGAGGTGGCGGAGGCGCTGGAGAAGGCGGCGCTGGAGGAGTTGCACGCGCGCCGTCCGGACCGCGTGCTGGCGACGAACGTGGAGTTCTGGGCGGCGATCGTGCTGGACTTCGCGGAGGTCCCGGCGCACATGTTCACGTCGATGTTCTCGTGCGCCCGTACGGCGGGCTGGTCGGCGCACATCCTGGAGCAGAAGCGCACGGGCCGCCTGGTGCGCCCGTCCGCGACATACGTGGGCCCGGGCACGCGGAACCCGCGCGAGATCGAGGGTTACGCGGACATCGTGGGGTGAGGGGTGGGCCCCGGTGGGGCCGGGCCGGGTCGGGGCCGGGGCGGGTCGGAGACAGGCCGGGGTCGGGTCGGGGTCGGGGCCGGGGCGGGTCGGAGACAGGCCGGGGTCGGGGCTGGGCCGGACCAGGGGTGGGCAGGGGCCGGCCCGGCCGGAGCGCCCTCCCCGGTGGATGGGCGACGACGGGGTACACGTACCGGCACAACCCGGGTGCGGCGCATCGTCGGCGCACCTCCGGCACGAGGAGGCCCACCGTGACCACCCCCCGACCGACCCTGACCCTGTCCAGCACCGTGCTCGACGCCCCGGACGCGGCGGAACTGGCGGACTTCTACCGCCGCCTCCTGGGGTGGGAGCCGGTGCAGGAGGAGCCGGACTGGGTGAAGCTCCTCCCGCCGGGCGGCGGCGCGGGCATCAGCTTCCAGACGGAGAAGGCGTACGTCGCCCCGGTCTGGCCCGCGTCCCCCGGCGACCAGCTGATGATGCTGCACCTGGACTTCGAGGTGACGGACCTGGAGGCGGGCGTGGCCCACGCGGTGGCGGAGGGCGCGACACCGGCGGAGTTCCAGCCGCAGCACGACGTACGGGTGCTGTTCGACCCGGTGGGCCACCCGTTCTGCCTGTTCGTCACCGACCAGGTCCCGGGCGAGACCCCGGCGATCAGCCCCGAGTGGGTGGAGGAGCAGACCCGCGACATCAAGGCACAGGACGAGCTGACGGCAGCGGACGCGGTGACCCCGGGCCCGCACGAGAAGGCGGGCCCGATGGAGCCGGATGCGGCGTCGGCGTAACAGATCGCCGGGACACGGCGGTACCGACGGGCGACGGGGCAGTGCACCTCTCCACGCCAACGCTCGGCTCAGAGCTTCCCGCGCACGAGGGCCGTACGGTGACCGCCCAGCCGGCGGTCGAAGGCTGCGAGGAAGTCCGGGGCCAGCTCGGGCCACCCCCAGAAGGTGAAGCCCAGCGCACCGAAGGCGAAGCAGTCCTCCATGCCGGTCCACTCGGTGAGCGGCGACGTGACAGCGCAGTGCGCACACTCCACAAGGCCCTGACCGCCGCCACCCGCCCCCCAATCGGCGATCGCAACGGAGAAGGGTTCCCAGGCCCCGGGTATCTCCTCCCAGTCCTCGTCGTGGAACTCGGTGGACCGCTCACACCGCGGGCAGTCCACCGAGGAGGGGTCGGCCCCCTGCCCGGCGTCGAACACGGTGCGCCCGGTGACGACGTCGAGCGCCCCGCCCTGCCACGGCTCGCTCCACCCCCGGCTGTCGACGACCGCCCGTATGCGGGGCCCCGGCGGGTATCCGGGCCCGGCGCCGAACCCGGGTTCGGTGCGGTCGGCCCCGATGACTCCCTCAGCCACCAGCCACGCCACGACACGGGCGGCCAGCGGCCCGGCGGCGTCCTCGGTGACGTCGCGATCCACGATGGTCTGGAAGTAATCTCCCACGGCGATCTCTCCCCCCTGACTGCCGCCCGCTCACGGGCCGCTGTCCGACACCACTCACTGTGACAGACCCCACTGACAACGGGTGTCGGTCGACCGAGATGCCTACCCCCTCCGGCTCCGCCCTGCCTAGGTTCGTTGCATGGGTTCACATGAGGCAGCAGCGACAACACCAGCAACATCGACATCAGCATCGGCATCGGCATCGGCATCGACAGACGTGCACCTTTCGACCTCCTCCTGGCAACAGCCCTGCCCGCCGCCGGCCTCGGCCGACCGGACCCGCCTGGTCGCATCGATCGCGCAACGGGCCCTGGCCCGCGCACCGGGCCGCCTGCTCGTGGGCATCGACGGCTTCACGGCAGCGGGAAAGACGAGCTTCGGCCATGAACTCGCGGCGCGGATAGCCGAGTCGGGGCGTCCGGTGTTGCGGGCCACACTGGACGACTTCAAGAACCCGTGGAAGGACCGCCACCTGTACGACCGGGAGTCCGGCGAGGGCTACTACCGCAACGCGTACGACTACGAAACGGCCAAGCGCCTCCTGCTGGACCCCAGCCGCTCCCCCGAGGCCACGTCCTGCGCCCTCTGCTCGATCGACCCGCTCACCCAACGGGACCACTCGACGCGGACGACCCCGCTCACCCCGGACTCGGTACTGATCGTGGACGGCGTCTTCGCGTTCCGCCCGGAGATCGACCCGTACTGGGACTTCCGCATCTGGCTGGACGTCGACGCCGAACTCTCCGTACGCCGGGGCGCGGAGCGCGACCAGGACTGGGCGGGCTCGACCGCGGAGGCCCTCCACCGCGACCGCTACTTGGCAGCCGAGCGCCTCTACTTGGAGGAGGTGGACCCGCTGCCGAGGATGAACGCGATCATCGACAACACGGACTTCGCCCGCCCCCGCCTCACCAACGGCTAGCCGCCGCTGCCCGATTGCCGCCCCAGCCCGCCGCCACCGAGACGAACGCCGCTCATCGGCCGACGCTCGCTTCGCCTGCGGCGGCTTCCGGACTTCGCGGGCGGGTGTGTGCGTGGCGGCGGTGGCGCTTCGGAATAATGGGGGCTGCACAGCTTCTGACGGAAGGCCGCACGCGGGGGAGGGCGGGAGATATGTCCGTTTCTCAAGAAGTAAGGGAAAACAGGCTCCCCACCACCTAAACCCGCAGGTCACGAACGGTGGTCCCCGCGCACGCGGGGGTGGTCCCTCCTGGACCGGCCGCCGCAACGCGTCGCTTTTGTGGTCCCCGCGCACGCGGGGGTGGTCCTCCCGACCTTGCGTTCCTCGGCATCATCGTGGGGTGGTCCCCGCGCACGCGGGGGTGGTCCCGAGGAGGTCAGCGTTCGTGCGGCACATCTCAGGTGGTCCCCGCGCACGCGGGGGTGGTCCCTCGCTGAGCCCGCCGGCGACCTTCCCGTCCGAGTGGTCCCCGCGCACGCGGGGGTGGTCCCATCGCCAACCACTTCCAGGTGGACCCGGCGAAGTGGTCCCCGCGCACGCGGGGGTGGTCCCGCGACGTACTCCTGCGGCCGGTGCGGCCTCCAGTGGCCCCCGCGCACGCGGGGGTGGTCCCGTCCAAGAGGCCCGGCTCCGCAAGGACCTGCTGTGGTCCCCGCGCACGCGGGGGTGGTCCCGCCACGGGCCTGACCCGGTCGGTGCGTATGGCGTGGTCCCCACGCACGCGGGGCTGCTGCCGGCTCCCCTGCTCCGCCCCGTGGGTCGCAAGGCTGGCAAGCAACTAGCAAGCAGGGGGCCCACCGTGCGTACGGTGGGCCCCCTGGCCGCCTAACCCCTCCTGGCCCGGATGACCTCATTCGGGTCACGCAGCCACACATGCTGTCCCCGGTCGCCCACGGTCAGCCCGAATTGCTCGGCGTCAGGGCGTCCCGCCGACTCGTACTCCCACCAAGCCTGTTCGATCTCCTCCCACAGAAGTCCGGGCCCGTACTGCCACACCTCCTCCCCCGTGGCGGCCCCGTCCTCGCGGGTCACCCACACCTGGGCGCCTTCCGGGACCTCCTGATGGATGAGCCGTACCCCGGGCAGCCGGGCCCCGGCGTACAGGGCGAAGCCGAGGTCGAGGAGCAGGGCGGGGTCCAGGCCGGCGGCGCGGGCGCGCCCCTTGCCCCGCACTTCGTGGAGATCGGGCGCGCGGTGGGAGCGCATCGGCATGTACATCGCCCCGCCGCGAAACGGCCCGGTCGCGGTGCCGTCGTCCTGGACACGGAGTTGGACCAGGGCCCCCGACCAGAACTCCCGGGCGAGCGGGGCGACGATGATGCCGCCGGGCCTGACCTGCCGGATCAGCTCGTACGGGACGTGCCGCAGGGCGCAGGTGGCGATCAGCCGGTCGACGAGCCCCAGGCCGGGCCAGGGCTGCTCACCGTCCCCCACTCGCAGGTGCGGCCGGTAGCCGGCCTGCGCGAGGGCGTCGGCCGCCTGCCGGGCCACCACAGGGTCCAACTCGACGCTGTGGACCAGGTCGTCGCCCAACCGCTCGCAGAGCAGCGCGGCGACGTGCCCCGTCCCGGTCCCGATCTCCAGCACCCGGTGCCCGTCCTCGACCTGGAGCAGGCCGAGCATCCGGGCCACCATCGACGGCATCGAGTTCGACGACGTCGCCACACCGGGCCCGCCCTCGGCCCCGTCGTCGAGCTGTGTGACGACCGGCTCGTCGCTGTTCACCAACGCCAGCCACGCCTCCGTACCGCCGGCGACCGGCACGCACCGGTCGGGCAACTGCCGCCAGGCATCCATCGGAATGAACCGGCTGCGCGGCACGGCCTCGAACACCTGCCGCCAACGGGCGTCCAACAGCCCTCGGTCGGCTAGATCCTGCACCAGAGCCGGGTACGTGGGGATCTCCTGTGCCGTACTCACGACTGCGGGGCGTACTGGGGGCGGCTGCCGTCCGGGGACGGCTTCGGCTCCGAGGGCGGCGTCCACGGCTTGTCGGAGGGCGGCCCGCCGTGCTTGCCGTCGTCAACGTGGGTAGTGCTCATCGTGTGTTTCTCCATCGTATTGAGGAATTGGTCAGCTGGGCGGGCGGCGGAGCCCGTAGATCCCGTACGGCGGGAACAGGTCGACACGGCGGGGGTATCCTCCCTCGGCGCACAACCGGCACAGGAGATCCCGACCGCCAGAGGTGCGCCGGACAGCGGCTACCGGCGCATTCCAGCAGGCTTCGCAGGTACGGACGTCCGTCGCGGACCGGGCGATCACCGGCCCCCCTGAGGCCAAGCCAGAGATTCCTGACGAGGCATCGAGCACGGCTCCCGATGCAGCACGATCGTCGTACCCGCGCCGGATGCCCCGTACATCGGGATCTTCTCCGCCTGCCCCTGCGGGATCGGCCTTGTCGCAGCGGCCGCAGATCATCTGCGCGCCTCACGCCAGGCGCGACCGAGCTTGGCGGCTGTGAGGCAGGAGACCCCTGCACGGCAGGTGGGGCAGGCCGTCGAGTGGCCCAAGAGTGTGCGGTACGCGGTGTCGCTGCTTTCATACGCGGTGCCTCGCCCAGCAGGGGTCCCGCGTGCGGGGGTGGTCATCCAGCCTCCTCTACCTATGTTCCGGACAGGTAGAGGATCGGTGCTCGGAAGCGGCCCAACTGCTACAGCCTGTAGCAGTTGGCCATCGATCTAGACAGCGCCGGCCCAGCGGGCGAAGTGCGACAGGCTCTCGGCGTCGGCGCGATGGAAGCGGCGTAAATTCCTGACGACCTCGCGGACCCAGGGGTGTTCGCGCGTGTGCTGCGGTGCCACGGCACGAGCCGTCTTCAGGCTGTCGAAGGCGTCCACGGGTCGACCTGCCCAGTCCTGTGCCCTGGCGAGCTCGATGTAGAACCCACTGCGGCGCTCGGCCGGCACGTCGGCGCTCGGCTTCCACGCGTGGGCGGCACGAAGGGCGCGGTCGACGTGCTCGGGCCCGAGGCCGACCGCGATGGACACCTCGTGGACGCGCACGCTCTCGGGACCGAATGTCGTACCCAAGTACGTTCCTTCTCGGCCGACTTGGTCACCCAGCTGTCGAGCGTGGGTCAAGTGGGTGTCGGCCGCGTCCGTGCTGCCGGCGCGACTCGCGATCACGGCGGCCCTCATGTGCAGGGCACCGCGAATGGCTGCCTCCGTACGCCCGGTCGGCGGCGGAGAGGCATCGACGGCACGCTCCAGCGAGACAAGGCCGGCTGTGTGAGAGCGAGCGGCGAAGAACGTCTCGGCGCGAACGTATGCGGCCGTCGCACGGACGAGGGGATCAGCGGCACGGTCGGCCGCCCAGCGCATCAGGTCGATGAGCCGCGCGGAGAGATCACGCGCCCCGTGCTTGTAGGCCAGGGCATCGGCGGTTCGGGCAGCGGAGGCCAACATCCTTGCGGCGTGGCGGTGTTCGACGCTGGGAGCGGTGTGAACGTACCGAATGGCATCGGCCAGCAGATCGGGGACGGTGGCCGCGATCCGGCCGTATTGGGCACGAAGACGCCAGTCCATAGCGGTGGTGATCCCCTCGGCCAGCTGCCCAGGCGGACGAATCGGCGGGCCCAGGGGGAGGTCGTATCCGGCGATCACCTCCGACAAGGCGGGGAGCGCTCGGTGGACGCGCCGCTCTGCGCCCAGGTATCCCGTACGCAGTTGTGCGGCGTCCACGTCGAGGGTGTCGGCGATCGCCTCCAGTACGTCGTCGCCGGGACTACGGGCTCCTCGCTCGATGGCCCGGACAGTCGCGTACGAGACGTGGGCGGCTGCGGCGAGGGCGGTTTGGGTAAGGCGGCGTGCACGGCGGCGGGCGGCGATGCGCTCACCGATCTCACGTGGGCTGTCGGCGGACACCCACTGAACGTACCCGCGCGATGACGGTGCGGATGCGGTTTCGTCTATTCTTCCGCGATCGCAGTCAGCTCCGCGAGGGAGCCCAACACCCAGTCGGCCTTCCCGCGTACCTGTACGTCGTCCGCCCACAGATGCCCCCATGGGCCGCGGCGGATGTGCGCCGTGCGCAGTCCGGCTCCGGCGGCGGGGAGGGTGTCGTTCGCTGGATGGTCACCGACGTACACGGTCTCCCCCGCTGGGGCGCCGGACGCGTCCAGGACTCGTGCGAAGAACTCCGCCGAAGGCTTGGCGCAGCCCCATTCCCCGGAGGTCGCCACGAGGTCGGCGGGAAGATCCAGTGCCCGGAGCAGTTCACCGGCGCGCACTGTCTGGTTGCCCGCGACGACGACGCGCATCCCAAGTTCCCGCAGTCCGGCGAGCGCGGGGCGGACGTCCTCGTACAGATCGGATTCATCGAGGTACTCGCCTCGTCCGGCTGCCGTCCGGGCAGCGTATTCGGCGGGAATGTCGATGCCCGGTTTCACGAGCTTCAGCGCTTCGGAGTTGTCCAGCCCTTGAGCGGTGACGGCGCCGACGAGGGCCGACAGGGTGTGCCGGGGGACGCCGAGCCAGTCGGCCCAGGATCCCCAGTAACGGTCGTCACGGACGAGAGTCTCACCGATGTCGAACACGAACGTCTTCACGCGACGAGACTAGGGGCGGCGGTGAGGCCGCGCGACCTCCCCCTCCGGGTCCCTGCGCCCGTGGCCCGATGAAACGGGTCGCGGCCGGCCGGGGCCCCTCGGGGGCTCTGGCACCGGTGACCGAGTGGAGCTGACGATGGGCAAGTTTCCGCTGGCGGACGAGGAGATCGCCGTGAGGTCGGCTGAGTTGCCGGGCTGGGCGCGGGAGGGGGACACGATCACCCGCACGTTCAGGATCCGGCACCACGGCGGCGTAGCGATGATCGTGAACGTCGCGGACGCCGAACGGCTCGTCGGCCACCACGGGGCCGTGGCTGATGGCCCGACTCCGGCGGCTCGCTTTCCGTATGCATGCCCGCTGCGGCACCGGGGCGCAGGTCGTTGTCGACGGGGTCGCCGACGTACAGGATCTCGCTGGGCTCGACCGGGACGACGGCGGCGACACGGCGGAAGAACTCCGGGTCCGGCTTCGACGCCCCCCCAGTCGTCGGAGGTGCCGATCAGATCGACGTCCCGGGCGAAAAGGTCACGAAGGATGCCGCCGGCGCGCACCGTTTGGTTGCCTGCGATGCCAAGCCACAGCCCCTCGGCGCGGAGGGCCTTGAGGCTGTCGCGGCCGTCGGGGTAAAGATCGGACTCGTCGAAGTGCTCCGGCTGTCCCGCATCCGCACGCGCTTGGCGCTGCTCGGTCAGGTCGAAGCCGGGGCGGAAGACCTGGAACGTCTCGCGGTAGTCCTTGCCCTGGGCGATCACGGCCCCGAACTGCACGGCGAAGGTGTGGCGAGGGACGCCGAGCCAGTCGGCCCAGGTGCCGTACTCCCGGGTCTCGTTGACCAGGCACTCGCCCACGTCGAACACCACCGCGCGAATCATGGGGCGATCAGGGGCACACAAAAGCGCCGTTATGACCCTGCCCGTTTCCGCTCCAGCGGTCGTCGCAGCAACCTGGCTCAGGGGGCAGGATGGAGTTCGCGGTCCGGAGGGAATGCTGCTGCGGTCGCGCTACGGACGTGGCGCATCGAGATAATGGGGCCGCACGGCTTTCATCTGAGGATCACTGGGGAGACCGGTAGATATGTCCGTTTCTCAAGAAGTGAAGAAAAACGAGCCTCTGCCGACATAAACCACCAGGTCAGGAACTGTGGTCCCCGCGCACGCGGGGGTGGTCCCTGATCACGCCGCGCCCGACGCTGAACATCTCCGTGGTCCCCGCGCACGCGGGGGTGGTCCCTAGACGAAGTACCTGAACCAGAGACAGCGCCTGTGGTCCCCGCGCACGCGGGGGTGGTCCCCGTTCGCGGTCGGGTTCCTTGCGGCGTTCGACGTGGTCCCCGCGCACGCGGGGGTGGTCCCCTGCGGACGCTCTACCCGATCTTGATCACATAGTGGTCCCCGCGCACGCGGGGGTGGTCCCTGCGTTCACGGTGCCCGCGTAGGCGAGCGCGAGTGGTCCCCGCGCACGCGGGGGTGGTCCTCCGGCTTCGACATGACGACTTCCTGCCCCACGGTGGTCCCCGCGCACGCGGGGGTGGTCCCTGGAGCAGCGCCTACAACGGGCGCACCCTCAGGTGGTCCCCGCGCACGCGGGGGTGGTCCCCGAAACAGGATCACTCTGGCGTTCGGAATCGGGTGGTCCCCGCGCACGCGGGGGTGGTCCCACCTCGACCAGCGACGCGAAGGTCCGGTCCAGGTGGTCCCCGCGCACGCGGGGGTGGTCCCCGGGCCAGGCTGCTGGTCATCTTGTCGACGTCGTGGTCCCCGCGCACGCGGGGGTGGTCCCGTCTCCAAGGGGCGGTGGCCGGCCCCCGACGAGTGGTCCCCGCGCACGCGGGGGTGGTCCCGGGCGGACGTGGGCGAAGTGGGGGCTGCTCCGGTGGTCCCCGCGCACGCGGGGGTGGTCCCCGCTCGGCCGACCTCGCCCTTGTGGTCGAGGCGTGGTCCCCGCGCACGCGGGGGTGGACCCAGCTGCGCCCGGAACATCGTGTTCGGACCGCTGTGGTCCCCGCGTACGCGGGGGTCGTTCGAGCCTCAGGTGACCGGCCGGACACAGACGAGATCCCATGGCGGCCCGACGCCACCGTGAGCCTCGCCGCCCACCTCACCAGGAGTGATCTCTTGATGGGCCGAAGGGCCCTCACTCGCGCAGTTGCCAGTACTGCGGTATCCGGTGCCGCGCTCCTCGACAGCCTCAAAGGCTGGCTCGTCCCAGCCATCATCGCCCCGCAACAACGCCGCCCACGCCGGAGGCGACGTCGTTTTCGGGGCCAACGTGCTGGCCGGAATGGCTCGGCAGATGCTCTACCGCGATCGTGCCAACGACGCGCTCCAGCTGATCCACCTTGCTCTGGAGGGCGCCCGCGACGTGATCGGTCCCCGGGCCCGCGCCATGCTCCACACCCGCGAAGCCTGGGCCTACGCCGCACAAGGGCGCACCGCCGGATTCCACCGGGCCACCGCCAAGGCGGCCGAGGACCTCGCCGGTGCCGGTACCGACAGCGACGAGCCTTACTGGATCGCCTACTTCGACGAGGCTGAACTCGCGGGGGTTACCGGAGGCCGACTCCTCGACCTCGCGCGCACCGACCCACGTCGGCACGCCGCAGAGGCCGCAGAGGCCGCAGAGGCCGCAGAGGCGATTCGGACTGCCCTGTCGTCCCGAGGTGCGGAAGCCGGGCGCTCCCACGCACTCGACCGCATCGGCCTGGCCGAATGTCAGTTCCTCACCGGAGATCTTCAAGCGGCCGCCACCGAAACGGGCCTGGCCGTGCAGGCCGCGCGAGGCACCCAGTCGGGGCGTGTCCGTACGCAGCTTGGGCAGCTGTACCCCTACACCGTGGGGCACAGTGCGTCGCGTCCAGTGCGCGAGGCGCGCGATAGTATCCGCGACCTGCTGTCGAGCTGAGGAACAGGCGCATGACGACACTTGCCGTGACTGGGCACATGGACCTGACCGACGAGAGCGTGCCGCTGGTACGGGCCGCGCTGCGCGAGCTGCTCGCCGAGTACAGCGACGACCTGACCGGCGTCTCCTGCATCGCCGCCGGGTCGGACAGCCTCTTCGCGGAAGAGGTCACCGCCATCGGCGGCCGTCTCGTCGCGGTGATCCCCTCCCAGGACTACCGCGCAGCGAAGGTTAAGTCTGACCACGCCGCCGTCTTCGACCATCTCGTCGAGGCCGCCGAGGACGTGGTGACTCTGCCCCACCCAACAGCGAACCGGGCTGCCTACGAGGCGGCCAATGCCGAGCTGCTGCGCCGAGCTGACCGCCTCGTCGCGGTCTGGGACGGCACGCCCCCATCGGGTAAGGGGGGCGGCACTGCTGACACCGTCGAACAGGCCCGACAGGCAGGGCTGGCCGTCGACGTGGTCTGGCCCGCCGGGGCCGCTCGTCGCGGGTAGCCCTGGACGCACGAAAGCCCCCCGCCGCCGAAGCCGGGTGCGTCCGCCGCATGCGAGGACGTTCCCCCGCTCCCAGTCCGTCCAGTAACGGTGGTCACGGCCGAGAGTCTCACCGATGCCGAACACGAACGTCCTCACGCGGCGAGACTAGGGGCGGCGGTGAGGCCGTGCGACCTTCCCCTCGGACCTCCGCGTCCGTGGCACGATGAAGCGATCGGGCGGGGCGTCGCGGAGGCCCTGATCCGGTGATCGAGGGGAGCTGACGATGGGCAAGGACCCGCTGGCAGACGAGGAGATCGCCGTGAGATGGCCGAGTTAACGGGCTGAGCGCGGGAGGGGGACACGGTCACCCGCACGTTCAGGATCGTGACATGAGAGGAGGGGATCGTGGCTGACGACCTGTCTGCGGTGGGCCGCTTTCTGTACGAGGCGGGCACGCTGAAGCAGACGCGGCGCACGGGCTGGTGGATGGCTGGGGTCCGTGACCCCGAGAGCGTCGCCGAGCACTCGTGGCGTACGGCGCTGATCGCCACGATCATTGCGAAGCTGGAGGGCGCCGACCCCGCCCGAGCCGCCTACCTCGCTGTGTGGCACGACACGCAGGAGAGCCGGACCGGGGACGTGAACCACCTCGGGAAGAAGTACGCGCCCGCCGGCGACCCTCAGGAAGTCACGGCCGACCAGACGGCGGGTATGCCCGAGATCCTGGCCTCGGCGGTCCGCGAGCTGGTGGCGGAATACGAGGCGAAGGAGTCACCGGAGGCGGTCTGCGCTCGCGACGCGGACAAGCTGGAATGCCTCCTCCAGGGCATCGAGTACAAGAATCAGGGCTACGAGAACGCCCAGCGCTGGATCGACAACAGTCGTCGTCGCCTCATCACGAAGACTGCGAACGAGCTGGCCGATGAGCTCCTGGCTCAGGGGACGATCGACTGGCTCCGCACCGCCCTCGGGGAGGGCGAGAAATAGCCCTGGGTCCGGAGTGAGGGGCGCTCTCCGACACGGCACCGGGCCGGTCGGTTGGTCGGCCGGCCGGCCCAGGTGCCTTACTCCCGGGTCTTGTTCACCAGACACTCGCCTACGTCGAACGCCTCCGCGCGCATCGTGGGGCGATCGTGGAGGCGACCAGGGGCACAGGAAAGCACCGCCACCCAGCCCGCTTCCGCTGCTGCGGTCGCATTGCGGAAGTGACGCATCGAGATAATGGGGGCCGCACGGCTTTCATCTGAGGATCACTGGGGGGACCGGTAGATATGTCCGTTTCTCAAGAAGTGAAGAAAAACGAGCCTCTGCCGACATAAACCACCAGGTCAGGAACTGTGGTCCCCGCGCACGCGGGGGTGGTCCCTGGGACATGCCTCCGCCGCCGCCGCCGTCGCGGTGGTCCCCGCGCACGCGGGGGTGGTCCCACCAGCATCGGGCCACCGGCCGCGGTCCAGAGGGTGGTCCCCGCGCACGCGGGGGTGGTCCCGTGCAGCGGGTCTACGGCGCTTCCCTGGTCGGGTGGTCCCCGCGCACGCGGGGGTGGTCCCGATGAGGTGCGTCGCCTTCTCGGCCTCGGCGGGTGGTCCCCGCGCACGCGGGGGTGGTCCCTCCAAGCTCCGCGTGAACGTCCCCTGCGAGGGGTGGTCCCCGCGCACGCGGGGGTGGTCCCGGCGCGACAACCGACGGGGAGATGCGGAGGAAGTGGTCCCCGCGCACGCGGGGGTGGTCCCATGCGACGACGCCTGATGACGACCTCCGCCTCGTGGTCCCCGCGCACGCGGGGGTGGTCCCGCCTGCGGGAGGCCGAGTTGGTGTTCGACCATGTGGTTCCCGCGCACGCGGGGGTGGTCCCGCGGCCGCCCTCTCCCCGAGCAGCCAGCCGACGTGGTCCCCGCGCACGCGGGGGTGGTCCCGCGGTGCCCGCGACGCACCCGACGATGCCCGAGTGGTCCCCGCGCACGCGGGGGTGGTCCCCGCACAGCCCTGCAGGAGCAATTCGTCTCCACGTGGTCCCCGCGCACGCGGGGGTGGTCCATCGAGATCGGGGGGCATTCGCCATCCCCGTAGGCACCTCAGGAACCGCCTTCACCCCGCGACCGACGTCCTCTGCGAGTACCTGGCCGGCGAAGCCACCAACAGCGATACCGCGGAGAACATCGACGTGATGTGGGTGCCCAGAAACGCCGTGCCCCGCTTCATCTCCGTCGATACGATCTTCCCACCCATCCTGGCCGCCCTGGAGGAGCAGACGTGACGCAGCAGACCACGGACGAGCGGCCGGGCATCGCCGCCGCCATCGTCGTTCACGAAGGCCGTGTTCTCATGGTCCGCCGCCGGGTGAGCGAGGGGCAGCTCTCCTGGCAGTTCCCTGCCGGGGAGGTCGAGCCCGGCGAGGTCCGCGAGGACGCCGCCGTACGGGAGACCAAGGAAGAGACCGGGCTGACCGTGACGGCCGTGAAACTGCTCGGCGAACGCGTCCACCCGAAGACGGGCCGACTGATGTCGTACACCGCCTGCGAGGTGCTGGACGGCACGGCCCACGTCGCGGACACCGAGGAGCTCGCCGAACTGGCCTGGGTCGCCCCCAGCGAGATCCCGCAGTACGTGCCGTACGGCCTGTTCCAGCCCGTTCAGGAATACCTTGACGGCGCCTTGAGCGCTTGAGAGGGGAATGGCGCGTCGACTCCGCGCAAGAGAGGTCGCCCCCCCGAGGCTCGGGTCCCGCGACTCAAGACCCGAGCCCCGGGGAAGTCGGTTCACTCTTGCGGGGGTACGTGCGTGGGGGCCCGGGTCGAGGCTTGGTGTTCGAGATTCGGGCTTCGGGCTGCGAGGGCCGAGGGTCGAGCTCCTTCTTTAACAGGTAGGTAGAAGAAGGGGGTTGGGGAAACCCTCCCCACCTCCCCCACCCGTCACGGTCAGCAAGTATGACTAATCGTGACAGCTTGCGGCGGAGCGTCACGACTGCTTACGGTTCCAGAACCAAGCGACCCCGACGCGGTGTTCGAAGCACCAGGCCGGGGTCTCACCGCAAGATCGCTACCCTAGAAAGTCGATCCCGTGGCTACCCAGCACCCTAGCCCCGCCCCGCTCACCCCCGCACGCTCCACCGCCTACCCGATGGCCAAGCCCGGGTACGGCAAACGTTCCGCGCCGAGCCAACTGCCCCGAGCCAGCCATGACTTCGCCCTTCTGCCTACTCGCGAGCGGTACGTCGCCGGGTTCGTCGACCACCTTCCCGAAGGGGCGGCCATGAGCGTCAAGCAACTGGCCAAGCAGCTTCCGCTCTACGGGCAGCAGGCCATCAGCACCGCGCTGACCGCCCTCTCCGTCGCCGGGCACCTCCGGCGCGTACGGTGCGCGATCGGCGTGGGCGGCGAGACTCGGTGGGCCTTTCGCACGTTCTGGTCCCGCACCGCCCGCGACAACGAGTGGTGGAACGCCTTTCTCGCCGCCGAGAACGCCGCCGGAGCCGGGGTCGGGAGTTCCCCTCCGGACGCCTCAGGCCCCGGCGCGGCCCTCCCGCCGCCCTGGGTCCCGAACCCGGAGTCGCCGCCCGCGCCGCCGGAGAACCCCCGTACGGAACAGGGCCCGGAGCCCACCCCCGTACCGCATCAGCGCAGCCAAGCCCACACCCAAGTCCCGGCACCGGATGCCGCACTCACGCCTCCCGCCCCGGAAACGCCCCCGCCCCCGATCCCGGACGCAGCGCCCAAGCCCCCGGCCCCGGCCTCGCACGCAGTGCCCGCACCTCCCGAACCGGGAACGGCCCCGGCCCCGCCCCCGGACCCGGCGCCCAAGCACCCGGCCCCCGCCCCCGCAGCGCCGCCCTCCCCCGCGTACCTCGCCCTCGCCCGTCTCGGTCGTCAGGACCACCGGCTCGCCCTCTCCGCCGCCGACTGCGCGGTCCTGGAGGCGCAGGCGGCGGAGTGGCTCGTCCGGGGTGTGAGCGCCGACTACCTGACCGCCGCCCTCACCGCGGGGCTCCCCGCCCATGTCGACTCCCCCGTGGGCTTCCTCCGGCGTCGACTCACCGACAAGATCCCGCCCCTGCTGCCCGCCGAAGGCCCCCCTTCCGGCGGGCCTGCCCGCCGCGTCCTCCTGGAGTGCACCGGCTGCGGCACCCCCGGCCGTCCCGAAGCCCTCCCGGACGGCCTCTGCCGCCCCTGTCGCGACGCCCACCGCCCGGAGGCGAGCGAGGCCCCGGTCTTTCCCGCCGAAGGTCCCGACGTCAGGGCGCATATGAGCAACCTCCGTGAACTGCTCACGTCCGTATGAGTCCGGGAACCTATGAGTCCGGGAACCGTTGATCAGGGCAGGTCAGGGCTGGGCTGGGCTGGGCAGATCTCATCTGATCTGATCAGGGCGAGTCCGATATCGCTCAGACGGATTCGCCGGGTGCCAGATAGCGGTACGCGCTCCCGGTCTCCTGGGCGAGCCAGCCGTTGACGCTGCTCAGGCCGCGATCGTTGATCTGGGCGTCGTGTATCGGGAACGCCCGCCGCGGGTCGATCGCCTTGACGAAGTCGATCGCCTCCGCCGTCCTCATCCATGATCCCTGGGCCGGAACCAGAAGCGTGTCGATCGGCTGCTCGGGGACGTGCAGCGAGTCACCGGGGTGGTAGACCGCCTCGTCGACGATGTAGCCGAGGTTCGCGCAGTCCGGTTGGCCGGCGTAGATGAACGCGTGACGCCCGCCGACCGCCTGTACGCGGAAGCCCGCAGCGGTGAACTCCGCGCCGGAGGACACCGCCGTGAACTCCAGCCGTGGAATGGCCGCTTCGGCCGGGGCGTAGACCGGGACGCCGAGCCCGGCCAGGCGAAGGACGTCGATGTGATCGGCGTGTTCGTGAGTCACCAGCACCGCGTCCGCGCCGATCAGGGCGGCCGGTTCGCTCCATATCCCGGGATCGATGACCAGCACCCGGCCGTCGTGCTCGAACCGTACACATGCGTGGGTGTACTTCGTGATCTGCATGGTGTCCCAACGTACGGCAGCCGCACCGCACACGGCACACGCCCGAACACCGAACACGTCCGAACGCGGCACACGTCCGACTCCGCCTGCCCGGGGCCGTCGCTCACGGCATCACCGGCGGTGGAGCCGCCGTTGCCTGAAGACCCAGGTGGTCCCGGGGGTCCGCGATCGCCGCAGGGTGAGCTGCCAGGAGGCGCGCGGCCACCGGGAGGGGCATGCGGATCACCACCGGGCGCGGGAGCGTCACGTCGCGTTCCGCCACCGCCGTACGGGAAGGGCGCACGCGGTCCGTCACCCGCGCCACCACCCGTACATCCAGCGTGAACTGCACCAGCACCGAAGCGAACTTGGGCTTGTGCAGGGGCATCGAGCCCGCTCCGTGCGCCGCCGCGCCGCTCGCCGAGCCCGAGCCGCCCGTGTTGGCCATCAACTGGTTGAGGCGGAACTCGTCGGCGTTCAGGACACCGGCCCCGAGCAGTCCGCGTGCCTGTCTGCCCTGTTCGGCCGCGCTCTGGCCGTCGCTCTGGGTGGGGCGGGGCGCGCCCAGGTCGCTCTGGGCCACCGTCTCGAACGTCATCTTGTCCCCGGCCCCCAGCACCCGTCCGGCCCGCAGCCGCGCATGGACCGAGACCCGCAGGTCCTGGCCCTTCGCCCCGCTCGCGTGCACCGGCGGCAGCTCGGCCCCCGCGTTGGTGAGCAGCGGCAGGGCCGCGATCAGCCACTCCGTGGAGACCGCCTCGCCCAGCGTGTACGCGGCGGCCTGGCCCTTCTGGCGGAAGCGGTCGCCGCCGCCCGCCACCCGTACCGCCGTGTTCACCAACTCCCTTACGCGCGGCGCTCCCTGGAAGCCGTTCACCTGGGCCTCCATCGGCAGCGGCACCCCCTCGGACCGCCACGCGCCCAGCCCGGCCGGTCCTTCGGTCGGTGCGCCCGGGGCGGGGCGGGGGGCGTTGGGGCGCGGGGATCCCACCCGGCGCAGTGCCGTGAGGTCGCTCTTGAGGACCCGGTGGACCAGCGTCGTACGGCCCGATCCCGCCATGGCCAACCTGCGGTCTCCCCGGTGGAGTTCGAGGGTTGCCACGATCGGCACCCGCATCTTCGCGGACTGCGCCGTCTTCGCCTCCGCGACCGTCTTCATGCCCAACTGGCCCCGCGCCGCGCCGCCGCGCTTGCGCCCCGAGCCCGAGCCCGCGCCCAACCCGCCTGCCCCGCCCACGCTCTTGAGCTGCCCCGCCCCGCCCTCCGGCTTCCCGGAGCCCGCGAGGATGCCCTCCACGCCGACGCTCTCGCCCTCGTCGTGAGACGTGGCCTGCTGGGAGACCGCCGAGGTGATGTACTCCATGTCCCGGCCGTCGTCCGCCTCCCCGTCCCAGACCCCCGCCCCGACGCGGTCCACCTTGAACACCGCCCAGTACGGCGTCCTGCGGCCGTCCAGCAGCTCCACCGTGACCCCGCCGTCCATGGCGCTCGCCAGCAGGCCGGTGGAGCCGTCCCGGTCCAGGACCCGCAGCAGCCGCTGCACGTTGTCGTTGCGGTCCCGCAGCTGTTGGTGCGGCAACACGTCCTCGGCCACGTCCTGTTGGCCGGTGATCGCCAGGGCGCGGCGCAGTCCGTCCAGCAGCGGCACGAAGTCCGGCAGGTCCTCGATCATGCCGAAGCCGAGCGGCAGTTCGCGCGCGAGGGTCGGTTTCGGCCTGGCCGGGGCACCCGTCGCCGCCCCCGCCCCCGTCGCCGCCCCCGTCGCCGCCCCCGTCGCCGCCCCCGTACGCTCCGAGCCCTCCGCCCGGTCGGCAGTGGCAGGAAGAGGAGGCGGAGAAGAAGGAGGAGTCGTGGCGCTGGTGTCTTCCGGCGTGCGTCCGGTGTCCGAGCGGCCGTCCTCGATCCTCAGCGCCTTGCGCGCCGACGCGGGCAGGGCCACCCCCGCCGCCCGCAACTGCTCCGCCGTCAGCCACACCGCCGCCGCGCCCGGCAGCGTCCGCGCCGCCCCGGCCACGTACGGGCCGCCGCCCGTGACCTTGACCTCCGCCACCATCGTGACGAGCAGATCGCACCGTACGAGATACAGCGGGGCCTTCTTCGGCGTGTGGGCGTTGCGCTCCACCGTTCCCGACACGGTCGCGGCCTCGGAGTCGCCCTCGCTCGTCGTCCGGTGACCCGACAGCCCCTCGCCGACCCGCCAGTCGGGCCCGTTCTGTACGCCGGTCGCTCCGACCTGCACCGTACTGGCCGTGCCGCTCCCCTGCTGCCCGCCCGCCTGGTGGCCGCCCAGCACGAACGTCTCGGTGCCAGGACCGGCGGCCTCGCGCACCAACTGCGGTGCTGCCAGCGCCAGTCGGGTGCCCACCGCGCCGTTCAGCGCGGCCAGCCGGCGCGGGTACCGCAGGTTCTTCACCACCCAGCCGGAGGACGCGGCCTGCCGCAGCGAGGCCGTGATCGCCCGTGGGCCGAAGCGCTCCTCGACCGCCAGCCGGGGCGCGAGCCCCTCCGTGGCCAGCGCCGGGTCCTGGCGGCCCGCCTGACCCCGGGCGGCGGCCCGGGCCAGCAGCGCGAGGGCCAGATCGCGGACCGGCTGCCCGTCGCCCACCGTCTCCACCAGCTGCCAGTCCCGTACCAGCTGCCCGGCGGTCGGGGTCGGGGCCGCCCCGGCGAGGTCCCCGATGCCCGTCGCGGCGACGGCCCGCTCCGGGCCCGGGGCCTGTCCGCCGCCCGCGTCCAGCCGCGCCTTCTCCGCCGTGTCGACCGTGAACTCCGCCGGTGTCAACAGCCGTACGTCCTGCTCCTCCATGTGCAGCCCCGACAGCAGCTTGGCCTCCGGCGCGTCCCGGCCGGGGCCGTCCGGGGTCACCGTGCGGGCCAGCTTGCGCTTCCGCGAGGTCATGGTGACGTCCACGTTCAGACGCAGCGCCGCCCCGAACGCGCTCGCCCGCTCCGAACCGTTGGTGAGGACGTCGGTACGGGTCGTGGGGCCGCCCTGGTTGCGGCGACCCCCTGAGCTGCTCCGCTCATAGCGGGCCGAGCCGGTGAGCACGCCCGGTATCAGCCGGGCCTGCGCCAGCACCATCCCGCCGATCGAACGCGAACTGCTGCGCCCACTCTGCGCGTTGGCCGCGACGCCGGAGTGGGCCCGCACCAACCAGTCGTCGATCTCGCCCAGATGGCGCGTCCTGCCGATCGTGCCGTGCACCCGTAGTTGTACGTCATGGGAGTGCATCGTGGTCTTGCGGCGCAGCCGGACCCGGATGCCGGTCGACAGCAACTGCTCCTTGTTCACGCGCAGGTTGGTCTCCGACAGGGCTGCCATCAGCTCGCGGTAGTTGGCGCGCTGTGCCTCGGCCTCCTCCCGGCTGAGGTCGGCCGGGGGCCGTGTGGCTCCGAACGCGGGCAGGTATCCGGCCAGCCGGTGATCGGTGGCGAACAGTTCCCGTACGGCCTGCACCATGGGCGCGGTGTCGAGCCGGCCGAGCGTGACGCTCGATCCCATCGCGCCGAAGGGCAGATGCCGTGCGTCCGCCGCCGCCTCCGCCGCCGCCTCCTCCGAGTCTGAATCCGATCCCGAGGTCGATTCCGATCTCGAGGCCGATTCCGAGGCCGATTCCGATGCCGAGGCCGAACCCGATTCCGACGCCGTATCCGTGTCGGGTTCGGATGCGGTGTCCGGATCGGGGGCCGCCTGTGGCTCCGGCTTCTTGATGAACTCGCCCGCCGTCACCCCCGGCGGCAGCGACAGCCCCAACTCCTGTGCCTCGTCGGCCCGCAGGCTCACCCACACCCGCATCGCGTGCGTGGCGACCCGCGTCTGCGGGCGCAGGATCATCCGGGCCGACCGGGGGCCTGTGCCCTCCACGGTGAACCGCACGGTCCCGAGGTAGAGCACCTTCTCGCCCCGCACCTCCGCGCCCTGCCGGCTGGATACGGTCTGCTCGTTCACGCTGAACCGGGCCTTGCGGGCCGCGGCGACCGGCATCGCGGTGGCCCGTACGACGGCCGCGTTGGCCGCCGCCCCGACCCCGATCGCCGGGCCGATCCCGCCCGCGATCGCGCGTCCCTTGCCCGCCGACTCGGTCGCGGTGTGCTGGGCCTGCTGGTGCGTACGGAGCTGGGTCTTGCCGGCGCCCCAGGCGGGGGTGAGTCCGGTGACGACCCCGCGCATGCGGTAACTGCCCGCGCTGGTGCCGTCCTTGGCGTACAGGTCGTCCCCGGTGACGCCCACGCCCAGCAGCCGGGGCAGGTCCTCCAGCACGGTGGGCGTGGCGGTCGCCTCGTACAGCCGGGAGCGGCCGGGCGCGCCGGGTGCGGTCAGCGAGGGGTGCAGGACGGAGGCGACCGCGTCGAAGAGTCCGCCGCCGCCCTGGTGCGGCCCGGCGGCGTCGGACACGGCGACCGGGGCCAGCGAGTCGGCCAGCGCGACCCGCCGCCCGAGGTCGGCGTCCACCGGCCGGGGCCGGCCCGGCGTAGCGGCGCCGGCCGGGATCAGGTGCTCGGTGGGCACCCGCTGGGTGAGCTTGCCCGAGCCCCGGAAGACCTGTTCGTCCGGGCCGTCCTGGCGCCGGATCCGTACGACGTACACCACGCGGCGCGGCGCCTCCACCGAGCCCTTGTCGCTGCGCAGCACGCGGGGTTCGGCCACGCCGCGCTGGGTGCGGGAGTCCCGCGAGGACTGCCAGGGCTGTACGTTCCCCGTCGCCGCCGCGCCCAGCCACAGCCCCGGCGCGACCGGCGCGAGCCCGAACGCCGTGCCGCCCGCCCCCTTGCTCGACGCGTTGCCGACCGAACTGCTCGCGGTGGCCGCACTGTTGTGCTGGACGTCGACCTTGGTCTCCTTGCCCTCGGCGTCGTCCACGGGGGCGAGGGGCGCTCCGGTCGGGTCCGGCGCGGCCGTGGCCAGGTCGGCGGCCGGGTAGAACGCGGGCGGCCGGTCGTCGGGGGCGGGCGCGATGGACACGGTGACGTCGAAGCCCCCGCCCGCGCCCCCGCCGCCCTGTCCACCCCGCCCGCCCCCACCGCCCCGGGCCCCCTCCGCGCCCTCCACCGCGAACGCGCGGCCCCCGCCGAAGAACGACTCGGGCCGTCCGGCCAGTTCGGCGGAGATGGCGGCCACCGTGCCGCCGCCGTGCCCCACGACGGCCGCGATCGCGCTGCCCACGAACTCCTGGCCGGTCAGCCCGTACGCCGTGGAGAGCCCGCCCGCCTCCAGGTCCATCAGGTACGGCGGCAGTACGAGGGCCTGTTCGGGGCCCTCCTCGATGAGCGTGGGCGGGACGAAGGGCCGCTTCCCCCGCCGCAGCGCCCGGGTGGTGGCCTCGTTCCCCATCGTCTGCTGCATGGCCTGCGGGCCGCCGGGGCCCCCGCCTACGACGCCCGGACCGGCCGGGACGGCCGGTCCGACCGCCCGGGGAGCCGGCCCGGCATCCTCGGCCCCGCCCCGCGCGCTCGTGCCCGCGCCCGAAGGCGGAGAGTGCGGAGAACGCGAAGAACTCGGAGAACTCAGAGAACTCGGAAGCGGAGAAGGCGGAGAGAGCGGAGAGAGCGGAGAGAGCGGAGAGAGCGGAGAATGCGCAGTCGAGGAACGCGGCGGCGAAGAACGTGAGAGCGAGGAACGCGAACTGGAGCTCCCGCCGTCGCTCCCTGACCATTCCTGCCTGCGCACAGCGTCAACGTAGCCAGCGGCATGGCGGCCCACAGCCGATCGGACGGCCATACGGGGGTTCGCCGCCGACTCCTCATCCGCGCGCCAACTCCCGTACACCGGAAGGTCCGCACAGGCCCCGAACCCGACACCGGCACCGGCACCGGCACCGAACCCTGCCCCGGCCGACGCCCCCGCCCGAGGCCCCGCCCGAACTCACCCCAGCCCCTCCTCCACCAGCGCCGCCCACTGCGCCACCACCCGCGCGCGCCGGGCGGCGTCGTCGGTGAGGAGGTTGGCGAGGCCCAGGCCGCGGGCCATGTCCAGGAGGCCCTGGACCGTCTCGCGCGCGCCGGGGCGGGACTCGTCCGCGCCCAGGAGTTCGACGGCGATGCGGTGGGTCTCGCGGCCCACCCGCGCCTCCAACTCCGTAACACGCGGGCGTAGTTGCTCCTCGTTCGACGCCGCCACCCACAGCTGGAGCGCGGCCCGGAACAGCGGCCCCGTATAGAGGTCCACCAGCGCCGCGACCACCTCCGCGCGCCCCTGCACGGGGAGCGCGCGCAGGGCGGCGGAGCGTTCCTCGGCTACGTACTCCACCGCCCCCGTGAACAGGTCCTCGCGGGTCGGGAAGTGGTGCTGGGCCGCGCCGCGCGAGACCCCGGCCCGCTCGGCGACGACCGAGACCGTGGAGCCCGCCCAGCCGTGTTCGGCCAGGCAGGCCACCGCCGCCTCCAGGAGCCGCTGCCGGGTCGCCCGGCTGCGGTCCTGCTTGGGCGCGTGCACGGCCTTGGAGGTGGAGGAAGAGGTCACCGCACCCATCCGGGGTCCCGTCGTTCGAGGAAGGCCGTCATCCCCTCCCTCGCCTCGTCGGAGGCGAACAACGCGGCGGAGCGGGCGATGAGGTCTTCGGCGTACTGGTCGAAGCTCCTCAGCACCGTAGCCGTGACCAGCTCCTTCGATGCGGCCAGCCCCTGCGGCGAGGCCCGGCGCAGGCCGTCCAGGACCGGGACAAGCGCCTTGTCCACGTCCTCGGCGGCCAGCGTGACCAGCGAGATCCGCGCCGCTTCCGCCGCGTCGAACCGCTCCCCGGTGAGGTAGTAGCGGTTCGCCGCCCTCCGGTCCACGCGGGGCAGGAGGGTCAGGGAGATGACCGCCGGGGCCAGGCCGAGGCGCGACTCCGTGAGCGCGAAGGTCGAGGACGGCCCCGCCACCGCGATGTCGCACGCCGCGAGCAGGCCGAGGCCGCCCGCCCGGACGTGCCCCTCCACCCGGGCCACCACCGGCTTCGGCAGCGCCACGATGGCCCGCATCAGGCCCACGAACGCCTCCGGCTCCGGCGGCGCGGTCAGGTCGGCCCCGGCGCAGAACGTCGTCCCGGTGTGGGTCAGCAGCACCGCCCGTACGGCGGCGTCGGCCGCGCAGGCCGCCAGGGACTCCCGCAGCTCGCCCACCAGCGCCGCCGAGAGCGCGTTGCGGTTCGCCGGGGAGTCCAGGGTCAGTGTCGCCACTCCCCGGTCCGAGGTCCGTCCAACGAAGGTCACTTCTTCTCCGTCCGTCCCAGTGTCACTTCTTCCCCGTCCGTCCCATGAGCGTCACTTCTTCCCCGGTTTCTCCGCGTGGTCCGTCGTCTCCTGGTCGCGCAGCTCGCGCCGGAGGATCTTGCCGGACGCGGCCCGGGGGATGGCCTCCACGAACTCGGTCTCCCGGACCCTCTTGTACGGGGCGACCCGGTCGGCCACGTACGACATGACGTCGCCCGCCGTCACCGTCGCACCCCCCGGGGTCGCGGCCCGGACCAGGAACGCCTTCGGGATCTCGTTGCCGTGCCCGTCGTACACCCCGATCACCGCCGCGTCCGCCAGGTCCTCGTGGGAGAGCAGCAGGGCCTCCAGCTCGGCGGGGGCGACCTGGTAGCCCTTGTACTTGATCAGCTCCTTGACCCGGTCGACCACGTACAGCCAGCCGTCCGCGTCCACCCGGCCGATGTCACCGGTGTGCACCCAGCCCTCCGCGTCGATCATGTCGGCGGTGGCGTCGGGGCGGCCCAGGTAGCCCTTCATCACCTGCGGGCCCCTGATCAGGATCTCGCCGTCCGCGCCCGGCTCCGCCTCCTTGGCCGGGTCCTCCAGGGACACGATCCGCATCTCGGTGTTCGGCAGCAGCTTGCCCACCGTGCCCGGCGGCGGCTCCTCCACGGAGAGCGGCACCACATGCGTCCCGGGCGACAGCTCCGTCATCCCGTACGCCTGCCGCACCGGCGGCAGCCCCAGCCGCGCCGAACACGCGGCGGCCAGCTCGGCGTCCAGCGGGGCGGCGGCGCTCACGATGTACTGGAGCGACGACAGGTCGTACTCCCCCACCAGCGGGTGCTTCGCGAGCGCCAGCACGATCGGCGGAGCCACGTACAGACCGGAGATGCGGTGCGTCTGGATGGCCTCCAGGAACTGCGCCAGATCGAAGCGCGGCAGGACCACGACCGTCGAGCCGCAGCGCAGGGGGGCGTTCATCAGCGCCGTCAGGCCGTAGATGTGGAAGAAGGGGAGGACGGCCAGGATGCGGTCGCCCTCGCCCATCGGGATGAACGGTCTCAGCTGCTCCAGGTTGGTCCCGATCGAGCGGTGCGTCAGCATCACGCCCTTGGGCGTGCCCGTCGTGCCGGAGCTGTACGGGAGCGCCGCCACGTCCTCGCCGGGGTCGATGGCGATCTCCGGCTCGGGGGCGGTGGAGGCGAGCATGTCCAGGATGGAGGTGTGGCCCGCCGCCTGGTCGCAGACGAAGATCTCCTGTACGCCGCCGGCGAGTTCGGCGGCCCGTCGCGCGGTCTCCAGCAGCGGGGACACCGTGACGATCCAGCGGGCGGCGCTGTCGCTGAGCTGCTTGGCCAACTCCTCGGCCGTGGCCAGCGGGTGGATGGTGGTGACGGAGGCTCCGGCGCGGGTGGCCCCGTAGAAGACGGCCGGGTAGGCGATGGTGTTGGGGCTGTGGAGCGCGAGCACATCGCCTTTCCTCAGTCCGGCGTCGGCGAGGGCGGCGGCGATGCGGCGGTGGAAGCCGTCGAGCTGGGCGTACGTGAGGGACGAGCCGTTCGTCCCGTCGATCAGGGCGACCGTGTCACCGAACCGCGCGGCCTCCCCGAGGACCGCTTCGTGGATGGGCGTGTCGAGGGCCGGTACGTCTGCGTACTCGCTGCGGAACACCATGGCGGACCCCTGTGTCGTCGCGGTGTCCCCGCGCCGCCGGAGGGGCGGTCGCGGGGAACGCCGTGCGGGTGTGGAGAGTCAGAATCGCCCCTGAGGGCGGGGAAGGGGGAGAGGTCGGACGCAAGAGATCGCGCGCGGCGTGTCAGTAGGACTTCGGCAGGCCCAGCGACTGGTGCGAGACGTAGTTCAGGATCATCTCCCGGCTGACCGGCGCGATCCGGGCCACCCGGGACGCCGTGATCAGGGAGGCGAGCCCGTACTCGCGGGTCAGGCCGTTGCCGCCCAGGGTGTGCACCGCCTGGTCGACGGCCTTCACACATGCCTCGCCGGCCGCGTACTTCGCCATGTTCGCCGCCTCGCCCGCCCCGATGTCGTCGCCCGCGTCGTACAGCCGGGCGGCCTTCTGCATCATCAGGCGCGACAGCTCCAGGTCGATGTGCGCGGTGGCGAGCGGGTGCGCGATGGCCTGGTGGGAGCCGATCGGGGCCTTCCACACCTGCCGGGTGCGGGCGTACTCGACGGCCCTGCCGAGCGCGAACCGGCCCATCCCGATGCCGAACGCGGCCGTCATGATCCGCTCCGGGTTGAGTCCCGCGAAGAGCTGGAGCAGTCCCGCGTCCTCGTCGCCCACCAACGCCTCGGCGGGGAGCCGTACGTCGTCGAGGGCCAGCTCGAACTGCTTCTCGGGGGCGTGGAGTTCCATGTCGATCTGGTGCCGTCCGAAGCCCTCGGCGTCGCGCGGGACGATGAACAGGCAGGGCTTCAGCTTCCCCGACCGGGCGTCCTCCGTGCGGCCCACGATCAGGGTCGCGTCGGCTATGTCGACGCCGGAGACGAAGACCTTGCGGCCGGTGAGGACCCAGTCCGCGTCCGGGCCCGTGCCGTCGCGGCGGGCGGTGGTGGTGATCCGGTGGGAGTTGGACCCGGCGTCGGGTTCCGTGATGCCGAAGGCCATGGTGAGGCTGCCGTCCGCCAGGCCCGGCAGCCACTTCCGCTTCTGCTCGTCGGTGCCGAAGCGGGCGATGACCGTGCCGCAGATCGCGGGGGACACGATCATCATGAGGAGCGGGGAGCCGGCCGCCCCCAACTCCTCCAGCACGATGGACAGTTCTGCCATCCCGCCGCCCCCGCCGCCGTACTCCTCGGGGAGGTTCACCCCGAGGTAGCCGAGCTTGGCGGCCTCCGCCCACAGCTCGTCGGTGTGGGCGCCCTCGCGGATGACGGTGGTCATGTAGTCGCGCCCGTAGCGCTTCCCGAGGGCGGCGACGGCTGCGCGCAGGGCCTGGTGCTCTTCGGTTTCGAGGACGGCGGTACGGACGGTGCTCATGCGTTCTCCTCCGATACGGGGGCGGGGGCGGGGACTTCGGCGGGGGCCGGGTCCTCCTGGACCACGGCGAGCAGCGCGCCCACCTCGACCTGGTGGCCGGGGGCGGCGTGCAGGGCGGTGAGGGTGCCGGAGGCGGGGGCGAGGATGCGGTGCTCCATCTTCATCGCCTCCAGCCAGATCAGCGGCTGCCCGGCCTCGACCACGGCCCCCGGCGCGAGGCCCTCCGCGAGGCGGACGACGGTGCCGGGCATGGGGGCGAGCAGGGAGCCGGGGTCGGTCTGTGCGGCGGGGTCGGTGAAGCGGGGCAGGGCGGTGAAGGCGTACGAGGCTCCGGCGGTGTCCACGTGGAGCCGGTCGCGGTCCTGGGTGACGTCGAAGTGCCGGGTGACGCCGTGCAGTTCGAGGGTGACCCGGTGAGGGGCGGCGGCGAGGACCCGGACGCCGGGGGCGTCGTGCGGTTCCGGGGCGCCGGTGCGCGGGGTGCGGTAGGCGATCTCGTGCTCGGCGCCGTCCGGTTCGCTGCGGTAGCGCTTGACCTGCGGCTGGGAGGGGACGTTGCGCCAGGCCCCGAAGCGGGTGGGGGCGGGGCCGGGGGAGGTCGCGGTGCTCACGGCTTGCGCCAGGGCGGCGGCTAGGGCGGCCGTCGCCGGGTCGTGGGAGGCCGCCGGGGCGATGAGGCCGGTGAGGTGCCGGTCGTAGAAGCCGGTGTCGAGTCGCCCGGCCGCGAAGTCCGGGTGGCGCAACGACCGTACGAGCAGGTCGCGGTTGGTGACCGGCCCGTGGATCCTGGCCCGCTCCAGGGCCGATGCCAGCAGGCGCACGGCCTCGCTCCGGGTCGGGGCGTGGGCGATGACCTTGGCGAGCATCGGGTCGTAGTGCACGCCGACGGTGTCGCCGCCGGTGTACCCGGTGTCCAGGCGCAGGCCGGGCGCGTCCGGGACCTCCAGCGTGCGCAGCGTTCCGGTCTGCGGCTGCCAGTCGCGCGCGGGGTCCTCGGCGTAGAGCCGGGCCTCCACCGCGTGCCCCGCCGGCTCGGGAAGCGCGGGCAGCGGCTCGCCCTCCGCGACCCGCAGTTGCAGCGCGACCAGGTCCACCCCGAACACGGCCTCGGTCACCGGGTGTTCGACCTGGAGGCGGGTGTTCATCTCCAGGAAGTACGGCCGGCCATCGGCGGAGACCAGGAACTCGACGGTCCCCGCCCCCCGGTAGCCGACCGCCCGCGCGGCGGCCACCGCCGCGTCGTGCAGCCGGGTGCGCAGTGCGTCGTCCAGGCCGGGGGCCGGGGCCTCCTCGATGACCTTCTGGTGGCGGCGCTGGAGCGAGCAGTCCCGGGTGCCGAGCGCCCACACGGTGTCGTACGCGTCCGCCATGACCTGCACCTCGACGTGCCGGCCCCGCTCGACGTACGGCTCCGCGAACACCTCGCCGTCCCCGAAGGCGGACGCGGCCTCGGCGGCAGCCGCCAGCAACTCGCCCGGGAGCGATCCGAGTTCGCGGACGGTCCGCATCCCGCGCCCGCCCCCGCCCGACGCCGCCTTCAGCAGCAGCGGCAGATCGTCCGGGGTCGCGGTCGCCGGGTCCACGGGGGCCAGCAGCGGCACACCCGCCCCGCCCATCAGCTCCTTGGCCCGGGTCTTGGACGCCATCAGCTCGATCGCCTTGACCGGCGGCCCCACCCACACCAGACCCGCGTCCTGCACGGCGGCGGCGAAGGCGGCGTTCTCGGAGAGGAAGCCGTACCCGGGGTGCACGGCGTCCGCCCCGGCGGCCAGCGCGGCGGCCACCACGAGGTCGCCGCGCAGATAGGTGTCGGCGGGCGCGGCCCCCGGCAGGCGTACGGCGAGGTCCGCCCCGCGTACGTGCAGGGCGTCGGCGTCCGCGTCGGAGTACACGGCGACCGTGGAGATGCCCAGGTCACGGCAGGTGCGGAAGATCCGGCAGGCGATCTCGCCCCGGTTGGCGACGAGCAGCGTGGTGATGGTCATCTGGGCCTCACATCCGGAAGATTCATCATGTGCGGGTCACATCCGGAAGACGCCGAAGCCGCCGCGCGCGCCCTCGACCGGTGCGGTGTGGATCGCGGACAGGCACATCCCGAGGACGGTCCGGGTGTCGCGCGGGTCGATGACCCCGTCGTCGTACAGCCGCCCGGACAGGAACATCGGCAGCGACTCCGCCTCGATCTGCTGCTCCACCATGGCGCGCAGCCCGGCGTCCGCCTCGTCGTCGTACGGCTGCCCCTTCGCGGCGGCCGACGCGCGGGCGACGATGGAGAGGACCCCGGCGAGCTGCTGCGGCCCCATGACGGCGGACTTGCTGCTCGGCCAGGCGAAGAGGAAACGCGGGTCGTAGGCGCGCCCGCACATGCCGTAGTGCCCGGCCCCGTACGAGGCGCCCATCAGGACCGACAGGTGCGGGACCTTCGAGTTGGCGACCGCGTTGATCATCATCGCGCCGTGCTTGATGATGCCGCCCTGCTCGTACTCCTTGCCGACCATGTAGCCGGTGGTGTTGTGGAGGAAGAGGAGCGGGATGTCGCGCTGGTTGGCGAGCTGGATGAACTGGGCGGCCTTCTGCGACTCCTCGCTGAACAGCACGCCCTGCGCGTTGGCGAGGATGCCGACCGGATAGCCGTGCAGCCGCGCCCACCCGGTGACCAGGCTCGTCCCGTACAACGGCTTGAACGCGTCGAAGTCCGAGCCGTCGACCAGGCGGGCGATCACCTCACGCGGGTCGAAGGGGGCTTTCAGGTCGCCCGGCACGATTCCGAGGAGCTCGTCCTCGTCGTACTTCGGCGGCTCCACGGGTCCCGGATCGGTGTGCGCCTTGCGCCAGTTGAAGCGGGCGACGATCCGGCGCGCCTGGCGGATCGCGTCCTGCTCGTCCACGGCGAAGTGGTCGGCGAGCCCCGACGTACGGGCGTGCATCTCGGCCCCGCCGAGGGACTCGTCGTCGCTCTCCTCACCGGTCGCCATCTTCACCAGCGGCGGCCCGCCGAGGAACACCTTGGACCGCTCCCGGATCATCACGGCGTGGTCGGACATCCCGGGGACGTACGCGCCTCCGGCGGTCGAGTTGCCGAACACGACGGCCACGGTGGGGATTCCGGCCGCCGACAGCCGCGTGATGTCCCGGAACAGCGCCCCGCCCGGGATGAAGATCTCCTTCTGGGACGGCAGATCGGCCCCGCCCGACTCCACCAGGCTGATGGCGGGGAGCCGGTTGGCGAAGGCGATCTCGTTGGCGCGCAGGGCCTTCTTCAGCGTCCACGGGTTCGACGCCCCGCCGCGCACAGTCGGGTCGTTGGCGGTGATCAGGCACTCGACGCCCTCCACCACCCCGATCCCGGTGACGAGCGAGGCCCCGACCGCGTAGTCGCTGCCCCAGGCCGCCAGCGGCGACAGCTCCAGGAACGGGGTGTCGGGGTCGACGAGCAGCTCGATCCGCTCCCGCGCGGGGAGCTTGCCGCGCTTGCGATGCCGGGTCACGTACTTCTCGCCGCCGCCCGCGAGCGCCTTGGCGTGCTCGGTCTCCAGCGCGGCGAGCTTTTCCAGCATGGCCGACCGATTGGCCGCGTATTCAGGGCTGTCGGGGTCGAGTCCGGTGGGCAGGACGGTCATGCGGGCACCTCCGGGGACGGGTCACGGGGTCCTTCGAGCAGGGCGGCCGGGATGGGCAGCCACCGCGACCGCAGCCACTCCCCCACCGCCTTCGCCTGCGGGTCGAACCGGGCCTGCGCGGCGACGCCCTCCCCCAGGAGGCCGTGCACGGTGAAGTTCAGGGCGCGCAGGTTGGGCAGGACATGGCGTACGACGGCCAAGTCGGCGGTCTCCGGCAGCAGTTCCCGGAATCGCGTCACGGTCAGCTCATGCGCCAGCCACCGCCACGCGTCGTCGTCGCGCACCCACACGCCCACGTTGGCGTCCCCGCCCTTGTCACCGCTGCGGGCTCCCGCGATGAGCCCGAGCGGGGCACGGCGGGTCGGCCCGGCGGGATACGGGGAGGGCAGCGGCGGTTCGTCGACGTCCGCCAACTCCCTTGTCCTGGCGGGGCTTTGCATCACCACCCGGGCCCCGTCCGGCAGCACGGCGGTGTGCTCGACCTCTTCCGCCGGTACGTGGACGGCCTCGAACACCCCGTAGGGAGCGCCCTTTCCGGGCGGGGCGGTGACATGGAAGCCCGGATAGCTGCCGAGGGCCAGTTCGACGGCGGCCCCGGACACGGCCCGGCCCACCGCCTCGGCGTCCTGGTCGCGGACGACGAGCCGGAGCAGGGCGCTGGCCCGCTCCTCGGTGTCGGCGTCGGGGTGGTCGGTGCGGGCCAGTTCCCAACGGACCTCGGCGGGCGGGCGGGCCCCGCCCCGCTCCAGGGCATCGGCGAACTGAGCTTGCACCAGGCGCGACTTGGCCTCGATGTCCAGGCCCGTGAGGACGAACACGACCTCGTTGCGCCAGCCGCCGAGCCGGGTGAGCCCGGCCTTGAGCGTGGGCGGCGGGGCCTCGCCGCGCACCCCGTCGACGCGGACCCGGTCCGGGCCGTCCGCCGTGAGCCGTACGGTGTCGAGGCGGGCGGTGACGTCGGGGCCCGCGTACCGGGCTCCCCCGGTCTCGTACAGGAGTTGGGCGGTGACGGTGCCGAGGTCGACGACGCCCCCCGTACCGTCGTGCTTGGTGATCACGGAGGATCCGTCCGCATGGATCTCCGCGAGGGGGAAGCCGGGGCGGCGCACATCATGCTCCCCGAAGAAGGCGTAGTTGCCGCCGGTCGCCTGCGTACCGCACTCCAGCACATGCCCGGCGACCACGGCCCCCGCGAGCGCGTCGAGGTCGTCGGGCCCCCAGCCGAAGTGGGCGGCGGCCGGGCCGGTGACGAGGGCCGCGTCGGTGACCCGGCCGGTGACGACGACATCGGCCCCGGCCCGCAGGCAGGCGGCGATCCCGGCTCCGCCGAGATAGGCGTTGGCGGTGAGGAACCCGTCCGGCACGGGCAGGCTGTCGCCCTCGACGTGGGCGACGCGGACGGGGACGCCGACCTTCGCGGCCAGCTTCCGTACCGCGTCCGCCAGTCCGGCCGGGTTGAGGCCGCCCGCGTTGGTGACGATCTTCACCCCGCGCTCGTGGGCGAGGCCGAGCCCTTCTTCGAGCTGGCGCAGGAAGGTGGTGGCGTACCCCTTCTCCGGGTCCTTGAGGCGGCTGCGGCCGAGGATGAGCATGGTCAGCTCGGCCAGATAGTCGCCGGTGAGGACGTCGAGGGGGCCGCCGGTGAGCATCTCGCGCACGGCGTCGAAGCGGTCGCCGTAGAAGCCGGAGGCGTTGCCGATACGGAGGACGGGGGCGGCGGGGGGCGAGGGGGCGGCCGGAGCGCGGTCGGCGGGGGTGGCGGGGGGCGAGGGGGCGGCCGGAGCGCGGGAGGCGGGAGTGGCGGCCGGAGCGCGGTCGGCGGGGGTGCTCATCGGTCGTCCCGTGCGGGTTGCTCCGCCTTCGGTGGGCGGCCCGGGCCGGGAGGGCCGGCGAACGCCTGGGCGATGGAGAGCCACTGCTCGGCGTCGCGGCCTTCGGCGGTCACGGCGAGGTCGGCGCGGTGGGCGCGCTGGGTGACCAGGAGGCAGAAGTCGAGCAGCGGCCCGGTGACGCGCTGGGCGGCCGACTCGGGGCCGTACGCGAACAACTCGCCCTCTGGCGTACGCAGTTCGACCCGGAACTCCTCGCCGGGCGGGGCCATCCCCCGTACCGCGTAGGCGTAGTCACGGGCCCGGACCCCGATCCGCGCCACGTGCCGCAGCCGGGCGGTCGGGGTCCGGGCGACCCCGAGGGCGTCAGCGACGTCCTGGCCGTGCGCCCAGGTCTCCATGAGCCGGGCGGTCGCCATGGACGCGACGCCCATCGGCGGCCCGTACCAGGGGATCCGGGTCCCCGCCGGGGCGTCCCGCAGCACCTTGCCGAGCCGCTGCCGCCCCTCCCGCCACCGCGCGAGCAGGGCGTCCGGGGCCAGGACGGCGACCAGGGCCGCGGTGGACTCGTCCACGAAGGCGTCCGGGGCGGCCAGGGCCCTCGCGACCTCGCCGGCGAACCGGTCGGGCTCGGTGGCCGCCAGCAGCGCGACCTCGTCGGTCCAGGCGAGATGGGCGATCTGGTGGGCGATGGTCCACCCCTCGGCGGGGGTCGGGGTGCGCCAGCGACCGGCCTCCAACGCCCCGACCAGGTCGTCGAGTTCGTCGCTCTCCTCGCGCAGGTCGTCGATCACCGCTGCGACATCGGACACGTGCGCTCCCCTCGGGACCGGGTGTGGTGCCCAGGAGCATGGCAGTGGACCGATAAACAATCAAGCACGCTTGCATGATTTTATGTTTTCTCGCGCACCGGACCGCTGATCGGCCGGCCTCACACCCACTGGCCGACTGACCCACTGGCCCACTGGCCGACTGACCGTCCGGCGTCCGACGTCTGGCCGTCAGGCCGAGGCCCACCGCGTTCGCCGCACTGAAAGGGGGCGCTGGAGGGGACGCCGCAGGGGGCGCCGAAGGCGGCGAACACGACCCAGCCGATGAGGCCGATGTTCACCGCTTCCAGCAGGGCCAGGGTGCGCAGCGGCACCAGGACGGCCGCGCGGGAACGTATCGGCGGGGTCACGCCCTCAGCATCCCGCAGACCCGCCTCATCCTCCGCGTACGGAGGCTTCCATCATGCGCAGGGTGGTGCTGGCCCCGTCCAGGGATTCCCGGAGGATGTCCGCGTGGCCGCTGTGGTGGCAGATCTCGCGGAGCGCGTGCAGCAGGATGTGGCGGACGGTCCAGGTGATCGGCTCGGGCGGCGACCAGGGGTAGCGCGGCAGCGTGACCTCACGGTCGAGGTCCGGCTCGCGGCGGATCGCCCGGTCGAGCGTCTCGGCCGCTTCGGCGAAGGCGGCGCGCAGCGCGTCGAGGCTCTCCTCCTCGGTCATGCGGTTGGCGTCGGGGTCGAGTTCGGACCCGCTGACCTCGGCGGGCGCCGAGCCGTCGATCACCGCCAGCCAGCTCCGCTGCACGTCCCCGAGGTGCTTGACCAGGCCGCCGAGCGTCAGCTCGCTGGCGGTGGTCCGGGTGCGGGCCTGTTCGTCGGTGAGGCCGTCGAGCGTGTAGAGGAAGTTGGTGCGCTGGTCGGAGAGGAGTTCCAGCAGGTCCTGACGCTCACCCTGCTGCGAGACGTCCGTGCGGTGCGGTTCCATGGTGCAGTCCTTCTGGCGCGGCTTGCGGATCGACCAACCGATTCTGCACGCCGGAGACCGGCCGACAGCGTTGTTCGGCCAGCCACCACACTTCAGGGTGAAGGCTGTCGAGCGGGGCGAGTTGAGGGCGGCGGCCGTTGATCGCCGCGACGTCAGAGTGAAGGCCGTTGATCGGCGCGGCGTCAAGGTGAAGGCCGCCGAGCGCCGCGACGTCAGGGTGAAGGCCGTTGATCGGCGCGCGGCTCGGCCGTGTCGAGTGCCGGGGCGAGGACGGCGAACGCCCGGTCGGTCAGTGCGGCGGGGTCCTCGGCCCCGCCGCTGTCGCTCCAGCGCCGCAGCACGGTGTCGAAGGCGGCGAGGGCGGCCCCGGCGGCGAGGCGGGGATAGAGGTCGGCCTCCGGGTCGAGCCCGAGGCGGTGGGCCGCCTCGGCGGCGAGGTCGTCGCGCCACTGCCCCTGGTGCTCCAGAAAGCGGGCGCGCAGAGCGGGAGTGCGCAGGATCAGCTGCACGACCCGCAGGGCGCGGCCGGAGTGGTCGACGCCGTCCGCACAGGCGGCCATGGCGACCCAGACCGCGTGCCGCAGCGCCACGGAGGGGGGCTCGTCGGTGGGGCGGGCGGCGAGTTCGGCGCGCATGCCGGCGCCCATGTCGGCCAGGAACTGGACGACCACGTCCTCCTTGGACGCGAAGTAGCGGAAGAAGGTCCGCTTGGAGACTCCGGCGGTGGCCACGATCTCGTCGACCGTGACCGCGTCGAACCCCTCCCGCGCCATCAACTGGAGTGCAGCTTCCGTCAGTTCGTCCGAGACGAGCTGACGTTTGCGCTGGGCCATGGTCACTGCGGGGCGGGGGCTCACGTCTCTCATCGTAGCGCCATGCCATGAATGACACCCAATAACTTCTTGACACCAAGTGCCACTGACGACAACGTATGCCACATGACACAGAACGAGACTCAGGGCGACGGGACGCGCGACACGGCACGCGGTGCGACGCCCGGCACGACGGCCGGCACGACGGCCGGCACGACGCCGAAGCAGCGCTGGACCGCCGAGCGGATCCCCGACCAAGCCGGCCGCGTCTCCGTCGTCACCGGGGCCAACAGCGGCCTGGGTCTGGCGACCGCCCGCGCCCTGGCCCGCCGGGGCGGCCATGTGATCCTCGCCGTGCGCGACGAGGAGAAGGGCCGCCGGGCCGTCGAGGACATCACCGCCGGACGGCGGGACGCCCGGCAGCCCGACGCCCGGCTGGAGGTGCGCCGCCTGGACCTGGCCGACCTCGACTCCGTACGGGAGTTCGCCGACGCCCTGCACGCCGACCACTCGCGGCTGGACGTGCTGGTCAACAACGCGGGGGTGATGGCGCCGCCGCGCTCGACCAGCGCGCAGGGCCACGAGTCGCAGTTCGCCTGCAACCATCTCGGCCACTTCGCGCTCACCGGGCTGCTGCTGGACCTGCTGGCCGAGGGGCGGGACCCGCGCGTCGTCACGGTGACCTCGGTCAACCACCGCAGGGCGCACCTCGACTTCGACGACCTGCACGGCGAGCGCGGCTACCGGCCGATGGTCTCCTACGACCGGTCGAAGCTGGCCAACGCCGTCTTCGGGTACGAGCTGCACCGGCGGTTGGCCGCGTCCGGCAGCCCGGTCCGCAGCGTGCTCGCGCACCCCGGCTACACCGCCACCAACCTCCAGACGAGCGGGCCGACGGGCCTGGTGAAGCTGCTGTTCGGCCGGGTCCTCCTCCCGCTCGCCCAGCGCCCCGACGCCGGCGCGCTCCCGCAGCTGTACGCGGCGACCGACCCGGGCGCGCGGAGCGGCGAGCTCATCGGACCGGACGGCCGGGGGGAACTGCGCGGCGGGCCGACGCCGGTCGCGCTCGCCCCGGCGGCCACCGACGCGGAGACCGGACGGCGGCTGTGGGAGGTCTCGGAGGAGCTGACCGATGTCCGGTTCTCGTTCCCGGCCTCCGCGTGACGTGGAGCGCCGCTGCTAACCTCCGCCGATGACTGCCGAACCCCACTTGGTGAACCCGCACTTCGACGGCGACCGGCTCGTCCTGGAGGAGCGTCGCGACGCGGGGCGCGTGCGCTATGTCTTCCCCGGTACGTCGACGCCCCCGGAAGCGCTGCACGCGCTCTCCCTGGACGAGGCCCTGCACGCGCGTATCCAGCCGGCCGGTACGGCGGAGCTCGTCCTGCGGGCCTGGGCGCAGCGGGGAGCCGGGGCGGCGTCGGCGGTCGAGGTGCACGACCCGGCCGCCCTCGCTCCCGTACGGGTACGGGCCGGGGCGATCGTGATCCGTGACGGGCGGATGCTGCTCCTCCACTTCCGGGAGCCGGAGGTCGGCGGCCCGCACTTCGAGATTCCAGGCGGCGGGGTCGAGGCGGGCGAGACTCCCGAGGAGGCGGCCGTACGGGAGCTCCGGGAGGAGAGCGGGCTGCACGGGACCATCGGGCGCGAGGTGGCGCGGGTCTGGAGGGGAGGGCGTCACGAGCACTACTTCCTCATGACGGCCGAGGGGCGCGTCGGGCCTCTGGAGACCCTGGACACCTACGGGGGCGTGCCCGTCTGGGTTCCCGTGGCGGACCTGCCCGCCACCCCGCTGTGGCCGCGCCGGCTGTCCTGGCGGATCGAGCACTGGCACCGGACGGGCTGGCCCGCGCACCCGGCCGAGCTCGCCGACTCCATCGAGGACCTTCAGGCGCCCTGCACCTGGTGACCGGCCTCCCCTCCGCTCCCTCCCTCTCCGCTCCCTTCCCCTCTTCTACGCCTTCGACTTCTGCGCCACCGTCTTCCGTATCCCCGGCTTCCGCATCCCCATCTTTCGCATCCCCGGCTTCCGCTTCCCCGACTGGCTGCGGACCGCGCCCATGCTCGCGCCGATGACCAGGGCGATGGCGAGGGCGTCCGTCGTGGACAGGGCCTGGTTCAGGATCAGGAAGCCCGCGGTGGCCGCGATCGCCGGTTCCAGGCTCATCATCACGGCGAACGTGGAGGCGGGCAGGCGGCGCAGGGCCATGAGCTCCAGGGTGTACGGGAGGACCGAGCTCAGGACCGCCACCGCCGCGCCGAGCGCCAGGGTGGAGGGCACGGTGAGCTTGGCCCCGGACTCCCAGATGCCCAGCGGCAGCGAGAGGACGGCGGCCACCACCATCGCCAGGGCCAGCCCGTCCGCCTGCGGGAAGCGGCGGCCGGTGCGGGCGCTGAACACGATGTACGCCGCCCACATCGCCCCCGCCCCCAGGGCGTACGCCACACCGACCGGGTCCAGGCGGTCGAAGCCCCCGCCGCCGAGCAGGACCACGCCGACCAGCGCGAGGCCGGCCCACAGGACGTTGATCAGGCGGCGCGAGGCGAACACGGAGAGCGCGAGCGGGCCGAGCACCTCCAGGGTCACCGCGATGCCGAGCGGGATACGGTCCAACGCCTGGTAGAACAGCGTGTTCATGCCGCCCATCGCGACGCCGAAGGCGAGCACCGTGCCCCAGTCCGCGCGCGAGTGGCCGCGCAGCTTGGGCCGGCACACCACCAGCAGGATCAGCGCGGCGGCCGCCAGCCGCAGCGTGACGACGCCCAGCGCCCCCGCCTTCGGCATCAGCAGCGCCGCGACGGCCGAGCCGAACTGGACGGACAGGCCGCCCGCGACCACCAGCACGATCGGCACCAGGCCCGCACCCCGCCCGGGGCCGTCCTTCGACCCGCTGCCGGCCCTGTGCACGGCATCGTCCAGGGCGGGCACCGCCTCGGGTACGGCGACGGCTGCGGCGGCCGGCTCTGCGGCACTGCGCTGGACGTTCACGGGCGGCCTTCCGGAAACACGAGAGGTAACGGGATACGGGGGATACAGGGGATACGAACGGTACGAGCGATACGAGCGATACGGGAGGTACGAGCGATACGGGGGGGTACGAGCAATACGAGAGATGCGGGCGATACGAGAGATGCGAACGGTACAAGTGGTACGGAGCGATACATCGCCCGGTCGGCGGTGCAGGCTCCACGTTAGGGACCCGCGCGCCTCCCGTGAAATGACTTCTGGGCTCCCGTTATGCTCCGGACGCATGAGCCATCCTGAAGACGCGGGAAACGCGGCGGGCCCGGGCCGCCCGGCCGCCCCCGCCCGCCCCGTCGAGCTCCGCCATCTGCGGGCCTTCCTCGCCGTGGCCGAGGAGGGCAACGTCACCCGGGCCGCCGCCCGCATCGGCCTCACCCAACCCGCCGCCTCCCGCACCCTCGCCGCCCTGGAGAAGTACCTCGGCGTCCGGCTCGTCGACCGCTCCACCCACCATCTCGCCCTGACCCCCGAGGGCGTCGCCTTCCGCGACAAGGCCGCCGCAGCGGTCGCCGCCTTCGACGAGGCGCTCGACCCCGGGCGGCTGCGCCACTGGCCCCTGCGGCTCGGGCACGCCTGGTCGGCCTTCGGCCCCTACACCACACCGCTCCTGCGGACCTGGCAGGAGCGGCATCCGGCCACCCCGCTGGAGCTGCTCCGGATCGACGACCGCACCGCCGGGCTCACCCGGGGCGAGGTGGACGCGGCGCTCCTGCGCGGACCGGTGGACACGCCCGGGCTCGTCACCGAGGTGCTGTTCACCGAGGCGCGGGTGGCGGCGGTGACGGCGGACGGCCCGCTGGCATCCCGTACGTCGCTGAGCCTCGCCGACCTCGCGGGCGGCCCCGTCGTCCTCAACACGGTCTCCGGCACCACGACCACCGAGCTGTGGCCGCCGCACGCCCGGCCCGCCGCCACCCTCACCGTCGCCAACACCGACGACTGGCTGACCGCCATCGCCGCCGGGCGCGGCAGCGGGGTCTCCGCCGCCTCCACCGTCGCCATGCACCCGCACCCGGGCGTCGCCTACGTCCCGCTCGACGACGCCCCGGGCGTCCCGGTCCTCCTCGCCCGCCGCGACGGCCCCGGCCACCCCGCCCTGCCGAAGCTCGCCGCCCTGGCCCGGGAGATCGTCGCGCGGGGGTGAGCCGGGGGGGGGGGGGGCGAACGCCCGGGCCCGGCGCGCGCGAAACGCCCAGGCCGGGCGCGCGCGAAACGCCCAGGCCGGGGGCGCGCTCCAGCCGGGGGCGCGAACGCCCGGGCCGCCCCGCGCCCGCCTCCGGCCCCGCGCCCGCCTCCGTACAGCAAACTCCAGAACTCCAGAACTCCAGGACCTCCGTACAGCTACTCCAGGACCTCCGGCAGCCGCAGCCGGATCGTGCCGCAGCCGATGCGTTCGGCCTCCGCCTCCACGTACTTCGGCAGCAGCGCCCGGACCAGGTTCGGTCCCTCGCCCTTGCCGCTGCCGATCGACCTCCGCCGCTCGACCACGAACGCCACGTCACCGGTCTGGCACCGCGCCAGGTACACCCCGCGCGTCACGTTGATCGTGCCGGAGCCCGAAGGGCCGCCCTTCTCACCGCGCAGCCGTGTGCCGCCGTAGAACGCCTCGTCGGTGAAGACCCGGGCCAGCCCGGGGTCGAGGACCGTCGTCAGCCTCAGGTCGCCCGGCGGGTAGACGCCGCCGGCCTCGCAGGTCCGGGCCGCGCCCTCGCCCCCGCCCTCGCGCACCCGCACGCGCCGCAGCGAGTCGCTGTAGGCGGCGGGCACGTCGAGCCCCTCGACCCCGCAGAACGCGCCCGGCTTCGCGGGCTGCCAACCGATGAGGGCGGCGCGCTCGTCCGGAGCGGGATCGGGAGCGGAATACGTACCGGAGCACCCCAGCTCCCGCATCACGCCGTTGGTGACCGCCACCACCGCCGCGGCGAGGGCGGCACGGTCCTCGCGGTCGCGTTCCGGGACGATGCCGCCGCCGGTCCCGTCGCCCATGGTGAGGTCCACCAGGGTCGGGGTCGACAGGGTGCCCGACGGCCCGGTGCAGCTCTCCGGCAGCGCCAGCCAGGCCCGGGACGGCGAGACCATGCCGCGCAGCCCCGAACCGAGCGGAACCATGTCCGCCCCCAGGAACTCGGCGGGCCACAGGTCCTGGCCGCCGTAGCCGGCCGGCCGGTGCACCCGCGCGGTGAGCTGGCGCGACGCCCGCTCCTTCGCCTCGTTCCGGTAACCGGAGATGCGGCACTGCCCGTACGAGACGGCCTTGCTGCGCGGGTCGGTGCGGAGCTGCTGGTTCTCGGCGACGGTTTCGAGGTCGCCGAACACCCGGGAGGCCAGCGCGTCGTCGAAGCTGTCCCAGCAGGGGTCGGGGGAGAGCAGGGGCAGCGTCTCCGTCCGCCACGCGACCGCACCCGCGCCGAGCAGCGCGCCGACGAGACCGGCGGCGGTGACGGCCCGGGCGACCCGGCTCCGTACCAGCCGCCGCAGCAGCGCCGAGACCCGCTCACCGGGACTGCGGACGTCGGGGGCCGAAGCCCGCGCTTCGGGAGCCGAAGCGGCCCCTTCCGAAGCCGGAATCCGCGCCTCCGCAGCCGAAGCCGCCCCCTCCGGAGCCGGAGCCGAAGCCCGCGCCTCCGGAACCGAAGCCGCCCCCTCCGGAGCCGGAGCCGGAGCCGGAGCCGAAGCCCGCGCCTCCGGAACCGAAGCCGACGCCCGTACCTCCGCAGCCGGAGCCGCAGCCGTATCAGCGGCGGCCTCCGGCCCCGGCTCTCCCGCCGCCCCCGGCTTCCTGTCGTCCGTCATCGCGTCGCTCCCTCGGTCCCCTTCGCGGGCTCGCACCCGACGCGCCGGCCCACCGCGTCGGTGAAGCGCTCGAACACCTGCCGGTCCTTCTTTCCGCCGCCGTCACCGAGTCCCGGCCCGACATGGGCGTAGAACACCGTGTTCCGGCCGTCGCAGGCGGTGCGTACGAGCCCCTGACCGACGCCCTCGGGAAGTCCGGCGAACACCGCCGCCGTACGGGGAGAGGCGGCCATCACGAACTGGGCCTCCGGTTCGTCGGGGCTGCCGAGCTGCCGCGAGACCACCGAACAGGTCTGGAGCCGGTCCCCGACCACCCCCACCTGCTGCTCGTACCGCCTGTCCTCGCCCAGGTCGAACGTCACCCCGGGAATCCGGCAGACGGGGTTCTCGGCGCCGTCGCCGTCCTCCGCCAGCCGGGCCATCGGCGCGGTGGTCCGCAGCGGCTCCTCGGGCGCGCAGCCCGCCTTCCGCATCCCGGCGTCCGCCGCGTCCAGCAGCATCCTGGAGACGTCGGGCAGGGTGGCGATGCTCAGGGGCATCGCGCGCTTGCCCCGGTGGCCGTCGCCCCAGCTCTCGGCCCACAGCGTCACCGCGGAGGGCCGGCCGTCGACGTCGCACGCCTCGGGCAGGACCAGCATCGCCCGGTCGTTCGAGACGAGCCCGTCGAGTCCGTCCGGCAGCGGCGAGGCCGAGCCGCTGAAGTAGCGGTCGATCCAGTCGCGGCGCTCCTCCGGGGCCTCGGGCACGGGTCCGTAGCTGAGGGTCACCCGGTCCTGGAAGCCGATCGGCTGCGGGGAGTCGTCGTCGGGGACGGCGGACGACACGGTGAGGGTGCAGGTCGCCGTCCCGCCGCCGGAGCCGGGCGTCCCGGACTCGACGGCGACCCGCTCCGAGCCGGACTTGCCGAGCGCGTGGTCACCGAGGAAGCGCGGGCCGCTGTCCTGCTGCCAGGACTCCCAGCAGTAGCGGTCCTTGAAGGGCCGACCGTCCGTCGCCCAGAGCCCGACGCCGGATATGAGCACCGCCCCCGCCAGCGCCGCGCCGAGGACCGCCCACCTCCTTCGCCGCTTGCCGCCGTCCACCATGACGTTCCCCCTTGCGAACCACAACGATGACTGCAAACGCATCGATGGTAAAGCGTGTCGCAGAAGGCCGTGACGCGGGCATTCCTCCCGTACGGGTGGGGTATTTCCCTTGTATGGGCGGGGTGTTGCGGGCTGAGGATTCATGGGTGGAAACGTCCACGGCTCAGCTGTCGGTCGCACCGCCCCGCGCTCGGGCCGCGCGGTGCAACCGGCCGCCGAGCGTCCGCAGGTGCTCCACCAGTTCCGGCGGCTCCTGCACCTCGAACTCGAAGCCGAACGCGGCCACCCAGACCGCGAGGTGGTCCAGGCTCGTGGACCCGATCCGCAGAACGCACGTGTGGGCGTCGACCGGCTCCACCACGCCCAGGGACGGCGGCACTTCCAGCACGACCTCACTGGCCGGGCCGTGCATGGTGAGCACCGCGCGGTAGCGGTACTGGCCGCTGGTGACGGCCGACGCCACATAGGCGGCCATGTCCCTTGACGGCAGCGGCTTGGGGGTGAACCGGGGGCCGTTGGGGATGCGCAGCGCCAGCCGGTCGACCCGGAAGCGGCGCCAGTCCTCCCGGTGGGTGTCCCAGGTCACCAGAAACCACCGCTGCCCGTCGTGGACCAGGCGGTACGGCTCCACATCACGGACGGTCGTCGAACCGTCGCGTGCGGTGTAGTCGAACCGCAGCCGTTCGTGGTCCCGTACCGCCGCGGCGATCGCGGTCAGCACCGTGGGGTCGACGGTGGGGCCGAGCATCGGCATGGTCACCAGCGCGGCGCTGAGCGCGTTGACCTGGTGGCGCAGCCGCGAGGGCAGGACTTGGTCGAGCTTGGCCAGGGCCCGTACGGAGATCTCGCTGATCCCGGTGATCGCGCCGCCGGCCGCGGTGCGCAGGCCGACCGCCACCGCGACGGCCTCCTCGTCGTCCAGCAGCAGAGGCGGCAGCGACGCCCCGGCGGCCAGTCGGTAGCCGCCCCCGACACCGCCCGTCGCGTCGATCGGATAGCCGAGGGTCCGCAGCTTGTCCATGTCACGGCGAACCGTGCGGGGACTCACCTTGAGACGGTCGGCCAGATCGGCCCCCGACCACTCCCGGTGGGCCTGGAGCAACGCCAGCAGGCGCAGCAGTCGGGCCGAGGTTTCCAGCATGCCTCGACCTTCTCATCGATCGAGGACAGGAGGTGACCGCGAATGCTTTTAGCGTGAGCCTCCGACCGAAGGAGATCTCATGACCATTCTCATCACCGGCGCCACCGGAAACGTCGGACGCCCCCTGGTGGAGCAGTTGCTCGCCGCCGGCCACCCGGTGCGCGCGCTCACCCGCGACCCCGCCAAGGCGAATCTGCCGGCCGGGGCGGAGGTGATCGCGGGAAACCTCGCCGACACGGGTTCCCTGGTCGAGGCGTTCCGGGGGGTGACCGCCGCGCATCTGATCAGCTTCAGCGGTGAGGACTTCTCGCCGCTGGCGAACGGCGTTGAGATCGTGAAGCTGGCCGAGGAGTCCGGTGTCCGCAAGGTGACCGTGCTCAAGGGCGACGTGACCAAGAGCCCGCTGGAGGAGGCCGTGGAGGCCGGGGGTCTGGAGTGGACCTTCCTCTCGCCGGTGGAGTTCATGTCGAACGCCCTGGAGTGGGCCGATTCCGTGACGACGGAGGGCGTCGTGCGGGAGGCGTTCCCGGAGGCGAGGAGCGCGATGGTGCACGACGCGGACATCGCCGCCGTCGCCGCGGTCGCCCTCACCGCCGGTGGACACGCCGGACAGGAGTACTGGATCACCGGCCCCCAGGCGCTGACCCCGCCGGAGAAGGTCCGCGCCATCGGCGAAGCCCTCGGCCGCGAGGTGAAGTACGTCGAGCTCAGCCAGGACGAGATCGTCGCCCAGTGGCGCCGGACGGGATATTCCGACGAGGACGTCGACTTCTTCCTCACGATGCGGACCAACCCGCCGGAGGCCGGCTACACCGTCCAGGACACGGTGGAGCGGGTCACCGGCAAGCCCCCGCGGACCTTCGTCCAGTGGGTCGAGGAGAACGCCGCGGCCTTCACGGCCTGAGGCTCCACGACGCCCGGCACGCACCCCCGGCGGCCCTCCGCACTCACCTCACGTGCCGGGCGATCGTCCGCGCGCACACCAGCGACTCGGCGGTGGTGGTGTCGGCCTCCAGGTCGCCGCGATGTCCCGGGCTCCCGCGCGGGCCATCGCGGCGACGCCCTCGGTCCAGGCGTCCTCCGGCTCCCGGAACTCCGGCCCGATGCCCACCCCGCCGTCCGGGCCGAACGCGATCCCCGTCTCCGAGTGCTGGAGGGCGGCGGGGATCGCGTCGACCATCGTGTCGGCGCCGAGCCAGGGGCCCGGCAGAACAGCCTGGAGACACCGCGCGAACCCGGACTTGCCGGAGCTGGAACCGCCGTTGAGAACGATCACCTGAGTCTTCACACGCGTCACCGCACAAGCGGACCCGGGAACGCGGGAAGCGCGTTTCAACGGCCCCTCTCACCGTCCCCCTCGGCCTCCAGCGCCTCAGCGATGACCTCCGCCAGGTGCCGCGCCCCGCGCCCCGCCAACTGGTCCAACTGCGTCCGGCAGGAGAACCCGTCCGCCAGCAGTTCCGTCCCCGGCTCCGACTCCCGTACCGAGGGCAGCAGTTGCTCCTCCGCACAGGCGACGGACACCTCCCAGTGCCCCTTCTCGAAGCCGAAATTCCCGGCCAGACCGCAGCATCCGCCGCTCAGTTCGCCCGTCAGCCCCATCCGCTCCCGCAACCGCCGCTCCGCCGCGTCCCCCAGGACCGCGTGCTGATGGCAGTGCGTCTGGCCGGCCACCGGGCGGTCGACGCGGGGCGGGGTCCAGTCAGGGGCGTACTCCTCCAAGTACTGGGCCAAGGTCCTTACGCTCGACGCGAGTTCGGCGGCTCTCGGGTCGTCGGGGAGGAGTTCGGGGAGGTCGGTACGGAGGGTGGCGGCGCAGCTCGGTTCGAGGACGACCAGCGGGTGGCCGGGGAGCAGGTCGACCTGGTCCAGGGTGTCGCGCATCGCCCGGCGGGCCGCGTCGAGTTGGCCGGTCGACACGTACGTGAGGCCGCAGCACAACCCGCTCGGCGGCGGCAGCACCGTACGCCCCGTCGCCTCCTCCAGCACCCGGACCGCCGCCCGGCCCACCTGCGGGGACAGGTACTCGGTGAAGGTGTCCGCCCAGAGGTGCACCACCCGACTGGACGAGTAGATGTGCGTCCCCTCGCCGTGCCGCCCGCGCAGCCACCGGCTGTACGTCTCCGTCGCCAGCACCGGAATCGTGCGCTCGGGCGCGATCCCCGCCAGCCGTTTCGCGAGGGCGGCGAGCGGGCGCAGCCGGGCCAGGGCGTTGAGGAGGCGGGCGAAGGGCGCGGCCAGGCGCAGCCACCTCGGGAGGCGGCCCATCGCGTAGTGGGCGGCGGGGCGGAGCCGGCCCCGGTAGTGGTGGTGCAGGAACTCCGCCTTGTACGTGGCCATGTCGACCCCCACCGGGCAGTCGCTGCGGCACCCCTTGCAGGACAGGCACAGGTCGAGCGCGTCCCGTACCTCCGTGCTCCGCCAGCCGTCCGTGATCACCTCGCCCGCGAGCATCTCGTGCAGCAGCCGGGCCCTCCCCCGCGTCGAGTGGGCCTCCTCGCCGGTCGCCCGGAAGGAGGGGCACATCACGCCCGCGCCCGCGCCCTGTGCCGTATGCGTCGTACGGCACTTGGCGACGCCGACGCACCGCCGAACCGCGCCCGCGAAGTCGCCGCCGTCCTGCGGATAGCCGAAGGCCACGTCGACCGGGCGCTGCGGCAGGACGGCGAAGCGCAGGTTCTCGTCCAGGCGGGCCGGGCGGGCGAGGATCCCGGGGTTCAGGCCCCCGTCCGGGTCCCACAGGTCCTTGAACCGGCCGAAGAGGGCGACGAGTTCGTCCCCGTACATCCGGGGCAGCAGCTCCGCGCGCGCCTGTCCGTCGCCGTGCTCGCCGCTGAGGGAGCCGCCGTGCGCGACGACGAGGTCCGCCAGCTCCTCGGAGAAGCGGCGGAACCGGGCGACCCCGGGCGGGGTGAGCAGATCGAAGTCGATGCGAACGTGAATGCAGCCGTCGCCGAAGTGGCCGTACGGCGTGCCCCGCAGCCCGTGCTGAGCGAGCAGGGCGCGGAAGTCGCGGAGGTAGGGGCCGAGCCGGGCGGGCGGGACCGCGCAGTCCTCCCAGCCGGGCCACGCCTCGCTGCCGTCCGGCATCCGGGTCGCGGTCCCGGCGGCGTCCTCGCGGATGCGCCACAGGGCGCGCTGCCCGGCCGGGTCGGTGACGACCGTCCCGTCCACCGCGTCGGCCCCGCGCAGGACGCGCTCGGCGTGCGCCCGCGCCTGCGCCGGGGTGTCGCCGCCCGTCTCGACGAAGAGCCAGGCGGCCCCGCGCGGCAGCCCGGCCGGTTCGCGTACGAGGTCGGCGGCCATGCCCTCGACGGTGAGCGGGCGGTACGGGAGGAGGCCCGGGGCGGCTTCGGCGGCGGCTGCCTCGTCGGCGTACCCGAGGACGGCCAGGGCGCGGGCGCGCGGGGTCTCGACCAGGCGGACGGTCGCCTCGGTGACCACGGCGAGGGTGCCCTCGCTGCCGCAGAACGCCCGTACGGGGTCGGGGCCGCCGGGGTGTTCGGGGAGCAGGGCGTCGAGCGCGTAGCCGGAGATGCGGCGCGGGAGGCGGGGGTAGCCGGTGCGGAGGAGGGCGAGGTGGGCGTCGATCAGTTCGCGTACGCCTTCGGGGCCGTGAGCCGACGCCTCGCGTACGCCGGGGAGCCCGGGAAGCCCAGGGCCTCCGCCCTGTTCCAGCCGCAGCGCCTCGCCCCCGTACCGCACCACCGACAGGGCCCGCACGTTGTCCGCCGTGGTGCCCCAGGCCACCGAGTGCGCGCCGCAGGAGTTGTTGCCGATCATGCCGCCGAGGGTGCAGCGGCTGTGCGTGGACGGGTCGGGTCCGAAGGTCAGGCCGTGCGGGGCTGCGGCGGCCCGCAGGTCGTCCAGGATCACGCCGGGCTGGACGACGGCGGTGCGGGCGGCCGGGTCCAGGTCGAGGATCGAGCGCAGATGGCGGGTGAGGTCGAGGACCAGGCCCGTCCCGGTGGCCTGCCCGGCGATGGACGTGCCGCCGCCGCGCGGGACGACGGGGACGCCGTGCTCCTGGCAGACCGTCAGCGCGGCGGCGACGTCCTCGGCGTCGCGCGGGGCGAGGACGCCGAGCGGGACGCGGCGGTAGTTGGAGGCGTCCATGGTCGTCAGGGCGCGGGCGGCGGCCCCGAAGTCGCTCTCGCCGCGCACGGCGGAGCGGAGCGCGGCGACGAAAGCGGGAGACGGTCCGGTATGCGGGCGATGATGTTCGGCCATGCCTTCAGGATGCCGTCGCAGCAGGTGAACTCTTGGGATGCGGGCGGACGAAAGCTCCCAAGGTACACAAAAAACCCCACAAGAACTTCCCAAATAGATCGTCAATTCTCCTATAGTGACCAAGACTTGAGCAGGAATTAACAGCTCCAGTTGTAACGATCACCCCTCCGCGTGATGAACTGTCCTGATTCGCACGGTCGCCAACTGTCGCGATTTCGCCCCCCTGTCCCCGAAGTCCCCCGCTCTCCGCTCCCCGCCCTCCGCCCTCTGTCCCGTACCGTCCGCCACCGAGGACTCCGATTGCGCCCCTCACTCCGGCCCACCGCACTCGCCCTGCTGATCTCGGCAGCCGTCACCGGCACGCTGACGCTGTGGGCGCTCGCCGCGGCCCCCGCTTCGGTACGGACCCCGCTGGCCTGGGGCGCGGGCGCGGCCGCCGTGCTGCTGAGCGTCTGCGTGGCCGTCACCGTCCACACCCTGGGGACCGCGCGCAGACTGCGCGCCCTGCGGGCGGCCGACACGGCGCGGTTCACCTCCGAGACCTCGCGCCTGGTCTCCGCCTCCGCCGCCGAGGCCCAGCGCTTCACCGCGGAGAGCGCCCGGAGCAAGGCCGCCGCCTCGGCCGAGACCGCCCGGGTGGCGGCCGAGGCCCGCGCCGAGAACGAGCGGATGGCGGCGGAGGCCGCCGACCAGCAGTCCCGCCTGGCCATCTCCGTCGAGCGGCTGACCGCCCGCGCCACCCGCGCCGAGGCCGAGCGCTCCGCCGCCGTCGCGGCCTGCGCCAACGCGGCCGGCCGGATGCAGGCCCTGGCCACCAGCATGCTGGCCGACCTGCGGGAGATGGAGCACCGGCACACGGACGAGTCCGTGCTCGGGGACCTGCTGTACCTGGACCACCGCACCGCCCAGGCGGGCCGGCTCGCGGACTCCATCGCCGTGCTCACCGGGGCGCGCTCGGGGCGGCGCTGGGCCAAGCCGATCGTCATGGAGTCGATCCTGCGCGGCGCGATGGGCCGCATCGGCAGCTACCAGCGCGTCCGCCTCCACTCCACCAGCGACGTCGCGATCGCCGGGCACGCGGCCGAGGGCGTCATGCACGCGCTCGCGGAACTCCTCGACAACGCGGCCAACTTCTCGCCGCCGACCGCCGAGGTCCATGTGTACGTGGAGGAGGTCCCGGCGGGCATCGTCATCACCGTCGAGGACAGCGGCCTGGTCATGAGCGAGGTGCAGCTCCGCCGCGCCGAGCGGGCCGTCTCCGCCGAGAACCAGGACCTCACCAACCTCTCCGGCACCCGGCTCGGACTCGCCGTCGTCGGCCGGCTGGCCCGTAAGCACGGCCTGACCGTCTCCTTCCGGCCCTCCGCGCGCGGCGGCACCGGCGCGCTGATGATGCTCCCGCAGGAGCTCATCTCCCGCGCGACCGCCCCGGCCCCGGCGCCGGCCACCGCACCCCCGGCGACCACCGCGCTCCCGGCCGCCGCGTCCCCGGCCGCCGTCGCCGCTCCCGCCGAGCCGGAGCCGTCCCACGCGTCGGCCGAGGGCACGGGCTCCCCGGACGGCGTTCCCCCGGCCCGGACCGCCGCCGACTCCCGGGGCTCCGCCGACTCCCGGGGCTCCGCGTTCCCGGCGTCGGCGTCGGCCCCGGGGTCGGCGTCGGACCACCCGGCGGCCCCGGCCACGACGGCGGACCACCCGGCGGCCCCGGCGGCGGCCCCCGCGGCGGAGTCGGCGTCCGAATCCACCGGGGCCGTCCCCGCGTTCGGTGAGAGCGGCCTGCCCAGGCGCCGCCGCGGCCGCACGCTGGCCGCCGCCGAGTCCCGTACCGGCAACGTCACCGGCAACGTCACCCCCGGCGGAGCCGAAACCCCCCGGGCCCGTACCGCCACCGACCCGAAGGTGCAGGCAGCGCGCTTCAGCACCTTCAGCCGGGCGGTACGTGCCAACTCCCCGCACCCGGAAGGCAACACCCGATGACCGCGACCACCGACGAGAAGCTCAACTGGCTGCTGGAGGGGCTGCTCGACCGCACGCCCGGCGCCCGCCACGCCCTCGTCCTGTCCCGCGACGGCCTCAAGCTGTGCCGCACCCCCGAGCTCTCCGTCGACCAGGCCGACCAGCTGGCCGCGATCTCCGCCGGGATCCAGAGCCTGTCGCACGGCGCGTCCATCGAGTTCGGCGACGGCACCGGCGGCGTACGCTCCGCGATGGCCGAGTTCTACGGCGGCGTGCTGTTCATCGTCGAGGCGGGCGCGGGCGCACACCTGGCCGTCGTCGCCGACGAGGACTCCGACGTGGGCCTGGTGGGCCACAACATGAGCGAGCTCGTCGAGCAGCTCGGCGAACACCTGGTCGCCCCGCCGCGCTCCCCCGCCCCCGCCCCCGCTCCCGAGGCCCCGGCGGCAGCCGAGAATTCGGCCGTATGACGACGGCGCCCCGCCCCCGCCCAGGCCGCGACGACGATCCGGACCGGCTGTACACCCTCACCGGGGGACGCAGCCGGTCCGACTCGGCCGCCTTCGACCTGGTGACGCTCGTCGTCGCCGAGTGCGACCCGGCCCCCGGCATGCAGTCGGAGCACGTCGCGATCCTGCGGATGTGCCAGGGGCCCACCGCCGTCGTCGAGATCGCCGCGACCCTGAACCTGCCGGTCGGCATCGTCCGCATCATGCTGTGCGACCTGCTGGACACCGGCCGGATCAGCGCCCGCCACCCCCGTACCGCCCGTGTCGCGGACCGGCTCCCCGACCCCGACATCCTGGAACAGGTGCTCGTTGGACTCCGCAACCTCTGACCGCTCCGCACCGTCCGAGCGCTCCGAAGCCTCCGACCGCGCCGCCCTGAGCGCCACGGCCGACAACGGACTGAAGATCGTCGTCGTCGGCGGCTTCGGGGTCGGCAAGACCACCATGGTCCGATCCGTGAGCGAGATCCGTCCGCTCAACACGGAGGAGACGATGACCCGCGCGGGCGAGGCCGTCGACCACCTCGACGGCGTACAGGCCAAGTCGTCCACCACCGTGGCGTTCGACTTCGGCCGGATCACGCTCGACGAACGCTCGGTGCTGTACCTCTTCGGCGCGCCCGGACAGGAGCGGTTCTGGTTCCTGTGGGACCGGCTGTTCTCCGGCACGCTCGGCGCGGTCGTCCTGGTCGACACCCGCCGGCTCGCCGACTCCTGGTACGCCATCGACCGCCTGGAGCACCACGGCACGCCGTTCATCGTGGCGTGCAACGACTTCGGCGGGCCGCTCCACACCGAGCAGCAGATCCGCGAGGCCCTGGACCTCTCGGACGACGTGCCGCTGGTGGAGTGCGACGCCCGCGACCGGTCCTCCAGCAAGTACGTGCTCATCACGCTCGTCGAGCACCTCGCCGCGCTCTCCGCCGCCCGCCTCGCCGCCACCGAAGCCGACGCCCCCGAAGCGGCGCTCGCGGCGGCCGCCCCGACCCCGGAGCCCGCCCCGTGACCACTGCCCCCGGCTGCCCCGTCGCCCACGGGGCCACCGCCCCCGGGTCGGCGCCCCCCGGCTCCGTCCCCCTGTCCGGGCCCCGCTTCCAGAGCGACCCCGTGCGGCTCTACCGCGACATGCGGCGCGACCACGGCGCGGTCGCCCCGGTCGTGCTGGACGGCGACGTGCCCGCCTGGCTCGTCCTCGGCTACCGCGAGCTGCACCAGGTCACCGGCGACCCGGTCCTCTTCAGCCGGGACTCCGAGCTGTGGAACCAGTGGGAGCGCATCCCCGAGGACTGGCCGCTGCTGCCGATGATCGGGCGCAAGCAGCCCTCGATCCTCTACACGGTCGGCGAGCGGCACAGCGTCCGCGCGATGATGATCAGCAACGCGCTGGAGGGCGTCGACCCGTTCTCCCTGAAGCGGTACGCGGAGGAGTTCGCGGACGAGTTGATCGACCGGTTCTGCACCACCGGCTCGGTCGACATCATCGCCGCGTACGCCAAGCTGCTGCCCGCCCTGGTGCTCGCCAGGATCTACGGCTTCTCCGACGAGGAGGCGTACCCCCTGGTCGGCGCGATCAACGACATGATCGACGGCCGGGAGCGGGCGCTCGCGGGGGCGCAGCACCTGGGCGCGTCCATGTTCCGGCTGCTGGCCGACAAGCACGCCGAGCCCGGCGACGACGTCGCCACCCGGATGATCGCGGACCCCGGCGGCTTCACCGACGAGGAGATCGCCCAGGACCTCATGGTGATGATGGCGGCCGGGCACCAGCCGACCGCCGACTGGATGGGCAACTCGCTGCGCCTGATGCTCACCGACGACCGCTTCGCCGCCTCGCTCTCCGGCGGCCGGCACAGCGTCGCGGAGGCCATGAACGAGGTGCTGTGGGAGGACACCCCCACCCAGAACGTGGCCGGCCGCTGGGCCGCCCGCGACACCCACCTCGGCGGCCGGCACATCCGCGCCGGCGACCTGCTGCTCCTCGGCCTCGCCGCCGCCAACGGCGACCCGCAGGTGCGGACCCACGGCTCGGCGCTGACCGGTGGCAACAGCGCCTTCCTCTCCTTCGGCCACGGCGAGCACCGCTGCCCGTTCCCGGCCCAGGAGACCGCCGAGGTCATCGCCCGTACCGGCATCGAAGTCCTGCTCGACCGGCTGCCGGACGTGGACCTCGCCGTCCCCGCCGAACAGCTCACCCGCCGCCCGTCACCGTGGCTGCGCGGTCTGACGGACCTGCCGGTGCTCTTCACTCCCACGCCCGCCCTGGGGGGTGTCTGACAATTCCGCGCCGGATTGTCAGACGCCCCCTGGACAGACCCACAAGCCCCGGAGGCCCCGCATGACCCGTATCGCGCTGGACCCGTTCGTCACCGACCTCGACGCCGAAAGCGCCGCGCTGCGCGCCGCGGGACCCCTCGCCGAGGTGGAGCTCCCGGGCGGGGTGCACGTCTACGCCGTCACCCGCCACGCCGAGGCCCGCGCGCTGCTCACCGACAGCCGGGTGGTCAAGGACATCAACGTCTGGGGCGCGTGGCAGCGCGGCGAGATACCGATGGACTGGCCGCTGATCGGCCTCGCCAACCCGGGCCGCTCGATGCTGACGGTCGACGGGGCCGACCACCGCCGTCTCCGTACGCTGGTGGCGCAGGCGCTCACCGTGCGCCGGGTGGAGCGGCTGCGGGCGGGCATCGAGGCGCTGACGAACGCGAGCCTGGAGAAGCTGGCCGCGCTGCCGGCCGGGCAGCCGGTGGACCTGAAGGCCGAGTTCGCCTACCCACTGCCCATGAACGTCATCAGCGAGCTGATGGGCGTGGACGCGGCGGACCACCCGCGTCTGAAGGAGCTGTTCGAGAAGTTCTTCTCGACGCAGACCCCGCCGGAGGAGGTCCCGCAGATGATGGCGGACCTCGGGACCCTCTTCACCAAGATCGTCGACGACAAGCGGGCCGCCCCGGGCGACGACCTCACCAGCGCCCTCATCGCGGCCTCCGAGGACGGCGACCACCTCACCGACGAGGAGATCGTCAACACGCTGCAACTGATCATCGCCGCCGGACACGAGACCACGATCAGCCTGATCGTCAACGTGGTCGAGGCGCTCCAGACCCACCCGGAGCAGCGCAAGAAGGTCCTCAACGGGGAGATCGGATGGGAGGGCGTGATCGAGGAGACGCTGCGCTGGAACACCCCGACCTCGCACGTCCTGATCCGCTTCGCGACGGAGGACATCGAGGTGGGCGACCGGATCCTCCCGAAGGGCGAGGGCCTGATCATCTCCTTCGGCGCCCTGGGCCGGGACGAGGAGCAGTACGGCCCGACAGCGGGCGAGTTCGACGCCGCCCGCACCCCCAACCGCCACATCGCCTTCGGCCACGGCCCGCACATCTGCCCGGGCGCGGCGCTGTCCCGCCTGGAGGCGGGGATCGCCCTGCCCGCCCTGTACGAGCGGTTCCCGGAGCTGGAACTCGCGGTACCGGCCTCCGAGCTGCGCAACAAGCCGATCGTGACGCAGAACGACCTGTACGAGCTGCCGGTGGAGCTGGGCTGCCCGTTCGGCCACGACGCTCCGAAAGCCTGACGCGGGAAGGGAGTCCACGCGCTTTCGCGCAGGCTTCCACGAGTCGGAGCGCGCGTCTCACCGGACGGACACGGTTGCTGGGCCGTGCCGCCGAGGGACTACGCTCCGACTCGTGGCCGACATCCAGATTCCCGCTGACATCAAGCCCGCCGACGGACGCTTCGGCGCCGGTCCTTCCAAGGTGCGGACGGAGGCGCTCGACGCGCTGGCCGCCACCGGCACCTCTCTCCTCGGTACGTCCCACCGCCAGGCCCCGGTCAAGAACCTGGTCGGCGAGGTACGCGACGGCGTGCGCGCGCTCTTCTCCCTCCCCGAGGGTTACGAGGTCGTCCTCGGCAACGGCGGCTCCACCGCCTTCTGGGACATCGCGACGCACGGTCTGATCGAGTCGAAGTCCCAGCACCTGAACTTCGGTGAGTTCTCCTCCAAGTTCGCCAAGGCCGCCAAGCTCGCGCCCTGGCTGTCCGACCCCACCGTCATCGCCTCCGACCCCGGCACCCACCCGGACCCGCGGGCCGAGGCGGGCGTCGACGTCTACGCCTTCACCCACAACGAGACCTCCACGGGCGTCGCGGCCCCGATCAAGCGCGTCGCGGGCGCCGACGAGGGCGCGCTCGTCCTGGTGGACGCCACCTCGGGCGCGGGCGGCCTCCCGGTCGACATCACCGAGTCCGACGTCTACTACTTCGCCCCGCAGAAGTCCTTCGCCTCGGACGGCGGCCTGTGGATCGGCGTGTTCTCCCCGGCCGCCCTGGAGCGCGCCGCCCGGATCCACGCCTCGGGCCGGCACGTCCCGGAGTTCTTCTCGCTCCCGACCGCGATCGACAACTCCCTCAAGAACCAGACGTACAACACCCCGGCGCTGGCCACCCTCTTCCTGCTGAACGAGCAGCTGAAGTGGATGAACACCCAGGGCGGCCTGGACTTCACCACAGGCCGCACGGCCGCGTCCGCCGGCCACCTCTACGGCTGGGCCGACGAGTCGAAGTACGCGACCCCGTTCGTCACGGACCCGGCGAAGCGCTCGCAGGTCATCGGCACGATCGACTTCGCGGACGAGATCGACGCGGCGGCCGTCGCCAAGGTGCTGCGCGCCAACGGCATCGTGGACACCGAGCCGTACCGCAAGCTGGGCCGCAACCAGCTGCGCGTGGCGATGTTCCCGGCGATCGACCCGGCGGACGTCCAGGCGCTGACGGCGTGCGTCGACTACGTGATCGAGAAGCTGTAGTCCTTACCCGTTGTACGCAGACGGCCCGGCACCCAGGCGGTGTGCCGGGCCGTTTCTGCTTCACTCGACCGGGTGGCATATGCCAGAAGCGCGGCTTCCGGTCGTCCCGCCCTACGATGATGCTCTCGACACCAGCCCATTCCAGGAGGCCCGCAATGTCTGCAGCAGCAGTCGAGCACCCCTGTGACGATGAGCCGGAAACGCTGCTCGAAACGGCCAACCGTCTCATGGAGCAGCTTCCGGGGCATCGCGTCGAGATCATCGGAGGCGTCATCACCGTGGCACCATCCCCGGACGGCCCGCACGCGGACGCCCTGACCACGCTCATGGTCCCCTTCCTCTCCGCCGGTCTGCACGGCGAGGAGTCGAGAGTCCTCCAAGGCATCGGTCTCTGGCTTCCCAGCGGCCCCGAGGACTACGTGATCCCCGACCTGGCGATCGTCGACTCCGACTACAACGAGCGTCTGATCGCGAACAACTGCTACGACCCCGCCTGCTTCCGGCTGGTCCTGGAGGTCACCTCCGGGAACTACCAGAACGACCTCCGCAACAAGGTGGTCGCCTACGCCCAGGCCAAGATCCCGGTCTACGTGATCGTCGACCGCAAGCACGGACGCGTCCACGTCCTGACCGAACCGCTGCCCGCCGGCTATGACCGCCACGAGGTGTACGCCCCCGGCCAGGAGGCCCCGTTGCCCGCCTCCATCGGCGCGGACGTCGCGCTCGACGTCGCCGAGCTGGTGCGGGCGGGCCGCCCGAAGCGCTGAGGGCCGGGGAGACCGGGCAGGCCCCCTACTCCCCCGGGGCCGCCGCGAGCACCGCGCGCAGGGCGGCTATGCCCGTGAGCCACTGCTCGGCCGCCCCGGCCTCCGCCCACAGGTCCAGCGGCTCCGCGTTCTGCGCGGTGAGGCGGTCCAGGGCGCGGACGGCCAGGGGGCGCAGATCGGCCGGGAGCGGGGGCAGCGGCTTCTTCGGGCCGTACGGAGTGGTGACCGGCTCGCCCCCGGGGCACTGGGCCGCGACCAGCGCGGCGGCCGCGACCGCCTCCTCGCCCTCGTCCAGATAGTCCTGCGGATCGGTGCCGGCCGCGGCCATCAGGACGGTCCGGAGGACGTCCGCCTTCTTCTCCGGCTCCGCGTCGTCCACCCGCCCGCCGAAGTCGGCTGCGCTGTCGTTGTCGAAGTGGCCGATGTCCCACGTGCCCATGGGGTCCCCCTCAGTGCGTCGGATTCCCCATCATCACAGCCACCACTGACAGTCGGCCGACCGCCGGGACGCGCGGGAGCTCACCGCACGCGGGAGCTCACCGCACGCGGGAGCTCATCGAACGCGGGAGCCGCCGCCCGAGCCGCCACCCTCGTCCTCGTCGTCATCATCATCATCGTCCGGGATGTGCACGTCGAAGACGTTGATGTTGATCTCGACGACCTCCAGTCCGGTCATCGTCTCCACGGCGTCGACGACGTTCGAGCGGATCCGGTCGGCCAGCTCATGAATCGGAACGCCGTACTCCACCTCGACGTCGACGTCGATCGCCGTCTGTTTCTCGCCCACCTCGACCTTCACGGTCCGGCCGCTGCTCGATGACCCGGACACCCGGCCCGTCACCGCGCCCAGCGCCCTCGACGCGCCCTTGCCCACCGAGTGGACCCCGTCGGTCTCACGGATCGCGATCCCGGCGATGGTGGCGACGACGCCGTCAGCGATGGTGGTCCTGCCGCGCGCGCCGCCTCGGTCGCTCCCGCCGGTCGTCGACGGGGTCTTGCTCCCAGATTCGATGTCGACCATGTCCGCCTCACAGAGTGTGGTTGCCACGGGCGCTCCTCCCACCCGTGCGGGCCCCCTCATCCACTCTCCGCCTGCCCCCCGCCATCCGCCATTCGGGGTACGGTCCCGCGTCGCGGCCCTCAGTCCCGGGGCAGCAGCGACCCGAGCGGGCCGAGGTCCAGATTCAGGTCCTCCGGGCGCACGCCGTGCTGGTCGCAGAGCTCCTTCATCCGCTGGTCGAGCAGCATGAGCGTGGTCCCGATCTCCTCGACCTGCGCATCGCTGAGGTCACCCTGCTCGACGCGGCGGATCGCCTGGCGCTCCATCAGCTGCCGCAGCAGTTCCACCACGGTCAGGACCAGCGCCACCAGGTCCCGCCCCATCTGCTCGGAGTCCAGATCGACCCGTGAACCCGTCACAGCGGCCCCCCGTCCGCCCACGGCGCCGGAACCCGCTCGCTGACCGACGAGAGCAGCGCGTGCAGCGACACCCGCACCAGAGGTACGTCGGCGATGGCGATCACCAGGTCCCCGCTGACGACGACACCGGTCGCCAGCACCCGGTCCAGCAGGTCCACCAGCGGCACCCCGATGGGCCCGCTGAGGGGTTCGGGGCTGTCCCACGGCACCACTTCGCGTTGCGCCTCCACCTCCACGGCTACGCCTCCCCGACGAAGGAGTACGGGGCCCACGGGCCGGTCAGCTCGATCCGCGCCCCGGTCCGCTCACCCAACACCCGTACCAGTGCGGTCAGTTCCCCCGCGCGCTGCTCGGCCACCAGGTAGGTCGCGTTGAGCACGTGCACCCGCCCGTCGCCCGCCGGCACGGCCCCGTGCGTACGGAGACGGCGCGACGCGGCCGCCAGCCCACGCAGTTCGGCGTCCACCGACTCCGCGACGGACAGGGCCTGTTCGCGGCGGCGCTCCCGCCGCTCCTGGACCCCGCGTTTCCGGTTCAGGTAGGCGAGCCCGGCACCGGGCCCGGGGGCCGCGCGCCCGCCGCCCTCCTGGGGCGGGAGCGGCTCGGTGTCCTGCTGCACGGCCTCGGGCCCGTACACCTTCACGCCCCACTCCGCGTGGTGGGCGATGCGCCGGAGGACCGCGTGGAAGCGGGCCTCTTCGCCCTCCAGCGCGCGGCGGGCCCGCTCGTCGTCGAGGTACAGCGTGGCGAGGGGCAGCGGTACGGCGGGCCCGTGGACGGCCGCGGCGGACACCACCTCGTGGTGGGCCCGTGCGTACCGCTCGATCTCGTGCCGGTCGGCCAGCCGGGACTGCCAGACCTCGTCCGTGAAGTCGGCGGCCGGGACGGACTGGACCACGGCGGTCAGCAGTCCGCAGGGCAGCAGCCGGACCTCCGAGCCACCGGGCATACCGGTCAGTCCGGAGACATCGGCCGTGTTGGTGGCACGGGTGCCCCGGCAGACCGCGAAGACGTAGGTGGCCGCCGCGTCCGGTGCCGCCGCGTCCGGTGCCTTTTCGTCGCGGACCTCTTCGTCGCGGGCCTCTTCGTCGCGGGTCTCTTCGTCGCGGGTCTCTTCGTCCGCGCCGTTCTCGCTCGGGGCCTTTACCTCCTGGGCCTCTTCGTCGCCGGCCCCTTCGTCCGGGGCCTGGGGCTGTGAGCCGGGGTGGGTCATCTGCGCCGTTTCTCCTCGCTGTCGTCGTCCCGTCCGGTGTACGGGGCCGGGTCGCCCGCCACCTCGCCCTCCGGGGGTTCGAGCGCCCGGAGGCGTTCCCTCAGCTGCCGGTTCTCGTCCTCCAGGGCATTGCGGGACGCCCGGGAGCTGAGCGCCGGATCGGTCTCCCACCAGTCGATGCCGGCCTTCTTCGCGGTGTCGACGGACGCCACGAAGAGGCGGAGCCGGATGGTGAGCAGTTCGATGTCGAGGAGGTCGATCTTGATGTCCCCGGCGATGACGATGCCCTTGTCCAGGACGCGTTCGAGGATGTCGGCGAGGTTGGTGGTCTGGGGGCCGTTGGCCGGTGGCCCTCCCTGGCGGAAGTCGAGGTCGGTCACCGTGCGGCCTCCGACCTGCGCCTACGGCTCGCGCGCTTCTTCGGGGCGGGCGGCTCCTCGGGCTCCTCTTCCTCCTCGTCGTCCTCCTCCGGTTCCTCTTCCTCGTCCTCCTCTTCCGGTTCTTCCTCCTCTTCCGGTTCCTCTTCCTCCTCGCCGTCCTCCTCTTCCGGCTCCTCTTCTTCGTCCTCGCCTTCTTCTTCCTCGCCCGCTTCCTCCTCGGGCTCGTCCTCGTCGTACTCCTCGCCCTCTTCGCCCTCGGGCTCCTCCTCCTGCTCCGCCTCCTCCGCTTCCTCCCGCTCGACGGCTTCCTCGTGGCTGACCACGACCTCGCCGTCGCGGATCTCGCCGCGCCACCCCTCGGGCTCTTCCTCGGTGAGGGTGACGTACCGCTGGAAATGCTTGAAGTCCAGCCGCACGCGGCGACCCTGGGCGCGCCAGAGGTTGCCCGTCTTCTCGAAGAACCCGGACGGGTAGTACTCCACGACCAGCACGATCCGGGTCAGGTTCGGGGACAGCTCGTGGAAGCTGATGGCCCCGCGCGTGCTGCCCTTGGCCCCTTCGGACGTCCAGACGATCCGGTCGTCCGGCACCTGCTCCTGCACCGTGGCCTTGAAGCTGCGGGAGGAGGGGCCGACCTTGACCTTCCAGTCGCTCTCCTCGTCCTCGCCCTTCGAGACGCTCTGGACGCCCTTCATGAAGCCGCTGAACTCGTCGTACTGCGTCCAGGCGTCGTAGGCGGTGCGCAGCGGCACGCCCACGTCGAGCACCTCGATGATGTTCATGAACTTGCCGCCCCCGGCCTTGCGGTTGCCTTTACCGCCCCCACCGCCCTCGTCGCCGCCACCGCCGCCGAAGACGCCCTTCGCCTTGTCCATCACCGCGTCCTTGGCGCCCTTGGCCTTCTCCGACACGAAAGCCTTGACCGGGGATTCGCCCTGGAGCATGCGGGAGGCGATGGCGGGCAGCGAGCCGCCGTTCTCAGCGCTGTCGCTCAACTGGCCGGTGAGATCCTTGAGTCTGCCGCCCGCCTTCTCGGCGAACTGCTGGACCTGGGCACTGGCGAACTTCGACAGTTCTTCCTTGATGCGGTCGACACCCGACTCCTCCAGAGCCTCGGCCTCGTCCTTGTCCGTCGTTGCCATGGCTGACTACCTCCGGCGGTCGGCGCGCTTGGATGCTGATCGCTTCGCTGTCGCTGTCTTCTTGGCTGCCGACTTCTTGGCCGGGGCGGTCTTCTTGGCCGGCGTCTTCTTCGCCGCCGTCTTCTTGGCGGGAGTGGCCTTCTTGGCCGTGCTCTTCTTGGCCGGCGTCTTCTTTTCGGCCGACTTCTTCGCTGCCGACTTCTTGGCCGGAGCGGTCTTCTTCGCGGGGGTCTTCTTGGCGGGAGGCGCCTTCTTCGCCGCGGACTTCTTGGCCGGGGCCGACTTCTTGGCCGGGGGCTTCTTCGCGGCGGGCTTCCGGGGCGCGGACCTGCGAGGCTCGCGGCGGGCTCGGGGAGCGGGGGCCGCCTCCTCCTCTTCCTCGGCCTCTTCTTCCTCTTCCGGCTCCTCCTCGTCCTCCTCCTCTTCCTCCTCCGGCTCCTCTTCTTCCTCTTCGGGCTCGTCGCCCTCTTCGGCCTCGTCCTCGTACGCGGCTTCCGGCTCCTCCTCGGACCCCTCGTCCTCGTACTCGTCCTCCTCCTCGTCCGCCTCGTCGGCCGGGGCCGCGGTCAGCCGGGCCGTCCGGTCGCCGATGGCGTCCGCCAGGGAGACCATGGAGCGATTGGCGGCGGCGGTGACCGCCTGACGGCCTGCGTCGAGGACCTCGCCCCGCAACTGCTGCTGGAGTTCGGCGACTTGCGGGACCTCGCCGAGCCTGCGCATGCCCTCGGCGGCCAGTTGGCGGGGTTCGAGTCCGAACCGGCGTCCCGCCAGATAGGTCGCGACGCTCAGGGCCAGCCGGCCCTTCTTCGTGCGGCCCAGCACGTATCCGCCCACCACGGCGGCTGCGAGTGCGACTTTCGCCTGGTCATCCATGCCTGTCACCTTCTGTCGTCGGTGTCCGGCCGGGCTGTGCGGCGTACAGCCGGTCGAGCAGCCTTTCCTCTTCGGCTTCGAACTCGTCCAGCCCGATGTGCCCCTCGTCGAGCTCGTGGTTGAGGGCCGCGAGCTGCGCGCGGATCACCCCGGGGTCGTAGAGCTCGCGCTCGGCGGCGTCCTGGAGCCGCTCCGCGACCCACACCACGCCCCGGGCGGGTGCGAGGGGGAGCAGCAGCAGTCCGGAGATCAGGCCCATGGGGTCAGCCACCGCCCACCGATGCGGCCGGGCTCCCGGCTCCGGCGTCGACGAAGCTGTAGCAGGGCAGCGGACCCGCGAGGCGGAGCTCGACGTGGTCGCGGTGGGCGGCCGCGAAACGCTCGGCGGCCGCGCGGAACCGGTCGCTGTCGGCCCGCCCCACGAGAAAGGACACGTTGAGCGCGCACCCGGGGACCTCGGGGCCCCCGGCCATCGCGCGGGCCATCGGGGCCAGGTCGCGCAGGGCGCGCCGTCCCGCCTCGGCCGCCCGGCGGGCCAGGGCGGAGGCGACCGCTTCGCCCAGCCGCACGCTGGCCTCGTAGCCGGGACGCCTGCGGGTCTCGTCGCGCAGTCGCCGCACGGTCGCGTCCCCCGCCACCAGCGCGGCCAGGGAGTCGTGCGCGGGCAGGGCCTTCACGTTCATCTCGACGTGCCCGGCGACCCGGTCCAGGGCGGTGAGGTGGCCCGCCTCCGCCACCGCCAACTGGGCGTGCAGGGCGTCCGCGTCCGGTGCGACCATGCCGAAGCGCATCGGCAGGACCGGCCCGCTCTCCGCCAGCCGCGTCAGGAGCTCCTGGTGGGCCAGCAGGTCACGGCGGCGGGCGCGCAACTGTGCGGGGGCGGCACTCACCACCGCGACCGCCGGACCCACGCCGACCGTCCGCAGCGGCGCGGGCGGGCTGCCCACGCCTCCGGCCCGTCGCGGCAGCGGCGTCCCGGCCCGGACGACCGCGTACACGTACAGCCCCGGGCCGGCAGTCGACCCCGGGCCGGTGGCAGACCCCGGGCCGGTGGCCGACCCCGGGCCGGTGGTCGGCTTCCGCCCCTCCGTGCTCTTCCGCCCCTCCGTGCTCTCCCGTCCGGCGGCGTGCACGGTCAGACCTCCGCTCGGCGGCGACGGCTCGCACCGCTGCCGCTGCTGCTGCTACGGACGGGGGCGCGGCGCTTCTTCGGGCGCTCGCGCCGCTCCTCCACCGCCTCTTCCGCCTCGTCGTACTCGTCGGGGTCGTCGGAGTCGCCGCCTCCGACCACCTTGCGTACGGTGTCGCCGACCGACTCCGCGGCGTTGCGCACCTTCCGCTTGCCGATGGAGCGGGCCGCCGAGCCGCCGAACAGTTCGGGGACGGTGGAGCTGCTGGGGTCACGTTCGAGGTCGAGGCGGTTGCACGCCTCCGCGAAGCGGAGGTAGGTGTCCACGCTCGCCACGACTATGCGTGCGTCGATCTTGAGGATCTCGATGCCGACCAAGGAGACGCGCACGAAGACGTCGATCACCATGCCCCGGTCGAGAATGAGCTCCAGCACGTCGTAGAGCGTGCCGGCGCGGGGCGGGCACGGAGCGGTTCCGTCGACGTAGGTCGTGGTCGTCATCAGGGGTCCTTCCAGCTGTCGGACGAAGCGGGGTCACTCGTCGGCGGCACCGCGCCGGTAGCGGCGGACCCGGCTGTACTCCACGAGCTCGCAGGCCCGGTCGAGCCGCACCTCGTACGAGGCGAGGAGGCTGGTCGTGTCCGGGATGCGGGGCACTTCGAGCACGTCCACGACGACGTACCAGCCGTCGTCGTCGGAGCGCCGGATCGAGGAAACGCCCTCGTCGGGGTGGCTGATCAGCGCTTCCAGGCTCCGGCAGGCGGCGCGGGCGGCGTGCTCGGGCCCCTTCGTCGACGGGGCCTTCTTACGGGTCCCCGTCGAGGAGCGTTCGGCGCGCGCTGAACGTTGTTCTGCCATGGTGACCAGTCTGGTCACTACAGGGCTCCCCGCATCTTGGGAGAGCCGGTGGTGCGACCCCGCCCACCCGACGGGAACGGGCAAGGGGCCCAGGGGAACGGCCAGAGGATCAGGAACGGCCAGGGGATCGGGAGCGGGGTCAGGCCGCGGGCGGCCTGCGCGCCAGGACGAATCCCTGGGGCGCGCGCTCCGGGAACGGCCCCTCCGTCTCCCGTTCCTTCCACAGTACGGACCGCACCTCCAGGCCCGCCGCCCGCAGCAGCCCGGCCATCTGCTCCGGCTGCCGCCGGTGGAAGACGAGCGAGACCTCGTGGCCCAGCGCCTCCGTCAGCCGCAACGGCTCGTCGCCCACCTGGAACCCGAGCTGTACGTGGGCTCCCGGGGCCAGCACGCGGTGGAACTCCGCGAAGGCGAGCGGCAGTTCAGCATCCGGGACGTGGATGGTCGAGTGCCGGGCGAGCAGGCCGCCCAGGGAGGCGTCCGGCAGGTCCAGGGCCGTCATGGACCCCTCCTCGAAGCGCAGGCCGGGGTGCTCCTCCCTGGCCACGGCCGGCATGCGCGGGGAGAGGCACGGACCGCTCCACCGGCTTCGCCGCCAACTCCTCGCGGGAGAAGGCGGCGTAGTCGGGGGCGAGCGCGTCGTAGGACGTACGGGTGGTGCGCAGGAAGGCGGGTTCGGGTGCGGTCATGAGCGGGACCCCGGAGGGTGCCCGGGCCCCTCAGACGTACCGCCCCGCAGGGCCCCTCACCGGCTCAGCCGCCGGAACCGGCGTACCGCCAGTGGCAGGAAGACCAGCGTGATCACCGCCGGCCACACCACGGCCATCAGCAGGGCGTGCTCCTCCACCCAGGTGCCGCCGCCGGGCATCGGGTTGCCGAACAGTTCGCGGCTGGCCGTGGCCGTCGAGGAGATCGGGTTCCAGGCGGCGACCAGGCCCAGCCAGTCGGGCATCTGGGACGGGGCGACGAAGGTGCTGGAGATCATCGTGAGGGGGAAGGCGACCGCGTACAGCCCGCCCGCCGCCTGAGCGCTGGGGACCAGCAGGCCCAGCCAGACGCCCACGCAGATCAGGCTGAACCGCAGCAGCAGGAGCAGTCCGAACGCCCCGAGGGCCGCCATCGTCCCGCCGCCCGCGCGCCAGCCCATCAGCAGCGCTGTGACGGCCAGGATGGCCAGTTCGGCGGCGGCGACCACCAGGTCGGCCGCACCGCGTCCGGAGGCGAAGGCGGAGGGGGCCATCGGCATGGACCGGAAGCGGTCGACGACCCCCTTGCCCACGTCGGTGACGACGGCCACGGCGGTGTTCATGAAGCCCATGGCCATGGTCAGGGCGAACATGCCGGGCATCAGGTACGCCAGGTAGTCGCCCTCGCCGGGCACCTTCATGGCGCTGCCGAAGACGTACCCGTACAGCAGGACGGAGAGGATCGGGAAGCCGAGCTGCCAGACGATGGCAGAGGGCTGGCGCTGGTAGTGGGTGAGGGTGCGGCGGGTGATGTTCCAGCAGTCGGAGACGGCCCAGTAGGCGAGGCCGTGCCTCCGGCCCGTTCCGGTCGAGGCCGTTCCGGTCGCTGGCGCTGCGGTCGCTGCCGCATCGGTCGATACCGCTTCGGGGTTCCGTTCGATCGTGCTCATGCCGCCGCCACCTCCGGTACGTCGTGGTTCTCAGTGTTCTGATCGGTCTTTCGATCGGTGTTCTGATCGGCGTTCTGAGCCGTGCCCCGGCCCGTGTCGTGTCCCGTCAGGCGCAGGAACACGTCGTCCAGACTCGGCCGCCGCAGCCCGATGTCCTCCACCGCGATCCCGTCGTCCTGGAGACTCCGGGCCACCTCGGTCAGCGCGGCCACCCGGTCGGCGACCTGGGCGTGCACCCGGCGGGTGGTGTCGTCGGTGACGACGAGCCCGCCCCCGGCCACCCGGTCGACGGCCTCCGCCACGGCGGCCAGGTCGCCCGCCTCCGCGGCGACGACCTCGATCCGGTCGCCGCCGACGCGGTTCTTCAGCGCGTCCGGGGTGTCGTCGGCGATGGCCCGCCCCCGGTCGATGACGGTGATGCGCGAGGCGAGCTTGTCGGCCTCCTCCAGATACTGCGTGGTCAGCAGCACCGTCGTACCGCCCGCGACCAGGGCCCGGACCGCGTCCCACACCTCGCCCCGGCTGCGCGGGTCGAGCCCGGTCGTCGGCTCGTCCAGGAAGAGCACGTCGGGCGAGAGGATCATCGAGGAGGCGAGGTCGAGCCGGCGCCGCATGCCGCCGCTGTACTCCTTGGTGTTCCGGTCGGCCGCCTCCACCAGGTCGAACCGTTCCAGCAGCTCCCCGGCGCGGTGCCGGGCCCCCCGGTTGCCGAGGTGGAAGAGACGCCCGAACATCTCCAGGTTCTGCCGCCCGGAGAGGCCCTCGTCGACGGCGGCGTACTGGCCGGTGAGCCCGATCCTGCTCCGTACGCGGCGGGGTTCGCGCCCCACGTCGAGCCCCGCCACCTCGGCCCGGCCCCCGTCGAAGCGCAGGAGGGTCGCGAGGACCCGTACGGCGGTGGTCTTGCCGGCCCCGTTCGGGCCGAGCAGGCCGTGGACGGTGCCGGGGCGGACGGCGAGGTCGAAGCCGTCCAGCGCCCGCTTCTCCACCCCACCCTTCACCTGGTACCGCTTCATGACGCCCTCGGCGAGCACCGCGTACCCGGACGCGGTGCTCGCCCCGGCTCCGGACCTCGGCCCGGCCCCAGACACAGACGTGGACATGGCATTACCCCCTGCTTCTCCGAGTCGCCCGGAAGGCGACTGAGTACACCGTACCCCATTCTGAGTACGGTGTACTCCAATACGGGTACGGTGTACTCACATCTGCTCCGGCGCATTACGCTGACCCCATGGCTAAAGACGGATCGACAGCAGCGACGGACGGCACGACAGCCGGGAGCGGCGACATCGGGCGCAGCCTGGAGCTCCTCTGGGGCACCGGTGAACGCCCGAGCCGCGGCCCCAAACCGGGCCTGACGCTGGACCGGATCGTCACCGCCGCGATCGCCGTGGCGGACGCGGAGGGGCTGCCCGCCGTCTCCATGCGCCGGCTCTCCACCGAGCTCGGCACAGGCACGATGTCGCTCTACCGGTACGTCCCCGGCAAGGCCGAACTCCTGGACCTGATGCTCGACCGCGTGCTGGGCGAGCCCCTGCCCGCGGAGCACGACCGGGACCGCGACCGGGACCGCGACCGCGACCGCCCTGCGGACGCCGCCGACGCACCCGACGCACCCGACGCACCCGACGCACCCGCCGTAACTGACGCGCCCGACGCACCTGACGTGACCGACGTGACCGACGCGCCCGGGTACTGGCAGGCAGCGATCGACAAGATGGCCCGTGCCTACCTGGACAACCTGCGCCGCCACCCCTGGCTGCTGAAGATCAACCAGGCCCGTACGGTGCTCGGCCCCAGCGCCCTGCGCGGCCTCGAACTCGCCCTCTCCGGGCTGCGGTCCATGCGGCTGCGCGACCCCGAGCTGATCGGCGTGATCATCACGGTCAACAGCTTCGTCGAGGGCCTCGCCCGCACCCGGGCCGACGCGGCGGAGGCCCTGCGGCAGACCGGGCTGAGCGACGACGCGTTCTGGGAGAACCAGCGCCCCTACCTGGAGCGGGCCATGCACAGCGGCGACTACCCGCTGATGGCGGGGATGGCCGAGGACACCTTCAGCCCCGAGTTCGACCACTTCGAGTTCGGGCTCCAGCGGCTGATCGCCGGTTTCGAGGCCCTGGTCGAGGAACGGACGGCAGACGACCGGACATGACAGCGCGCCCGGCCCGTGCCCCAATGGATATATGGACGCCAGCCGGGAACTCGCTCCTTTCGTCAAGCAGTACACCGTGCTGCTGAGCACCCACCGCGAGGACGGCACCCCCGTCGGCACGCCCGTCAACATCGCCGTCGAGGGCGATCACGCCTTCATCCGTACGTTCTCCTCCGCCTGGAAGGTCGAGCGGATGCGGAACCACCCGCGGGTGGAGATCGCTCCGTGCACGGTCCGGGGCAGCCCCACGGGGCCGCAGATCAGGGCCCACGCACGGCTGCTGCGCCCGGGCACGAAGGAGAACACGCACGCGGCGCGGATGCTGTCGCGGAAGTACCCGATCGTGCAGGGCGTCCTGGTCCCGCTCGCACACCGGCTGAAGCGGGACCGGACGCTGCACTACGAGGTGTGGCCGGTGACGGACGGAGGCTGAGGAGGCCGATGGCCACTGCCGGCGGCTGATGGCGGCCGGCGGCTGATGGGGGCTATCAGCCCCTGCCGGCGCGGCTACGAGGTAGCGGGCGGGGCCCAGGGGTCCTGCGGGGGCGGGCTCACCCCTCCCCGCGCCGCCGCTTCAGCGCGAACCAGAGGACCGCCGCGCCCGCCACGACGGCCGCGCCGAGCCCCACGCTGCCCTTGCCGTCACCGCCCTCGCCCTCAGGCCCTTCAGCGGCGCTTCCACTCCCCGAGGGCTTCCCCTTGTCCGGGCTCCCCGTACCCTTCTCCGGCTTGCCGCCGCCCTCCACCTCCACGCGCACCACACCGCTGCGCGCGCCCTCCGAGCCGAACATCAGGGCCGAGCCGTCCGCCGTGTACGTCACCGACTCCGCCTGCCGCTGGAACGGTGCGGCGACCGACCGGTCATCGCCGATGCGGCCGTCCTCGAAGGCGTACACACGGGCGCTGAAGTACGACCGCAGCACCAGCGAGCGTCCGTCCGGCGAGAAGGCCCCGTCCGTCACCCACGGCACCTCGCCCACCCGCCGGAACGTGTTCATGGCGCCGGTGGTGAGCTTCGCGGGGCCTTCGTAGAGCCCGCCGCCGTCCTCGTTCTTGGAGGCGATGTAGACGCGCCCGGTCCGGGGGTGGACCATCAGCGCCTCGGCGTTGCGGGCCCCGTCCGCGTACTTCACGTCGTACTGCGTGGCGGTCACCGTGGTGTCCTGGAGCGTCTTGGGCTCGGCGAAACGGTAGATCCAGACATGACTCCACGTGCCGTCCAGGTTGTCCCCGATGTCACCGACGTAGATGTCGCCGTCCGGCCCGATCGAGATGCCCTCCACGTCACGCGGCTCCCCCACCCCCCGCATGGTGACGGTCGCGACGGTCTTCCCGGTGCGGGAGTCGACGGCGAAGACGTAGGGGCCGTCGTCGCTGTCGTTGTGCGTCCAGTAGACGCCGGGGTGCAGACGGCTGGCGGCGAGGCCGCTGGACTCGGTGATGCGGGGGTCCTCGATCGTGAAGTCACGGTCGGGCTCGCCATCGGCGGCGACGGCGGGGCAGGCGGCCCCCAGGAGCAGCAGAAGGGCTGCGGCGGGAACGGCGAGACCTGCCGGACGGCTCGGATACGGACGCATGGCCCAAGTGTCCACCGTCCCGCCCCCGTCCACCGCCGCACCCCGGGGTCCGCTGCCGACGCCGGCCCCACCACCACGCCCGGGAGGCCCACCGCCGCACCCCGGTCCCGCCGCCACCACCGTGTCCATCGTCACGTCGCAGGCCACAGCCGTGATCGGCCATGATGACGCCATGCGTTTTCTTCCGGTCGGCGACTCCATGACCATCGGCGCCACCGGCGACTTCACCTGGCGCTACCGGCTGTGGCAGCACCTGGAGACGGCCTGCCCGACCCCGTACGAGATCGTCGGGCCGCGCACGACGCTGTACGACGCCGAGGCGAACGCCCCGCTCTCCCACGCGTACGCCGACCCGTCCTTCCCGCCCGACGCGCGCAGGCACCTGGCCGGCTGGGGTGAGGGGTGGCTGCACATGGCCCCGGTGATCGCGGACGCGGTGCGCGAGGCGGACGCGGACGTGCTGCTGGTCTCGCTGGGCCTGATAGACCTCGGGTTCTACACGGACAGCGAGCAGACGGCCGCCAACGCCCGCGCGTTCATCACGGCGGCCCGCACGGCCAACCCGCACATCCGGATGGTGCTGCTCCCGGTGATACCCAACGTCCGGGCCGAGACGGACGCCCCCTTCGCCGCCTCCTGCGCCCGCTTCAACGAACTCCTCGCCAAGGCGGTCGCCGACCTGGACGAGCCCGCCTCCCCGCTCCTCCTGGCCTCGCACCCCCCGGAGTACGACATCCACACGGACACGTACGACGGCACGCACCCCGGCCCGAGCGGCGAGCACCTGCTCGCGGCCGCCTTCGCCGACGCGATGCACCAGGCGTGGGGGATCACCGGCCCGTACGCACGCCGGCCCTCGCTGCCGCAACCCGCCTGAGCGGGAGAGCCGTCCATTCCGCGGGCATGATCCGTCCTGCGGGCATGAGTCCGTCCTGCCGGCGTGAGTCCGTCCTGCCGGCATGAGTCCGTCCTGCCGGCATGAGTCCGTCCTGCCGGCATGATCCGTCCGATCGAACTCGCCGTATTCGTCCGATCGAACTCGCCGTATCCGTCCCATCGAACTCGCCGCATTCGTCTGCGGCGACCGTCCGTGCGTGCGTGGCCTCCTCGTCGGCCGGTGACCGCCCCTCACCCCCGCCCCCTCACCCCACCGGCTGCGACCCCAGCATCGTCAGTGCGAGCTGCGTCAGCTCGCCGGAGACCTCCTCAGGGCGGGCGCGGCGGCAGCGGCGGGCGTGGTGGGCCATCAGTTCGTGGACCGTGCCGACCATCACCATGACGTCGACGCGGTGGTCCCGGTCCTCCGCCTCGCCCCGCTCCACCGCCCGCTCGGCCTCACCGGTCAGGAACTCCGTCCACAGCGCCCGCCAGAGCTTGCAGTGCTCGTCGACCACCGCGCTCACGCCCAGCACCTCGACGAAGGTCACCCGCGCCTCGCGGGGGTCCCGGGTGACGGCTCCCACGTACGCGTCGAAGAGCCGCCCGACCCGTTCGGCGATCGAGCACTTGTCGATGCCCTCCGCCAGCAGGGCCGCCTCCGCCGCTCGCAGGCCGATGGTGGTGACCCGGTTGTGCAGGGCGATGAGCAGCCCCTCCCGCGTCCCGTACTCCTGCCGGAGCACCTCGGGAGCGACCCCGGCCGCCGCGCACAGGTCCAGTTCGGTGGTCTCCCGGTAGCCGACGACCCCGAACAGCTCCCGTGCGGCATCCAGCAGTTGTTCCCTCGCCTGTGTGCGGGCCAGGTCACCGGGCCCCGTCCGCTGAACCGCCCAGCCATCAGCCACCGGTCCTCCTTCAGCGCAAGGTGCGGGAGAGGGCCTCGGCACCTCTGCACGAACCGCCGCCCCATTGTGCTCGCCCGGGGGCCACCGGGGGGCCGCGCCACACCCGTTTGGGGGATCCCGGTCACGCCGAATCGCTTCTTCTCCCCCTCTCACGCCTTCTCCGGTATTTCTCCTTCGCTTCTCCTCGCGGTTCCTTCTCCTCGCGGTTCCCTCTCCTCCTGTCCTCCTGTCCTCCTCCGACTTGACCCTGACGTGCGGGGCAGGGGTTAGCGTCTGCGCACCCGTCGAGCGGACGCCTTCCGTGTGCCGCCGCGCCGTCCCCGTACAGCCATCCCCGTACAGCCAGCGCCGAGGAGTTCCGGATGACCGCCGCCCCGTCCCCACGCCCGCCCCTGTCCGCGCGCCTCCCGCGCACCGCTCGCGAGGTCCGGCTCGTCTCCATTCCCCAAGGGCTGCCCGCCCCGGAGGACTTCGCCGTGGTGGAGAGGCCGCTGCCGGCCCCCGGACCGGGGCAGGTCCTCGTGCGGAACCGCTACTTCCTGGTCTTCCCCGGTCTGCGCACCCTGATCGGCGGCGAGGTCGACGGAGTGCCGCTCCCCGCGCTGAGCAGCGGCGACGCGCTGTTCGGGCCGGCGGTCGGCGAGGTCGTCGCGGCCCCGGACGGCGGCCCGCTGCGCCCCGGCGACACCGTCACCCACCTTCACGGCTGGCGGGACCACGCCGTGGTGGACGCCTCCGGCTGCGTACCCGTGGGGGACGTCCTGCCCGATCCGGTGGCGCACCTCGCCCAGGGGTCGTCCGCGTACGGGGCCCTGACCCGCCTCGCCGGGGTCCGTGCCGGCGACACCGTCCTGGTCACCGGCGCGGCGGGCGCGGTGGGCACCCTCGCGGGCCGGATCGCCCGGTTGCTGGGGGCCGGGAAGGTGATCGGGAGCACCGGGTCGCCGCGGAAGGCGGAGCGGCTGGTCGCCGAACTCGGTTACGACGCCGTCCTCCTGCGGGACTCCGGCACCCCGTTCGCCGCACAGCTCGCCGCGGCCGCGCCCGAGGGCATCGACGTCCTGCTGGACACGGTCGGCGGCGAGCAACTGGCCGCAGCCGTCCGGGCCGCCCGGCAGGGGGCCCGGTTCGCCCTGGTCGGGGCGCTCTCCGGGCAGTTGTCGGCGCGGCGCCAGGGCGGCAGCTCGCCGGTGGAGCTCGACTCGTTCCGTATCGTCGTCAAGGGCGTCTCGCTGCGCGGTTACAGCGGTACGGACCACCCCGACGTAGAGAAGGAGTGGACCGGGCGGTTCGGAGAGTGGCTCCGCTCCGGCGAGATCACCTTCCCCCACACCCGGATCCCGGGCATCGATCGCGCGCCGCAGGCGTTGCGGGAGTTGATCGAGGGGCGGCACTTCGGGGCCGTCGTCGTGGAGTTGTAGTGGAGTTGTAGGGGCGGCCCGGGCAACCGGGCCCGTGCGGAGGGCCGGGTGGGCGTCATGCGGATCGGTGAGGCGGCAGCGGCGGCGGGGTGCACCCCCAGGGCGCTGCGGCTGTACGAACAGCGCGGGCTGCTCCCGCCGCCCGGCCGCACGGCCTCGGGCCAGCGGGATTACGGCCCCGACGAGGTCGCCCGGCTCCGCGTCATCCGCGAACTGCTGCGCTCCGGCTTCACCATCGAGGACCTGCGTTCCTGCGCCGACCGGCTCCACCTCCTCACCGAGGACCCGCCGCCCCGGTGCGGTTCCGCCGACGCCCCGGGCGGTTCCGCCTCCGGCGTCGTCGGCCGCAGGCTCGCCGTCCTCGACGCCGAGATCGACCGCCTCACCCGGCTCCGCGAGGACCTCGCCCGCCGGGTCTTCGGGGACGCGCCCGCGCGTCGCCACTCCTGACTCCTGACGGAGGGGGCCGACCTCCCCCGGACCCGATGTCAGAGGCGGTCCTGAGGGGGAGGCCAGGACCAGGGCGGTCCCCGGGGCGGTTACGCCTGGCGGAAGACCACGGCCGCCCCCAACGCCTCCGCGGCCGGGACGAAAACATCCCCCGAGGCCGTCCGGCGCGGGTGGAAGCCGTTCGCGTCGAGCAGATCGCGGGCAGCGGCGAGATCCCGTACGGCGACGGCGTACGCGACGAACACCGGAAGCGCCGGCGCAAGCACCGCCACCCCTTCCCCGGGCGACGCGGAGACCCCCGCGCCCGACATCCCGAGCGCCTCTTCGCCCGGCAGCCCGAGCGCCCCTTCGCCCGCCGCCACGGGCCCTGCCTCCCCCGGCAGCACCTTCCCCAGCCCCGAAGCGGGCACCAGCGTCACCCCGCAGCCCCGCGGACCCAGGTCGAAGACCCGGGCCGGGCCCTCCTCCCGGTACGACCGGCCGAGGCGGGAACCGTACCGCTCGCTCCAGACCTCCAGCTCGTCGTCCGGCACGCACAGCACGGCGTCGACGAGGTCCACGGCCCCGTTGGGGTGGTCGAGCACGCGGGGGCCCTGGATGGCCGGGTCCAGTTCGGCGACGGCCCCGACCCGCCCCTCCGCCACCCGGCCCTGTGCCCCTCCGGGCCCCTCGCCGTCCAGCTCCAGGTAGCTGACCGTCTCCACGACGGTGTCACCCGCCTCCGTACGCGCCGGGCACCGCACGGAGTTGACCCCACCGTGCCGCTCACCGCCCGACGTGAGGCGGGCGGCGGCCGCGTCGATGTCGGGGGCCGCCAGCATGAGGATGTGCAGGCCCTCGAAACGGTCCAGCAACGCCGCCAGTCCCGCGCTGGTCCCGCTGATGCGCCGGACCAGTTGGGGCAGCACCTCCGGTGGCGCTTCCAGCGGTACGAGGTGGACGTCGGGCGGCAGCGAGCCGACCCCGGGGCGTACGGCCGTCACCAACTCCACGAATCCCCGGGGGAAATCGGCGTGCGTGTTCGCCGCGCCGAACGGCTCGGGGGGCGCGCCCTCCCGGGGAGGCATCGCGGGCACGCTCGGCGGCGGCAGCGTGAAGCCCAGACGCCGGTACAATTCCATGGCCCCGCCCAGGTCTTCGACGACATGCCCCACGTGGTGCAATCCGGAGAAGTCACCCTGTCCAGGCCCGGCCGGCGCACTGGTGCTGCTGTTGTCGCTCCTGCTGTCGTCCCTCACGCCCGAACCCTAACCCACGTACACACGCATACGGGTTAGATTCCCGCCGGCCCGCCTCGCCCCCTCACCCCTTCCCCCCTTCACCCCCTCACCCCTTCACCGTGAACTCCGCCCGCAGCAGCGCCTCATTCCGCGACGACGGACCCACCAGCAGCTCGAAGCGCCCCGGCTCCACCACGCGTCGCCCCTCCGAGTCCACCAACGTACAAGCGGCTACCGGCAGTTCGATCACGACGTCCCGCGACTCCCCCGAGGCCAGCGCCACTTGCTCGTACGCCTTCAGCTCCTTCTCCGCCCAGGTCACCGACGTCACGCTGTCACTCACATACACCTGGACCGTCTCCAGCGCGGGCCGTGAGCCGGTGTTGCGCAGGGTCACCCGGGCCCGTACGGTCTCGGCCGGTTCGACGACGGCCGTCGACAGCTCCAGGTCCGCGTACTCCACCGTGGTGTAGCTCAGCCCCTCCCCGAACGCGAACGCCGGGCTCTGCGTGAGGTCCGCGTACCGCGAACCGTGCTGGCCGCGCACCTGGTTGTAGTACGTCGGCTGCTGTCCCGCGTGCCGGGCGAAGGAGAGGGGGAGGCGGCCGGTCGGCTCGATCAGGCCGAGCAGCAGCTCCGCCACCGCCCGGCCGCCGAGCATCCCCGGGTTGGCCGCGTACACGATCGCCGCCGCACCGAGCGCGGCCGGCGGCAGTACCAGCGGCTTGGAGCTGACGACCACGACGACCAGCGGCCTGCCCGTGGCCGCCAGCGCGTCGAGCAACGCGACCTGGCCGCCCACGAGTTCGAGGGTGGCCGTCGACTTGCCCTCGCCGATCAGCTCGATCCGGTCGCCGACCACGGCCACCACCCAGTCGGCGGCCTCGGCGGCGGCCACCGCCTCACCGATCGACTCCGGGTCGGGGGCGGCCGGGACGACGACCTCCGGGCGGGGCTGTCCGTCCGGGAAGAACGCCCCCTCGGGGTCCGGCCCGACGTCCAGGATGCGCGCGCCGGGAGCGTACGACACGGTCCAGTCGGCGGGCGCATGGTCGCGGAAGCCGTCGAGGACGGTACGGATCATGGCGCGCGGCTGCCCGTCCGGGAGCCAGTCGGTCTGGCCCGACGAGCCCGCCCAGTCGCCCAACTGGGTCTGTGCGTCATCCGCGTTGGGGCCGACGACGGCGACCGTACGGGGGCCGGGCCCCGTGGCCCCGCCCGCCCCGTCCGCCGCCAGGCCCCCCGCCAGCGGCAGGGTGCCGTCGTTGGCCAGCAGCACCAGGGAGCGCCGGGCCGCCTCCAGGTTGAGCGCCGCGTGCGCCGCGCTGCCGATCACCTCGGCCTGGCGGGCGGCGTCGGGGTGGCGCGGGTTCTCGAAGAGCCCCAGCTCGAACTTGAGCGTCAGGACCCGGCGTACGGCGGCGTCGATCTCGGACTCCGCCAACTCGCCCTGCGCCACCGCCTCCTGCGTGCCCTCGAAGAAGCCCGACGTGTTCATCACCATGTCGTTGCCCGCGCGGACCGCCGCCGCCGACGCCTGCGCGTAGTCGGCGTAGATCTTCTGCTCCCACACCATGCGGCCGACGTTGTCCCAGTCGGTGACCAGGGTCCCGGTGTAACCCCACTCGCCGCGCAGCACCTCGTCCAGCAGCCAGCGGTTCACGGTGATCGGCACGCCGTCCATCGACTGGTAGCCGAGCATGAACGTCCGGCAGCCCTCGGCGGCGACCCGCTCGAACGGCGGCAGGAACCAGGAGCGCAGCTTGCGCCGGGAGATGTCCGCCTCGCTGGCGTCCCGGCCGCCCTGGGTCTCGGAGTACCCGGCGAAGTGCTTGGCGCAGGCCAGAATCGCGGTCGGGTCCGCCAGGCCGTCGCCCTGGTAGCCGCGCACCATCGCGGAGGCCAACTCCCCGATCAGGTGCGGGTCTTCGCCGAACGTCTCGCTCACCCGGCCCCACCGCAGGTCCCGGGTGATGCAGAGGACCGGCGAGAACGTCCAGTGCACCCCGGTCGCCGCGACCTCCACCGCCGTCGCCCGCGCGATCCGCTCCACCAGCTCCGGGTCCCAGGTGGCGGCCATCCCGAGCTGGGTCGGGTAGATCGTGGCCCCCTCCCAGAAGGAGTGCCCGTGGATGCAGTCCTCCGCGACGAGCAGCGGAATGCGCAGCCGGGTCCTCTCGGTGAGCGCGGCGGCCTCCCGTACGCGCGCGGGCGAGGCGTGCAGGATCGACCCCGCGTGCAGGTCCTCCACGAGGTGCCGGACGCCCTCCTTGGCGTTGAGCTGGAGCATCTGGCCGACCTTCTCGGGCAGCGTCATGCGGCCCAGGAGATCGGAGACCCGGTCCGCGACGGGGAGCGCGGGGTCGAGATACGGCGGCAGGAGGCCCACGGGAGTTCCTTTCACGACGGCACTCCGCAGTACCGTACGCTCAATACCGACCGCTTGGTAAGTATTGAGGTGGCGGGTATTCGACCCTGTGAGAATCTGGACCGCAGCGGCGACGTACGGGAGCACCGAAGCGCCGGAGCGGCGAGGCGCACACGTGGCGCGGCGGCGGCGAAGTGGGAGCGGAGCGAGAGAGGCGTGCGATGACAGCAGCGGGTGAAGGCGCGTGAGCGAGGGAACGCGGCGCGGCTACGCCAAGGGCCGGGCCAAGCGGACCGAGATCCTCGACCAGGCGATGACCCTGTTCGGGGAGGCCGGCTACCGGGGCGCGTCCCTCCGCGTGATCGCCACCCGCTGCGGCATCTCCCACCCGGGCCTCCTGCACCACTTCCCGACGAAGGAGGCCCTGCTCCTCGCGGTGCTCCAGCGGCGCGACGACGTGGACGACGAGTGGCTCGCCCTGGGCGTCACCCGGGGCGTCGACCATCTGCGCCGGCTGGTGGACCTCGCGGAGCTGAACGCCAAGCGGCGCGGGATCGTCGAGCTGTTCTCGGTGGTCGCGGCGGAGGCCACCGCCCCCGACCACCCGGCCCACGCCTACTTCGAGGCGCGCTACCGCACGTCCGTCGCCAACACCGAACGCGCCTACCTCCAGGCCCGGGACGCGGGCGAGCTGCGCGACGACGTGGACCCGGCGGCCGCCGCGCAGCAGTTGATCGCCCTGATGGACGGCCTCCAGATCCAGTGGCTGATCAGCGACTGCGCGACGGACATGGCGGGCGTCCTGCGGGCGCATGTGCAGGCCCAGTTGACCGTACGGTTCTGAGTTCCGGCCCGCGCGACCCGCCCAGCCCCCGCAACCCGCCCAAGCCCCGCAGCCCCCGCAGTCGCTACAGCCCCCGCAACCCGCACAAGCCCCGCGGCCCCCACAGCCCCCGCAGTCGCTACAACCTCTTCAGCGTCCAAGGCTCCGAGACGGAGACGGAGAGGAAGCCGCCGCCCGGCACGACGGTCACGCCCCGGAAGACGCCCTCCAGGCCGACGGCACGGGCCTCGCCCCCGTCTGCCCGGGTGAAATACAGCCGGCCGTTCGCAAGGGAGCCGTCCCAGGCGAACGAGAAACGGGCGGGGCGGTCGAAGAACACGACGTCCTCGCACTTTCCGGACAGGGTGTCCGTCAGTACGGGGAGCTCGGCCGTGTCCACGGCGCGCAGCCGCCAGCGCGCGAAGCCCGTGCCGACATTCCTCCCCGGGCTGATCCGATGGACCCCCACGTGATTGCAGTGGCTGGGCACCAGCACTCTGCGGGCCCGGGGGCCACCGGTGCGGAGCAACTGCTCGCCGTACGACCTGTACGTGGCCGTCCGCTTCCCCGCGTACAGCTGGAACGACGTGGTGACGCCGCCCTTGAACTCCAGCACGACGGGCCCCGGGGTCCCGGCGGGCCTCGGTATCCTCACCTCCCGGCCCCGCCACCCGCTCGCCCTGAACCGCTCGTCGTCCGACATGGGATCCCCCTCCGCCCACGGGTCCTGGACCGTGGCGCCGCTCCGATCCAACCAGAGCCCGACAGCCCGTACGCCGCCTGGGCGACGGCCGGCGTTCCGGAGCGGCCCCAGGCCGTTCAGATGCTCGCCCGCTCCACCGCACCGCTCACTCGCTCCACCCCTCGCCGGTCCGCGAGACGTGCCATGACCAGGCAGTACAGCGGTGCGAAGACCAGCTCGACCACCATCGCCTGCCACGGCGCGTCGGCCGCCGTCTCGGCGGAGGCGAGTTCGCCGAAGCCCGTCGCGAGGCCCAGGGCCAGGAGGTTGTTGGCGACGTGCAGGGTGATCACCGCCTCAAGGCCCCCGGTACGGATCACCAGCCAGCCCCACCACAGCGCCGAGTAGAGCAGCAGGATGAAGCCGGAGAGCTCCCCGAACCCGTGGGCCAGGGCGAACAGGAGCGAGGCGAGGACGATCGCGGGCCACGGGGACCGCACGACCCGGCCGATCACCTGGACCAGCCAGCCCCGGAAGACGTACTCCTCGGCCGCCGCCTGGAACGGGACCAGCGCCCCCAACACGGCCAGGCTCACCAGGAAACCGGACCAGCCCGGCCAGCCGTCCCCGGTCGGCTCGCCCGCCTCCGATCCCCAGGTCCATGCCAGCAGGATCCCGAACTGCACGATGATCAACGGGAAGGCCACGGCGGCGCACAGGCCCAGCCAGCGCCAACGGAGCCGGCCGACGACCGAGGAGAGCGTGCCCGCCGGCCGCTTGCCCAGATAGCGAACACCCCACAGGACCGTGGGGATGCCTATCGCGAGGGCGCCGAGCTGGAAGGCCATGTCGGCGGTCGGGTCCGCGAACAACATCCCGCCGTCCGTCGACTCGGGGGCCGCGCCCAGCACCTCCGCCATGGTGAAGCCGATCACGGAGACGACGAAGAAGCCCGCCATCAGCAGGAGCAGGACGAGCAGCAGCTCGCCGAGCCAGCCGAACCTGCCTCCCCGCCCGTTGCGGCCCTGCTCGTCGTAACGGGACCCGGCCTCGGCCCGTACGGGACCGGGCGCGGGACCCCACCCCTGCGGAGGCCCCCACCCTGGAGGCGGCCCCCACCCCTGGGGAGGCGGCCCCCACCCCTGGGGAGGCGGCCCCCATCCCTGTGGAGGGGCCTGCCCTTGAGGCACGGCCTGCCCTTGAGGCGGGACCCACCCCTGCGGAGGGACCGCCCCTCCAGGTCGGGCCCACCCAGGCGAAGGGGCCTGCCCTTCGGGCCCGCCCGGGTCGACAGTCCCGGCAGGCCCGCCCTTGTCGGCAGGCCCGCCCTGGTCGGCGGGGCGGCCCTGGTCGGCGGGGCGAGGGGGCGGGCCCCAGGGCGGGGGCACGTCAGGGTTCACAACGATCGCCTTCTGAGTAATCCACACATGCGGACGGTCCGGTCCGGCCCGGTCCGTCAGCACGTCTCTCACGTCTCTCATGTCTGTCCGGGCCCGCCACGCTCGGCATGCACGTCACGTCGGGGCACGGCTCCCCATTGATGCACGTCAGGGCCACGATGACCACCCGCATCGCGACGAAGATCCAGAGGATCCGAGCGAAACTCCAGCGACGCGCGCGAAGCTCCCGTCGAGCCCCGGCGCCCGGCGGGAGCCTGCGGGGCGGGCAGCCCCTCGCATCTCCGTCTGGCGGCGATACGGCCCCCTGGCAGGCGGGCGCATCGTTTTGCGCGCAGGCAGGATGTGGCGCATGCCGACAGAACCCGCCATCGCCCAGTTCAGCATCTACGACGCGGCGTACCAGGATCAGCGGTACCGCCTGTACGAGCAACTCCGCTCGACCGAACCCGTGTTCTGGCACGAGGAGTCCGAGTCCTGGTTCATCACCCGGTACGGCGACGTGTCCACGTACCTGGTGGGCGACACCTTCATCACCAGCCCGCTGATCACGAACAAGATGAAGAACGTCCCGCCGGGCGAGGAAGGCGACTTCCAGGACATCATCGATGTGATCTCGACCTGGATGATCTACAACGACCGGCCCGTGCACACCCGGCTGCGCTCCCACATGAACCGGGCGTTCTGGGCGAAGGAAGTCGACCTGATCCGGCCCGAGATCCAGCGGATCGTCGCTGATCAGCTCGACGGGGTGCTCGAACGGAACGGCACGTCCTTCGACTTCGTCAAGGAGATCGCCCACCAGATCCCCGCGCTCGTGCTGTGCCGGATGCTGGGCATCCCGGGCGAGGAGGTGCAGCGATTCATCGGCTGGTCCGACGACATCGCCGCCTTCATGCAGGACTTCGTGGTGAAGCCGGCCCCCGACCGGGAGATCAGCGCGCAGACGCGGCGCAGTCTCGCCGAGATCGTGGACTTCCTGACGCGCGCGATCAAGGAGCGGCGGGAGAGCCCCAAGAACGACCTGCTCACCCGCCTCATCTCGGAGAACCCGGACGAAGAAGGGCAGTTGGCCGACGCCGAGATCATCCGGCAGACGATCCACCTGATCTTCGGCGGGCACAAGATCCCGCAGTTCCTGCTGAGCAACTGCCTGCATCTGCTGTTCACGAACCCCGACGAGTTCGCGGCCCTCAAGAAGGACCCCGAGCTGACCCCGGCGACCGTCGAGGAGTGCATCCGCGTCGAGTCCCCGATCCAGTACATCACCCGGCACGCCAAGGACGACGTCGAACTGCACGGGAAGAAGATCCGGGCCAACGACTCCGTGTACTTCTTCCTGGGGTCGGCCGGCCGCGACCCCGAGGCGTTCGAGGACCCGAAGGACTTCCGGCTGGACCGGAACGGCAAGCGGCACCTCGGGTTCGGCGGCGGCTACCACGCGTGCATCGCGGCGGCGTTCGCCCGCGTGGAGGTCGAGGAGGTCATGCGCGGGATCATCGCCCGGATTCCGGGCATAGCCCCGCGGTACGACCTGTCGAAGCCGCAGTGGACCGCGAACCCGACCTTCCACGGCATCGTGACCATGCCGGTGGAGATCGAGGACTGACGATCGGAAGACCCTCCCCCATGGCTGACCAGTCGCCGGGCGACCGCGACACCACCGTCGCGGTCGCCCACACCTCTGCCCCCGCCGCCGACACGGAGGAGGCCCACGACACCGCACTCGTCGTCGCCCACGAGATCTTCGGCGTGAACGACCACATCACCGTCGTGGCCGACGCCCTGCGCCGCTACCGCTGCGACGTGTTCACCCCCGACTTCAGGCCCGTGCCGAAGGCGTTCGGGCGGGCCGAGGAGCCGGCGGCGTACGAGGACTTCATGCGGAACCTCGGCGTCGAACCGATGGGACGTGCCCTCGCGCGGTACGCCGCCGAGCTGCGGCCCCGCTACCGCCGGGTCCTGGGGGTCGGTTACAGCGTCGGGGCCACGGCCACGTGGCTGGCCGCGGGGACGGGGGCACTGGACCGGACGGTGTGCTTCTACGGTTCACGGATCCGCGACCACCTCGACGTACAGCCGCACGGCGGCTGCCTCTTGGTGATCGCCGAACACGAAGTCAGCTTCTCCGGAGCGGAGTTCGCCGCACGCGTGGCCGGGCGCCCCGGTGTGACGGCCGAACTCCACGCCTGTGAACACGGGTTCTGCGACCCGGACAGCCCGCACCACTCGCCGGAGCACAGCGCGGCGGCCTGGCGGTCGGCCGTCGACTTCCTCGGGCTCTCGGGAGGCAGGTGAGATGTCCTTCCGGGTGTGGCTCTCCGCCAGGTTCTTCCTCTTCTTCCTGACCTGGAGCGTGTACCTCTCCTACTGGGGGATATGGCTGCTCGACGCGGGCTTCGGCGGAACGGACGTCGCGCTGATCGTGACGTCCGGGCTGATCTCGCGCTCCCTCTCCGTGGCGTTCCTCTACCCGCTGCTGTGCCGGCTCGCGTCCCTCAGGACGCTGGCGCAGGTGCTCGCCTGGGGCTCGGCCGTGACGAGCCTGCTCTACCTCGGGGCCCCGAACCTGGCGTCGATGGTGGCGGTTTCCGTACTGGTAGGGGTCTGCTACCCGCTGATCATGCCGCTGAGCGAGACCCTCGCCACGATCGGCGCGGAGAGCGGTCAGGCGGACTACGGGGCCGTACGGTACTGGGGTTCGGCCGGCTTCATCGTCGGCCTGGGGCTCTGCGGGCTCGTCGACGGCCGGTACGGGGCGGACGCGCTGGTCTGGGTGTTCATCGCGGGGTGCGCGGTGATGGCCGTCGTCGGCGTGTTCCCACCGTCCGGCGTCGTGCTCGGCCTGACGCCTCCCGCCCGCGCGGCGCGACGCACCCTGCTCGCCCATCGCCCGTACGCGCTGATCCTGACGATCTCCGTCCTCCTCCAGGGCTCCCACGGCATGTATTACGCCTTCGGGGCGGCCTACTTCGGCGGGCTCGGGGTCTCCCCCACCGGGGTGAGCCTGCTCCTGGTGCTGGCCGTGGCGGCGGAGCTGCTGCTGTTCAAGTACGCCGTGCCCCTGCTCGGCGGCCGGTCCGTCCCGGCGCTGTTCGTGCTGGCCGCGGCGGCGTCCGTACTGCGCTGGGGCGTCCTCGCGCTGCCGTTGCCGCCGGCGGTCCTGGTGCTCACACAGGTCCTGCACGCCGGTACGTTCGCGCTCACGCACTTCGCGCACGCGCAGGCGGTCCGGCTGCATCTGCCGCAGAACCTGTGGGCCACCGCGCACGGCCTGTACGCCGCTGTCGCGATGAGCCTCGGCACGGCGGCCATGACGGCCATCGCCGGTCCGCTGTACGCGAGTTCGCCCCGCCTGGCGTTCCTGGTGATGGCGGTGCTCTGTGTGCCCTGTCTGCTGCTGGGCCGGACGCTGGCCAGGTCGCTCCAGGACGCCCGGTCCCAGCCGCTCCGGCCAGGGCCGACAGCCGACGCCCTCGACTGACCACCACCGCCACCACCACCGCCCCTCGCGCCAGCCACGCCACGACCGACGCTTCCCCTCTGCGGCGGGGTGGGCGATCGGCCGCCGCCCGCCGCCGTGAAGACCCGACCGGAGGACTCGCATGCTGCTGGACCTGAACCCGACCGAAGGCGGCCCCGCCCTGCCGCCGGGGCACCTCGTCTTCGACTTCAACGGCACGCTCCTCGACGACAACGCGGCGCGGCTGCGCGCGCTCAACGACTCCCTGGCCGCGCTGGGGGTCGCGCCGATCGGCATGCCGCAGTACCGGCAGACGTTCTGCGTGCCCGTGCCCCGGTTCTACGCCAGGCTGCTGGGCCGGGCGCTGACCGCCCAGGAGTGGGAGCTCGCGGACGGGATCTTCCAGCGGCGCTACCCCGCGTACGCGCGAACCGATTCGGTGCTGATGAACGGCGCGGCGGAGGTCCTGGCGGCGTGGGCCGACGCGGGCCACTCGCAGTCCGTCCTCTCCCTGCACACCCACGCGGAGCTGCTCCAGGAGGTCGAACGGCTGGCGATATCCCCCTACTTCACCCTGGTGGACGGCAGACGCGGGCCGACCGGCGGGACCAAGGCGGACGCCATGCGCCGGCACCTGGAGCTCCTCCCCGTCGACGTGACCCGGGTGGTGGCCATCGGGGACACCCTGGACGACGCCCTGGCGGCGCGGAACGCCGGCATCCCCGCCGTGCTGTACTCCGGGGGCGCCCAGCTGGGCCAGGACCTGGCGTCCGCCGGCGTACCGGTGGCCGGCTCGCTGCGGGAGGCGGTCGATCTGGCGAGAGTGCGCCTGGGCATGCTGCCCGGCACCGCTTCAACTCTGGTGCACTGATGGGGCACGTGTGCCTGACGCAACCCTGGCGCGGGACCCACCCCGGCGCACGGACCCACCCCGGCGCACGGACTCGCCCCGGCGCAGGGACTCGCCCCTTGCGCACGGATTCACCCCCTGCGAGCGGATTCACCCCCTGCGCGCGGAGGGCGTCCGGTCGCCGGCCGGTACGTCGCGCCGGACCGGCGGCGGCTTGGGGATCATCCCGCGTTCCAGGATGCCGTGGTGGTGGATCAAGTACCCCGCGTGCAGGCGGTTCTTGGCCCCGAGCCGCCGCATGATCTCGGAGACGTGGCGCTGGCAGGTCCGCAGCGACATGCCCAGCCGCCGGGCGATGATCTTGTCCTCCAGCCCCTCCACCAGGAGGTGGAGGATCGTGGTCTTGACCTCGTCGGAGGTCCGCTCGATGACGGCGGGATCGTACTCGGGACGGAACAACGTGGCCCGGCTCCACGCCCGTTCGAAGGCGGTCTGCATGAAGGAGACCACATGGGGGTCGCGGACGATCACCGCGCCGTCCGAGTCGCAGCGGAGCGCCGTCACGGCCACCTGGCCGTCGAAGAGCAGCAGCCGCATGAAGCCGTCGCTACGGGTGCGGACTTCGGCTCCCCGCCCGGTGAGGTACTCGACGAAGTCGACTGTCGCCGGGCTGAACCGGGCCGTGTGCTGGTAGAGCGTCCGCAGCCGCACGCCGCGATCCAGCAGCTCGTCGGTACGCCGCCGCGACTCCTCGAGCACTGCCTCGGGCCTCGCCCCGCCCGGCTGCGAGGTGATGATCTCCTGCGTGGCGAGGGCGGCGAGTTCGGTGATGGCCCGCCGGACCATCCCCAGGTCGCGGATCACCTCGACGGCGGCCTCCTGGGCGGCGCAGAGCGCGGCGCGCCGGTGGACGACGGTCAGCTCCGAGTAGACCTCCCGTACCGCGTCGACCTCGAACTGCCGGTCGTTCAACTCCCGGACGATCGGGCCGAGGTAGTGCGCGCGGGCGCTGTCCGGGGCGACCGCGAGGAGCATTCCGGCGGCCAGCGAACCCGGGCACAGGAGTTTCAGCCGTGCGAGTTCAGCGATGGCGGCGCTCAGCGGCTCGGCCCCGAGCCCGGCCCGGGCGCGGAACTCGTCGATCGGCTCGGCCTTCGACCGTCCGGCCAGCAGACGGTAGACACCCCGCGCGTCGGCACTCAGGACGGAACGGCCCACCGCGCCCGATAATCGGGGTATATCCATTTTTTGTCCCCCCACGGCTTCACGCAATGCGCAAAGACGCTACCCCTGTGCCCTGTGCGCAATCCTGTAGGTCGGACAGGCTGGCGGGTATGCGAACCGCCTCCGCCCCACGACGTAGAAGCAGCAGGTCACCCGCGACGCGTGCGGCCGCGCGCCGCACGACCGACCTGGGATGGGGTACGGGCCTGACGCCCGGGCCCGCCGCCTGACGCCGCCGCCCCGGCCCCACCCGCGTACGACTCCACTCCACTCCACTCCACCACTCCCCGCCCCCTCCTGCCTACCGCCGCCCGCCCGGCACCCCCACGGACGTCTGCTCACATCCGCACGAGCGCCGCACGACCAGGCGGGCCGGGAACGTACGGACCCTGTTGCCCGCGTCCTCGTCGGCCGCGGGCGCGTCCAGCACCAGGGAGACGGCCGCCCGTGCCATGGCCTCGGCGTCGGAGGCGACCGTGGTCAGCGGCGGATCACCGAACGCCGCCTCCGCGATGTCGTCGAACCCGGCGACCGCCAGCTCCTGCGGCACCCGCAGACCGAGTTCCCTGGCGGCCCGCAGGACGCCGAGCGCCTGGTCGTCGGTCGTGCAGAAGACGGCGGACGGCCGGTCCCGCCGCCGCAGGAGGCCGAGCGCCAGGTCGTAGGTGCGGAACCGGTCGAACGGCGACTCGACGAGCAGCCCGTCGACGGGCAGACCGGCTTCGCCCATCGCCTGCGCCCACCCCTCCACCCGGTCGACCACGGGGTCGCCCGGGGCGAGCGTGGCCGCCGACCGGCCGAAGCAGGCGACCGTACGGTGGCCGTGCGCCAGCAGGTGCCGCACCGCGAGCCGGGCCCCGGCCACGTCGTCGGTGACCACCGCCGCGTTCGCCGGGTCGTCCGGACGCCGGTGCAGCAGGACCACCCGGGGGCCGCCGTCCCGGCCGTAGGTCTCGGCCACCTGCTGCGCACCGGTCTGGCTGATGAGGATGAGCCCGGCGACCCGCATGCCGAGAAACGCGTGGGTGTAGTGCTCCTCGCGCTCACCCACGTAATCCGAGTTGCCGATGAGGACGAGCTTTTCCCGCTCGAAGGCGATGCGTTCCACGGCGTGCGCCAGATCCGCGAAGAACGGCTGTCGCGCGTCGGGCAGGACCATGCCGAGAAGGTCCGTGCGACGCCGCGCCATCGCCTGGGCCATCCGGTCGGGTCGGTAGCCGAGTTGTTCGATCGCGGCCCTCACCCGCTCCCGGGTGGCCGGGGCGACCGGCCGGGGGCCGTTGTTGATGACGTAACTGACCACAGCGGTGGATATCCCCGCCAGGGCTGCCACTTGATCGCGCGTCACATGGGCCACGCGGCGAGAGTAGCCGTCCACCGAATGGGACGGGTCTGGGCGTTGACGGAATATCGCGGAGTTCGCGCCGAATGCCCTCCCTGTCCACCCCTCGCTTCGCCGCCTGGCGGAGATACGACCCGCGCCACGGCCGCGATCGAGCCCGGGCCGGCGGGACCGACATCCCACGCAACACGAACACCCGTTCACTTCACTCCAGTTGACATGACAGACTGCGTCAACTGATGGGTTCACACCACGTGTACAGGGAGTTCGGTATGACGGCCGAGAAGTCTCACCCCCCGATCGACACCAGCAGGCCCCACTCGGCACGGGTCTACGACTCCCTGCTCGGCGGCAAGGACAACTACCCCGTGGACCAGGCGGTCGCCGAGCGCCTGCCCATCGAGGCGAAGATCGGCGCCCGGCAGCAGCGTTCCTTCATGAACCGGGCGACGGCCTGGCTGGCGGGCGAGGGCGTGACGCAGTTCCTGGACATCGGGACGGGCATCCCCACCGAGCCGAACCTGCACCAGACGGCCCAGGAGATCAACCCCTCCGCGCGGGTCGTCTACTGCGACAACGACCCCATCGTCCTGCGCCACGCCGAAGCGCTGCTGGTCAGCCGGCCGGAGGGCGTGACGGACTACGTCCACGCCGATGTCCGCGAGCCCGACGTCATCCTCGACGCCGCACGCAAGGTCCTGGACTTCGACCGCCCGATAGCCCTCTCCCTCCTCGGCCTCCTGCACTTCCTGCCGGACGCCGAGGACCCGATCGGCATCGTGCGTACGTTCACGGACGCCATGGCGCCCGGCAGTTACGTCGTGCTGTCCCACGGCGCTTCCGATGTGGACGAGGAGATCGGGCAGCAGAGCGAGGACGAGTACCAGAAGGGTGGCATCCGGCTGGCCCTGCGGAGCCGCAAGGAGTTCTCGCGGTTCTTCGAGGACCTGGACATCGTGGAGCCCGGGCTGGTGGAGGCCCCGGAGTGGTTCCAGGGCACGGACGCCCCCACCCCGGAAAAGAGCGGCCTCTACGTCGCGGTCGCCCGGGTTCCGTAGTCCGGTTCCGCCCCGCCCGCCGTCGCCGTCGCCACCGCCCGCTTCTCCGGCCGTGGCGGCCGCGACGGCGGCGAAGCGCTCCCGCCAGGGCGGAGGCTCGGGAGCGGCATCGGCCCGGGCCTGCACGTCGGCCCGGAGGGCCCGCCGCTCCTCCCGGTGACAGGACCCGAGGGCACCGAGGCGTGGTGCGGGGGATGGATACCGGGAAGAAACGACCTCTTACATGCTCCCTGCCTCATGGATGATCGCGGCTCCGGCCAACCACATGAAGAGGTAGCAGGTCATCAAGAGCCATGAGGTCGTTTTCCACAGTGCCGATTGCTGTCTGCTTCGTCGGCTCCAAGCAGGAGCGGCGGCCATCACCGCGGCCGTCGCGAAGCTGTGAAAGGCCCACGTCTCGCCCGATGTCAGCGGGATGGTGTAGCCGCCCTCCTGTGCCATGCCGACGAACACCATTGCTCCCCACATCAAGATCGCGGAGACGGTCAGCCGAACGCCTTGCGTGATGTGCGTTCGCCATTGCGGGCGCACGTGCGCGGGATCGGGTGTGAACAACCCTGGGCTCAGCGTCGGTACGGGTGTGGGTGGGGGCATCGGCATCCGTCTGGGGGGCGGTGAAGGAGCCACTGCCATCCGGAGGGCGATGCGCATCGATTCCGCGTCGGGGTAACGCTGCTCGGGCAGCTTGGCGAGCGCGCGGGCCAGCACCGGTTCCAGGCGTGGATGTGCGGAAATTCCGAAGGAGGCCAGTGTCGGCGGCGGTTCGTGCAGGTGTCGATAGGCGATCGCGAACGCGTCTGGCCCGTTGAATGGCGTCCGGCCCGTCATCATCTCGAAGAGCAGCACGCCGACCGCGTACAGATCGGACCGTCCGTCGAGATGAGCCGAGGCATGCACCTGCTCGGGTGACATGTACTGAGGAGTACCGATCGTCATCCGCGTGTCGGTGAGCGCACGCCCGGCACCGGCTGCCGCGCGGGCGATACCGAAATCCGCCACTTTCGCGATGCCGTCCCCGGCCAGCAGGATGTTCGCCGGCTTGATGTCGCGGTGGACGAGCCCCTGGGCGTGGCTGGCCGCCAATGCGGACAGGATCTGGTCCGTGATGCGGACCGCGGCTGACACGGGGAGTCCATCCGCACGAATCCGGTCCGCCAGCGAGGGCCCAGGCACCAGTTCCATCACGAAGTACGGCACCGGCGGCCCATCCGCACGCGGCTCTTCTCCGGTGTCGTGCACGGTCACCACGTGCGGGTGCCGGAGCGCGGCCATGGCCTGCGCCTCGCGCCGGAACCGCTCCGGATGGCTCGCGTCGTGGGTGAATCCGGGCAGCATTGTCTTGATCGCCACTGCCCGTGCCAGGCTGAGATCGTGGGCCCGGTAGACCTGGGCCATTCCGCCGCTTCCCAGGAGTCCATCGATGCGGTACCGGCCTCCGGCCAAGATCTCGCCTTGCGAGAACACATCGCCCATGTGACCGATCATAGGAGCAACTCGATGGCCGTGAACGGTTCATGAGCTGATGTCAGCTCATAGGCCGCCGGAGCCGACCACGTCAGCCTCCACCTCGTGACCACCGCGCCCGACTCCCCGCCCGTACGGCAGTGGGAGCAGCTCGCCGCACACCTGCCCGTCTGACCCGGACTCCCGCGCGGTACCAAGGGCCGGAAACCGCCGGCCCCCGGCGTCAGGCCGGCGCCTGGCCCGTTTCGAAGCGGCTGACGCGGTCGCCGGTGACCGTGAAGACCCAGCGCGTCCGCATCGTGCCCCAGGTGTCGTTGGTGTAGTCGACGACAAGGGTGCGGCCGTCGTCCGAGGCGTCCACGACCTCCATGCGGCCGTTCGCCTTCGGGGAGAAGATCTCCTTCTCCGTCCAGGCGGCCAGGTCCCGTTCGCTGCCGTCGTCGGACATCGTGGCGTCCTCGGTGAGGACGGCGGTGAAGGCGGACTCGTCGCCCGCGTTGACGGCGGCGACGAACCTCTCCACCACCGGGTCGCTGATCGATGCGGTCATGCTGTTCCTCCTCTGCCCCGGCCGGGAACGGGCGTCCCCGGAGATCCCTACCGAGTCTCTGCCGGTCCGCCCGCCCCCGCATGTCGACGCCTCGGCGCTGCCCCTCCCCTCCTCATCCCCCGAGCAGGGTTGACCTCAACCAGACTTGAGGTCGGAGGGTGCCCCCATGACGATCTCACCGGAACAGCGCACAGCGGTTCAGAACTGGATCAGGAGCACGGCGCGGCCCCTGACCACCGTGTCCCCCTCAGGTGCGCTGGATGACCTGAGGCCGCTCCTTGGCATGCTCGGCGAGCGGACGACCGTAGTGGGATACAGGGCCGGAACCCGTGCGGCGCACGAGCTCTTCGCCCTCCAGGTCCGCATCGCCAGGCTTCTGGTCGGTGAGGCCGGATTCCGTGCCGTCGCCTTCGACCAGGACTGGACGCTCGGCGTCCGGCTCGACGCCTATGTACGCACCGGCGTCGGAGATCCCGTGGCGCTGCTGGAGTCGGCGGAGCCCTTCTGCCGCACCGCCGAGGTCCTGGACCTCGTCCGGTGGATGCGCTCCTTCAACGAGACCCGCCCGCACGACCCCGTCCGCTTCGTCGGGGTCAGCCCCCACGAGACGGGGCCATCGGCCTACGACGCGGTGGCCGACTACGTACGCCGGGCCGCCCCCGGGCTGCTGGACGAGCTGGAGACCTGTTACGCCGACCTCCGGCCGCAGGGCGAGGTGTCCGCGCACACGCGTCGTTTCCGCGCCCTGGCGGACAGGCGGTCCTGGTGCGACCGGGCGCGAGCGGCCCACGCCCTGGTGGCGGGGGCGCCCGGCTCGGACGGACACGCCTGGGCACTCCACAACGCCCGCGTGATCGTCCAGTACCACGAGCTCCACGACCACGACGACGATCCGCTGGACCCGCACAACATGGCCTACTACGAGCGGTCCTTCGCGGAGAACGTCCAGTGGTGGCACCGGCACACCGGGCACAAGGTGCTGTTCTGGACCTCCAGTTCGCATTCCGCCAAGGCGCCCGCCCGGGCCATCAGCTTCCCGCCGGACCCGGCCGGCGCCTCACGCAACGCCGGCAGCCACCTCCACGACGGGCTCGGGGACCAGTACTCGTCCATCGGCCTCACCTTCGGCCGCGGTGAACTGGCCACGTACACCGACGCCCCGCCCCACCGGGTGCCCAGCCCCGTACCGCCCCTGGTGGAATCGGTCCTGGAGGACGACGCGACGGGCGACTACCTGCTGGACCTCCGCGCGGATGCGCCGCGGCCGGTCGCCGACTGGCTCGCCAGGACCGCCGAGTTCCGCGCCATCGGACCGCGTTACGACCCCGACGACGACCCCGCCCACCACCTGACGGGCGGTTCGCCGGCCGAGTGGTTCGACGTCATCGTGCACCGGCGGAACGTCACACCGGCCCGCCCTCTTCGGCCAGGCCCCCGCACCGGCTGAGGAAGACGTCGCGGACCCGGCAGGTCGTGTGCGCGGGCCACAGCGCGTGGACCGGCACGTCGACCGGCGGGTCCAGGTCGACGACGCGGGCCGCGCCGCCCGCCGCCGGGCCCGGGGGCGCGGTGACGAAGGCGATGCGGCCGGTCGCGGTGACGGCGGTGATGGGCGGCGTGCCCTGGACCGGGTTGCGCCGGGTGTCGGGTTCCACGCCCGCCTGTCGGCACAGGCCGATCAGCAGGTCCGTGTACGCGGACGCGCCCGGCTCCCCCCACACCGTGAGCGGCTCCCCGCGCAGGTCCGCCAGGGCCACCGCGCGGCGGGCGGCGAGCGGGTGGGCGGCGGGGACGGCGACCCGGAGGCGGTGTTCGGCGACCCGGGCGCGGGTGAGGCCCGAGTCGGCGGGCATGGACCGGCAGAGCCCCACATCGCAGGCCCCGGTGAGGAGTTGCTCGCGCAGCTCGTCCGGGAAGAGCTGGCGCACATGGGCCTGGATGCCCTCCTCCTCCGTACCCGCCCGGCTCAGCAGGTCCACCACCTCCTCGGCGGTGACGGCCGGGGTGTGGCCGATGCGCAGGTGCCCGGCCTGGCCCCGGCCGATGCGCCGGGCGCGGTCCAGGGCGGCGTACGCCTGGGCCCGGAGCGCGCGGGCGTCCTCGATGAGGGCGTGCCCGGCGGGCGTCGGCGTGACCTGCTGGTGACCCCGGTCCAGGAGCTGGACGCCGACGTACCGCTCCAGGGTGCGGATGGAGGTGCTCAGCGCCTGCTGACTGAGGTGCAGCCGTTCGGCCGCCCGGGTGAACCCGCCCTCCTCCGCGACGGCGACGAGGTGTTCCAGCTTGTGCAGGTCCAGGGTCACCCGGTCCATCCTCCCGTACGTCCGGACAGGGGATCAGCGGACCGTGTAGCCGCCGTTGGCGAAGATGGTCTGCCCGGTGATCCAACCGCCCTCGGTGACCAGGAACTTCACCAGCGGCGCGATGTCCTCGATCTCCGTCAGCCGGCCGCCCATCGCCTGCGACTTGTGGAACTCCACCCGCTCCGGCGTCTCCTGCGGGTAGAAGAACGGCGTGTCCATCGGGCCCGGGGCCACATTGTTCACCGCGATCCCGCGCGGGGCGAACTCCTTGGCCGCCGCCCGGGTGAAGTGCTCCAGCGGGGCCTTGGCGCCCGCGTAGGTGGCGTACCCGTCCGTGAAGGCGGCGAGCAGGGAGGTCACCAGGCTGACGATCCGGCCGCCGTCGTTGAGGCGGGCGCCGGCCTCCTGGAGGAAGAAGTACGCCGCCTTGGAGTTGATCGCGAACATGCGGTCGTACTCCTCCTCGGTCGTCTCCCCGATCGGCTTGCGGAGGACCATGCCGGTGGTGTTCACGGCCACGTCCACCCCGCCGAAGGCGTCGAGCGCCTGGTCGAAGAGGCTGCGGACGCCCTCGACGCGGGTCAGGTCCTCCCGTACGACGACGGCCCGGGCGCCCGTCGCGCGCACCGCGTCCGCCGTCTTCTCGGCATCGGCCGCCGAGTTCTCGCCGTGGTAGTGCACGACGACGTCGGCCCCGGCCTCGGCCAGGCTGCGGCTGATGAGGCCGCCGAGGTTCTTGGCTCCTCCGGCGACGACTGCGGTCCTGCCGTTCAGCGACTGCTGCTGTTGCTGCTTCTGCTGCTCGCTCATGGTTGCGGTCCCTTCCCTCTGGCTCTCCGGCCGCATCTGTCGATATGCGGCGTTCGTCTGTGTTCCTTGCAGTTTCCTCCTTCCACGCTAGGAGCGCGCCCCCGCCCCGGGGAAACACAAAGATCGCGTCGGTCCACCAGGAAGATGGGTCACCGCAGGTCAGCCGGGGTTCGGGCCGGCCCGTGGGGCGACCGGGAAAGTCGTTGACGTACGCGTACGGGTCACGAAGGATCGTCCCGTGACGATCAACGAGCAGCCCCCGTCCGCACCGAAGCCCGCCCCGGCACCCGCCTCGGACCCGGCCCCCGAGCAGGTCCGCCCCATCGCCCTGGTCACCGGTGTCGGACGCAGCATCGGCATCGGCGCGGGCATCGCCCGGCAGCTCGCCGCCTCCGGCTGGGACGTCGCCTTCACCTACTGGACCCCGTACGACCGGCGCATGGCGTGGGGGGCCGAGAACGGAGCCGCCGCGTCCATCGCGAAGGAGCTCCAGGACGCCGGAGCCCGTACGGCGGCGATCGAGGCGGACCTCTCCGACCCCGACGCCCCGACCCGCATCTTCGACGAGGCGGAACAGCGCCTGGGCCGGCCGGTCACCGCGCTCGTCCTGTCGCACGCCGAGTCGGTGGACTCGGGCCTCCTGGACACCACGGTGGAGGCGTTCGACCGGCACTTCGCCGTGAACGCACGGGCCAGTTGGCTCCTGGTGCGCGAGTACGGGCTCCGCTTCCGCAGCGCGCCCGGCACGGCGACGGGCCGCATCGTCGCGCTCACGAGCGACCACACCGTGGGCAACCTCCCGTACGGTGCGAGCAAGGGCGCGCTGGACCGCATCATCCTGGCCGCCGCGCACGAGCTGGCCCACCTCGGGGTGACGGCGAACGTCGTCAACCCCGGCCCCGTGGACACCGGCTGGATGGACGACGCACTCCGGCAGGCCCTCGCCCAGGGCACCCCGCTCGGCCGCACCGGCACCCCGCAGGACACCGCGCACCTGGTGGGGTTCCTCTGCTCGCCCGAGGGCCAGTGGGTCAACGGCCAGTTGCTGAAGAGCAACGGCGGGGCGGCGTCCTGAGGGGGCTGTCCACACAAGGGGGGCTGTCCACCCGACTACAGGCGCGCCCGCGTGGCTGCCTGCATGGGCGCGCCCGCGTGGCTGCCTGCCACCCGCCCCGCCCGCCGCACCGGTGCTCGCCAAGCACGCCGGGTGAGACGCCCTCTTACTCGTTACGCATTCGCAGCCCCATCACCCTTATCACGCCGAAAGGCACGACTTATGGTGTAGACCAGTGGGCCCCTTGGGGATGAACGGGTCCCGCCGCGACCCGCAGGAGCCGGGTACGTCGGTACGCGATTCCTTTTCGCGGACCGCCCCATCCCATCGATCTCCGATGCAAGGATCCCGCCCCATGCAAAAAATCTTGATGCGGTCATTCAAGTCCCCTTTCACTTCGGTGACTCCTGAAATGGTGCTTCAGCAGCGGGCCTGGAGCGGGAATTTCGGAAACTTCGTCTTCAGCGACTCGGTCCACAAGATGCTCCTCACCGAGGATCGGGACATATCGATCATCAGCGAGAAGGACGTGCACAGGGAGGCGGCCTCCACCCTCGCCGCTCGCGTCAACGACGAGTACGACATCCTGGTGCTTCCGTTCGCCAACGCGTTCCGGACGGCCTATCTGCCGCATCTCAAGAAGTGGACGCAGCTGATACGGGAACTGCGCATCCCGGTGATGGTGATCGGCATCGGCGCCCAGTCGACGCTGGAGTACGAGCTGGAGCCGCTCGCCCCGCTCAACGACGCCGTAAGGGATTTCTGCCGGGCCGTGCTGGAGCGTTCGCCGTCCATGGGTGTTCGCGGGCATTTCACGCACGCATACCTGACCAGCCTGGGAATCAAGGACGTCGACGTCATCGGGTGCCCCTCGATGTTCCGTAACGGCGACCGGTTCTCCGTGCGTGAGAAGTCCGGAACGCTGGGCGCCGACGCGCTCATCGCCGCGTCCTTCACCGAGACCGGGGCGGGGGACGCCTCGGCGATCCTGCGCTCGAACCTCCAGCGGTACCGCAACCTCCACTACATCGCCCAGGACCTCCCGGACCTGGAGATGATGTACTGGGGCGACACGTCCGAAGCCGCGCAGCTGGAGGCGGACCAGCCCCGGCACCGTACGCACCCGGTGTTCCAGGACAACCGGGCCCGGCTCTTCCTCGACCCCGTGACGTGGATCAACACCCTGGGCACGTACGACTTCTCCTTCGGCACGCGCATCCACGGCAACATCACGGCGCTGCTCGGCGGCACCCCGAGCGTGGTGCTGGCCCACGACTCCCGGACCAGGGAACTGAGCGAGTATTTCGACATCCCGCACCGGCGGCTGACGGACTTCGCCGGCCGGATCGACGTGGCGGAACTCTACGACGGGGCGGACTTCTCCGCCCTGCTCAGCGGTCACCGGCGGCGGTTCGAGGTCATCACGGGGTTCCTGGCCAAGCACGGCCTGGACCACGTGTACGCGGAGGGCGGGGACCAGGGAGCCGCTTTCGAGCGGCGCATGTCGGAGATCGAGTTCGCCCCGCCGGTCGAGTCGTGGCAGGGCGACACGGACCCAACCGGGTTCCGTACGGCCTGGCTCCACAGCAACACGATGAGGCAGAAGCGCCAACTGGCCACCGCCCGCAAGAGCATCGTCGGTCTGACGTCGCAGGTGGCCGAGTTGGAGAAGACGGTCGCCTCCCTCGACAAGGCGCTGCGGGCGCTTCAGCAGGAGCGCGAGGGGGGCCGGAAGCCGGCGTCGGAGTCACCGCACCGCAGGGCCCGCCGTGCCGTGGGGAAGCGGATCAGGCGTCTGTCCGAGTAGGGCGGCCGCGGACCCCGCCGGGGCGTGTCAGCGCTCCGGGAACCGCTCCCCGCACCGGCTGCAGAAGACCGGCGCGGGGTCCTCGGACAGCCGCCCGCACTCCGGGCAGACCCGGTCCAGCATGCAGGGCCCTTCACCACCCGCCTCGTACGGCTCACTGAGGTGTTCGCCCGACGCCCCGCCCGACGCCTTGATCGCGAGGCCGGGGCGGCGACGGTGGACGGTGAGGTACGTGAGCCCGTCCGGGCCCGCCGCCAGGGCGCGGCGGGAGGTCCGGGGCAGCCAGACGACGGTGGTGGGGGTGAGGGACAGGCCGCCCGGGCCCGTACGGAGGCGGCCGCCGCCGTCCAGCACGATCAGCAGCACGTCGAGCACGTCCTCCTGGTGCTCGCCCACCTCCGCGCCCGCCGGAAGCCGCACCACATTGGCGTCCAACTCCCGCCCCGGCTCGGCCAAATGCCACAGGGCCCCGCGCTCGTCGGGGGTGACGGCGGCGAGGATCTCGTCCAGGACGGCGAGGGTTCGGGGGGTCGCGTTCACGGCCTCCACGTTACGCCGCGAGCGCCCCGTGGCTCGCGGAGGGCGGCGGCGACCTCGCGCACGGGGAGGCGTGCGGCCGCCGGGCCGCCCCGCCGGGCGGGAGGCGTGCGGCCGCCGGTCCACGGCTGGGACCGGCGGCCGCCGTACGCGCCCGCAGGCTCAGGTCACCAGGCGAAAGCCTCCGGCGAGGGCCCCGGGCCGGGGAAGATCTCGTCCAGGCCGGTCAGTACGGGCTCCGGGAGCTCCAGCTCCAACGCGCGCAGGGCGCTGTCCAGTTGTTCGGCGGTGCGCGGGCCCACGATCGGGCCCGTGACGCCGGGGCGGGTCAGCAGCCAGGCCAGGGCGGCTTCGCCGGGTTCCAGGCCGTGCTTCTCCAGCAGGTCCTCATATGCCTGGACCTGGGCGCGGACCGTGCTGTTGGCCAGCGCGTCGGCCGAGCGGCCCGAGGCGCGGCGGCCCTCCTTGGCCTCCTTCTTGATGACGCCGCCGAGCAGCCCGCCGTGCAGCGGGGACCAGGGGATGACCCCGAGGCCGTACTCCTGCGCGGCCGGGATGACCTCCATCTCGGCGCGGCGCTCGGCGAGGTTGTAGATGCACTGCTCGCTGACCAGGCCGAGCGAACCGCGCCGGGCCGCCTGCTCGTTGGCCTGGGCGATCTTGTAGCCGGGGAAGTTGGAGGAGCCCGCGTACAGGATCTTGCCCTGCTGGACCAGGACGTCGATGGCCTGCCAGATCTCCTCGAACGGGGTGTTCCGGTCGACGTGGTGGAACTGGTAGAGGTCGATGTGGTCGGTCTGGAGCCGCTTGAGCGAGGCGTCGACCGCACGCCGGATGTTCACGGCGGAGAGCTTGTCGTGGTTGGGCCAGGCTTCGCCGTCGGCGGCCATGTTCCCGTACATCTTGGTGGCCAGGACCACCTTGTCGCGACGGCCGCCGCCCTGGGCGAACCAGGTGCCGATGATCTCCTCGGTGCGGCCCTTGTTCTCGCCCCAGCCGTAGACGTTGGCGGTGTCGAAGAAGTTCAGGCCCGCGCCGAGGGCGGAGTCCATGATCGCGTGACTGTCCGACTCGTTGGTCTGCGGGCCGAAGTTCATCGTCCCGAGCACGAGTCGGCTGACCTTGAGTCCGGTGCGTCCGAGCTGTGTGTACTTCATGACCCCCCAGCCAACTCCTTCGAGTCCACTCCAGGCAAGCACGCGTCCCGGACACGCCGGGGAGTGCGCCGGAGGGTCGGCGTCTGCCGTCAGCGACCGCCCTCCAGCGTGACCAGCAGCGTCCGCAGCAGCCGGTTCAGCTCCTCGCAGTCCGCCGCGCCCAGGTCCGCGAGCATCCGGCGCTCGTTGCGCAGGTGGCCCTCCAGCGTGGAGTCGACGGCCGCGCGCCCGGCCTCGGTCAGGGTGATGTGCAGGCTGCGGCGGTCACCGGGCACGGCCTCCCGGGCGACCAGGCCGCGGGCGTCGAGGCGGTCGATCCGGTTCGTCAGGGCGGCGGAGCTGATCATGACACTGGCCGCGAGCTCCTTGGGCGTGAGCGGGCGGTCGTTACGGCGCAGAGTGGCCAGTACGTCGAACTCCCAGCTCTCCAGGGAGTGCCCGGCGAAGAACTCGCCCACCTCCTTGCCCACCAGCCGGGACAGCCGCATCAGCCGGCCCACCGCCGCCATCGCCTCCAGGTCCAGGCCGGACCGCAGGGCGGCCCACTGGTCCACGATGTCGTCGACCGAATCCCGCATCAGCGCCTCGCCTCTTTCTCATGTACTTCGACGTCGAACTGTTTGACGTCACTATAATCCTGACGTACGTTCCCGGCATGAGCGATCAGCGCCTGGTGAGGATCTCCCTCCTCACCGCCCTCGCCCCCGCCGTGTGGGGTTCCACCTACCTGGTCACCACCGAGTTCCTGCCGCCCGACCGGCCGCTGCTCGCCTCCACCGTGCGCGCTCTGCCCGCCGGGCTGATCCTGCTCCTGCTGACCCGGGTACTGCCCCGGGGCATCTGGTGGGCGCGGGCCGCCGTGCTGGGCGTCCTGAACATCGGCGCGTTCTTCTACTTCCTCTTCCTCGCCGCCTATCACCTGCCCGGCGGAGTGGCGGCCCTCGTCATGACCGTCCAGCCGATGATCGTGCTGCTGCTCGGCGCGGTCCTGCTCGGCGCCCGAATACGCCTGCTCCATGTGGCCGCCTGCGCGCTCGCCGCCGCGGGGGTCGCGCTGCTGGTCCTCCAGCCGCAGGCCGCCCTGGACGGCGTCGGCGTAATCGCCGGCCTCCTCGGGGCCGTATGCATGGCGACGGGCATCGTGCTCACCAAGCGCTGGGGGCGTCCCGAAGGGGTCTCCCTGCTGGCGTTCACCGGGTGGCAGCTCACCGCCGGCGGCCTGTTCCTGCTGCCCGTCACCCTGCTCGGCGAATCGCTGCCGGACCGCCTGACCTGGGGGAACGTCGGCGGTTTCGGCTACCTGAGCATCATCGGGGCGCTGCTCGCGTACGTCGTCTGGTTCAACGGGATCGCGCGGCTCCCGGCGCTCGCCGCGTCGTTCCTGTCGTTCGCCTCGCCCCTGTGCGCCACGGTCCTGGGCTACCTCTTCATGGGGCAGACGCTGGGCCCGCTCCAGTTGCTGGGCGCGGCGGGCGTCGTCGGCGCGGTGGTGCTGGCCCAGCGCGGCGCGGGGCAGCCGCCCGCGGCCTCTCCGTCACATGCCGAAGGCGGCCCCCGCGGCGACGACGAGGAACATCAGTACGAGCACGGCGGCCATGATGCGGTTTCTGGTCTTCGGGTCCACCCTGCGAGGGTAACGGCACCGGGCTCCGCTCCGGCTGCCGGGCCTGTACCACCTCAGGGCCCCGGGAAGACGTAGGGCAGGTCCGGGCGTGTCCGGGGGGCCGGGCCTATCGTTGTACTACGCGGCTGCCCGCACGCCCGTGCGGCAGCGGGGAGGAGCGCCACGGTGACCATCGCACTTGACCACGACGGGACCGATATGGCCGACAGTGACGAGCTCAGCCTGGACAAGTTGTTCGAGTGGCTGGAGCGGATGCCTGTCCCCGAGGGCTACAAGGTGCAGATCGTCGAGGGGGCCATCCAGATGTCGCCACAGCGGGACGTCCACTGGGAGATCATCCGCCGGATCGTACGAGCGCTGGAGGACCGGTTCGGAATGGACGTGCGCGCCCTCTCGGACGTGCGCATCGACTTCGGCAAGGGAAACGGATTCGCCCCTGACGTGGTGAAACTCTTCGACGACGCACGCAGGACCAGCCGGGGCCGCTGGTTGCCCGAGCATGTGGAGTTCGTGGGCGAGGTCATCTCGAAGGGCACGGCGGCAGCCGACTACGGCCCCAAGAAGGCCGCCTACGCGGCGGCCGGCGTCCCCTTCTTCCTCATCGTCGACCCGTATGTGGGCCGTTGCTTTCTCCACTCCGAGCCGAAGGACGGCAGCTACCACAGGAAGCTCAGCGTCGACTTCGGCCTCGACATCGACCTGACCGGCACGTCCATGGACCTCGTGCTGAAGACCGACACCTTCCCCCGCGACTGACCTCCACCCGCCCCCGGACGCACGAAAGGCGCCCTCCCCCAGGCAGACGATTCCTGGGGGAGGGCGCCTTTCGCGTGTCTCACGCCGCCGTCGCCAGCTCCTTGCGCGGGACGAAGCGGACGTGCGGGTGGCCCGGGCGAAGGTCGACCTTCAGGCGGAGGCCGCCGACGCGGGCGAGGGCGAAGCCGACGCCCAGGGCGGCGATCACCGAGATCGCGCCGCCGGACGCGAAGCCGACGCGGGCCCCGTACGTGTCGCTGATCCAGCCGACGATCGGGGCGCCCACCGGCGTACCCCCGGCGAAGACCATCATGTACAGGCTCATCACCCGGCCCCGCATCCCGGGGTCGGCGGCCATCTGCACGCTCGTGTTCGCGGTGATGTTCGTCGTCAGGCCGAGCATCCCGATCGGGACCAGCAGGATCGAGAACAGCCAGACGGACGGGGACAGCGAGGCGGCGATCTCCAGCAGCCCGAACGCCGTGCCCGCCGCCACCAGCATCCGCAGCCGCGTGGAGCGGCGGCGGGCCGAGAGCAGCGCGCCGGCCAGCGAACCGGCGGCCATCAGGATGTTGAAGAACGAGTACATGCCCGCGCCGCCGTCGAAGACCCCGTCGGCGAAGGCGGTGAGCCAGATCGGGAAGTTGAAACCGAACGTGCCGACGAAGCCGACCAGGACGATCGGCCAGATCAGCTCGGGGCGGCCCCGGACATACGTCAGTCCTTCGCGCAGCTGCCCCTTGGCGCGGGGCACCCGCACCGAGGCGTGCAGCTCGCTCGTCCGCATCATCAGCAGGCCGACGAGCGGGGCCAGGAAGGAGAGGCCGTTGAGCAGGAACGCCCAGCCGCTGCCGACCGTGGTGATCAGGACGCCCGCGACGGCGGGGCCGATGAGCCGGGCGGACTGGAAGTTCGCCGAATTCAGGCTGACCGCGTTGCGGAGCTGCGCGGGGCCGACCATCTCGGAGACGAAGGACTGGCGGGCCGGGTTGTCGACGACGGTCACCATGCCGAGGAGGAAGGCGACCAGATAGACGTGCCAGACCTCGACGACGCCGGAGAGGGTCAGGACGGCCAGCGCGATACCGCACAGGCCCAGCATGGCCTGGCTGACCAGCAGGATCTGCCGCTTGGGGAGGCGGTCGGCGATGACACCGCCGTACAGGCCGAAAAGCAGCATGGGAAGGAACTGGAGGGCCGTGGTGATGCCTACGGCCGTCGCGGAGCCCGTCAGGCTCAGGACAAGCCAGTCCTGCGTGATGCGGGACATCCAGGTACCGGTGTTGGAGATCACGGCGCCCGTGGCGAACAGGCGGTAGTTACGGATTTTCAGCGACGAGAAGGTCCCGCCGGTCGTGCTCTCGTGGGTGGAAGTCGGTGCGGGGGCGGAGTCTGCTCCGGATCCCGTACTCAAAAGGGTTCATCTCCTCGTACGTCTGCGGCGTGCGGTCCGACGAGGACGTGACGACGGGCGCTCCGGCGGTGATCGTCTTCCCCGTACCGGCTGTCTCATCCGGTACGGGGAAGGCGTCACGCGGCCGGTGCGCCCGCGGGGTCACAGGTGGGCGAGCTTCTCCAGCACGGGCGCGGCGGCCCGCAGCGTCTCCCACTCGTCCTCGTCCAGGCCCTCGGCGAGATGGGCCAGCCAGGCGTTCCGCTTGGTGCGGCTCTCCGCGAGCATGGCCTCGGCCTGCTCGGTCTGGCTGACCATCTTCTGCCGACGGTCATCGGGGTGCGGTTCCAGCCTGACGAGTCCCTTCGCCTCCAGCAGCGCGACGATGCGGGTCATCGACGGAGGCTGCACGTGCTCCTTGCGGGCCAGCTCACCGGGGGTGGCCGAGCCGCAGCGGGCAAGGGTGCCGAGCACCGACATCTCGGTGGGGCTCAGCGATTCGTCGACGCGCTGGTGCTTCAGGCGTCGGCCCAGCAGCATCACGGCTGAGCGGAGGGAGCTCACGGCGGCGGCACTGTCGCCGTCGTGGATCAGGTCAGGCATGTTTGTTAGCGTAACTCATTACCTATCCTAAATACCACCCGGTGGTACGCGCGCGAGGATCCGATCACCCGAAAGAGTGAGTCGGGAGCGGAAAGTCACACGAAGAGCGCCCCGGGGCGGCGACCCTGCTGGGCATGGGATCGACAGTGCTCAGCCTGCGGATGGACGGTGAGCTGCTCGACCGGCTCCGGCAGCACGCCGCTAAACGCGGCATGAGCGTCCAGGACTATGTGGTCCGGACGCTCATGCGCGACGACTTCGACGAACGCTTCAAGGCGGCCGTCGACGAGACGGAGAGGTTCTACGGCGACGGGACGGAGACCGCCCCGCCGATGGGGGAGGCGGCCCCGCCCCTCAGGTGAGGCCGAGCGCCGGTCGGGTGAGGCCGGTGGGCCCGAGGCCGGTCAGGTGAGGCCGAGCGCCGGCATCGCGTAGTAGAAGACGAACACCGCCGACACCACGTACATGGCGATCGGGACCTCACGGCCCCGGCCCGCCGCCAGGCGCAGCACGGAGAAGGCGATGAAGCCGATGCCGATGCCGTTGGTGATCGAGTACGTGAACGGCATCATCAGCATCGCGAGGAACGCCGGGACGGCGAGCGTGTAGTCGCTCCAGTCGATGTCCCGCACCGAGCCCGCGATGATCAGGAAGCCGACCGCCACCAGGGCGGGAGTGGCCGCCTGCGACGGGACCATGGTCGCCAGCGGTGTGAGGAACAGCGCCACCGAGAAGAGCAGACCGGTCACCACGCTCGCCAGTCCGGTGCGGGCGCCCTCGCCGACGCCCGCCGTGGACTCCACGAAGCAGGTGGTGGCGGAGGAGGAGCTCGCACCGCCCGCGGCGACCGCGATGCCGTCGACGAACAGCACCTTGTTGATGCCGGGGAAGTTGCCCTTCTCGTCCATGAGCTCGGCCTCGTCGCCCACGCCGAGGATGGTGCCCATCGCGTCGAAGAAGCAGGACAGCAGCACGGTGAAGACGAAGAGGATGCCGGTCAGATAGCCGACCTTCGAGAAGCCGCCGAAGAGGGAGACCTCACCGAGCAGCCCGAAGTCCGGCGCGGAGACGGGGTTCCCCGGCCACGAGGGCGTCGTCAGGCCCCAGGCCCCCTCCGGCAGACCGGCCACCGCGTCGATGACCAGCGCGAGACCCGTCATGGCGACGATCGAGATCAGGATCGCGCCGGGCACCTTGCGCACGATCAGCGCCAGCGTGAGCAGCGCGCCGAGGACGAAGACGAGGATCGGCCAGCCGCTGAGATGGCCGTCCGCGCCGAGCTGGAGCGGCACGGTGGTCCTGGCGTCGTCCGGGATGCGCGAGACGAAGCCCGAGTCGACGAGGCCGATGAGCAGGATGAACAGGCCGATGCCGATCGCGATGCCCTTGCGGAGCGACCTCGGCACGGCGTTCATCACGCGTTCCCGCAGCCCGGTCGCCACCAGCAGCATGACCACGATGCCCGCGAGGACCACCATGCCCATCGCGTCCGGCCAGCTCATCCGGGGGGCGAGCTGGAGCGCGACGACGGTGTTGACGCCGAGCCCCGCCGCCAGCGCGATCGGCACGTTGCCGATGACGCCCATCAGCAGCGTGGAGAAGGCGGCGGTCAGCACGGTGGCGGTGACCAGCTGGGCGTTGTCCAGCTGGTTCTGATGGATGTCCTTCGCGCCGCCCAGGATGATCGGGTTGAGCACGATGATGTACGCCATCGCGAAGAACGTCGCGAAACCGCCGCGGAACTCGCGCGCGACGGACGACCCCCGCTCGGAGATCTTGAAGAACCGGTCGATGGGGCCCCGGGGCTGCGAAGCCGGGGGCTGCGGGGAGTCGACCGGAGCGGTGGCCGAGGGGGGCATGGGTGACCTCAGTCGTGCGTAGGGGCGGGAAGGAGTGGGGGCGGGAGCAAAGGGGCGAAAGGTGATCGAATTCAGATGTTCCGACGAACAATTCGGGCCAGCCCAAAGCGGATTCAGTATGAATACATAAGGCGAAGATCGCTATCTCCGCGCGTAGACCCTTGAGCCGACCGGCCCGCGATCGGCCGTACGGGGTCCCCATACACTGAGGACATGGAGAAGTGGACACCGAAGCACGAGGCGCCCGAGCCGCTGGAGGGCCCCGTCGTCGCCACCGTCGTCGGCGGCACGGTCCTCTGGTTCGTCCTCTTCCTCGCCCAGCTCCCCTTCTACGGCTGGTTCGCCGACCGGGGGCAGACCTGGTGGGTGTGGACCCCGCTGGCCGGAGCCGGTCTCGGGCTGATCGGCATCTGGTACGTCCGTGGCCGCGACGCCGCCCTCAAGCGCCACGCGGCCGCCGCCCGGGCCGAAGGGGTGTCCGGGGCCGAGGCTGCGGGCTCCACGCTGGGCGCCGGGAGCGGCGAGGCCGACCGCCCCTCCTGAGTCACCGGGCGAGCCCTTCCCGTACGGAGCGCCTCGCCACCCCCGTACAGCGGCCTCGTCAGCCCTCCGTACGGGAGCCGCGCCGCCCCCGTACGACCACGGGACCGTCTTGCTCCTCCCCTGGTCGGATCTTTGGGCCCCCCGGCGGGTGATCCGCGCCGCACGCCCGTACCTTCTAACCATGAAGCAGCGGGCACTCGATTCCTCCGGGGAGCACCCCCCCGGATCCCCCCGGCCGGCCATGATCGACGCGGGGGCGGAACTCGACCCCGTGCATCCCATGGAACTGCCGCCGTCCGGCCACCGCGCCACCGGTCTCACCACCGCCGAGGTCGCCGAGCGGGTGGCGCGGGGCGAGGTCAACGACGTACCCGTACGCTCCTCGCGCTCGCTCACCGAGATCGTCCGCGCCAACGTCTTCACCCGGTTCAACCTGATCATCGGCGTGCTCTGGGTGATCATGCTGTTCGTCGCGCCGATCCAGGACAGCCTCTTCGGCTTCGTGATCGTCGCCAACACCGGCATCGGCATCATCCAGGAGTGGCGGGCCAAGAAGACCCTGGACAGCCTCGCGGTGATCGGGGAGGCCAAGCCGACCGTCCGGCGCGACGGGGTGGCCGCCGCGATCTCCACCCACGAGATCGTCCTCGGGGACGTGATCGAGCTCGGCCCGGGCGACAAGGCGGTCGTCGACGGCACGGTCGCCGAGGCCGACAACCTGGAGATCGACGAGTCGCTGCTCACCGGCGAGGCCGACCCGGTGCTCAAGCGGCCCGGCGACCCGGTGATGTCCGGCAGCTTCGTCGTCGCGGGCGGCGGGGCGTTCACCGCGACCAAGGTGGGCCGTGAGGCGTACGCCGCGCAGCTCGCGGAGGAGGCGTCGCGCTTCACGCTCGTCCACTCGGAGCTGCGCAGCGGGATCAGCACCATCCTGAAGTACGTCACCTGGATGATGGTGCCGACCGCGATCGGGCTGATCATCAGCCAGCTCGTCGTGAAGGACAACAACTTCAAGGACTCCGTCGCCCGCACCGTGGGCGGCATCGTCCCGATGATCCCCGAGGGCCTGGTCCTGCTGACCTCCGTCGCCTTCGCCATCGGCGTCGTCCGGCTGGGCCGCAAGCAGTGCCTGGTGCAGGAGCTGCCCGCCATCGAGGGGCTCGCCCGGGTCGACGTGGTCTGCCTGGACAAGACCGGCACCCTCACCGAGGGCGGCATGGACGTCACGGAGGTCCGGCCGCTGAACGGGAGCGACGAGGGTTACGTCCACCAGGTGCTGCGCTCCCTGGGCTCCTCCGACCCCCGCCCGAACGCCAGCCTCCAGGCCATCATCGACGCGTACCCGGCGAGCGGGGAGGACGCCTGGGCCGTCACCGGCGCGATGCCGTTCTCCTCCGCCCGCAAGTACAGCGGCGCGGCCTTCGAGGAGAGCGACCGGACCCCCTCCGCCTGGCTGCTCGGCGCCCCCGACGTGCTCCTCCCCGAAGGGGACGGCGCCCTCACCGAGATCGAGCACCTCAACGAACAGGGCCTGCGCGTGCTGCTCCTGGCCCGCGTACGGGGCGAGCTCGACGCGCCCGGCGCGGCCGAGGGGGCCGTGCCCACCGCCCTGGTCGTCCTGGAGCAGCGGCTGCGGCCGGACGCCGCGGAGACCCTGAAGTACTTCGCCCAGCAGAACGTCGCCACCAAGGTCATCTCCGGCGACAACGCGGTCTCGGTCGGCGCGGTCGCCGGAAAGCTGGGCCTCGCGGGCGCGGAGAACACCCTCGACGCCCGCCGGCTGCCCACCGACCCGGACGAGATGGCCACGGCCATGGAGCAGAACTCGGTCTTCGGCCGGGTCACCCCGCAGCAGAAGCGGGACATGGTGGCCGCCCTCCAGTCGCGCGGCCACACGGTCGCCATGACGGGCGACGGCGTCAACGACGTGCTGGCGCTGAAGGACTCCGACATCGGGGTCTCCATGGGCTCCGGCTCCGAGGCGACGCGGGCCGTGGCGCAGATCGTGCTGCTGAACAACAGCTTCGCGACGCTGCCCTCGGTCGTCGCGGAGGGCCGCCGGGTGATCGGCAACATCACCCGCGTCGCGACCCTCTTCCTGACCAAGACGGTCTACTCCGTGCTGCTGGCGATCCTGGTGGTCTGCTTCCAGGTGGAGTACCCGTTCCTGCCGAGGCACCTGACGCTGCTGGCCACGCTGACCATCGGCGTCCCCGCGTTCTTCCTGGCCCTCGCGCCGAACAAGGAACGGGCCCAGCCCCACTTCGTACGCCGGGTCATGCGGTACGCGATCCCCTCGGGCGTCATCGCGGCGGCGGCCACCTTCACCACCTACCTGCTGGCCCGCCACCACTACTCCGGTCCCGGCGCGCTGGAGGCCGAGACGAGCGCGGCCACGCTGACGCTGTTCCTGGTCGCGATGTGGGTGCTGGCGATCATCGCCCGCCCGTACACCTGGTGGCGCATCGGCCTGGTGGCGGCGATGGGGCTCGGCTTCCTGATCGTGCTCGTGGTGCCGTGGCTCCAGGAGTTCTTCGCCCTGAAGCTGGTGGGCACGACCATGCCGTGGGCGGCGGTCGGCATCGCGGTGGCGGCGGCGACCGCGCTGGAGTTCAGCTGGCGGCTGGTGGGCCGGCGCTTCGGTGCGTGAGCCGCACGCGGCGAAGGACATGGGGCGTACGCGCAGGACGTAGGGCGTGCGCTGGGCGTAAGGGCATAGAGGGCGTACGCGCAGGACGTGAGGCGTACGCGGAGGGCTCTCAGGGAGCTCCACGCGCAGGGCCCCCGGGAAGCGAGGTCGCTTCCCGGGGGCCCTGCGCGTGATCGCGAGTGGTTCTTCCGTCTCTACTTCACGTCGACGAAGTCGCCGCCGGACACGACGGCCGGGGTCGGGGTCGTACCGGCGAAGCTGTAGCGCCAGTCGCCGTCCACCGACGCCTTGACGGTGGTCTTCAGGCTGCCGCCGGCGCCCGACTTGATCGTCTTGACCGTGGTGAAGGTCTTGGCGCCCTTCTTGCGGAACTGGAGCTGGACGGGCTGCTTGGTGTAGCCCGCGTACGCGAACGTGTCCCAGTTGGCCCGCTCCAGCTTCCCGGTCACCGTGAGCGTCTTGCCCTTCTTCACCGGCTCGGGCGCGGCGTTGACCGACAGGCGGGCGGCGCGCTGGAGCTTGAAGGACTTGGCCTTCTGCTTCCAGATGAAGTCGTCGTCCTTGGCGTCGACCCACGCGTCGACGTACCACGTGCCGGCCACGTCGTTGCTGTACGCGAGGTCGACCTTGGGGTCGACGAGGAACGACGCCGTGCAGGTGTTGCCGGAGCAGCGGGTGCCGGTGGACGTCAGCGACCCGTACGAGGGGCCGTACAGACGGATGTCGGCGCGCTTGATGCCCGAGTTGTCCTTGGCGTCGACGGTGACGGTGAACTTCTTCGCGGCCGAGGGGCCGACGACGACGTTCTTGCCGCCGTTGACCGTCACCTTGGTGATCGCGATGTCGCCCCAGCTCTCATCGGCCTGGGCGGCGGACGGGACGGCGACGACGGACAGGGCCAGGACGCCGACGAAGGCCGTCGCGGTGGTGCGTATGCGCATGTGTTCCCCGTGGAGAAGGGGCCCTGCCCGTAGTGCGTGCGGAACAGGACCGGTCTGTCGGTCGGTGCGTGACTTACGACAGATGAGACCCGCGCCGGGGGTGAATAGTTGTACACATCGATGAAGATTCCGTGGAGGGGCCGCGTCAGTCGAACCAGCGGTCCCGCGCCAACTCCTCCGTACGCGACGGGTCTTCCAGCAGGGCCGCCACCTCGAAGCGCCGGGGCCACTGCCCCGCCGCCCACGCAAGACCGGCCGCCACGCCCTCCAGGGTGGCAGCGTGGACGACCCCGTCCGGGGTGCGCCGCCAGTCCAGTTCGACGCCGCCCGCGCGGAGTTCGGGGTGCTCGATGTACGTGTCGGGGGTGGCGGGGCCGAGCAGGACGCGCACGGACTCCGGTACGCGGTGCTCCTCGCCCTCACTGGTCACGTCCGCCTCGATGGTCTCGCCGAGCCGCCGCACCTGGAGCAGATCGGCCAACTCGGCGGCGCGGGACGGCGCTACGGGGAGCAGAGGCAGCCCCTCCGTCAGCGGCAGCACGTCCGGCGCGTCCGCGATCACGGCGTCCGCCGCGTCGACCACCACCGCCGCCCCGTCCACCACCGCCCGCAGCTCGTCCGGCAACGTCACCTGGTCCGGGTCGAGTTCGGCGAGAGCCGTGTAGAGGGCGTGCAGTTGTACGGGGGTGACGGGGCGGTCCTCGTCGGCGAGCCGGCCCAGCAGTTCGGCCGCGCCGCCCGGCTCGTCCAGGAGGGCGGCGACCGAGGTGCGCACCCCCAGCGCCCGCAGCACCTCGGCGTCGTCGAAGCCGGTGGCGTCCACCGCGTCGTACAGCCCGGCCAGGCGCGGGTCCCCGCCCGCCGAGCGCAGTCCGGCGGGGCGGCGGCCGTCCAGTACGGGGTGGTCGCGCAGCCACCACGCGGTGTACGGGCGCACGGACTGCGTCGTACCGTCCGGCAGCAGCACCCGCACCGGCTGTGTCAGCGCGTCGCGCAACGGCGGCCGGGCCAGCATGGCGAGCGCCTGCGGCCAGGCGTCGTCGTCCACCAGATCCAGATCCCGTACGGCGACGATCTCGGTGGCGACCGGCGGCACCGGGGTCTCGGGCAGCTGGTCGAGCAGGTCCTCGCACCACACGTCGACGGCGTCCAGCAGCCCGGCGTCGTCGGGTTCGGCGAAGTCGCTGTCGCGGGGCTCCAGTTCGTCGGGGTCCAGGACGACGTCGGTGGCGCGCACCAGAGCGAAGGCAGCGAGCACCCCGCAGGCGGCGAGGGGCCCCGCGCCCCAGCGCTCGGCCAGTTCCGCGTCGCAGAGGGCGAGCTCACCCTCCCGCATCACCTGGGCGAACTCGCTGCCGGGAAGGACCAGTTCACTGGCGGGGGCCGGTTCGCCGTCCTCGTCGGGGAGGGCGAGCGCACCGAGCCAGGGTTCGTCGCCGGGGGCCAGTTCGGCGTCCCGGACGAGGGTGAGCACGGTCTCGGCCAGCTCGTCGCCGTCGAGCGCGTCCTCGTCCCAGATCTCGCCCGCGTCCAGCGATCCGGCGACGGCCAAACGCACTTGAGGGGTCGTCAGCACGGCGCGCGGGGTGGCGGGCAGGGCCCCGAGCTTCTCCAGCAGCGGGTGGGCGGCGTCCGGGTGGGCGACCTTGAGGCCGAGGCGGGAGAGGCGGGAGAGCACGGGTCCGGCGAGCGCGTCCGGGAGGGGCAGCAGCACCTGGCGGGGGCCGATCGCGGTGCGCGGCGGGCGGCCCGCCCGCTCGTCCTCCGGGTCCCCGGCGAGCGGGACGGGGAGGCCGGTGAGCCGGTCGGGGTCGACGCCCGCGAGGCTGTCGTAGAGGCGGCGCCACCAGCCGGGGTCGCGCTCCAGTCCGGCGAGGCGGTCGACGGCCTCGGACAGGGGCACGCGGGCGACGCCGAGGGTGCGGAGTTCGGGGCGGCGCTCAAGGCCGGCGGGCAGCAGACAGGGCAGCACCTCGGCGAGGACCCGTACGGTCTCGGCCCCCACCCCCTCGACCACCTCGGCCTCCACGGGGCGCAGGGCGGTGGTGTCGGGGGCGTTCTCCGTACGGTCCCGGTCCCAGTCGCCGTCCCAGCCGCCCTCCGCCTCGGGGTCCCGGGGCGCGGCGGGCTCCAGGAACGCGACCCGGGGCAGCCGGGCCAGGATCGCGCCGCGCAGGGCCCCGTCCAGGCCGCCCTTGCCGAGCGGCCCGGGCACCAGGTCGATGGTCCCGGTCGACACCGGCTGCCAGCCGCCCAGCAGCTCCGCGTACGCGTCGGCCGCCCGCTCCACCAGGAAGTCGGTGAGCGGCCCGGGCGCGGGGTGCCGGCGGGCGGTGTCCAGCGGGAGGGAGGCGATGAGCAGGGCGGGGATGCCGAGCGGCTCGTCGGTGGGCGTCGGGGCGTGCACGACCGGTGCCGTACGGGGGCGGAGCGGGGCCCCCGACTCGTCCACCGGCACCGCCCAGGTCACCGACCAGTGCGGGCGCAGCCGTTCCTCCACGGGCCGGTCGGCGAGGAGCGCGGGCTCGACCGGGCCGTGGTGGAAGACGGTGCGCCAGCGGTTCAGGCCGTGCGCCGAGTCGTCGATGTGCGTGTACGGGCCGTGCTGCGAGCGCCGCAGGGTCCGGGTCCCGTCCGGGGTCTCGACGACGACCTCGTCCAGGCCGGGCAGGGTGAGCAGCAGCGCGTCGTCCACGGCGGCCAGCAGCCGGGCCGCCAGGTCCTCGGCGGTCCCGTCGCGCAGCGGCAGCACGACGACGGTGTCGTACCCGTCCGGTGCGGTGCCCTCGGCGGGCAGCGGGAGGCGCAGCAGCGGTACGTGTCCGTCGCGGCGGCGCAGCTCGTCGCCGAGGCCGGGAGAGCCGACCGACGCCTCCCGGGCCATCTCGCGCGCCTCGGCCAGCGACCAGCGGACACCGCCGTGGCGGCCGAGCACGGCGGGCTCGTCGCTGACCGCGAGGACGGCGGCGAACCCGACGCCGAACCGGCCCACGGCGGACTCGTGGCCCTCGCGCTTGGCGGAGGCGCGCAGGGTGGACAGGGACTCCACGCCGGTCGCGTCCAGCGGGGCCCCGTTGTTCGCGGCGGCCAGCACGCAGCGGCTCTCGGGGGCGTCGGGGGCGGCCGGGTGCAGGGTGAGGCGCAGTCGGCCGGGGACCCGGGCGCGGGCGGCGGCGTCGGCGGCGTTCTGGGCGAGCTCGATGACGAGGCGGTCGCGGTAGCCGCCGAGCGCGAGGTCCTCCTCGGCGTTGGCGTCCTCCCGGAACCGGGCCGGTCCGGCGCCCCAGGCGTCGAGCACGCCGCGCCGCAGCCGTGCCGTCCCGAACGGATCGGCCCCCTCGGTCGCATTCATGCTCACGCTGTCGACTCCGTCCGCCGTGTGGTGCCCGTGCCGTGGGCGCGTACGCCTGGGCCTGTCCCGCCCAGTGTGCGCCCGAAGGTACCCCGAACGCGCAGCCCCCCACCCGTTCCAGCCACCCACCAAGCCCGTGCGGCCAGCCACTTCAGCCCGCCAGCGCGGCCACTTCAGCCCGTCCGGCGTTTGAGGACGGAACCGTCAACGCGGGCGCGGGTTGCCTCTGCGGGCGTGCTGGGCCCAAGGACCCTTTCCAGTGACCGCCCACCCGGGCAAGGGTTCCGTCCTCAATCGCCGGACGGGCTGGAGGTGGTGGCCGCCCCCGCCGGGCTGGAAATGGCGGCCGCCGCACGGGTGGGAAATCAAGCCCGTCCGGCGATTGAGGACAAGGGGGCGGCCCGCCTCACGAGTGGCCCAGGTCCTCCGCGTCCCCGTCCGTCTCCACCGGCACGGACCCCTCGCCCCGCTCGGGACGGAGCGCGTACTCGTCCACCCGCATCGTGTCCAGCGCATGGTCCGCCGGCCGCACAGGCGCCGGCATCACCGCCGCCTCCGAGTGCCCCCCACACCCGTACGCCAGCGACACCACATGACCGTCTGCCGGGCCGAACTCGTTCGCGCACACGCCGAACGCCTGCTTCAGCGACCCCGCCATCGGGATCAGGAACGCGCAGCTCACACACGTCGCCGGCGCCGCCTGCGCCATCGGCGTCTTCGGGCCGAACGCCTCGTCCCAGCGGTCCGCCGCCTCGTACAGCCCGTACCGCGAGAGCACCCGCGCCCGCCGCGTACCGAGCTCCTCGGCCACCGCCGCGATGGAGCCACGGCTGGTGGCGGCCACCGGCCGGTCCGTCAGCTCCGCGTCCTCCGCGTCGACGAGCTCGGCCAGCTCCTCGGAGACGATCGAGTTCGGCGGCGGCTCGTCCTCCCCGCTCCAGCCGGGCTCCAGGCGCAGGTCCTCCGCCTCGGTCGGCAGCAGGTCGCCCGGGCCCATGTCGCCCGGCCGCAGCCGCTCGCTCCACGGCACCCACTCCGGGGCCAGGAGCGCGTCCGCCCCGGGCAGCAGCACCGTTTCGTCCAGGGTGACGTTCTTCGCGCGGGAGGCCCGCGCGACGGTCACGGCCCAGCGCCAGCCCCGGTACCCGGGATCCTTGGACTCGAAGTAGTGCGTGACGACGCGGTCCCCCTCGGAGACCACACCGGCATGCTCACCGACCACGCCGGGCGCGGCGGCTTCCTCCGCCGCCGCGCGGGCGAGGTCTACCGCCTCGGCGCACAAACGGTCGGGAACGGGGGTACGGGCCGTACGGCTTCGCGTCGTCGCAGCACTCACAGGTCTCGCTTCTCTCCATACGCCAGTCTCACGAGCGCGCCAGCTGCTGCACGATTGCCGTTTCGGCCAGACAGTTGCGGGCGGAGCGGACCTGGGGGCCGCGTCGACGTCCACACCCGTTGTGCCTGCCTCGGGCGCGCCTTCTGCCACCCATTCTGCGGGATCGCGGAGAGGCGCGCGGCCAAGAACAACCGCCGGTGGCGCGTTACGCACGCTACCCTCTCCGCCGCTCCGCGCCCACCTGCCCGCCCCAAACGTGCCGTATCCGTCGCTCCGCCACCCGCCCCGCCGGCCTCCACGAACACTCCGCCACCCGCCCCATCCGCACGCGCCGAACCCCCCGGCACCCGCCCCGTCCACACGCGCCCACCCCTCCGCCACCCGCCCCACCGCGCCGCGCCGAACCCTCCGGCACCCGGCCACCCCCCGCCCCAGCGGCCTCCCCCGTCCCACCCGCACCCACTGGTCCGACAGGGCGTCACGCGCGAGTCCACGGCCGATCACCGTTCATACCGGCCAGGGTTGGGGCACTATGACGGGGTGACTGCCGCCAGGTCGCACGACGGTCCCGGCCCGCTCCGCAGGGCGGGACGGGCTACAGGCCGTGCCCTGCGCACCCCGTTCACCGGTACGGCCCGGGGCATCCGCCGGGCGACGCACGCCCATGGAGCCGGGGAGTCCGGGCTCGGCAAACTCATCGAGCTGCACGCCGTGAACGGCGCGGGCGACGTCATGATCACCGTCGCCCTCGCCTCCACCGTCTTCTTCTCCGTCCCGACCGACGAGGCGCGCGGGCGGGTCGCGCTCTACCTCGCCATCACCATGGCCCCCTTCACCCTGCTCGCCCCGGTGATCGGCCCCCTGCTCGACCGGCTCCCGCACGGCCGCCGGGCCGCGATGGCGGGCGCGATGCTGGCCCGGGCCCTGCTGGCGCTCACCATGTCGGGGGCGGTCGCCACCGGCGGCCTGGAGCTGTATCCGGCCGCGCTGGGGGTCCTGGTCTCGTCGAAGGCGTACGGGGTGGTGCGCAGCGCGGTCGTGCCACGGTTGCTGCCACCCAAGTTCTCGCTGGTCAAAGCGAACTCCCGGGTCACTCTGGCGGGGCTCCTCGCCACGGGGGTGGCGGCCCCGATCGGGGCCGGCCTCCAGACCGTCGGCTCCGCCTGGCCGCTCTACGGGGCCTGCACGATCTTCATCGCGGGCACCTTCCTCGCCTTCACGCTGCCGCCGAAGGTCGACTCCGCCAAGGGCGAACGCCGGGCCCGCCTGATCGACCCGCACGGCGAGGGGCCCGCACCCCGCCCCGCCCCGCAGCCGGACGGCGGCAGCACCCTGGCCGGCCTCCGGAGGAACGGCAAGGACGGCAGGACCGGCAGGAACGGCAAGGACGCGAAGAGCGGCAGGAACGGGGCGAAACCGGCCAGGGAGCGTCCGCCCGGCCTCCGGTCGGTCGGCGGGCCGGTGCTCCACGGCCTCCAGGCCAACGCCGCGCACCGGGCCCTCTCCGGCTTCCTGATCTTCTTCCTGGCGTTCCTGCTGCGCGAGCACCCGCTGTCCGGCCAGAGCGCCGCCGTCTCGCTCGCCATCGTCGGCGTGGCGGCGGGCGTCGGCAACGCCTGCGGTACGGCGGTGGGGGCCTGGCTCCGGGCGCGCGGCCCCGAGGTGATCATCGCGACGGTGCTGGCGCTCGCCCTGGGCGTGGCGGTGCTCGCCGCGGTCTTCTTCTCCACCGCGCTGGTCGCCGCGCTCGGCGCGGTCGCCGGATTCACCCAGGCCCTCTCCAAGCTGTCGCTGGACGCCATGATCCAGCGGGACGTGCCCGAGGAGGTCCGCACCTCCGCCTTCGCCCGGTCCGAGACGCTGCTCCAGATGGCGTGGGTGGTCGGCGGCGGCATCGGCATCGCGCTGCCGCTCAACGCGGTACTCGGCATGTCGGTCGCCGCGGCCATTCTCGGCCTCGGCGCGGTCACGTCCGTACGGGGTCTCCTGGGCGCCGCGCGGCGCGGCACGCCGCACCCCCGCGTGGCGTGAGCGGAGGCGACCGATAGCCTTCGGCCCATGACCGTTGCGTTCTTCTCCGGTAAGGGCCGTCGAATCGGCGTCGCTCTCGGTGCCGTGTCCGCGGGACTCCTTGTCCTGTCCGCCTGCGACAAGCCGACGCCGCTCGCCACCGTGACGGTCGGCAGCGACTCGGTGCACACCGAGGCGGCCTGCTACAACGACGGCGAGGCGATCAAGGAGTCGCTGATCCAGGGCTGCCTCAACAAGAAGCCCGAGAAGACCATCAAGGTCGCGATGGACGACAAGGTCCGCTTCGGCGTCGACCCCGAGGTCGGCGAGCGGGGCTGGACGCTCTTCATCAACGGCCAGCAGGCCGAGCCGGAGCCGTTCAAGAAGACGTACCGGTCGATCCTCGGCAGCGCCTTCTTCAGCAGCCAGACGGGCGCGCCCGCCAGCAAGACGAACGTCTCCATCGTGGAGACCAACGGCTCGAAGCTCACCGGCGTCTGGCAGTTCGAGCTCAAGAAGACGTCCTGACCGCCGTCCCCCCGCCCCTCCCGAGGCCCTGAGGCTCTCCCTGTGCGTGTGCTCGTCGTGACCGCTGTCCCGGTGGAACGGGACGCGGTCACGCGTGCGTTCGGGGGCCCCGCCGAAACCCTCGCCCTGCCGGGGGGCGAGCTGCACCGCACCGGCGCGTTCGACGTCCTGGCGGGCGGCGCGGGCCCGGCGGCGGCAGCGGCGGCGACCGCGTTCGCCCTGGCCTCGGCTCCGGGCTCCGCCCCGGGACCGTACGGGCTCGTCGTCTCCGCCGGGATCGGCGGCGGGTTCGCCCCCGCCGCGCCGCTCGGCTCGCTGGTGGTGGCGAGCGACATCGTCGCCGCCGATCTGGGGGCCGAGACCCCGGACGGCTTCGTGCCCGTCACCGCTCTCGGCTTCGGCCGGGACCGTTTCACCCCGCCGCCCGCGCTGGTACGGGAGGTGGCGTCGGCCGCCGGAGCCGCGCCCGGCCCCGTGCTCACCGTCTCCACCGTGACCGGCACCGCCGCCCGCACGGCCGCCCTGCTGACGGCGTACCCGGGGGCGCTGGCCGAGGCGATGGAGGGCTTCGGGGTCGCCGAGGCGGCCGAGCGGGCCGGGGCGCCCGTACTGGAGCTGCGGGCCGTCTCGAACACCGTGGGCCCCCGCGACCGGGCCGCCTGGCGCATCGGCGACGCGCTGGCCGCGCTCACGGAGGCGTTCGCGAAGACGGCGCCCGTGCTCGAAAGCTGGAACAGCCACGAGGACCTGGAAGGTTGGAACGGGCATGACCACTGACGCTGACGCACACCGCGGACCGGCCGGCGAGGCGATCGGGATCGCCTTCTCGCCCTGCCCCAACGACACCTTCGTCTTCGACGCCTGGGCGCACGGCCGGGTCCCCGGCGCGCCCGCGCTGGACGTGACCTTCGCGGACATCGACATCACCAACGGCATGGCCGAGCGCGGCGAGCTGGACGTCCTGAAGGTGTCGTACGCGGTCCTGCCCTGGGTGCTGGAGGAGTACGCGCTCCTGCCGTGCGGCGGGGCGCTGGGCCGGGGCTGCGGGCCGCTCGTCCTCACCAAGGAGCTGGGCCTCGACCTGACGGGCCGGACGGTCGCCGTGCCGAGCGAGCGCTCGACGGCGTACCTGCTGTTCCGGCTCTGGGCGGCGGAGATGGTCCCGGGCGGGGTCGGCGAGGTCGTCGTGATGCCGTTCCACGAGATCATGCCCGCCGTACGGGACGGGAAGGTGGACGCCGGTCTCGTCATCCACGAGGCCCGCTTCACGTACCACGACTTCGGGCTGCACAACCTGGCCGACATGGGACGCCACTGGGAGGACACCACCGGCCTGCCGATCCCCCTCGGCGCGATCATCGCCAAGCGGTCCCTCGGGGAGGAGACCCTGCGGCGGCTGGCCGACTCCGCCCGCAGCTCGGTCCGGATGGCGTGGGACCACCCGGAGGTCTCGCGGCCCTACGTCCAGGAGCACGCCCAGGAGATGGACCCGGCCGTCGCGGACCAGCACATCGGCCTGTACGTCAACGAGTTCACCGCCGACCTCGGGGAGGACGGGTACGCGGCCGTGCGCGGCCTGCTGACCCGTGCCGCCGCCGAAGGGCTCGTGCCGCCGCTGGGTCCGGACGCCCTGGCGTTCCCCGGCGACCGGACCTGAGGGCGGGGCCGCCGCACACCACCGCGGCCCCCTTCACCCCGACCGCCTGGGAAGAGGGCCGCACCCACGAGCGGCGTGCGGGCTGCCCGAACGGCTATACGTCGAGCTGGTCGGCCACCGCCCGCAGCAGGCCCGCGATCTTCGCGCCGGCGGCCTTGTCCGGGTAGCGGCCCCGCTCCAGCTGCGGCGTGATGTTCTCCAGGACCGTCGTCAGGTCCTGGACGATCGACGCCAGCTCGTCCGGCTTGCGGCGCTGGGCCGACGCGACGGACGGGGTGGGGTCGAGGACCACCACGGACAGGGCCTGGTCGCCGCGCTGCCCCGCGACCACGCCGAACTCCACACGCTGACCGGGCTTGAGTGCGTCGACTCCGGCAGGGAGTACCGACGAGTGGACGAAGACGTCGCCGCCGTCGTCGCGGGAGAGAAAGCCGAAGCCCTTCTCATGGTTGAACCACTTCACCTTGCCGGTGGGCACGTCTGTCCCCGTCCTCGTGCTCGTCATGTGCGGAAGAGCCGGTGCCCGTGAAGGACAACGGCCCCGGATAGCAGTACAGCGGGTCACCATGACCCGCCGGGTCCAAGGCTAATGGCCCTGCGGCCGGTGACAAGACGTCGCCGGAGTGTTCCTCCGGGCTGGGAACTACCCTGGTGAGGTGAGTACTACTCCTTCAGGCGCAGGCGACCGGCTCGTTCAGGTCGGCGCGATCGTCTTTTTCATCGGCGCACTGGCCACTCTGGTCACCGTGGCCCCGCTGTTCCTCGGCACGGAGCCGTTCCCGTCGATCGCGTACGGGGTCTCCATGCTCATGGGGGCCGGGTTCCTGATCGCCGGAGCGGGCGTCGTGCGCTCGGTCTGGGCCAACTCGCCGAAGCGGGCCGCGAGCCGCAGCTAGGGAGTGTCCGGCGGGTAGGCAGTGTCCGGCCGGCCGCTCCCGGGCCGGTGCCCCCGCCTCAGGCCGCCGTGCGGTCCGCTTCGAACGCCCGCAGCCAGGCCGGGAACTCCGTCAGGTCCCTCAGCACCACGTCCGCGCCCGCCGCCCGCAGCTCCTCCGCGTCGCACGGGCCCGTGGGCACGGCGACCGACAGCGCTCCGGCCGCGCGCGCCCCGCGTACGTCCCCGGTGTGGTCGCCCACGTACACCTGCGCCCCGTGTTCCCGCAGCGCCTCGCCCTTGGCCTCCGCCCAGAGCGAGCCGATCACCGAGTCCGGCTCGATGCCGAGGTGGGCCAGGTGCAGCTTCGCGTTCGGCTCGTACTTCGCCGTGACGACGATCGCCCGGCCGCCGAGCGCCCGCACCGCGGCCACCGACTCCCGCGCCCCGGCGAGGGCGGTGCTCGGGGTTATCGCGTGGTCCGGGTAGAGCGCCCGGTAGCGGTCGGCCACGGCGGGCACCTCGTCGGCCGGGAACCAGTGCGCCAGCTCCCTCTCCAGCGGCGGGCCCAGCCGGCTCACCACCAGGGACTCGTCGACGTGCACCCCCGTCCTGGCGGACAGGACCCGGAAGGCCGCGGCGATGCCGGGCCGGGAGTCGATGAGGGTCATGTCGAGATCGAAGCCGACGGTGAGGGGAGCCGTCCGGGGAGCCGTCGGAGGGTGCTGAGCCGTGGAAGCCATGGGGCTCATTGTGCCGACTCCCGTCGCGCCGGCTGTCGTACCGGCTGTCGTACCGACCCACCGCCCTCGGCGGTGGAACCCCGCACCTACACTGAGGCCCGTACTTAGCCAAGCCTTAGTTTTCCGCAGTCACCCGTCAACGCACCTTGTGTCCCTGCCGATTGGCTCAGATGTCAGCGCCCGTGTCAGCACCGTTACGAGGACCGGCCGTCGCGCCCCGCGCCCCCCGCTCCTCCCGGCGGGCGTCCGCGACCGCCGCCGCCGTCGTGGCGCTGCTGCTGGCCGTGCTGCTCAGTCTCGCCGTGGGGGCGCGGTCCATCCCGCCGGCCGAGGTGCTCGACGTGCTGCTGCACGGCGGGGACTCCGACGCCGCCGAGGTGGTCCGCACCATGCGGGTGCCGCGCACGCTCGTCGGCCTGATGGTCGGGGCGGCGCTGGCCCTCGCGGGCACGGTGCTCCAGGGGATCACCCGTAACCCCATCGCCGACCCCGGCATCCTCGGCATCAGCCAGGGGGCGTCGGTGGCGGTGGTGACGGCGATCGCCTTCGCGGGGGTGCACACGCTCACCGGCTACGTCTGGTTCGCCTTCGCGGGGGCCGCGCTCGCCTCGGTCGCCGTGTACGCCGTCGCCACCGCCGGGCGCGGCGGCGCGACCCCCGTAAAGCTGGCGCTCGGCGGTGCGGCGATCAACGCGCTGCTGGTGTCGGTCACGATGGGCATCCTCACGACGAAGGCGTCCGCGCTGGACGAGTTCCGCTTCTGGCAGGTCGGCTCGATCGCCGGGCGGGAGTCGACGGTCGTCCAGCAGCTCTGGCCGTTCCTGCTGCTGGGCGCGGTGCTGGTGTTCTCCGTCGCGCGCGGCCTGGACGCGCTGGCCCTCGGCGAGGACGTGGCGAAGGGGCTCGGGCAGAACGTCGCGGCGGTCCGGATCGTCGGCGGCGTCGGGGCGACCGTGCTGACCGGGGCCGGGGTGGCCGCCGCCGGGCCGATCGCGTTCGTCGGCCTCGCCGTCCCGCACATCGCCCGCGCGGTCGTCGGCGGCGACCACCGCTGGGTGCTGCCCATGGCGGCGCTGCTCGGGCCGGTGATGCTGCTGGTATCGGACGTGGTCGGCCGGATCGTGTTCCCGCCGAGCGAGGTTCCGGCGGGTGTGATGACCGCGCTCATCGGGGTGCCGTTCCTGGTCGCCCTCGTACGCCGGAAGAGGGTGCCCGCGTGAGCGACACCCTGCTCCGGGTCCGGCCCGCCGGATACGCCGTCGTGAAGGCCGGGCCGCGCGGGCGGTTCCTGCTGCACCGGCGCGCCTTCGTCGTCGCGGCGGCCCTGGGCCTCCTGCTGGCCGCCGTGTGCGTGGCGTACCTCTGCGTCGGCGAGAGCTTCGTCGCGCCCGGCGAGGTCGTGAAGGTGGTGCTGGGGCAGCCGTCGTCGGCGGAGCTGGTCGTGGGCACGCTGCGGCTGCCCCGGATGGTCGTCGGGCTGCTGGTGGGCGCGGCGTTCGGGATCGCGGGGGCGCTGATCCAGACGGTGGCCCGCAACCCGCTCGCCAGCCCCGACATCATCGGCGTCAGCCAGGGCGCGAGCGCGCTCACGGTCGGCGCGATGACCTTCGGCGTCACCTCGTACGCGCTCCTGCCCCCTCTCTCCGTCGTCGGCGGAGTCGTGGCCGCCGCGCTCGTGTACGTCTTCGCCTGGCGCGGCGGTCTGCACGCCGCCCGGTTCGTCCTCATCGGCATCGGATTCGCCATCGCGCTGCGCTCGGTGACCACGCTGTTCCTGACCAAGGGCGACTACCTGGTCGCTCAGCAGGCGCAGATCTGGATGACCGGTTCGCTGAACGGGCGCGGCTGGCCGGAGGCCGCCCCGCTCGCCTGGACGCTGCTGCTCCTGCTGCCCGCCGTGCTGTGGGCGGCCCGTGCTCAGCGGACCGTGACGATGGACGACGACACCACGACCGCGCTGGGCGTACGCCTGGGGCGCGTACGGCTCGGACTCGTCGCGCTGGGCGTGGTGCTGGCCTCCGTGGCGACGGGGACGGCGGGGCCGGTGGACTTCGTGGCGCTGCTCGCCCCGCAGATCGCGCGCCGCATGACCCGTACCGCGCAGATCCCGCTGCTGTGCTCCGCCCTGACGGGCGCGGTGATCGTCGTGTTCGCGGATCTGCTCGCCCGCAGGCTGTTCGCGCCCACCGAACTGCCGGTGGGCGTCCTCACGGCGGCGGTCGGAGCCCCGTATCTGATCTGGCTGATCATCCGTGGTCAGCGCGCCCGCAGTGGAGGCACCGCATGAGCCCGACGACCGACGCGCCACAGACGGGCTCCCGCCTCTCCGCCCGCGCCCTGACCCTCGCGTACGAGGACCGCACCGTCGTCCATGAGCTGGACCTCGCCGTGCCGGACGGGCGGGTCACCGTCATCGTCGGCCCGAACGCCTGCGGCAAGTCCACCACCCTGCGGGCGCTCGGCCGGCTGCTGAAGCCGCGCGGCGGGGCGGTCCTGCTGGACGGCACGGAACTGGCCCGGATACCGACCAGGCGCATCGCCCGGTCCATCGGGCTGCTCCCGCAGACCCCGGCGGCCCCCGAGGCGATCACCGTCTCCGACCTGGTCGCCCGGGGCCGCCAGCCGCACCAGAGCTGGTGGCGGCAGTGGTCGGACGCGGACGAGCGGGCGGTGGGCGACGCCATGTCCCGTACGGATGTGACGGCGCTGGCCGACCGGCCGGTGGACGAGCTGTCGGGCGGGCAGCGCCAGCGGGTGTGGATCGCGATGGCGCTCGCGCAGGAGACGGACCTGCTGCTGCTCGACGAGCCGACGACGTACCTGGACATCGCGCACCAGGTGGAAGTCCTGGACCTGGTACGCCAGTTGGCCACCCCCTCGACGGACGGCTCGCCCGGCCGGACCGTCGTCACCGTGCTGCACGACCTCAACCAGGCGGCCCGGTACGCGGATCACCTGGTCGCCATGAAGGAGGGCCGGATCGTCGCCGAGGGCCGGCCGGGGGACATCGTCACCGCCGAGCTCGTGCGCGAGGTCTTCGGCCTGGACGCGGTGATCGTCCCGGACCCGGTGACGGGTTCGCCCCTCGTCGTCCCGGGCGCTCCTTGGACCCCTGCCCCAGCCTCTTCCCCCGCTCCTGCACCGACTCCCGGAAAGGCCCTTTGAGCCATGACCCTCCAGCCCCGCACCCGTACCCTCGCCGCCGCGTCCCTGACCGTGGCCGCCGCCCTGGCCCTGTCCGCCTGCGGCTTCTCGACCGAGTCCGGCTCCGACTCCGGCTCCAACTCCGACGGGTCCGCCGAGGCCCGTACGGTCAAGACGGCCATGGGCGACGTGAAGGTGCCCGCAGCCCCGGAGCGGGTCGTCGTCCTGGACACCGCCGAACTCGACTCGGTCCTCACCCTCGGCGTGAAGCCGGTCGGCGCGACCCACGCGGACGTGGCGTCGGGCTTCCTGAACTACCTGCCGAAGGACCAGGTCGCGGGCATCAAGGACGTCGGCCAGATGATGACCCCGAACCTGGAGGCCATCGCCGCCCTGGAGCCCGACCTCATCCTCACCAGCAAGATCCGGCACGGCGACAAGTACGCCGAGCTGTCCAAGATCGCGCCGACCGTGATGACGGAGAACACCGGCTACCCCTGGAAGGAGAACTTCCAGCTCCACGCGGAGGCCCTGGGCAAGAAGGCCGAGGCGAAGATGGTCACCGACGACTACGCCGAGCACGTGGCCGACGTGACGAAGGCGCTGGGCGGCAAGGAGAAGGCCGGTACGACCGAGGTCAACATGGTCCGGTTCGTCGAGGGCGCGGACATCCGCATCTACGGCAAGAAGAACTACATCGCCACGATCCTCGCCGACGTGGGCCTCGGCCGCCCGGCCGTCACGGACAAGGCGAAGGACGGCTTCTCCTACGACGTCAGCCCGGAGAGGATCGACCTCGCGGACGCGGACGCGGTCTTCCACTCGACGTACGGCGACCCGAAGAAGTCCAAGGAGACGCAGACCACCGGCAGCGGCCTGTGGAAGAACATGGACGCGGTGAAGAACGACAAGGTCTTCGCGGTCGACGACCAGCTGTGGATCCAGGGCATCGGCTACACGGCGGCCGACAAGATCCTCGAAGAGCTCAAGGCCGACCTGACGAAGTAGCCTCCCCGGCCCGGAGCATCCCGGGACCTCAGGCCCGCCTCCGCGCCCGCCACACCAGGTAGAGCGCGGAGGCGACGGCGGCCACGCGGACGACCACCGGCCACGCCCCGACCAGCACGTCGCGCAGCGCCCCCTCCGCGACGGGCTCGCCCCAGCGGCCGTCCACCCGGCCCCACACCCACACCAGCGCACCGGCGGCGACCGTGCCCGGCAGCCCCAGGACCGCCCATTTCGCCTCCGTACGGGAGAGGGTCCGGGAGGCGTACGCGATGAGCCAGCCGCCCGCCAGCGGGATCCAGGAACCGGTGACCACCCCGGCGATCAGCAGCACGGCCGCCAGGAGCAGCAGGGGGTGGGCGAAGCCGCCACGGGGCGCGGGGGCGGCGGCCACGGGTTCGGCGACGACGGCGGGCCTGCGGCGCGGCCTCGGGATGCGGGGGGCGCGGCGGCGGGGGGCGGCGTCGGTCTCCTCACCGGACTCTCCGGACTCGCCGGACTCCTCTGCTTCTTCGGCCTCTTCCGCCTCTTCGCTCTCGTCGTCCTTCGCGCCCTTCGCCGGCTTCCCCGGGGCGTCGGGCCTCGGCCGTCGTCCGAGGAGCTCCGGGGCCTCGATGCCGCCGAAGAACCCGGGGATGGCGGTCCCCCCGTCGAAGGGCCCCGGCTCCAGCCGCCACCAGTCGTCCTCCCCCGCGCCGCGCGCGCCCTGCTGGTCGAGGCCGAGCATGTGGGGGGCGGAGGGGTCGGGCCAGTCGGGGGCGGGGGCGTCGTGGCCGTCATGGGTGTCGTCGGGCGTGCGGGGCTCGGGGGCGGGTCCGGCTCCCGTGCGCCCTGCCTCGGCTCCGGCTCCGGCTCCCCTGACGCGGCCCTTCGCCGGGCCACCGCTCCCGGTGCCCTTCGCCGCGCCGCCCTTCGCCGCATCGCCCTCCGGCGCGCTCCTCTTCGCCGCATCGCTTCCGGGGTCGCGGCGCGACGCGCCCCACCCGAAACCGGCTTTCGGCCGCCGGGGCTCCCGGGGCTCCCCGGCCCCCTCCCGCTCCCCGCGCCCCTTGGCGGGCTCCTTGCCGGACCCCGCGCCGGGTTCCTTGCGGAGGAGCCCGCTCCGGGGCCGGGGAACGGAGCGCCGCCGCTCACCCTCCCCCTCGCCCGGCCGCGCGGACGGCAGCGACACCGTCCCGTCGCCCGACTCCGCCGCCGCGCTGACCAGTTCGTCCGGGCTGCCGAGCCGGCCGATGATGCGCCGCACGGCCGCCGGGGAGTCCGCGCCCTCCGTGGCGCGGCGGCGGTCGATCTCGCCCCGGAGCGTCGAGACGAGCCGCATCCGGGCGCCCGAGGACAGCTGTTGCCGCTGGGCCAGGTCGCCGACCCGGCTCAGGTAGTCGTAGACGAGCTGGTCGCTCTCGATCCCCACGCGGTGCATCCCCTCTTGCGGCCCTGCCCCGACCGTAGCGTTTCAGCGGCTACCGTGGGACGGATGGGGACGACCACACCACCGCGCACGCTCGCCGAAGCCCTGCGCGCCCGGGGCGACGAATCGCTGGCCGGGCTGCTGCGTGCCCGCCCCGACCTCCTCAACCCGGTGCCGAACGACATCACCCAGCTCGCCACACGGGCCGGCACCCGGGCCTCCGTGGTGCGCGCGCTGGAGCACCTGGACCGGTTCGCGCTCCAGACCGCCGAGGCGCTGGCGGTGGCCCCGGACCCGGCCCCGTACGCCACCCTGCTCTCCCTCCTCACCGGCGACGGGCTCGACGACGGCGAGCAGCGCGACGACGCGGGCGCGGCGATCACCGCCGCACTGCCGGGCGCGCTGGCGACCCTGCGCGAACAGGCCCTGGTCTGGGGCGAGGACGACCGGCTGCGACTGGTGCGCACGGCCCGCGAACTGCTCGCCCCGTCCCCGCAGCGCCCCTCCCCCACGGGCCTCGGCCCGACCGTGGCCGAGGCGACGGCCGGGATGTCGCCGGGCCGGCTCCAGGAGATCCTGGCGGCGACCGGGCTTCCCGCCACCCATGACCCGGTCTCGGCGGTGGCGGCGCTCTCGGCCCTGTTCACGGACCGCACGCGGATGGCGGAGCTGCTGGACACGGCCCCGGTGGAGGCGCTGTCGGTCCTGGACCGGCTGGTGTGGGGGCCGCCGTACGGGGAGGTCACGCCGAACCCGACCCCGCCGGTGAAGTGGCTGCGCGACCGGGGCCTGCTGCTGCCGGTGTCCACCCGCACGGTGGTCCTGCCGCGTGAGGCGGCCCTGCATCTGCGGGCCGGGCGCGCCCATCGCGTACCGGAACCGGTCGCACCGGTCGTCGCGGCGGCCGCCGAACGCGATCCACAGGCTGTGGACAGGGCGGCGGCGGGCCAGGCGTTCACGGCGCTGTCCACGGTGGAGGAGCTGCTGAGCCTCTGGAACGGCGGCGGCCCCGCGATCCTGCGCGCGGGCGGACTGAGCGTACGGGAGCTGAAACGGACCGCGAACGCGCTGGACGCAACGGAGCCGGCCGCCGCGTTCTGGATCGAACTCGCCTACGCCGCCGGGCTGTTGGCCTCGGACGGAGAGACCGACGAACGGTACGCGCCGACGCCCGCGTCCGACGAGTGGCTCGACCTGTCCGCCCAGGACCGCTGGACCCACCTCGCCACCGCGTGGCTCCCGGCCACCCGGGTCCCGGGCCTGGTCGGCGGCCAGGACGCGAAGGGCCGGGCCCTGTCCGCGCTCGGGCCCGAGCTGGACCGCTCGGCCGCGCCGGAGGTACGCCGCCGGGTGCTGGCCCTCTTCGCCGAACTGCCGCCGGGCACCGCGCCCGACCCGGTGACGCTGCTGGAACGGCTGCGCTGGGAACGCCCGTTGCGCACCGGCCCCACCACCCCCTCGGCCTCCCCGCCGTCCGCTTCCACGGCCTCGGCCTCCCCGGGCTCGGGCGAGGGGTCGGACCTCCGCTCCCGGCTCGCCCTGTGGACGCTGAACGAGGCGGAGTCGCTGGGCATCACGGGCCGGGGCGCGCTCTCCACACAGGCCCGCGCACTCCTGGACCGGGGCGAGGACGCGGCGGCCGCCCTCCTCGCGCCGCTCCTGCCCGAACCCCTGGACCACGTCCTGCTCCAGGCGGACCTGACGGCGGTCGCGCCGGGCCCCCTGGAACGCCCCCTCGCGGAAACCCTCTCCGTCCTGGCCGACGTCGAGTCCAAGGGCGGGGCGACGGTCTACCGCTTCACGCCCGGCTCGGTGCGCCGCGCCCTGGACGCCGGACAGGCGGCGGCGGACCTGCACGCGTTCCTGGCCGCGCACAGCCGTACGCCGGTGCCGCAGCCCCTGAGCTACCTGATCGACGACGTGGCCCGCCGCCACGGCCACCTGCGGATCGGGGCGGCGTCCGCGTACGTGCGCTGCGACGACGAGGCGGTCCTCAACGAGATCCTGGCCGACCGCCGCTCGACGGGCCTGCGCCTGCGCCGCCTCGCCCCCACGGTCCTGGCCTCCCAGGCGGACCCCGGCTCGCTCCTGGAGGCGCTGCGCGAGATGGGCTGCGCCCCCGCCGCCGAATCGGCCGAGGGCGACGTCCTGATCACCCGCGCGGGAGCCCGCCGCACCCCGCCCCGCACACCCCCGGTCCCGGTCCCCGAAGGCCCCCCGGCCCCGGACGACACCCTGCTCGGCGCGGCGGTACGGGCCATCCGCGCCGGCGACACGGCGGCCACGGTGATCCGCAAGGACCCGGCGGAGGGCGGCCCGTCGTCCACCGCGCCCTCCGGCTCCCTGCCCCGCACCACGTCGGCGGAGACCCTGGCCACGGTCCAGGCGGCCGCGATGACGGGCTCGGCGGTCTGGATCGGCTACGTCAACGCGGAGGGCGCGGCCAGCCAGCGCGTGATCGCCCCGGTCCGCGTCGAGGGCGGCTTCGTCACGGCGTACGACCACACGGCCGACGAGGTCCGCACGTACCCGCTGCACCGGATCACGGGCGTGGCGGAACTGGCCGAGGACGGGATGGGGTAGGAGCCCCCGGCGGGCCGAGGGGGCGGATGGCGGGAGCCCCCGGCGGGCCGAGGGGGGCGGATGGCGGGAGCCCGGTGAGTGCCCGCACCGCGTCTGCGATGCTGCGGGCATGTCCTTCGCCGACCGGGCCCCCGAACCGAAGCGCGTGCCGCCCGAGCCGGCGACGGCCCGGGCGGTGGCGGCCGAGCCGGTGTCGCCCGTGCCGCCCGGTGCGCCGATGCGGCCGTTGCTCACGCAGTCCTGGCTGGACCTGGCGTTCCTGCACTGGGCGGTCGATCCGGCGGACGTGGCTCCGCTGCTGCCGGAGGGGACCGTGCCGGACACCCTCGACGGGGCGACGTACGTGGGTCTGGTCGCGTTCCGGATGCACCGCGTGGGGTGGCTCGGGCTGCCGGGCATCCCCTACCTGGGGACCTTCCCCGAGACCAACGTGCGGCTGTACTCCGTGGACGCCCGCGGCCGGCGCGGCGTCGTCTTCCGCTCGCTCGACGCCTCGCGGCTGATCCCGGTCGCCGTGGCGCGGGCCGCGTTCCGGCTGCCGTACGTGTGGTCCCGGATGGGCGTCGAGCGCTCCGGCGACACCCTCACGTACACGAGCACCCGGCGGTGGCCCGGCCCGCGCGGCGCGCGGAGCCGGATCGTGCTGCGGGCCGGGGCGGCGATCGGGGAGCCCACGCCCCTGGAGCACTTCCTCACCGCCCGGTGGGCCCTGCACAGCTCGTTCTTCGGGCGGACCGCGCACCTGCCCAACGCCCATCCCCGGTGGCCCCTGCACCGCGCGGAGCTGCTGGAGTGCGACGAGGACCTGGTGGCGGCGGGGGGACTGCCCGCGCCGGTGGGGGATCCGGTGAGCGTGCTGTACTCGCCGGGCGTCCCGGTGCGCTTCGGGCCGCAGCGGCGCGGGCGCTGAGCGTGCGGCGGCCCCCTCCGCGCACGCCCACCCCGCCCCGCCCCGCGATGCGGCACACTGGACGTTTGGCCGCATCCGTGGCCGCACCCCGCAGAAAGGGCCGAAGCGCGTGACCGGACCCCTCATCGTCCAGAGCGACAAGACGCTGCTCCTCGAAGTCGACCACGAGCTGGCGGACGCCTGTCGCCGGGTCATCGCGCCCTTCGCGGAGCTGGAGCGTGCGCCCGAGCACATCCATACGTACCGGCTCACCCCGCTCGGGCTGTGGAACGCCCGCGCCGCCGGGCACGACGCCGAGCAGGTCGTCGACGCCCTGGTGGAGTACTCCCGCTACCCCGTGCCGCACGCGCTCCTGGTCGACATCGCCGAGACGATGGCGCGGTACGGGCGGCTCACCCTCTCCAAGCACCCGGTGCACGGACTGGTCCTCACCAGCACCGACCGGCCCGTGCTGGAGGAGATCCTGCGGTCGAAGAAGGTCCAGCCGCTGGTCGGGGCCCGGATCGACCCGGACACCGTGGCCGTCCACCCCTCCGAGCGCGGGCAGATCAAGCAGACCCTGCTGAAGCTGGGGTGGCCCGCCGAGGACCTTGCCGGTTACGTCGACGGCGAGGCCCATCCGATCGAGCTGGCCGAGGACGGCTGGGCCCTGCGGCCGTACCAGAAGCAGGCGGTGGAGGGCTTCTGGCACGGCGGGTCGGGTGTTGTCGTGCTGCCCTGCGGGGCCGGGAAGACGCTCGTCGGGGCCGGCGCCATGGCCGAGGCCAAGGCGACCACGCTGATCCTGGTCACCAACACCGTCTCCGCCCGGCAGTGGAAGCACGAGCTGGTGAAGCGGACGTCGCTCACCGAGGACGAGATCGGCGAGTACAGCGGTACGAAGAAGGAGATCCGGCCGGTCACCATCGCCACCTACCAGGTGCTGACCACCCGCCGGAAGGGCGTCTACCCGCATCTGGAGCTCTTCGACTCCCGTGACTGGGGCCTCGTCGTCTACGACGAGGTGCACCTACTGCCCGCGCCCGTCTTCAAGTTCACCGCCGACCTCCAGGCCCGGCGACGGCTCGGGCTGACCGCCACCCTCGTACGGGAGGACGGGCGGGAGTCGGACGTCTTCTCGCTCATCGGGCCCAAGCGGTTCGACGCCCCGTGGAAGGAGATCGAGGCGCAGGGCTACATCGCGCCCGCCGACTGCGTGGAGGTACGGGTCAACCTCACCGACTCCGAGCGGCTCGCGTACGCGACGGCCGAGGCGGAGGAGAAGTACCGGTTCTGCGCCACCACCGCCACCAAGCGGAAGGTCACCGAGGCGCTGGTGCGCAAGCACCGGGGCGAGCAGACGCTCGTCATCGGGCAGTACATCGACCAGCTGGACGAGCTGGGCGAACACCTGGACGCTCCCGTCATCAAGGGCGAGACCAGCAACGCCCAGCGCGAGAAGCTCTTCGGCGCGTTCCGGAACGGGGAGATCAGCGTCCTCGTCGTCTCCAAGGTCGCCAACTTCTCCATCGACCTGCCGGAGGCCACCGTCGCCATCCAGGTCTCCGGGACCTTCGGGTCGCGGCAGGAGGAGGCCCAGCGGCTGGGACGGGTCCTGCGGCCCAAGGCCGACGGGCACGAGGCCCGGTTCTACTCGGTCGTCGCCCGCGACACCATCGACCAGGACTTCGCGGCGCACCGCCAGCGGTTCCTGGCCGAGCAGGGCTACGCGTACCGGATCGTCGACGCGGACGAGCTGCTCGCGGGCAACTGACGGGGCCCGTGCCCCGGGGCGCGCGAGGGAGACACGAAGTGGGCGCGAGGGGCGGGCGTGCGGCGGGAGTGCGGCGCGAGGAGGGCGGGTCGGTCAGCGGGCCCGCCGGATTCCCGCCTCCTCCGCGTACTCCCCCAGGACGACGACGCCGAAGGCGGCCGTCACGAAGACCTTGACGGCGCGCAGCGCGTCTCCGACGCGGTGGGGTCGGTGGTGGCCGGTGACCGCGGTCGCGCCGTGCGCGGGGCCGGTCCTGTGCGGGTTCAGGGTGGTGGTGCTCATGCATCCATGGTGCTCCCGTCACCCGTTCGGGCGCGTCGGTCCGCAGAGTGAACCCGCGCGCCGGGCGCGTAGCCCTCCAGTACCGCTCCGGCCGCGCGCATCCCCTACGGGTACCCCCCGCCCCTACGACCCCGGGCCCTCGCCCGGCGGAGCCCGTAATCCGTTTCGCCGCCGACCCGCCCTGTGGCTACAATCGCCGGTCTGCCCGCCTCCCGCGCCGAAGTCAACGGCCCCGGGAGCGCCGCCGACCGGACGGAAACCGGCCGACACACGCGAACGAACCTTCCGAGCGGACCGTCCTGCTCCGGCTCCCGCCGGAACCGACGAGCGGTCCGCCGTCCCGCGTCGAAGCTGTTGCAGCTGTCGAAGAGCCGTTGAAGAGCCGGAGGCAACACCGTGCCCGCGCACGTAGCAGAGAGCGACTCCACCACCGACCCCCTGGCGCACGAACGCGCCCATCTCGCCGCGTCCCGCGCCGCCCTGCGGGCGATGCGCGAGGACGTCCAGGCCCTCGACATCCGCGATGTCACCGCGAACTGGGTCAACGCCGCCGTGCTCCAGTCCCAGATCGACGACCGCATCAAGGCGCTCGCCGACCTCGCCCACACCCCCCTGTTCTTCGGCCGCCTCGACTACCTCCACGCGGTCGGCGGCGAGTCGGCCGAGGGCGCGGAGGGCGAGCGGTTCTACATCGGCCGGCGGCACGTCCACGACACCGCCGGCGACCCGATGGTCATCGACTGGCGGGCCCCGGTCTCCCAGCCGTACTACCAGGCGTCCCCGAAGAAGCCCCAGGACGTGGGGCTGCGCCGCCGCTTCGGGTACACGGCCGGCGAGCTCACCGCGTACGAGGACGAGCACCTCACCGACCCGACCGGGATCGCGCACACCAGCCGGCTCCTCCAGGCGGAGATCGAGCGGCCCCGCGTCGGCCCGATGCGCGACATCGTCGCCACCATCCAGCCCGAGCAGGACGAGATCGTACGGAGCGGCCTCGGCGGGACCGTCTGCGTGCAGGGCGGACCCGGCACCGGGAAGACCGCCGTGGGCCTGCACCGGGTGGCGTTCCTGCTGTACGCGCACCGCGACCGCCTCGCCCGCACCGGCACCCTCGTCGTCGGGCCGAACCGGTCCTTCCTCCACTACATCGAGCAGGTCCTGCCCGCCCTCGGCGAGCTGGAGGTCAAGCAGGCCACCGTCGACGACCTGGTCACGGCGGGCGTGGAGGTCCGGGGCACGGACGACGCGGCCGCCGCCGTCGTCAAGGGCGACGCCCGCATGGCCGAGGTGCTGCGCCGGGCCATCCGCTCGCACGTCACCACCCCGGCCGAGCCGGTCGTCGTGGTGCGCGGGTCGCGGCGCTGGCGGGTGCCCGCGTACGAGATCGAGGAGATGGTCGACGAGCTGCTGGCCAGGGACATGCGGTACGGCTCCGCCCACGAGGCCCTGCCGCAGCGGATCGCGCACGCCGTCCTCGTACGGATGGAGGAGGCGGGCGAGGCCCCCGACGACCGGGTGCAGAACAGCGTGGCCCGCAATCCGGCGGTGAAGGCGGCCGTGAAGGCGATCTGGCCCGCCGTCAACCCGGAGAAGCTGGTGCTGCGGCTGCTGACCGACCCGGAGTTCCTGGCCGCGCACGCGGCGGGGCTGCTCAGCGAGGACGAGCGGAAGCTCATCCTGTGGGCGAAGCCCGCACGGAGTGTGAAGTCGGCCAAGTGGTCGGCGGCGGACGCGGTGCTGATCGACGAGGCCCGCGATCTGGTGGCCCGTACGCACTCGCTCGGCCATGTCGTGCTCGACGAGGCGCAGGACCTCTCCCCCATGCAGTACCGGGCGGTGGGGCGGCGCTGCTCGACCGGCTCGGCCACCGTGCTCGGGGACCTCGCGCAGGGAACGACGCCGTGGTCCACGGAGAGTTGGACCGAGGCCCTGTTCCACCTCGGGAAGGCGGACGCGGTGGTGGAGGAGCTGACGGCCGGCTTCCGCGTGCCGCGCGAGGTGATCGCGTACGCCTCCCGGCTGCTGCCCGCGATCTCGCCGGGGCTCGCGGCGGTGGAGTCGGTGCGTGAGTCGCCCGGTTCGCTGGTCGTACGGGAGGTGGCGGGGGCGGACGGTGCGGACGAGCCGGCCGCCGCTTCCCTGGACTCCGCCGTCGTCGCCGCCTGTGAGGAGTCGCTGCGGCATGAGGGGTCCATCGGGCTGATCTGCGCCGACGCGCGGATTCCGGCGCTGGGGACGGCGTTGGAGGCGGCGGGCCACGCGTATCTGTCCCCCGGAGAGGAGACCACCGCGGAGTCCCGGCTGACGCTGGTGCCCGCGTCGCTCGCGAAGGGGCTGGAGTACGACTACGTGGTGCTCGACGAACCGGCGGCCGTGGTGGACGGCGAACCGGACGAGCGGACCGGGCTGCGGCGGCTGTACGTGGCGCTGACCCGTGCGGTGTCGGGGCTGACGGTGGTGCACGCGGCGGCGTTGCCGGAGGCGCTGGGGTAGGGACGCCTGCGGTCACGGCGAGGGAGGGCGGGTACGGGTGCGGCGAGGGGGCGGGGCCTTCGCGGCTTCCGCCCCGCGCCTCCCGCCCCGCGCCTTCCGGAGCCGTCAGGCGTCGAGGGCCTCGCGCCACTCCCGTACCGCCGCGGCGTCCACCGGGGCCGACCAGCCGGACGGGCGGGCCGCGCCGCCGATGTGGAAGGCGTCGATGCCCGCCGTCCGCAGCCGCGGCAGGTGGTGGAGCTGGAGACCGCCGCCCACCAGGATCCGCGCCTCGTACCCGGGTTCCCGGGTACGGGCGGCCTCCTCCAGGAGTGTGGGGATGCCCGCGTCGACCCCGTCCGGCGAACCCGCCGTGAGGTAGGTGTCCAGGCCGGGCACGTCCGCGAGCTGCTTGCGCAGGGCGTCGCGGTCGGCGGCCCGGTCGATCGCGCGGTGGAACGTCCACCGGCAGCCGTCCAGCTCGGCGACGAGCCGCTCGACGGCCACCAGGTCGGCGTGCCCGTCCTCGTCGAGGAAGCCGAGCACGAACTCGTCGGCTCCCTCCGCCCGCATCTCGCGGGCCTTGCCGACCAGTACGTCGATGTCGCCCGCGGCGAAACCGTCCGCCACCCTGAGCATGACGCGCAGCGGGATGTCCACGGCGGACCGGATCGCCGCGAAGGTCTCCCGTGACGGCGTCAGACCGTCCGCGGCCATGTCGGTGACCAGTTCGAGGCGGTCTGCGCCACCTGCCTGGGCGGCGACCGCGTCCTCCGCGTCGAGAGCGATCACCTCCAGGACTGCACGGTTGCTCATGGGTCCCCATTCCTCCGATACGCGGCTATAGGTCTAGTCCAATGACCAGCCTACGGGGCGGCCCAGTGGCCGCACAGCCCTCCATCTGAACGCATGATCGCGGAGATGCGCGAGCCCGCCCCGCAGGCGCCGCCCGGCGCGCCTTGCGCTTCATAGGGGCGGGGGGTATACATGGGGAGAGGAAGAGATACCCCCTAGGGGTATCAGAAACCGCCTTGAGGAGTCCCCGTGCCCACCCACTCCGCCACCACCGCCACCACCGGCGCTGCCACCCCCGCCGGGTCCGCAACCGACGGGTCCGGCACCGTCGAGCTCGCCATCGGCGGGATGACCTGCGCCTCCTGCGCGGCCCGCATCGAGAAGAAGCTCAACCGGATGGACGGGGTGGAGGCGACCGTCAACTACGCCACCGAGAAGGCGAAGGTGACGTACCGGGGCGAGGACGTCTCCGTACAGGATCTGATCTCCACCGTCGAAGCGACCGGCTACACCGCTCAGGAACCGCCACCTCCGGAGACGAGGCGGAACGAGACGGCGGCCGAGTCCGAACCCGACGACGGGCTCACCACTCTCCGCCAGCGCCTGATCACCTCGCTCGTCCTCGCCGTGCCGGTCATCGCGATGGCGATGATCCCGGCCCTCCAGTTCGACAACTGGCAGTGGCTCTCGCTGACGCTCGCCGCGCCCGTCGTCACCTACGCCGGCTGGCCCTTCCACCGCGCCGCCTGGACCAACCTCCGGCACGGCGCGGCGACGATGGACACCCTGATCTCGGTCGGCACGTCGGCCGCGTTCCTGTGGTCGGTGTGGGCGCTGTTCTTCGGCACGGCGGGCATGACGGGGATGACGCACCCGTTCGAGCTGACCATCGCGCGCGGCGACGGAGCCGGGAACATCTACCTCGAAGCCGCCGCCGGGGTGACCGCCTTCATCCTCGCGGGCCGCTACTTCGAGGCCCGCTCCAAGCGGAAGGCCGGGGCCGCGCTCCGGGCCCTCATGGAGCTGGGCGCGAAGGAGGTCACCGTCCTCCGCGACGGCGGCCAGGTCACCGTCCCGACCTCCGAACTCCAGGTGGGGGACCGTTTCCTGGTCCGGCCCGGCGAGAAGATCGCCACCGACGGCCTGGTCGTCGAGGGCAGCTCCGCCGTGGACGCCTCCATGCTCACCGGCGAGTCCGTCCCCGTGGAAGTCGCCACCGGCGACCCCGTCACCGGAGCCACCATCAACGCCGGCGGACGACTCGTCATCGAAGCCACCCACATCGGCTCCGACACCCAACTCGCCCGCATGGCCCGCCTCGTCGAGGACGCCCAGAACGGCAAAGCCGCCGCGCAACGCCTCGCCGACCGCATCTCCGCCGTCTTCGTCCCCGTCGTCATCGCCCTGTCCCTGGGGACCCTGGGCTTCTGGCTCGGCAGCGGGGCCGGACTCACCGCCGCCTTCACCGCCGCCGTCGCCGTCCTGATCATCGCCTGCCCCTGCGCCCTCGGCCTCGCCACCCCCACCGCCCTCATGGTCGGCACCGGCCGCGGCGCCCAACTCGGCATCCTCATCAAGGGCCCCGAAGTCCTCGAAACCACCCGCCGCGCCGACACCATCGTCCTGGACAAGACCGGCACGGTGACGACCGGCAAGATGGCCCTCCTCGACGTCCACACCGCCGAAGGCACGGAGGAGAACGACGTCCTGCGCCTGGCCGGGGCCCTGGAGAACGCCTCCGAACACCCCATCGCCCAAGCAGTGGCAGCCGGCGCCCTCGAACGCCTCAGCACCACCCCCCTCCCCACCCCCGAAGACTTCACCAACATCCCCGGCCTCGGCGTCCAGGGCATCGTCGAAGGACACGCCCTCCTCGTCGGCCGGGAGAAGCTGCTCGCCGAGTGGGAGATCCGGCTGCCGGAGGCGCTGGCCCGCGCGAAGGCCAAGGCGGAGAGCGCCGGGCGTACGGCGATCACGGTCGCGTGGGACGGGGAGGCGCGGGCGGTCCTGGAGGTCGCGGACGCGGTGAAGGACACCAGCGCCGAGGCCGTCCGGCGGCTGCGGGCCCTCGGGCTCACCCCGATCCTGCTCACCGGCGACAACCGGGCCGTCGCGGAGGCGGTGGCGGCCGAGGTCGGGATCGGTGCCGGTGACGTGTACGCGGAGGTCATGCCCGAGGACAAGGTCGACGTCGTCAAGCGCCTCCAGGCGGAGGGCCGCAGCGTCGCCATGGTCGGTGACGGGGTCAACGACGCCGCCGCCCTCGCCCAGGCCGACCTGGGGCTGGCCATGGGCACGGGCACGGACGCCGCGATCGAGGCCGGCGACCTCACCCTCGTACGGGGTGATCTGCGGGCCGCCGCCGACGCCATCCGGCTCTCGCGCCGCACCCTCTCCACCATCCGGACCAACCTGTTCTGGGCCTTCGCCTACAACGTCGCCGCCCTGCCGCTCGCCGCCGCGGGGCTCCTGAGCCCGATGATCGCCGGGGCCGCGATGGCGTTCTCGTCGGTGTTCGTGGTCGGCAACTCGCTGCGGCTGCGGGGCTTCAAGGGGGCGTGAGCGCAGTGTGTACGGGGCTGCTCACGCCCGTACGAAGGGGAGGGCGTGCGCGTCGTACGCACAAGGCTGCTCACGCCCGTACGAAGAACCGGACCCGCGTTCCTGGAACCGCCTGAGCCGCCGTGGCGAGGGCGGTTTCCGGTACGACGCCGATGACCGGGTAACCCCCCGTCGTCGGGTGGTCGTTGAGGAAGACGACGGGGAGCCCGTCCGGGGGCACCTGGATCGCCCCTGACACCATGCCCTCGCTGGGCAGTTCGCCGCCCCGGGCCCGCTCCAGGGCGGGTCCCTCGGTGCGCAGGCCGATGCGGTTGCTGTGCGGGGAGACCCGATAGGCGGCGGTGGTGAGCGTACGCAGCGCGGCGGCCGTGAACCACGCGTGGCGCGGGCCGAGGTGGAGCGGCAGGACCAGTTCGGCGGGGACGCCGGGCCAGGGGACGGTTTCCCAGGGCCCGACCGGCGCGGACGCCGCATCGCCCAGCGGCAGCGTGTCGCCCTCCCGCAGCGGGGCCGGGCCCAGGCCCGAGAGGAGGTCGGCGGAGCGGCTGCCCAGCACCGGTTCCGGCTCCAGGCCGCCCGCGAACGCCAGGTAGCCGCGCACCCCGTTCACCGCGGGGCCCACGTCCAGCACCGCGCCCGCCGGAACCCGCACGGGCGCGCCCCACGCCACCGGCCGCCCGTCCACTGTGACCCGGCACCCCGCACCGCCGACGACGGCCACGACGGCCCGGTCCGGGCGGACCGCGCACCCGGTGACGGTGGTCTCCAGGACGGCGGCGTCGGGCCGGTTGCCCACGAGCCGGTTGGCCAGCCGGGCGGCGGGCGCGTCCAGCGCCCCGGCCCGCCCGACGCCGAGGTGGGCCCAGCCGGGGCGGCCGGCGTCCTGGACGGTGGTCAGCGCGCCGGGGCGGACGACGTGGAGGAACCCGCCCCGTGGAACGCCGGTCATCCGTGCGCCTCCGTACGAGGAGGGGGTACGGGTGCCGACGCCGTGGGGGTCGACGCCGTGGGGGTCGACGCCGTGGAGGTCGACGCCGTGGAGGTCGAAGCCCTGGGGGGCGAAGCCGTGGAGGTCGAAGCCGTGGGGGTCGACGCCGCGAGCCCCGAAGCCAGAGGCGACGCGGCCACGGGCGACGCGGCCACGGGTGCCGACGCCACGAACCGCACCCGGGTCCCCGGCGCCAGCAGCGCCGCCGGTTCCCGGTCCGGGTCCCACAGGGCCGCCGGCTCCACCATCCGCCCGATGAGCTGCCACCCGCCGGGCGAGACCCGTGGGTAGACCCCGGTGTACGGTCCGGCGAGGGCCACCGCCCCGGCCGGAACCCTCGTACGCGGGGTCGTGCGCCGGGGCACATGCAGGCGCTCGGGCAGCCCGGTGAGATACCCGAACCCGGGCGCGAACCCGCAGAAGGCCACCCGGAACGCGGTACGGGAGTGGAGTCCGCCCACCTCGTCGACGCCGACGCCCCAGAGCGCGGCGACCTCCGCCAGGTCGGGCCCGTCGTACACGACCGGGATCTCGACCGCGTCGCGCTCCTCGTGGCGCAGGGGCGGTACGGGCCAGGAGAGGAGGTCCCGGGCGAGCCGGTCACGGGCGAGCCGGTCACGGGCGAGCCGGTCACGGGCGAGCCGGTCCCTGTCGAGCCGGTCGCGGGCGGTGGACGCGCTCCCTCCGGCCTGTTCGTGGTGGCCGATGCCGTCGAGCAGCACGGTCCGCGCGCCGGGGACGATCTCGCGTACGCCGGGGAGTGCGCCCCGCTCACGGCGGCGGAGCACCTCGGCGTGGAAGGCTTCGGCCCGCTCGCCGTCCGCCAGTTCGACGAGGAGGGCGTGCGGCCCGGCGGGCAGCACCCGTATCCCGTACGCATCCGAGCCGACGCCCCAGGTCATGTGAACGCCTCCACCCGCACGCCCGCTTCCTCCAGTGCCGCCCGCACCCGGCGGGCGAGGGCGGCGGCCCCCGGGGTGTCGCCGTGGACGCAGAGCGAGCGCGCCTCGACGGGTATCCGGCTGCCGTCCGCCCCGGTGACCGCCCGGTCGAGCGCCAGGCCGACCCCACGGCGTACGACCTCGTCGGCGTCGTGCACCACCGCGCCCGGTTCGCCGCGCGGGACCAGCGTGCCCCGCGCGGTGTACGCCCGGTCGGCGAACGCCTCCTCCACGGCGGGCAGCCCGGCGGCGGAGGCGTGGGCGAGCAGGTGGGAGCCGGGCAGCCCGAGGACGGCGAGGCCGCCGCCCGCGAGCCGGACGCCCGCGACGACGGCGGCGGCCTGCTGCTCGTCGTGGACGGTCCGGTTGTAGAGGGCGCCGTGCGGTTTGACGTACGAGACGGTCGAGCCGGCCGCCTCAGCGAACACCCGCAGAGCGCCGATCTGGTAGGCGACCTCGGCGGCCAGTTCGTCGGGCGGCACGTCCATCGAGCGACGCCCGAACCCGGCCAGGTCCCGGTAGGAGACCTGGGCCCCGATCCGTACCCCGTTCGCCGCCGCCGCGTCGCAGACCCGCCGCATGACGGAGGCGTCGCCCGCGTGGAAGCCGCAGGCCACGTTGGCGCTGGTGACACAGGCGAGGAGCGCCTCGTCGTCGGTCAGGGTCCAGCGGCCGAAGCCCTCGCCCAGGTCCGCGTTCAGGTCCATCTTCACCGGGCGCACGCTATTGACTGCGCTCTTGGGCGACAAGGGCCGGTCCGAGGAGCGGAAGGCCCAGCGCCGCTTCCGGTCGTCGGCCGTCCGGCTTCGGCGGCCGGTCGAAGAGGTGCGGGTCCCCCTCCCGTACGCCGTGCGGCTCGTACCGCGTGCCGGCCAGCGGCCGGTCCGCGTACAGCCGGATCGGGGTCCCGTCCGCCAGGGACCCAGCCTCTAGGGTCGTCCCATGACGGACAGCCCGCGCCCCCGCGCCCCCCGTACCGCCCTGGCCGACCGCTGGCGGGACACGCTTCTCGCCGCCCGCGCCGGGGCGCCCGGCCCGGACCCGTTGCCGTACGCCGAGAACCTCCTCGACCGCTGGGACGAACCGCAGCGCCGGTACCACACCACCGCCCACCTGACGGCGGTGCTGGACCGGATCGACGCCCTCGCCGGGTACGCCGCCGATGTGCAGGCGGTGCGGCTGGCCGCCTGGTTCCACGATGCGGTGTACCGGCCCGACCGCACGGAGAACGAGGAGCGCAGCGCCGCCCTCGCCGAGCGCGCGCTGCCCGAGGCGGGGGTGGCGGACGGGGTGACGGCGGAGGTCGCGCGGCTGGTCCGGCTCACCGTGACGCACGACCCGGCGGACGGGGACCGTAACGGCGAGGTGCTGTGCGACGCGGACCTGGCGGTCCTGGCGGGCGGCCCGCAGGAGTACGCGGCGTACGCGGCCCAGGTGCGGGAGGAGTACGGGTTCGTCCCCGACGCGGCGTTCCGGGCGGGGCGGGCGGATGTGCTGCGGCAACTCCTCGCGCTGCCGAGGCTGTTCCGTACGCCGCACGGGGCGGCCGAGTGGGAGGCGCGGGCCCGGCACAACCTGGCGACGGAGCTGGAGCTGCTGGAGCCGTCCGGTCCGCGGTGACCGGCAGCGGGTCCGGCCCCGGCTCCGGTCGGCGGGTGGCGGGGTTCCGGTCGGTCCGGTCGGCGGATGGCCGGGCTCCGGTCGGCGGACGGTCCCGCTCCGGTCGGTCCGGTCGGTCCGGTCGCCGGATGGCCGGGCTCCGGTCGGCGGACGGTCCCGCTCCGGTCGCCGGATGGCCGGGCTCCGGTCGGTCCGGTCGGCGGATGGCGGGGGTCCGGTGGACGGACGGTCCCGCTTCGGTCGGCAATGTTCCGGTTCCTTCACGGAGTTGTTCCGGTCACGCTCTGCCCCGGCCGGGGGCGCCTGACGGCGGCTACCGTCTGGCATCGCAGTTGCACACACTCTGACTCATTCCATGGGGGGCGGCAGGATGTCCAAGGGATCCGCGGGATACGGCACGGCGGTCGGCAGGTCTTCACGGCGGCGAATACTGCGACTGGCCGGCGGTGGGCTCACGTTGGCGGCGCTCGGAGCCGGGTCGACCGGCTGCGAGGACCCGCACGAGACCGGCGGCGAAGGCAGCATCCCGCCGCCGCGCACCGCTTCGCCCAAGGCCCCGAAGGACGGCGAGGCCCCCGCGCCGCTGTGGTCGAGAACGACTTCGGCACAGACGTACGGGGACAACGACGAGCTGGTGGCCGTGGCCGGTGCGGTGATCGCCAGCGGCGCCCCGCTGGCCGCGCTCGACGGGGCGACCGGCGAGGAGCGGTGGTCGCTGCCGGGCGGCGCGGTCCCCGGAGCCCCGCTGCTGCTCGGCAACGGCGACGACACCCTGTACCTGGCCAGCGACACGTACGACGGCGCCGTCATCGGGTACGCCCCGGCCTCCGGCAAGGAGACCTGGCGCAGCCACCTCGGCAAGGAGTACCGGCAGCCGAGGCCGATCGCGGTGGACGGGAAGCAGGTGTACGTCATCGCCGAGGTCCTGGAGGCCGACAACTCGTCCCGCACCAACGTGATCGCCGCGCTGAACAGCGGCACGGGCAAGCTCGTCTGGAAGGAACAACGCGACCTGGGCACCCAGCAGAACGGCGTCCACGCCGCCGTCCAGGGCCGCTATCTCGTCTACACGGACTTCAAGAAGAACCTCACGGTGCGCGACACCGCCACCGGCCGGCAGGTGTGGACGCAGAAGACGACGAAGACGAGTTACGGCCCCTTCGCGATCCACGAGGACCTGGTGATCGTCCCGCAGGGGCAGCGGCTCCAGTCCTTCGCCCTGGCGGACGGGTCCGAGAAGTGGTCCGTACAGGCCGAGGAGTTCACCGCCTTCCGGGAGCCGGCCGTCCTGGACGGTGTCCTCCACATCGCGGACAGCGGCCGGACGCTCTGGGCCCTCGACCCGCGGACCGGAAAGAAGATCTGGCAGTCCACGGCCCTCAAGGACGCGGGCGCCCAGGCGCCCCGGCAGTTCGTCAGGGTCGGGGGCGTGCTCTACGGGGCCACCGACCTGGACGAGAAGGGCGGCGTCCACGCCATCGACACGAGGACGGGGGCCCTGCGCTGGACGTTCAACGACGGGTCGAGCGACCACCACGCCTGGCTGGTGGCCACCGACGGCAAGCGCGTCTTCGCTCTGCACGGCGAGAAGCTGCACGCCCTGCCCGTCTGACCGGCCCCGGGGGCCCGGGCCGGCGGCGCGGGGAATGCGGAACCGTTCGCCGGTGTTGCGAGGTGTCATGCCCGACTCCACCTCCGGCCGCCGCACACCCATGCCGCTGGCCGTATACATCCTCGGCCTCTCGGTCTTCGCTCTCGGCACCAGTGAGTTCATGCTGTCGGGCCTGCTGCCGCCCATCGCCGACGACATGAACGTCTCGATCCCGCAGGCCGGCCTCCTCATATCCGCCTTCGCGATCGGCATGGTGGTCGGCGCTCCGCTGCTCGCCGTGGCCACCCTGCGGCTGCCGCGCCGGACGACCCTGATCGCGCTGATCTCGGTCTTCGGGCTCGGACAGATCGCGGGCGCGCTGGCGCCGACGTACGAGGTGCTCTTCGTCTCCCGCGTGGTGAGCGCGCTCGCCTGCGCGGGGTTCTGGGCGGTCGGGGCCGCGGTGGCCATCGCGATGGTCCCGGTGAACCAGCGGGCGCGGGCGATGGCCGTGATGATCGGCGGCCTGTCCATCGCCAATGTGCTGGGCGTGCCGATGGGGGCCTTCCTGGGCGAGCACCTCGGCTGGCGGTCGGCGTTCTGGGCGGTGGGCGCGGCGTCGGCGGTGGCGCTGGTGGGGGTCGTGACCCGTATCCCGCACATCCCGCTGCCGGAGAGGAAACCGGAGCTCAAGCGGGAGCTGGCGATCTACCGGGACCGGCAGGTCTGGCTGGCGATCGTGATCACCGCGCTCGCGGCGGGCGGGGTGTTCTGCGCCTTCAGCTATCTGGCGCCGCTGCTGACGGACGTGGCGGGACTGGATTCGGGCTGGGTGCCGTGGATCCTCGGGCTCTTCGGCGTCGGCGCGCTGATCGGTACGACGATCGGCGGCCGGGTCGCGGACGCCCATCTGTTCGGGGTGCTGCTGAGCGGCATCACGGCCTCCACGGTGTTCCTGGTCGCGCTGGCCCTGTTCGCCTCCAGCCAGGTCGCGGTCGTCGCGCTGGCGTTCCTGCTGGGCCTGTCGGCGTTCTTCACGGCCCCCGCGCTCAACGCCCGGATGTTCAACGTGGCGGGCGCGGCCCCGACGCTGGCCGGTGCGACGACGACCGCCGCGTTCAACCTGGGCAACACGAGCGGCCCGTGGCTGGGCGGCACGGTGATCGACGCGGACTTCGGCTTCGCGTCCACGGCGTGGGCGGGCGCGGCGATGACGGTCCTGGCCCTGGCGGCCGTGGCGGTGTCGCTGCACTTCCAGCGCGCCGGAGACAGCGGCGGCAACGGCGGCGGCACCGGGCCTCGGTCGCGGTCGCGGCTGATCGCGAAGAGCACGACCGGGGCGAGGATCGCGACCGGGTCGGACAGCGCGACCAGGTCGTAGGGCGCGTCCGGGGCGGAAAGCGCCGCCGGGGCGAAGGCCACGTGCGGTTCGGACAGCGCCGCCGGGCGAAGGCCACGTGCGATTCGGACAGCGCCGCCGGGCGAAGGCCACGTGCGATTCGGACAGCGCGACCGGGGCGAGGAGCACGAGCGCCTCGGACAGCCCCGCCGGGTAACGCCCCCTACCCCGGGGCCGGTCGCCCCTTCGGCCGGCGGAGACCGGCGGCGGTGAGGCGGCGGACCAGCTCCTTCGAGCCGATCTCCCGCGCCCCGGCCCGTACCGCGTCCGCGTACCGCGCCTCCGGTACGTCGTAGTGGTCGCGCTCGAAGGCGCGCGGCGGGCAGCCGATCGCGGCGGCGAAGGCGTGCAGCTCCTCGAAGGAGACGTCGCTGACCAGGTGCGACCAGAGGCGGCCGTGGCCGGGCCAGGTGGGCGGGTCGATGTAGACCGTCACCGCCGCGGTACCCCGCCCAGCGCACCCACCGGCGCGACGGCCACGGCCGCCTTGACGCACACCCAGTGCGGGTCGGGCCCGAGCTCCGGCTCGACGTCCAGCGCGTGCGGCTCCTCCCCGTCGCACGCGGGGCACAGCGGCCACCGCCCGTACCGCTCCAGCAGCGCGTCCTGCACGTCCTGGGCGATCAGCCCGGCGACGAACTCCGCTCCCTCGGGCCACTGCTCCACCCACCACCGGCGGTGCGTCACGGCGTCCTCGACGAGCGAGACGACATCGGCCTCGGCGACGTCGCCCGCGGCGAGATCGGCCATGACCAGCGCGCGGGCGGTGTGCAGTGCCTGCTCCAGGGGGTTCAGCTCCATGCCCCCATTGTGCGCCCGCGCCGCCCACTGCCCCCGAGGTCGCCCCCGGCCTGCCTCCCCCGGCCATCGGGTGTGCCTCCGTCCCGGGCCGCCGCCCCCTGCCGCCGCGGCCGCCGCTCGCGTATGAGTTGAACGGTAGGAGACGATCGGGAGAGGTACGCCTTGCGCACGCATGAACCAGCCAGTGATGAAGGCCGGGCCCGAGGGCGTACCGACGCACGCCCTTCCTCCAGGCCACCGGCGGCGGCGCCGGCACTCGCGTCCGCCCAGGCGGGCCCGGGGGCGCAGACCCTCCCCCCGGGCCGGATCCCCGACCTTCAGCGGTCGGTGGGCAACGCGGCCGTGGCGCGCCTGCTGGAGGAGACCCGGCACCGGCACGACGACGGCTGCGGCCACGGCGAGGCCGGCGGGGAGGCCGGCGGGGAGGCCGTCCAGCGCTCCGCCGTCCACGATGTGCTCCGGTCGCCCGGGCGGCCCCTGGCGACACCGGTGCGGGCGGACATGGAGGCGCGGCTCGGCGCGGACTTCTCGGACGTACGGTTGCACACGGGCACCGCCGCGCAGGCGTCCGCGACGGAGATCGGCGCCCGCGCCTACACCTCCGGGCACCACGTCGTGATCGGCAAGGGCGGCGACGACCCGCACACCCTGGCCCATGAGCTGACGCACGTCGTCCAGCAGCGCCGGGGCCCGGTGGCCGGCACCGATCACGGGGACGGCATGCGGGTCTCCGACCCGTCCGACCGCTTCGAACGCGAGGCGGAGGCCACGGCGACGGCGGTCATGCGCCGCCCGGTACAGCGCGCCGAGGAGACCGGGAACGCGGAGCCCACGCCCACCGGCCGGCCCCAGGCCGCCACCAGCACCGCCGGCACGGGCACCGCCGCCGCCACGGCCACGGCCACGGCCACGGCAGGAACCGCCACCGGCGCACCGGCCATCCAGCGCAAGGGCCAGGAGAAGCTGGCCGGCCAGGTCACGCCGCCCCCGCCGAAGACGGGGATCGCGTCGATGTTCAAGAAGTCGAAACCCTCCCCCGTCGCGGACATCCAGCGCAGGCTGGAGGCGTACGACGCGTCCTCCGTCCGCGACCCCGCCACGTGCATGGGGCCGCTCATGGAGGTGCAGATGGCCATCTACGAGCTCTCGGATACCCCGGCCATCACGCAGGAGGAGCAGACCTACCTGGACCGGGCCGGTGACGTGGTCCGGCAGGAGCTCGCCACCCTGGGCGAGCAGGTCGCGCGGGACAGCGGCCTCCCCGACCCGGCCAGGCCGCCGTACGACACGATGACCGATGAGGGAGCCCTGTGGAACGACGCGGAGTTCACGGAGCGGACCGACGTGTTCGGCATGAAGGGATACGGCTACTTCCGTGAGCTGTCCGAGCTGAACCGCGGTGACCTGTCCCGCGAGATCGGGGGCCGTGCCGACGACGCATGGGTGACGACCGTGACCAGCGCCCTGGAGAGCGAACTGCGCGACGGCATCCTCACGCACTACACGACCGCGGAGAACTACCAGGCGATGGTGCGGGGCGGCAACAGCCTGAAGTCGAAAACGGAACTCGACAAGGCCGACCCCGACGCGCACAACAACACGTCCACCTACGACACCGTCGCCCTCGCCAACCACGGGTTCACCTTCTTCTTCCTCGAACCGGCGGGATCCCCGATCCGCGACGCCCGCTTCGCCAAGCCCGATGACCCGTCGAAGGACTCCGCGCGCATCGCCCTGAAGGTCTCCGACACCGTGATGGAGACCGAGGGCTGGGCGATGCTCAGCGACTTCGCCCAGCGCGAGTACCCCACGCTCAAGGCGCATCCCGAACGCCCCGCCGAGACCGAGTCCTTCCTCGCGACCCGGGAGCAGAAGGACTCGGCGAAGACCCTCGACGTCCGCAAGTTCGACCGCGCGTTCCCCGACGAGGAACAGCTCATGGCTTCGGTCATGGCGTTCCAGGACGTCGAGGACTCCGGCGAGCGGCAGAGCAGGGTGCGCAGCAGGCAGGACGCGGTGACGGACACGCAGCACCGCATGGTCTACGGCCCGGCCGACCGGGCGGTGAAGTATCCGGAACTCCTGCACAGCAACGTGCTCGTCGGCTCGGACATCGTCAAGGGCCTCGCCCAGCGGGCCGTGGTCGAGATCATGAGGATCGAGGGGATCAACGCGGAACTGGCGGAGCGGATGAAGGGCATGGCCCCGGCGGAGCTGGTCCGCTTCCTCCTGAAGGACCTGCTGCGGGTGCAGATCATGCTGCCGAACGAGACGCTTCTCGACAAGGCCCAGCCGGACATCTACAACGCGGCGGAGAAGTTCAAGAAGACCTGAGCCGGTCGTGAGGGGACGGGAACCCGGGGAGGGAGGGGGAGGGGTTGACGACACCCCGGGTTGAAAATATCTTTCAGATGTGACCCAAGACGTGAAGGAAATTTTCAGCGGCGACTCCCCGCCCGCCCCCGCGGCCCTCGCCGCCAAGGTGCGGACGCTCGCGCCCTCCATGACCCGCTCGATGCAGCTGGTCGCCGAAGCCGTCGCGGGCGACCCGGCCGGTTGCGCCGCCCTCACCGTCACCGGTCTCGCCGCGCTCACCGGCACCAGTGAGGCGACCGTGGTCCGCACCGCACGGCTCCTCGGCTACCCGGGCTACCGCGATCTGCGCCTCGCCCTCGCCGGGCTCGCCGCGCACCAGGAGTCCGGGCGGTCGCCCGCCGTGACCGCCGACATCGCGGTGGACGACCCGATCGCCGACGTCGTCGCCAAGCTCGCCTACGACGAGCAGCAGACCCTGGCGGACACCGCCGCCGGGCTGGACACCGCGCAGCTGGCCGCCGCCGTCGCCGCGGCGTCGACCGCCCGCCGCATCGACGTCTACGGCGTGGGGGCCTCCTCCCTGGTCGGCCAGGACCTGGCGCAGAAGCTGCTCCGCATCGGCCTGATAGCCCACGCCCACACCGACCCGCACCTCGCGGTGACCAACGCCGTGCAGCTGCGCGCCGGTGACGTGGCGATAGCCATCACGCACTCGGGCTCGACCGGCGACGTCATCGAGCCGCTGCGGGTCGCGTTCGACCACGGGGCGACGACCGTCGCGATCACCGGGCGGCCCGACGGACCCGTCTCGCAGTACGCGGACCACGTGCTCACCACGTCCACCGCCCGCGAGAGCGAGCTCCGCCCCGCCGCCATGTCGAGCCGGACGAGCCAGCTCCTGGTCGTGGACTGCCTGTTCATAGGCGTCGCCCAGCGCACGTACGAGACGGCCGCGCCCGCCCTCGCCGCCTCCTACGAGGCACTCGCCCACCGCCACAGCCCGCGCGCCCGCTGACCCGCCCGGCCCCGAAACGGGCCACGCACCACCCGTACGCGTACGACACCGAGAAAGCAGAGCCGCCCGCCATGACCTCCACCACCGACGCGGACACCGACCCGTCCGGCACGGCCACCCCCGACACCCCCGCCTCCCCCGAGGGCTACGGCGAGCTCCGCGCCCAGCTGGCCACGCTCACCACCGAGGCGTTCCGCCCCGAGCTCGCCGAGATCGACCGGCTGTCCACACCGGAGATCGCGCGGATCATGAACGGCGAGGACGCCACCGTCCCCACCGCCGTCGCCGAACGCCTGCCGCAGATCGCCGCCGCGATCGACGCCACCGCCGAGCGCATGGCCCGGGGCGGCCGGCTGATCTACGCGGGCGCGGGCACCGCGGGCCGCCTCGGGGTGCTGGACGCCAGCGAGTGCCCGCCCACCTTCAACACCGACCCCTCGGAGGTCGTCGGCCTGATCGCGGGCGGCCCGTCCGCCATGGTGAAGGCCGTCGAGGGGGCCGAGGACAGCAAGGAGCTGGCGGCGGCCGACCTGGACGCGCTGAAGCTGAGCGCCGACGACACGGTGGTCGGCATCTCCGCCTCCGGCCGTACGCCGTACGCGATCGGCGCGGTCGAGCACGCCCGCGCGCAGGGGGCCCTGACCATCGGCCTCTCCTGCAACGCGGGCTCGGCGCTCGCCGCCGCCGCCGAACACGGCCTGGAGATCGTCGTCGGCCCCGAGCTGCTCACCGGCTCGACCCGGCTGAAGGCGGGCACGGCGCAAAAGCTCGTCCTCAACATGATCTCGACGATCACGATGATCCGGCTCGGCAAGACGTACGGGAATCTCATGGTCGACGTCCGCGCGTCCAACGAGAAGCTGCGGGCCCGCTCGCGGCACATCGTCTCCCTGGCCACCGGCGCGTCCGACGCCGAGATCGAGGCCGCGCTCGCCGCCACGGACGGCGAGGTCAAGAACGCGATCCTGGTCGTTCTCGGCCAGGTCGACGCCCCCACCGCCGCCACCCGCCTGGCGGAGTCGGACGGCCACCTGCGCGCGGCGCTCACAGCGGTACGCACGCCCTGACCTACCTGACCCGCTGCTCACGCCCACCCCCGCCTCCTGAGCACCACAGGCACCACAGACACCACAGACCGGCACCGCCGCACCACAGGCACCGAAGGCACCACACCCCCCGCACAGCAAGGCACCCAGCACCATGGCCACAGAAGACAAGAACCGCGCCACCGCCGCCGCGATCCTTCCGCTCGTCGGCGGCGCGGGGAACGTCAGCTCCATCGCCCACTGCATGACCCGGCTCCGTCTCGGGCTGCACGACCGGTCCCTCGTCGACGACGAGGCGCTGAAGGCCCTGCCCGCCGTGATGGGCGTGGTCGAGGACGACACGTACCAGATCGTCCTGGGCCCGGGTACGGTCGCGCGGGTCACGCCGGAGTTCGAGCGGCTGGTGGAGGAGACCCGCGAGACACCGGCACCCGCGCCCGCACCGACACCGGCACCGGCACCGGGTGACGCCGCCACGCCCCTCAGCGCGGACGATCTGGCGGCCCAGGGCGCGGCGATCAAGGCGCGGCAGAAGACGAAGAACGCCACGCCCTTCAAGCTCTTCCTGCGCCGCATCGCCAACATCTTCGTGCCGCTGATCCCGGCCCTCATCGGCTGCGGCATCATCGCGGGCCTCAACGGCCTGCTGGTGAACCTGGGATGGCTGCCCGCCGTGACGCCCGCGCTGGCGGCGATGGCGTCCGGGTTCATGGCGCTGATCGCGGTGTTCGTGGGCTACAACACGGCCAAGGAGTTCGGCGGTACGCCGATCCTGGGCGGTGCGGTCGCGGCGATCATCGTCTTCCCGGGCGTCGCGAACATCGACGCCTTCGGCCAGACCCTCGCGCCCGGCCAGGGCGGTGTGCTCGGCGCGCTGGGGGCCGCGGTGCTGGCGGTGTACGTGGAGAAGTGGTGCCGCCGCTGGGTGCCGGAGGCGCTGGACGTCCTGGTCACCCCGACCCTGACGGTGCTGATCTCCGGCCTGGCGACCATCTTCGGCCTGATGTACGTGGCGGGCGAGGTGTCGTCCGCGATCGGCACGTTCGCCGACTGGCTGCTCACCAACGGCGGTGCGGGCGCGGGCTTCGTGCTCGGCGGCCTGTTCCTGCCCCTGGTGATGCTGGGCCTGCACCAGGCGCTGATCCCGATCCACACCACCCTCATCGAGCAGCAGGGTTTCACGGTCCTGCTGCCGATCCTCGCGATGGCCGGAGCGGGCCAGGTGGGCGCGGCGATGGCCGTCTACTTCCGCCTCCCGCGCAACGAGTCGATCCGCCGCACCATCAAGTCCGCGCTCCCGGCGGGCCTGCTGGGCGTCGGCGAACCCCTGATCTACGGCGTCTCGCTCCCCCTCGGCCGCCCGTTCGTCACGGCGTGCGTGGGCGGGGCGTTCGGCGGCGGCTTCGTCGGCCTGTTCCACCAGCTCGGCGACACGGTCGGCTCGACCGCCATCGGCCCCTCCGGCTGGGCCCTGTTCCCGCTCCTGGACGGCAACCACGGCCTGGGCTCGACGATCGCGATCTACGGGGCCGGCCTGCTCGTCGGGTACGTGGCGGGCTTCCTGGCCACGTACTTCTTCGGCTTCAGCCAGGACCTGCTGACCGAGTTCAACGTCTCCCGGGAACCGGCCCCCTCCACGGTCACCGCGACGGGCGGCCCGCATTCCGCGACGGCCCCGGACGCCCCCGGCGGCCCGGACCCCGACTCCCCGGCGAAGGCCCCGGCGGGGGTCTGACGGCCTGCCCCCACCCGCAAGCGCACGTCGGCCGACCGCAGAACCTCGCACGTCGGCCGACCGCAGGCCATCGCACACGCACGGTCGACCGACCACAGGCCATCGCACACGCACGGTCGGCCGACCGCAGGACATCGCACGCGCCTCGGCCGACCGCAGGACGTGCAGGACTACGCCTCAAGTCCCGGCCCACCCCCGCCTCCCGCCCGATGCGCCCCACCGGCCCCGCTGGTTAGCGTCGCCCCATGCGTATAGGACTACTCGGTACCGGAAATGTCGCCCGCGCCCTGGCCCACGGCTGGCGCGCCGCAGGACATGACGTCCTCCTCGGGTCGCGGCACCCGAAGGAGCGCACCGACCTCGGCCTCCCCGTGGCGGGCCTCGACGAGACGGCCGCACACGCGGAAGTCCTGGTCAACGCCACCCCGGGAGGCGTTTCCGTGGAGCTGCTGCGTTCCATCGGGGCCCCGGCGCTGGCCGGGATCCTGCTGATCGACGTGGGCGTCGGCCTCTCCGACGACTTCACCGAGCTCACCCACCCCAACAGCAGCCTGGGCGAACTGATCCAGGAAGCCTTCCCGCTGACCCCTGTCGTCAAGACGCTCTGCACGATGGACTCCACCACGATGACCGCCCCGGGCGACCTCACCGAACCGGGCACGGTCTTCCTCTCCGGCGACGACGCCGAGGCCAAGCGGACCACCGGCCGCCTCCTCACGGACCTCGGCTGGCCGGCCTCCTCCCAGCTGGACATCGGCGGCATCACCACCGCACGCGGCCAGGAGCACTTCGCGTTCCTGTTCATGGGGATCGCGGGCGGGGTGAACTCCCACACCTTCAACATCAAGGTGGTGACGCGGCCGGCGGCGGAGTAGGCCCCCGGCAGGCGGCGGCCGGCCCGTCACCGCGGCACCGGCTCCCCCTCCGGCGCGGAGTCGGAGGCCGCCGCGTCCCCCACCGGAGTGGACGGGATGTCCCCCACCGGAGTGGACGGGATGAGGAGCGAGGCGATGAGCCCCAGCAGGACGAACCCGGCGGCGACATAACCGCCGAGCACGACCCCGTCCGTCATCGCCGCACGGGCCGCGTCCGCGACGGAGGCCGTCTGCGGGTTCGCCGCCAGAGGGCCGATCGCCGCCCCCGCGCTGTCGGTGACGGCCCCGGTGAGCCGGTCCGCCTCGCCCGCGGGCAGGCCGCCGCCGGTGAGCCGGTCGTTCAGCCGGGTGCTGAGCGTCGTGAAGAACACCGTGGTCAGGGCCGCGATGCCGAGGGCCGAGCCGAGCTGGCGGAACGCGCTCTGGACCCCGGACGCCTGTCCGGAGCGGGCTTCGGGGACGTCGTTGAGGACGACGTTGGTGACCTGGGCGGTCGCGAAGCCGACGCCGATCCCGTACAGGAAGAGCACCAGGGAGACGGACCACCAGGAGCTGTCCGGGGCGGCGATCAGCCCGATCCCGGCGAGCCCGACGACCTCCAGCGCGAGCCCGACGCGCAGCTGGCCGAGCGGGGCGACCCTGGCGGCCATGCCGAAGCTCGCGCCGCTGGCCACGAAGGAGCCGATGGCCACGGGCACAAGGGCCAGACCGGCCTGGAGGGCGCTGTAGCCAAGGGTGAACTGCAACCACAGCGGCAGGATCGCGACGACGCCGAACTCACCGATGCCGATGATCAGCGTGGCGATGTTGCCGCTCCGGAACGACGCGATGGAGAACAGGCTCACGTCCATCAGCACCCGCTCCGTGTCGCCGCCGCCGCTGCGGCTGAGGGCGATCTGCCGGCGTACGAACGCGTACAGGCAGGCGGCCGAGAGCACCAGGGCGACCAGCACGGGCGAGGGCCCACCGGACCAGGTGAGGCCGAGGACCTCCAGCGGGCGCACGGTGGCGATCCAGCCGTACGTACGCCCCTCGACCAGGCCGAACGCGAGCAGCCCGAGACCGGCCACGGACAGCAGAGCGCCCGGCACGTCGATACGGCCCCGGGTCCGGGGCGAGGGGGCCATGTACAGCAGCACACCGGCCCCGACCAGCACGGACAGCGGCACGTTGATGCCGAAGGCCCAGCGCCAGGAGACGTGCTCGGCGAGCCAGCCGCCCAGCAGCGGGCCCAGCGCGGCGGCCGCGCCGATGGTCGAGCCCCACACGGCGAACGCCTGGCCGCGCGCCTTGCCGGTGAAGGTCGCCTTCAGCAGGGACAGCGAGGTCGGCAGCAGCATCGCCGCTCCGGCGCCCTGGAGGAAGCGGGCCAGGATGAGCAGCCCGCTGTTGGGGGCGAGCCCGGCGAGCACGCTGGTCAGTCCGAAGACGACGACACCGCCGAGGAAGATCCGGCGGGCGCCGAAGATGTCGGCCAGCCGGCCGGTGAGCAGGAGCAGCGCCGCGAAGACGATCGCGTACGACTCCTGGATCCACTGCGCCTGGGCGGAGGTGGCGTCCAGGTCCTCGATGACCGAGGGAACGATCACGTTCACGATCGTGGTGTCGACCACGATCAGCGCCACCCCCAGCGCGATCGCGATCAGACCGAGCCACCGGCGGGTGGCGGACGGTTCACGCACAACAAGTCCTTCCATCATGGAATAGTTCCATGAAGAAAGTAAGCTGAGGGCGATAGGTTGTCAAAGGCCGCAGGCGCGGCCGCACACAGGAGAGGGGCGCGGGGAGCCGGGCCCGGAGGAAGGGTGGCGTTGGCGTTGGCCGAGGAGGAACCGGCGCGCAGTCGTGCGCCCGAGGAGGAACCGGCACACGGCGATGTCGCGGCCGAGGCGAGAGCGGCGCACGGCGGGGCGGCCGAGGCGAGAGCGGCGCACGCCGGTGTCGCGGAGCAGCGGGAACGGCTGGTCGAAGGGCTACGGGCCTACGGCGGCCACTTCACCGAGCTGAGCCGCCTTTTCGCCGACTGGCTGGGCCTGCACTCCACGGACGCGGTCGCCCTGCTGGAGGTCGCCGCGGCGGAGGAACGGGGCGCTCCGCTGTCGCCGGCCCGCCTCAGCGAGCGGATCCTCCTCTCCCCGAGCGCGACGACCGCCCTGCTCAACCGGCTGGAACAGGCCGGGCACGTCATCCGCAGCCGGGAACACACCGACCGGCGGGTCATCACCCTGCGCAGCAGCGCGTACGTCCAGGAGCGCGCGGACGAGTTCTTCCGCCCGCTGGGCGTACGCCTGGACGCCGTCATGGCCGGGCACCCGCCCGAGGTGCTGGCCGGCTTCGAGGCGCTGCTCACCGACCTGAGCGCGAGCATGGACGGGTACATCGCGGAGCGGAGCGGGGAGAGCGGCGGGAACAAGGAGAAGGCGGAGGGGCCACCGGCGGGGTGAGCCGGCGGGGCGGCCCCGGGCGCGAGCGGCGCGGCTACGAGACCGCGGCCCCCGGGAACTCCTCGGTCGGGATCGACACGTCGAAGGGCGCCGGGAGGACCAGCGGCTTGCCGAACGGCACCGCGTCCGCGTGCTTGTACGTACCGTCCTCGTTCGGCTCCGTGAACAGCGTGGACATCGGGCCCCGGGTGTCGAACCGGTCGATCAGGAGGTACATCGGGACGCCCGCACGCGCATACGCGCGGTACTTCTTGGTGCGGTCCTCCCGCGCGTTGCCCTTGGACGTGATCTCGACGACGAGCAGCGCCTCCGAAGCGTCCATCGGATCGCTGGTCCCCGGATCGGCCGAGTCGATCAGTTCGGTCGGCATGACCACGAGGTCGGGGACGTACAGCTTGTCGAGCGGCGCAACGTGGATGCCGAGCGTCTGGTAGATCCCGAGTCCTTCGGGAAGCCCTCGGTAAAGGCATCGCTGCACCTTCTCCGCGATTCCGTTGTGGTGCACGTGCGGCGGTGGTACCAAGACGATCTGCCCCTCGTCGATCTCGGCGCGCCATCCCTCGGGCACGTCCAGTTCACGCCATGTCTGCAGCAGGTAGTCCCACGCGCGCGCACCCGGTGCGTGGCCGTTCTCGACGAACGCTGCGGTCATCGCGGGTTCCCTTCTTCCGTGGCCTTGGCGAGAAGGCTAGATCGGGGCTTTCACGGCCGTACGCCGCTTCCCCCCAGCGTCCCACGAACGAGTGGCCGCGCACAGGACAGCGCGCCCATCGGGCCCCGCCCCCGCGCACGGCCGTGATTCCTCCCACGGCATGAATTCCGGACCGCCGGTCATACTGGCCGAGTACGAACGACACGGCGGACACGGGAGACCGGACGGCACCGGAGGGCGGGGAGATGGGCGACGACACCTGGTCCACCGCGCTGCACCGGCTCTGGCAGGCCGCTTCGCGGGCCGAGGAGGTCGCGGCCCTGGCGGACGACGTCTACGCGCCGCTCCTGGCCACCCCGGGGGTCCACCTCGTCGTGGGCACCCGGTGGGCCGACAGCCGGGTGCTGCGGTACATGCGCGCCCTGAGCGCCGGGAGCGACACCCCGGTGATCGTGGCGACCACGCGGTCGATGCCGGAAGCGGCCGTACGCGAACCGGGCGGCGAACCCGTGGTGACCCAGTCCCCCGTGGCCGGTCTCGACGACACGGTGTGGCCGGAGGCGGAGTTCCTGCGGCAGGTCCCGGCGGCCTCCGTCGTGACCTGCACCTTCCGGCTCGACCGCCGGGGCTGGGCCTCGCTCGGCGTCGCCGTGGACGCCTCGGCGGACATACCGGCCGTCGCGAGCCGTCTGGCGCAGGCCGTGGACGTCATCATCGCCTGCCACACCGGCATCCTCCAGCGCGGCCGCGAGGCCCGCCGGGGCGCGGACGACGCGCTGCTGGCCGAGGCATCGCTCCAGATGGACTCGTCGCTGGACGTGGAGGACACCCTGAGACGGGTGGCCCGGATAGCCGTACCGGCCGTCGCGGACGGCGCTCTCGTCCACCTGTTGCGCGGCGAGGGCCCGGAGTTCGTCGCCGCCACGCACGTCGCCGTCCAGCAGCAGCGCGCGCTGGAGGAGATCGGCCGGGGGAATCCGTGGCTGGCCGCGTTGCTGGCCCGGCGGGGCGACGACGAGGACACGCTCTTCCTGAGCGGCGCCGCACTCGACGGCTCGCCCTTCGCCGACGCCGACGCGGATGCCGCCGGTACGGGCGGTGCCGTGGGCGGTCCGGTCAGGGAGGGGCGCCACCCCACCGTCGTCAGCGTCAGCCCGCTCCGCGCCCGGGACCGCGTGGTCGGCAGCATCACCTTCGTCTACCAGCGACCCGTGGACCGGCTGCCGGACAGCGCCTTCCTCCGCAGTCTCGCCACCCGGGCCGCCCTCGCCATCGACAACGCCCTCCTCTACGAGCTCCGCCGCAACGCCGTCCTCTCCCTCCAGGAGCACCTGCTGCCCTCGCAGCTCCCGGTCACCGACCAGTGGGACCTGTCCGCGAGTTACGCGGTCGGCGACCCCATGCTCGACGTGGGCGGCGACTTCTACGACGCCGTACCGCGACCGGACGGCAGCATGGCCCTGCTGATCGGCGACGTCTGCGGGCGCGGCGCGGAGGCGGCGGCCCTCACCGGCCTGGCCCGCCACACCCTGCGCACCCTCCTGGAGGAGGGCACCGACGCCGGCACGGCGCTGAGCCGGCTCAACCGGGCCCTGCGCCAGGAGCGGGCGAGCCGCTTCCTCACCGCGGTCGTCACGACGCTGACGCCCCAGCCGGACGGCACGGCGCTGCTCAGCACGTGCAGCGCGGGGCACCCTCCGCCGCTGGTGCTCCGCGGCGACGGCACGGTCTCCGAAGTGATCTCCGGCGGGCTCCTCCTCGGCGTCCTCGACGACGTCTCGTACGAGAGCCACACGGAACGGATCGCTCCGGGCGACACCCTGGTGCTGTTCACGGACGGGCTGACGGAGTCACGGGAGGCGGGCGGCGCCTTCTTCGAGAGCGTCCTGCCCGGGCGGCTCGCAGCCCTGCGCGGCTTCGACGCCGCGCACATCGCGGAGAGCCTCGCCCAGCAGGCCCAGACGTTCCGCGCCTCCGGTCAGGACGACATCGCCCTGCTCGTGGCCCGCTGGACCGGCGTCACGCCCGGCGCGGGGCCGCTCTCCCCCCACCTCCGGCTCGAACAGGCGGCACTGCGATGAACACCCGGACCGGCGAACAGGCGGGATCCCGATGAACGGCGACGGACTGATCCTGGTCGTGGAGGACTCGGAGGAGGACACGGAGGCCATCCAGCGCGCCCTGTCACGCTCCCACCCCACCCTGGACGTGGAGTTCGCCCCGCGCAGCGACGTCGTCGTGCCTCGCCTCCTCGACCCCGCCGCCCGTACGCCGGACCTGGTGCTCCTCGACCTCAACATGCCGGGCATGAGCGGCCTGAGCCTCCTGGCGGAGCTGCGCGGCCACGAGGTGTGCGCGTCCCTGACCGTGGTGGTCTTCACCTCGTCCACCTCCTCGGCGGAGGAGGACGCCTGCTACGCGGCGGGCGCGGACAGCTACATCTACAAGCCCGTCAACTTCGAGCTGTTCCAGACGGTCCTCCAGGGCGCGGTGGACTTCTGGATGGCGCAGAAGGCCGGGGCCGGACGGGCCCCCGAGCGGCCCGTCTGACGGGCCGCCGCCCCGGGTCGACCGCACCCTTGGGGCCTGTCCGGCGGATCTTGACCGGGTCCGCGACGCCTGGCACGGCCGGTCCGGTCCTGATCCGCCGGACACGCCCTAGCCCTCGCCCATCCCCTCCGCCGCCCCGCCCAGCGTGAACCACACCGCCGTCCCCGGCCCGCCGCCCGGCACCGGACCCCCGTCCGGCGCGGCGGCCGGACTCTCCAGCCATAGCCGGCCCCCGTGGCGTTCCACGATGCGCTTCACCACGGCGAGGCCGACGCCGGAGCCGCCGCCCCGCTCGTCGCGCCGGTGCAGCCGCCGGAACAGCTGGAGGACCTCCTCCTGCTGCCCGGCCGGAATCCCGATGCCGTTGTCCCGTACGACGACAGCCGTCACCGCCGCACTCTCCGGGGAACCGCCCCCGGCCTCCCCGCCGTTCCCGCCGCCGGGCGGAACCACCGACACCGCTTCCACCCACACCCGCCGCTCGCCCGCGCGCTCGACCGCCGGGTCCGCCGCGTACTTCGCCGCGTTGACGAGCAGGTTCTCCAGCACTTCCAGCAGCCGCTCCCGGTCCGCGAGCACCCGGGGCAGAGCCGCCGGGCGCACCAGCGTGACCCCCTGTTCGGCCAGCCGTTCCCCGGCGACGACCAGCGCGTCGTCCAGCACCTCGTCCAGCGACAACAGCCTGCGCTCCAGGCCCACTTGGCCGAGGCGGGAGAAGTGGAGCAGCGAGTCCAGCAGCCCGTCCATGCGCTCCGCGAGCCGGCGCACCGTGGTCAGCCGGCGCAGCGAGGTGTCGTCCAGTACGGCGCCGGCGTCCTCGACGATGAACGCGGCCGCGTTCGAGATGCCCCGCAACGGCTCCTTCAGGTCGTGGGCCGCCGCGTGCGCGAAGGAGTCCAGGTCCTCGTTGGTCCGGGCGAGCTCCGTGTTCCGCGCCTCCAGCGCCGCCATCTGGCGGCTCAGCAGACCCGACAGCTCCCGCCACAGCTCCCCGGCGACCACTCGCTGCGCCGGGCTCCACGGCTTGCTCCGCCCGCGTACGGTCGCCCGGTGCACGGCCGACGAACCGCGCGGGGTCAGCCGCTCGCCGCCCGGCCCCGTACGCACCGGGCGCGCCGGATCGGCGGCCCACTCCCGGGGCGCGGGAAGTTCTCGCCGCCACCACGCCAGCACGTCCCCCTCACGGTTGAGGGGAAGGAAGAGAAGACCGGCCGGCAGCCCCTCCGCGTCCGCCGGGTCGAGGCCGAGCGCCTCCGGCACCCGGTCGCTGCTCCACACCTCGCCCACCGGACTGCGGCCCGCGAGCCGCTCCAGCAGGTCCGGCAGACCCGCCGGGAGCGGGTCGCCCGTCGCCGGCCTCTCCGTACCGCGCAGGAGCACCGCCCCGTCAGCGTCGAGGAGTTCGACTATTCCGGAGTCGGGCCGCAGCAGCGCGTCCGGCGCGCGGGAGGAGAGCCGGGCCAGCAGGGTGGCGAGCGCCCTGCGGTAGCCGGACAGCTCGTCGGCCTGCTCGCGCTCGGCGACGGCCGTCAGTTGCAGGGACAGCGCGATCCCGAAGAACTCGCAGGCCGCCCGCACTTCGGGGGTCAGCCGCCTGGGCTCGTCGCCGTGGCAGGCGATCAGCCCCCACAACTCGCCGTCGTGCATGAGCGATACGGACATCGACGAGGCGACGCCGATGTTGCGCAGGTACTCCAGGTGGTAGCCGGAGACGGTCCGCAGCACCGACCCCGACAGGTCCAGCGGCTCGTCCGTCCCCTCCCGGCGCTCGGGCAGCAGCCCCACCGTCCGGTCGTCCACGTCACCGATGACCCGGATCCAGTTGCGGGCGTAGAGGCGGCGGGCCTGCGGCGGGATGTCACTGGCCGGGAACCACAGGTCCAGCCACGGCTCCCGCCCCTCGGTACGCGCCTCCGCGATCACCTGCCCGGGCCCGTCCGGGCCGTCGAACCGGTACGCCACCACCCGGTCGTAGCCGGTGAGCGCCTGGACCTCCCGCACCGCCGCCGCACAGCACTCGGTGACGTCGGCCGCGCCCTGGAGCCGGTGCAGGGCGCGCCGCACCCGGGGATAGAAGTTCTGGAACACGAACGGGCCGTCCGCGGCCCGTGGTTCGAACTCCAGCACCAGCAGTTCCGCGACCCGGTGGACGCTCACGTCGAAGAGCCGGGCCAGCCCGTCCCGCTCCAGCGAGAGGGACAGCACCCCCGAGGAGGCGGGCCCGCCCCCGGGGACGCCCGGCACGGCTTCCGTGCTCTCCCGCGCCAGCGCCCACTGCTCGTCGCCGATCAGCTCCGCGACCGGCCGCCCCACCAGCTCCTCGGCCGCCCGGCCGAGCACCTCGCCCGCGTTCCGGCTCACCGTGTCCACCACGGAGTCCTCCAGCCGGGCGGCGACCAGCGCCCCGTACGACTGGACGCCGCCGAGCAGGTGGATCGGCTCCCGCACGCACTGGGAGAGGTCGAACTCCTCGCTCACCCCGGCTTCGGCCGCCACCGCTTTCGGGGAGAGCCATCCCCGTACATCGTCGGACACCGTCTTCTTCTCCGTCCAGCCGTACGCCGCCGCCCCGCTCGCGCCTTCCTACCATCCGGCCCCCGCCCGCACCCGGCTCAGGGCGCGCCGTCCCCGCAGTGGGCGAGCACCGCGCGCGGCATGGTGCGGGTGATCTCGTCGCCCAGGCGCTCGAACTCCTTGCGCAGGAAGGGATCCGCGAGGCGGGCGAGGCCCTTGAAGCGGATGTGCGCGTGGTACGTGATCCTCGTCGCACCGTCGCCCTCGGCCCGGAACGTGAGGTCGTCGGTGGAGGCGGCCGTCTTGTTCGTCCCGACGAAGACCAGCCGGTCCGGCTCCTTCACATCCAGCCGGTACGCGAGCTCGGTGCGCCGCCCCCGGAACTCGGACACGTTGTGCCACCTGGCCCCCTGGGCGACGGGAGCGTCGGCCGGCCCGTCCGTCCGGGTGCACTCCCGCGTCCCCGGGTCCCACTCCTCGGCCTGCGAGAAGTCCGCGAGATACGCCACCACCCGGTCGAGCGGACACGCGACGGTGAACGAACGCCTGACGTCAACCACGATGACTCCTCATCCCATCCGGCCCCGTGACGGGACGGACCTCGCTCGGCACCCGGCCCCAAAAGGCGCATACCATGACGAACGCAGCCTGCCCGCCCCCGGACTTCCCACACCCTCCCCCACCGGGCGCTTTCGCCGTGTGAGGGAAGAATGAAAATCACCGGTGTTCGCCGTGTGTAGGGAAAGGGATGCCGGGAACCTGGTTTTCCGGAGGTTGATAATCATGGTTCCCCTGCTTCTCGTTCTTCTGCTCGCCCTGATTCTCTTCGGCGCCGGTTTCGCACTCAAGGCTCTCTGGTGGATTGCCGTGATCGTCCTGGTGATCTGGCTCGTGGGGTTCTTCGCCCGGCCCGCCGCAAGTGGCGGCCGACGCAGCCGGTGGTACCGCTGGTAAACAGCGCTGACCAGTGATAACGGGGCGGGGGCCGGGCTGATGCCCGGCCCCCGCCCCGTTGTGCCGACCCGCTTTGCCGAGCCTTGACACAGGCCATGTGTAGAGCGGAGGGGCCCGGGCACACGGAGTTCAGCGGAGTCGTCGGTGAATTCGTCGACGATCCGCCGCACGAATGAGCTGAGCCGTACGAATGAGCTGAATTGACCTTCGCGAAAGGGGCCACAATGAGCGACTCCCTGTGGGGCTACCAGCCGTCGAGCGGTCATACGGCGGGCGCCGATCTCATCGGATACACGGTGGAGGCGACCGACGGCAGCATCGGCAAGGTCGACAAGCACTCCGACGAGGCAGGTTCCTCCTACCTGCTCGTCGACACCGGGGTGTGGGTCTTCGGCAAGGACATCCTGCTCCCGGCGGGCACGGTCACGCGCATCGACCCGAAGGACCGGAAGGTGTACGTGGACCTCACCAAGGAGCAGGTGAAGGACTCGCCGGAGTTCGACCGCCACAGCCAGACCGAGGACCCGGGCTACCACGCACAACTGTCCGCGTACTACATGGCGTTCCGCGTCATCTGAACCGATGCACCACCGCCGCACCGTCACCGCACCACCGCCGTACAACCGCACCACCGTATGCGTATGACCGCACCGATGAACCACAGATCGGCGTGTGCCCGCGTCACGCGGTGAACATGCGCCCGCGTCACGCGGCGAGCGTACGCCCCTGAACGGCGGCGGGCCCGACCCCGAGGAGGGGTCGGCCCCGCCGCCTCACGCGTGCCCCGCCACCCCGGCCGAGCCCCCTCCGCGGCGCCCTCAACGCGGCAACTGCCCCTCCCGGTTGATCTCGGTCACCCGGGCCCGCAGCACCAGGCCCGGCGGGGCCGGCCGCACCAGCGCCGCCGGGCAGGCCCACTCCGGCCCCCCGCCCGGCGGCCGCAGGCGCACCTCCTCGCCGGCCCGGCCCATCACCCGGCCGACCCTCCCGTCCCGCCCGTCCACCGCGAACGGCCCCGGCCCGGCCGCACCCGGCTCGGACGTCCAGGGCTCAGGTCCCTCACCCGTCATGACCGCTCTCCTTCTCCGCCAGCACCTCGCACAGCCGCAGCGCGGTGTCGATGTTGCAGCGGCCCAGGTCGATCAGCGGCGTCGGCTCGTTGCCCGCGCTCGACACGGGATCGACCCGCAGCGAAGGCAGCGTCACGCCGCGCCCGGCAAGCTCTTCCTTCAGCCGTGCCACCGCGCCCTCCGCCGCCCGCATCCTGTCCGCCGCCGCCCTGCGCCGCTCTGTCGCTTCCATGCTGCACACCTTCCACTCTGTGTAGGGACATGCGTACCCAGCGTGTCCAACGCGTAGCGGCCCCGGAAGAGGCGCAGTTCCGCCAACCCGCACGTACGGTCGGATCCGCGGGCCGCCCGAGGCGACCCGGCCCCGGTCCGACAGCTCGCTGGGAGCGCTCTCAGGCCATAACCCCGGCCCGGCGCTAGGCTGTAGGCGATCCGGCGGCTCCGCATGCCCGCGCACCACCCCGCGTGTCGCCGCCCCCGTCGACGAGGAGCGACCGCCTTGCCCGAGCAGTCCCCCGGGTCCCGGCCCACCCTGGAAGCCGTCGCGGCGCGCGCGGGGGTCTCCCGGGCCACCGCCTCGCGGGTCGTCAACGGGGGCGACGGGGTCCGCAAGCCGCTGGTCGACAAGGTGCGCCAGGCGGTCGACGAGCTCGGCTACATCCCCAACCACGCGGCCAGGACCCTGGTGACCCGGCGGACCGGCGCGGTGGCCGTGGTCATCGCGGAGCCGGAGACGCGGTTCTTCTCGGACCCCTTCTTCTCCCAGCAGATCCGGGGCATCAGCAAGGAGCTGACCGCCCACGACACCCAGCTCGTCCTGCTGCTGGTGGAGGGGCCCGGCGACTTCGACCGGATCGCGCGCTATCTCTCCGGCGGGCACGTCGACGGGGCCCTCGCCTTCTCGCTGCACACGGACGACCCGCTGCCCGCGATCACCCGGCGGGCGGGCATCCCCACGGTGTACGGAGGCCGGCCCAGCTGGACCGCCGACCCCGGTGACCAGGCCGTTCCGTATGTGGACGCCGACAATCGGGGCGGGGCACGGGTGGCCGTGCAGTATCTGCGGGACCTCGGGCGGGAGCGGATCGCGCACATCGGCGGGCCGCCCGACCAGACCTCCGCGATGGACCGGCTCGACGGCTACCGGGACGTGCTGCTGGACGTGGACCCGACGCTCGTCGCCGAGGGGGCGTTCACCGTGGAGAGCGGGGCGCGGGCGATGGCGGGGCTTCTGGAGCGGCGGCCCGACCTGGACGCGGTGTTCGTGGCGAACGACCTGATGGCGTCGGGTGCGCTGCGGGTGCTGCGGGAGCGCGGGGTGGCCGTGCCGGAGCGGGTGGCGCTCGTCGGGTTCGACGACATGGACTCGGTGGCCGAGGCGACCGACCCGCCGCTGACCACGGTGAAGCAGGACATCGAGGGCCAGGGGCGGCTGATGGCCCGGCTGCTGCTGCGCGGCCTGGACCGGGACCGTACGGGAAACGGCCCGGCCCCGGACTCGGTGATCACGCCGACGACGCTGGTACGGCGCGCGTCGGCGTAAGCCCCGAGCGCGCACGAGCGTACGAACACGGCGCGCCCCGGCACAAGACACTCCGGTCCATGAGCACGGCGGGCCCCGGCGCAAGACATTCCGGCCCATGAGCACGGCGGGCCCTGGCGCAAGACATTCCGGTCCATGGGTACGGCGGGCCCCCGTCACCAGGCTTCCGGTCCATGCGTACGGCGGGCCTCCGCCCTGAGGAGCCGGAGACCCGCCGCACCGATCGTGCCCGTACATCAGTCGCTTGCGCCTACACGTACGGGATCCTCAGCACCGCCGCGTCCGTGCCCGTCTGCACCTGGGACGTGCCGTTGCCGAGCGCGTTCCAGATCTCCAGCCGGACCGTGCCGGCCTTCAGTTCGCCCAGGCTGCCGGTGACGGCCCGCGTGCCGACCGCCTGCGTGTACTCCTCCCACCCGTTGACCGGGTCGGTGGCGAAGTAGCGGAAGGTCTCGGTGCGGTCGAACGTGCCGTCGCCGGTCAGGTCGTAGCTGACCCGGACCTGCGGGGCGAGCCCGACCTTGGCGCCCGCGTCCACCCGGAGGCGGAACGCGGTGGCGGCCCCGGCGGAGACCTTGCCGTTGACCTTCTTCACCTCGTAGACGGTCGGGCGGTACGGAGTGCCGTCCCGGTTCACCCCGTCGGCCGAGGCGATGGTGTCCGCGCCCGCCGGGTCGGTGGTGGCGGTGGTGAGGACGCCGCCGGACTTGAGGCGGAAGGTGTTGCCGGTGGACGGGTTGCCCGGGTCCGGGTCGGGGTCCGGGTCCGAGCCGCCGGGACCGGTGCTCGTGGCCGTCGAACGGGCCGGTACGGACAGGGTCTTGCCGTCCGAGAAGGTCACCGTACGGGCGGTGGAGCCGTGGTTGTGGGCGGTGTAGGTGCGGGTGCCGTTCTTGGAGAAGACGGCGGAGGTGGGGAGGTCGCCCGTCACCGTCATATCGGGTGCCCCGAGCGTGTCGAGGGTGGAGATCCAGTGGTACGTATGGGCCTTGGACTCACCCTCCTCCGGGGTGTAATTCCCGTTCACGCCATCCCACTTGACCTTCGCGGACGCCGGATCGGACAGCGCCTCGAACTCCCACAGCAGATCGCGCCACTCCTGGGCCGGTCCGCCGTTCTCGCGCTCCATCTCGGCGATGTTCCGCTTGATGGCCGCCTTCTCGCGTGCCAGGTGCAGTGAACCGCCGGTCACCGGAAGGACGTTGATGCCGTGGATCTCCTCCGGGTTCGCCGTCCACCAGGTGGAGTAGGAGGCGCCGCTGCCCCAGACCATGCCGACCGTGCCGTACTTGTACGAGGCGGGGAAGACCTGCTCGCTCGCGTCGAACCAGTACTGGGTGATCGCCTCGGACTCCGTCGTCAGCAGGTAACTCCCCAGGTCCCGCAGGGCGTTGTCACCGGTGGCCGCGCCCCACAGGACGAGCCCCGCGCTGAGGTTGATGGACTCCGACGACGACTCCTGGTTGTTGCCTGCGGCGAAGCCCTGGTGACCGGAGGCCCAGCTGTGGCCCGCGTACACGTCGAAGCCGCGCAGGAAGGGGTAGGCGGAGTCGGTGCGGCTGGGGTTGGCGGTGTCGCGGATCAGGTGCTTGATCATCGTGCCCCAGGCCGAGTCGGCCGCCCAGGAGGCGTCGTACTGGGCGATGATCGCCGCCGCGTAGACGTAGTAACTGTAGTGGAAGTGGTGGTCGTTGAGCTCGGTGTCGCTGCCGTAGGAGGCCGGGTAGCCGGTGAGGGTCTTCCAGTCCTTGTCGTAGCTGAACTCGCTGGCCCCGCCCGCCGTGAACCACTCCTGAAGCCGGCCCTTCATCAGGCCGAGGAGCTTGTCGCGGACGGCGGTCTGGCCGATCTGGTCGGCCACGGGCACCAGTTGGGCCAGCTTGCCGAGCGCCTTGCCGGTCCAGTAGGTGTCACGCGCCCCGGAGAAGGGGTCGGAGGCGTTCGCGACCTCGTTGAGATAGCCGGTCAGCCGGGCCCGGTCGACGCCGCTGGTCGCGGGGAGGGCGGGCACCACGCCGTTGTTCTTCTGGCTGGTGGTGAAGGAGGCGGACTCGCGCACCTTCATCGTGCCGCGCGGCGATACGTACGTGTACGGGGTCAGCGCGTCGGTGGTGTGCAGCCACTGGTGGCGGTAGAGGGCCTGGAGCGTGCCGCGCTCCGTGCCCTCCTTGGCCTCGGTGGCCAGGGTGTAGGTCGCCCGTACGTTGCCTCCGGTGGTCTGCCAGGCCACCTGGGAGCCGGTGACGAAGCTGTACGCGTACTTGCGGTAGGTCGCGAGCGCGTCCGTGGAGGGCAGCACGGCGAGCGAGAAGTAGTCCTTGCCCGCGAGCCCGGCGGTGATCGTGGTGCCGGAGATGTTCCAGTCCGCGCCGGTCGGGGCGAACAGGGCGTAGTGGTGGCCGGCGACCGTGATGCCGACAACGTTGCCGTTGTCGGCGAAGACGGTGGGCGTGGAGGCGGTCGTGATGCGGGCGTCGCCGCCGGAGCCCTTGGCGTACACGAACGGCATGCCGTGCCCGATGGTGGCCCGGAAAGTGCGGGAGCCGTCCGCCCAGTAGGGGGTGACCGTCCAGTCGGACCAGTCGTCGGCCTTGGTGTCCGGGGAGTTCAGGCCGCTCAGGCCCACGGTGAGGTCGGCCTTGTGGGCGTACTCGTACTGCCGGCCGTCCCCGACGATCGCGGGCGTGGTCGGATAGCCGACCTCCAGGCCGGACGCCTTGGCCTGGTAGGTGAGGGGGTGGCCGTACATGGGGGTGGAGTACGGGTTGTCGCCGTAGCGCTGATAGGCGAGGGAGGTCCACCAGTCGTTGGTCGGGACCGGCTTGTTCCGTGCGGCGGCGGTGAGCTTGGGGGTGACGGGCGCACCGGTGTTCGTGGTCGGTCCCGACGTGCCGGCGGGGCGGGAGTCGGTGTAGCTGCCGGCGCCGGCGGGGATGGTGGCGGCGGCCGCGGGGGAGGCGGCGGGGCCCAGGGTGACGGCGGCCAGGGCGACGGCCAGGAGCGTGGCCGCCACGGACCTGGCTCCGGGTCTGGCGCCGGTTCGGGAAGCGAGTCTGGAGAGGGAGGCTTGCACGGGCAGCACCTCGATCATGGGGGGCGAGAAGCGCGTTCGAGAGCGCTCTCAAGTGCCAAGGAACGTAAAACTCCTGAAACGTCAGTGTCAAGGGAACGCGCAGACACGGGAGTTGAACGCCATTCCGGTGTAACACCAAGCTGTTATGCGTTCGAGTCTTGACGGGGAGGGGGCGGTGGGAGACGCTCCAGACGCAGGTTTTGAGAGCGCTCTCAAAGCGCTCGGTTCATCCCGAAGCCAAGGGAGGCTTCCCATGCCCATCGCCCGAGCCGCCAAGAGAGCCACCGTCCGCCTCGGCGCGGTCGTTCTCGCCGGGGCGCTCCTCGCCGCCTGTGGATCCGGCTCCTCGTCGGACTCCGACTCCTCCGACAGCGCCGGCGGAAAGGTCACGCTCACCGTCGACCTCTTCGGCTCGTTCGGCTTCAAGGAGGCCGGGCTGTACGCGGAGTACGAGAAGCTCAACCCGGGCGTGAAGATCAAGCAGAGCGACACCCAGGACGAGGTGGACTACTGGAAGTCGCTCCAGACCCGCCTCGCGGGCGGCGGCGGTCTCGCGGACGTGCAGGGCGTGGAGGTGGGCCGCATCGCGTCGGTCACCCAGCAGCAGTCCGACAAGTTCCAGGACCTGAAGGAGTTCGGGGCCGACAAGCTCAAGGGCGAGTTCGCCGAGGCCAAGTGGTCGGCGGCGACCACCAAGGACGGCAAGATCCTCGGCCTCGGCACGGACGTCGGCCCCGAGGCGCTCTGCTACCGCACCGACCTCTTCAAGCAGGCCGGGCTCCCCACCGACCGCGACGAGCTCGCGAAGAAGTGGTCGACGTGGGAGGGCTACCTGGAGCTGGGCAAGGAGTACAAGAAGAAGGCCCCCGCCAAGAGCGCCTGGCTGGACAGTGTCGGATCCCTCTACGCGATCATGATCGGCCAGCAGGAGGAGCGGTACTACAACGCCTCCGGCGAGCTGATCTACGAGAAGAACCCGGCGGTCAAGGAAGCCTGGGACACCTCGGTGAAGGCGGCGGACGCGGGCCTGAGCGCCAAGCTCGACCAGTGGTCCCCGCAGTGGAACCAGGCGTTCGCGGCCGGTTCGTTCGCGACGATCCCGTGCCCGGCCTGGATGCTCGGATACATCAAGGGCCAGGCCGGTGACGGCGGCAAGGGCAAGTGGGACATCGCCAAACTGCCCGGCGGCGCGGGCAACTGGGGCGGCTCGTACCTCTCGATCCCGCGTGCGGCCAAGCACAAGAAGGAGGCGTACCAGCTCATCGAGTGGCTGACCGCCCCCGAGCAGCAGGCGAAGGTCTTCCAGAAGCAGGGCAACTTCCCGTCCTCCACCGGCGCCATCGAGACGATCGCGGACGCCGAGGACGCGTACTTCTCGGGCGCCCCGATCGGCCAGATCTTCGGTGACGCGGCCAAGGAGTCGCCGGTGCAGGTGCTGGGCGTGCACGACCAGAACGTGATGCAGCAGATCACGAACGCGCTGAGCGAGGTGGAGCGCAAGGGGGTCTCGTCGGACAAGGCGTGGGAGACGGCGAAGAAGGGCGTGTCGAACGTGATGGGGTGAGGCCGGGGCGGCGGTGTCATCCCGGGGCCGGTCCGCCCGGACGTCCCGGGTGACGCCGCGCCGGGGTGGGCCGGATCGCCTGGACGTCCTCGCACGGACGACCGGCAGCCGTCCGCCCCGGGGGCCGGCCCACCTGGACGACACCGACCGAGGGCCGGCCCACCGCGATAAGCGGGTGGGCCGGCCCAGCCGTCCGGAGTCATCCGGCCTCCATCAGCTCCCGCGCACACGCCGCCTGTACACGTACACGCCGCGTGTGCGCAACGGAGCCCGGGGCCCACTCGCGTGACCCGCCGCCTGTACGTACACGCCGCCCGTACGCAACGGGCCCGGGGCCCACTCCCGTACCCCCGTCCCCTGCACGCAACAGAGCCCGAGGCCCACCCCCGTACCCCCGCCGCCCGTACGCCACGAAGCCCCGGGCCCACCCCCGTAGCCATCCTCCGCGCTCCTCCCGCGCACCGCACCGCCCCCCTCTCCCGTCTCTCCCGCCCCCGATCCCGAAGGGCCGCATCGTGTCCCTCACCGCCACCGCGAAGGCCGGGCCCCGCAGCCCCGCCGGAAGCGGACCCGGGCCCGACGACGGTCGGGCAGCCCGCCTCCGGCGGACCTGGCGCAAGGCATCCCCGTACGCCTACATCGCCCCCTTCTTCACCCTGTTCCTCGCCTTCGGCCTCTTCCCGCTCCTCTATACGGCGTTCGTCTCCCTCTACCGGGTCGAGCTCCAGACGAGCGGCGAGATGGAGTGGCGGGGCATCGCCAACTACACGGCGCTGTTCACCGACGAGTACTTCTGGATCTCGCTGCGCAACACGTTCACCATCGGCCTGCTGTCCACGGTCCCGCAGCTCGCGATGGCGCTGGGCCTCGCGCACCTGCTCAACTACAAGCTGCGCGGGCGGACGTTCATCCGGACGGCGATCCTGCTCCCGTACGCGACGTCCGTGGCCGCCGCCACGCTCGTCTTCGCGCAGCTCTTCGGCCGGGACTTCGGGCTGATCAACTACGTGATCGGGCTGGTCGGTTTCGACCCGGTGGACTGGCAGACGGGCACGGTCGCGTCGCAGATCGCGGTGTCGACGATCGTGATCTGGCGGTGGACGGGGTACAACGCGCTGATCTACCTGGCGGGCATGCAGTCGATCCCGCACGAGCTGTACGAGGCGGCGGAGATGGACGGGGCGTCGCGCTGGCGGCAGTTCATCCATGTGACCCTTCCCGGGCTGCGCCCCACGATCATCTTCACGGTGATCATCTCGACGATCGGGGCGACCCAACTCTTCGGTGAGCCACTGCTGTTCGAGGGGTCGATCTCGGGCGGGATCTCGCACCAGTACCAGACCCTCGGCCTGTACATGTACGAGCAGGGCTGGGGCTTCTTCCACCTGGGCCGGGCCGCGGCCATCGCCTGGGTGATGTTCGTTCTGATCGTGGTGCTCGTCGGGGTCAACGCCCTGATCGCGCGCCGCCGTTCACGCAAGGAGGCCGGCCGATGACCGCGCTCGCCGCACCGCCGACCGCGCCGGAGACGGGCCGCCCGCCGCAGGACCCGCCGGGCCGGCGGCCGCGTAAGGGGGGCGCGGGCCGGACGATGAAGGGCGGCTGGCTCTCGTACGTCATCCTCGGCTTCGCCCTGCTCATCTCGGCGTTCCCCTTCTACTGGACGATCGTCGCGGCCAGCCGGTCCAACGCGGACCTGGCGCAGGTGCCGCCGAGCCTGCTGCCGGGCCCGAACCTGATCAAGAACTTCGACGCGGTGCTCGAAGAGGCGGACATCGGCAAGGCGTTGCTGAACTCGCTGATCGTGTCGTCGTCGATCACCATCGGCACGGTGCTGTGCTGCACGCTCGCCGGATTCGCCTTCGCCAAGCTGAAGTTCAAGGGCCGCAACGCACTTCTGGCGCTGACGATCGGGACGATGATGATCCCGCCGCAGCTCGGCGTGATCCCGCTGTTCATGCTGATCGCCGAACTCCAGTGGGTGAACCAGCTCCAGGCGGTGATCCTGCCGGGCCTGGTCTCCGCCTTCGGCGTCTTCTTCATGCGCCAGTACCTGGTGCAGTCGCTCCCCGACGAGCTGATCGAGGCGGCCCGGGTGGACGGGGCCTCCACGGCCCGCATCTTCTGGTCGATCGTGATCCCGATCGCGCGGCCGGGCATGGCGGTGCTCGGGATGCTCACGTTCATGACGGCGTGGAACGACTTCTTCTGGCCGATCATCGCGCTGTCCTCGCAGGAGCCGACCGTGCAGGTCGCGCTGCGGCAGCTCGGCGGCGGCTATGTCAACGACCAGTCGGTGATCATGGCCGGCACGCTGCTCGGCACGCTGCCGGTGCTGCTGGTCTTCGGCCTGCTGGGCCGGCAGATCGTCGGCGGCATCATGCAGGGCGCGGTGAAGGGCTGAGACGCCGCAGCCCCCGCTCCCCCGCCCTTATCGCCCCCTCCCTCCCTCACCTCTGGAGTGTCCGCCTCATGACCGCTGTCGACGCCCGCCCGGCGACCTCCCCGGGCGCCCGCCCCGAGACCGGGACAGGACTCCGTTTCCCCACCGGATTCCGGTGGGGCACGGCCACCGCCGCGTACCAGATCGAGGGGGCGGCCACGGAGGACGGCCGTACGCCGTCCATCTGGGACACCTTCAGCCGCACCCCCGGCAAGGTCCGCAACGGCGACACCGGGGACATCGCCGCCGACCACCTGCACCGGATGCCGGACGACGTACGCCTGATGAAGGAACTCGGCGTCACCGACTACCGGTTCTCCGTCTCCTGGCCCCGGGTCCAGCCGACCGGCCGGGGACCGGCCGTGGAGCGCGGCCTCGACTTCTACCGGCGGCTGGTGGACGAGCTGCTGACGGCGGGCATCAGACCGGTCGCGACGCTCTACCACTGGGACCTGCCGCAGGAGTTGGAGGACGCGGGCGGCTGGCCGGAGCGGGACACGGCGCACCGGTTCGCGGAGTACGCGGGCCTGGTGGCGGGCGCGCTGGGCGACCGGGTGACGACGTGGACGACGCTCAACGAGCCCTGGTGCGCGGCGTTTCTCGGGTACGGGAACGGGGTCCACGCCCCCGGACGCACCAGCGACCTCGCGGCCCTGCGCGCCGCCCACCACCTCAACCTGGCCCACGGCGGCGCGGCCCGCGTCCTGCGCGACCGCCTGCCGTCCTCGGCGGAGGTCTCCCTCACCCTCAACCTCCATGCCCTGCGCCCCCTCACGGACACCGAGGCGGACCGGGACGCGGTGCGCAGGATCGACGCGGTGGCGAACCGGATGTTCCTGGACCCGGTCTTCCACGGGCGGCTGCCGCAGGACCTGGTGGAGGACACGGCGGCGGTGACGGACTGGTCGTTCGTGAGGGACGGCGACCTGGAGGTCACGGCCACCCCGATCGACTCGCTGGGCATCAACTACTACTCCCCCAGCGTGGTTTCGGCGGGCTCGTCCGAGTCCCCCTCCCCCTGGGCGGGGGCCGAGGAGCACGTGGCGTTCACCCCGGCGGCGGGCCCGCGCACGGCGATGGACTGGCCGGTGGACGCGAACGGCCTGTACGAACTCCTGACCCGCCTCCGCGACGAACTCCCGGACGTGCCGCTGCTGGTGACGGAGAACGGGGCGGCGTACGACGACTACGCGGACCCGGAGGGCCAGGTCCACGACCCGGAGCGGGTGGCGTACCTGGACGCGCACCTGAGCGCCGTACACCGGGCGATCGCGGACGGGGCGGACGTGCGGGGCTACTTCCTGTGGTCGCTGCTGGACAACTTCGAGTGGGCGTACGGCTACAGCAAGCGCTTCGGCATCGTCCACGTGGACTTCGCGTCGCAGCGACGCACGGTGAAGGACAGCGCGCGGTGGTACGCGGGGGTGATCGCGCGGGGCGGGCTGGAACGGGGGTGAGGCGGGGGGCGGGACCGAGCCGGGGGCGGGGCCGGGGGCCCGGCCCCCGTGCCCCCGTGCCCGGCCCCCGTGCCCCCGTGCCCGGCCCCCGTGCCCCGGGGAGCCCTCACCCCTCCCGCAGGCTGGTGATCAGCTCACGCGGCAGACCGTGGGTGTCGTGGAGGTAGTGGAAGTCCTCCTCGCTCAGGGGCCCTTGGAACCGGGGCCGGGCGAGTACCTGCCGGCCGCGCTCCAGCAGCCGGCTGAACCGCTGCTCCTCCTCCCTCAGCGTGCGGAACACGTCGTTCGGCCGCATATCCTGCCGGAAGTGGTCCAGGGTGTGCCGGACCAGTTCCTCCGGCAGGTCCTCGATGCCGCGGGAGGGGTCCTCGCGCCGGAGCACGGTGAGCACCCGGCGTACCAGGCGGCGCAGCACGTAACCCTGCCCCGAGTTGGACGGGCGCACGCCGTCGCCGACGATCACGACGGCCGAGCGCAGGTGGTCGCAGACCAGGCGCAGCGAGGGTTCGTCCAGGTCCCACAGGGCCGGGACGAGGCGACGCCAGGGGTCGAAGACGTCGCACTCGAAGACGGACGGCTTGCCCTGGAGCAGTGAGGACAGCCGCTCCAGGCCGAGTCCGGTGTCGACGTTGCGCTGGGGGAGAGGGGCGAGGGAGCCGTCTCCGAACCGGCGGTGGGTCATCGTCACGTGGTTCCAGATCTCGACCCAGCGGTCGTCGCGGGTGGGCGTCGACTGCGGCGGACCGTCACCGCTCCACAGGAAGATCTCCGAGTCGGGGCCGCACGGTCCGGGGGTCTCGTCGGCTCCGCCGGGCCACCAGTTGTCGTCGACGGTGGTTTCGACGGGCACGCCGAGACGCTGCCACAGCTCGAGCGAGGCCGTATCCGGGCCGATGCGCTCGTCACCGCCGTGAACGGTGGCATGCAGGAGCCGGGGATCGACGCCCAGCCCATCGGTGAGCAGCCCGTACCCCCACTCCAGACTGAGCGGACCTTCGTAATCGCCCAGCGACCAGGTGCCGAGCATCTCGAACACGGTCAGGTGGGTGGCGTCCCCGACCTCGTCCAGGTCCGTGGTGCGCAGACAGCGCTGTACGTTGACGAGCCGCCGGCCCAGCGGATGGGGGCGGCCCTCCAGGTACGGGATGAGCGGGTGCATGCCGGCGGTGATGAAGAGGACGGGGTCACCGGGGGGCGGCAGCAGGGTCGAGCCGGTGATGCGGCGGTGGCCGCGTTCTTCGTAGTAGTCGATGAAGGTGCTGACGAGCTGTTCCGTACGCATGGGGGTGGCTCCTTCGCGCAGCAGCGGGGAGGCACCGGAGAACGGGCCGTTCAGTCACCCGGCCGGGCCTGGGGCCACGGCACTGCCGACGGACCGTTTCCGGTCGCCGGGGGGATGGAGAATGTCAGACGGCGGCAACCGGCGAGCTGGTCGCTCGCGCGGTCGCGGTGGTGCGTGGGCCGGTGACGTTCATACGGACGACGATAGCGCGGCCTCTCACGCTGGGGCACCCGGTTTTCCCGCCGCCCCCTTCTTCGGCGGCGGCGGACGGCGGACGGCTGACGGCTGACGGCTGACGGCTACGGGACAGTAGCGTGCGTCTCAGTGCGACGGCGGGCCCGGCCCACCACGAAGAGCGCGAGGAAGGCCAGGGCCGCGCCGATCCACAGCACGCTCGTGGTGCCGATGCCGTTGACGACGAAGCCGCCGAAGAGCGCGCCGAGCGCGATGGACAGGTTGAACGCGGAGACGTACAGCGAGGTGGCCGCCTCGGTGGCGAACGCCGTACGCCAGTTGCTGAGGTCGCCGATGAACGTTCCGGTGGGCACGCCCAGGACGGACGCGGTCTCCACACCGCCGAAGATGACGGCGGTGGCCCGGGCCACGTGCTTGGCCGGCACCAGGCGCAGGGTGATGCCGCCGGCGATGGACCAGAAGCCGCCGACGCTGATCCCGATCAGGAACCGGGCGACGAGGACCACCGTAAAGCTGGTGGCGAAGGCGGATGCCAGGTTGGCCGCGCCCATGAGGCCGATGAGGACCACCAGGACGATACGGCGGTCGATGCGCCCGGTGGCCACGGTGACCAGGGGCGCGGAGACGGCGGCGACCAGGCCGGGCACCGTCACCATCAGCCCCGCGGTCCCCTCGGAGACGTCCAGGGCGGTGCCTATGGGGGTGAGCAGACCCACGGGGAGCAGCTCGGAGGTCATCAGGGAGAAGATGCCCAGGGTCACCGCCAGGACGGCGAGCCAGCCCTTGACGGGTGAACGACCGCTGGCGGCGGGCGCCCCGGTATCGACGTCGATGGTGGTCACGGCGTGATCAGCCCTTTCTCAGGTCTCAGGAGAATGGTTGACGGCATGCGGTGGCGTGCGGTGGCACGTGGTGGCATGCGGTGGCATGCCACGGGCGATGGCCGGCACCGGCGGGGCGGCCATCGCCCGGGGAGAGTCGCTTGGTTGCGCGGATACGCGGATACGCCGTGTCCCGGCTAGTCGGTCACGCGGATACGCCGTGTCCCGGTTACGCGGTACCGGGCGCCTTGCGCGTAGTGGCGTTCATCCGGTTCCACGCGTTGGTGGTGAAGATGAGCGAGATGAGCTGGGCGAGCTCCTTCTCCTCGAAGTGCTCGGCGGCCTCCGCGTACACCTCGTCCGACACGCCCTGCGGCAGGAGGGTGACGGCCTCGGCCAGAGCCAGGGCGGCCCGTTCCTTCTCGGTGTACAGGCTCGACTCCTCCCAGGCGGAGAGCTGGTAGACGCGCTCCTCGGACTCACCGGCCTTGCGGGCGTCGGAGATGTGGTAGTCGATGCAGTACGCACAGCGGTTGATCTGCGAGGCGCGGATCTGCACGAGCTCCAGCAGGACGGGGTCGAGCCCGTCACGGGCGGCGGCGTCGAGGGCGAGGACGGCCTTGAAGACCTTGGGCACGACGGCGGCGAAGTTCATGCGCTGGGGTACGTGGTAGGTGGTCATGCTTCGACGGTAGGCGGGGAAGCGACCTGGGATGCGGTGCATTCCAGCGGCAGAAACGTGGGTCAATTCTGCGGGCGGGGCGCATCAACGGGAGTCGTGATCCACTGCTGGTTCCTGTCGCTGACCAACGAGGAACCGGGACCATGCCCCATCACTGCTGCGAGGCGATGACCAGCCGCGTGAACGCGCGCTGCGAAGAGCACGCCGACGCCTTCGACTGCCCGGACACCCTGATCGACTACAGCGCCAAGCTCCAGGAGTACGGGCTGATCATCCACGACGGCGGCACGTCGACGATCAGGATCGACTTCTGCCCCTGGTGCGGCCGACGCCTCCCGGAATCACAACGGGACCGCTGGTTCGAGGAGTTGGAGCGTCGCGGCATCGATCCGTGGGGAGACGAGGTACCTGCCGAGTTCCAGGACGGCAGTTGGCTCGCCTCCTTGCGCCAGGAGTGAGGAACCAACAGCATCACGGGCCACTTCTGAAACGCGCCCGCGACGGCCGCCACCCCAGCCGCCGGCTGAAGACGCCAAGAGGTGTTGGGGGTCCCGAACCGCGGTTCGGGACCCCCAACACCTTCCGGTGACAAGCCCTTTCCGGAACGGTGTTTCCCAGGAAGGGTGTCGTCGCCGCCTTCCCGGGCAGGGCTGCGGGCGGCGAGGGGAACGCGGCGGTCAGGCCACCTCGTAACCGATACGACCCATTCCGCCCGTCGATCCGGTGGTGTCGCTCCAGAAGCTGTGGCGGTGGCCGTCCACAAGGTTCTTCGTGGAGGTCTTGCACTTGCCCTTGCCGCCGACCGCGAGCCTGTAGATCTTCTTGCGCTTGTTGTCATCGTCATAAACGGTGACCGACACGCTGTAGCCGTCCGCGACCGTGTCGCAGATGGTGAGCCGGTCCCCCTTCGCCGTGAAGGACGCCTTGCCCGCGGTCACCCCGGAGGGCTGCACGTAAATCTTGCGGTTCTTGAAGTTCCCGGCGTGGGCGGCACCCGCGCTCGTCGCGACGAGCGCGACGCTCAGGGAGCCGGCCGCCAGGAGCCGAAGTACGTGGGATCGCTTCATGGTCATACGTGAATACCCCCGGAAAGAACTCTCAAATTAACCATGTTCACGCTATCACCGACGCTGTTCTCGTCACGATAGAGGTGGTGGCGGGGCGATTGTCGGTCCGGGGACGCCCGGACTGCGGCTGCTCCTCAGCCCCCAGGGGCGCGACCTCCCTGTCACCGCAGCTTGAAGGAACTCCCGCCCGCCGAGCAGAACTTCGCGATCCGGAGTTCCGGCAGCAGCATCAAGAGCGCCGTCGACCACATCAAGAGACTGCTCCGCGACCGAGCCTGACTCGAATCCTCCCCAAGACGATCACACTCCATTCACCTCGGTGCCGACTACCCGAAATCGATACCCAAGCCTCCATCTCTTTGATGTCTCAACGCTCACACCAGAGGTCTTTACCTCAAGTCCGTTTAGTCCGCTCTTTTCCCCTCCGGGACCAGAACGTCCATGCCGATTTCGACCATAAGGAAAGACGAATACCCAGCAGGCCGGGTCAGCAGGACCGAGTGGGAGTGGTAGCCCTGGGACCCTCCGGCCCCGGCAGGTCACAGAGCGTGAGAGCTCCGCGCCGCACCGGCGGGGCGGCGCTGCCATGCGTTGTGAACCGCCGGCGGAGCATGGGTAGGGTCGGGGGCCGTTGTGGGGTTGGGAGGTCCCGGTGCAGTGGCTCGACACGGATTTCGGGTACTACGCGTTGTGTCCGGAGTCGTACCTGACGGATTGGGTGGGCACCGAGGCGGATGCGGAGGGAATGCAGTACGTCGGGAGAGTTGCCCTGCCTGATCACGGCGAGATCCTCACCTTGGGCGGAGAGCCGTAGGCCATCACCTATCTCGACCGCACGATGACGTTCATCCGCTGGTGCGCGGCCGACACCGACACGGGGCTGGAGGGAGCGGTGGAGCGGAGCATGGCCTCGGACGAGTGGCAGGACATCTTCGACATCGCCCTCGGCGGTCGCTACTTCCTGCTCGACTCTGCGATGCGCGGTGACGAGACAGGCGAGGCCGATGTGATCCCGGTGGACGTCCCCCCAGGGCAATACCGCGTGCAGTCTCTGCTCATCGATCCATCGGAGGATGCGTCGTTCATGCTGGAGCGGCTTCTCAGGGTGTGAACGCCCATTCGGTGTTGGTGGTGTTGGTGGTGTCGGTGGGATAGCGGCGGCCGCGCATGACAAGCCAGTGCCCCCGCCGGGATGCGTTGGGTCAGGCTGAGGCTGCCGCGATGGGCTGGGTCAGGCCGAGGCTTGGTCCACGGCGTGGGCGCGGTCTGCCCGGTGCGGGCGACGGCCTGCTCGCGCAGCTGCTCCAGCCGTACCGCCAGCAGGTACTGCGCGGTGCGCTCCCTGGCTTCGTCGGCGGCCTTGGTCGCGGTGGCAACGGCGTCCGCGCCGTGCGGGTTGGGCCGGAACCAGCGCCGTCCCTGCTCGGTCCGGTACGCCCGGCGGGCCTCCGCCTCGGCTTCCTCGGTCCGGCCGAGCCGCCCGAGCGCGCTCGCGCGGTACTCCGGCAGCGCCGCTTGTACGACGCCGAAGTGGCTCGCGCCGAGTCGGAGCGCGGTCGGCAGGCACGCCCTCAGCCCATGCGGAGCGGCCCCTCCGCCCGCCGAGGCCCCGGCCGCCCCGCTCTACCGGGCGCGACCCGGTCGGGCTCCCCGTCTCACCCCGCCCACCGCCCCGTAAGAAACGCCAGGGCCACCAGCGCCGCCAGCGGGGTCGCCACGCACAGGTAGGCCGTCCTGAACCACGGGCGGCGCAGGCTCAGCGCCGCCAGACCTATCCACAGCGGCCACCACAGCAGCGTGGCGCGGGGGATCGACGTGTACCAGTACGACGTTCCCAGCGCCCACAGGCTGAGCGTCACGCCGTCGCCCGGCATCTGGGGCAGGGCCTCAGCGCTGCGCCTCGGTACGCGAACATCGCAGGCGGGCAAGCGGGGGCGCCATCCGTGCAAACGCTCCCCGATCCAGCAAGCCGGCCCCCTGCAACCCCTGACAGGAGATCCGATTCGCCGCAGGATAGGCCGACTTCACCCCTTCCCCCCGTGAATTACCCGCCGATAAGGGCGTCGTGTCCTGAGGAGACGGGTTCGCGCTCTATCCGCCGGAACCTCGCTCCAGAGTGCTGGGCGGCAAGGAGGCCCTCCCCCACATCAAGAGACGGCTCTACAGCCGAGCCGGATTCGAACCCCTCCCAAGATATGCACACTTCAGTGGCCTCGGCATGGAATACCCGAAATCGATACCGAAGCCCCCCTCTCTTCAATGGCTCTACACGCACTTCAGAGGTCTTCTCCTCAAGTCTGTTCAGTCCACCCTCTTCTGGGCGGCGAAGTACCAGCCGGTCCGGCAGCACGGCCGCACACCCCTTGACGGACGCTCGCACCAACGGACCGAGTGCGCGCCCCGCACACAGGCCCCTCCGGGGCGCGACGGCCGCCGACACGTCCGACAGCGGATAGACCCTGCCCACGACACCGCACGGGGCGACGCGCTCCACGTCGCCGGTCGCTCGGCGAGCAGGCCATCATTCGGGGTGCCGCCTCCCGTACGCTGGGGGGCTCGGCTTGGCAAGCCCGGCCGAGGTCTCCCGATCGGCAACCAGTGCGTCCGCTAGCGGGACGGAGCGGTTACAGAGCTCTGGCAGAGGCCGTCTACTAGCGAGGACCGATATGTCCGTTTCCCATGAAGTGATGAAAAACAGCTCCCTCGCCACATAAACCCGCAGGTCAGGAACTGTGATCCCCGCGCGTGCGGGGGTGGTCCCGGCATCGTCGGCCCCGTCCCGGGCACCGTCGCGTGATCCCCGCGCGTGCGGGGGTGGTCCCGTCACATCGTGGCGTCATCTGCTGGAGAACGCGTGATCCCCGCGCGTGCGGGGGTGGTCCCCACACGACCGCGTGAATGTGCGTGTGCCAGCTGTGATCCCCGCGCGTGCGGGGGTGGTCCCAAGAAGGTCGACGCGAAGGGGTCCACAGTGAAGTGATCCCCGCGCGTGCGGGGGTGGTCCCCTCCGGCACACCCTTCGGCTCGCACGGTCGGCGTGATCCCCGCGCGTGCGGGGGTGGTCCCCGGACGCCTGACTCGCCTGATCTACGACACCGGTGATCCCCGCGCGTGCGGGGGTGGTCCCGAGCGTCCCGACGCCGGTCTGGGCCTCGGCCAGTGATCCCCGCGCGTGCGGGGGTGGTCCCGGGATGGCCTCGCCGTCACCCCCGTACGTAATGTGATCCCCGCGCGTGCGGGGGTGGTCCCGGGTCGGGCAGGGCGAAGGTGTGGTCCCCGCGGTGATCCCCGCGCGTGCGGGGGTGGTCCCAGGACCGGCACGGCGTAGGGGAACGGGGTGCCGTGATCCCCGCGCGTGCGGGGGTGGTCCCGTCTTGTTGCTCGCGGTGAGCCCGTTCGTCGGGTGATCCCCGCGCGTGCGGGGGTGGTCCCGGACGATCAACATCGCCATCTCCTCGGAGCCGGTGATCCCCGCGCGTGCGGGGGTGGTCCCGCCACGGTGGAAGCAGCTCGCGGACGAGCTCGGTGATCCCCGCGCGTGCGGGGGTGGTCCCTTCGCTGGCCCGTTCGAGGGAGCGGCGTAGGGGTGATCCCCGCGCGTGCGGGGGTGGTCCCACGGTCACACTGCTACAAAACACGGCACAGAAGTGATCCCCGCGCGTGCGGGGGTGGTCCCTCGGTGATCGCCCCGGACTGGCGGGACATCCCGTGATCCCCGCGCGCGCGGGGGTGGTCCCAGCCAGTTCGACCTCGGCCTCGCGGTTTCGGTGTGATCCCCGCGCTCGCGGGGGTGGTCCCCTCCCGCAGGTGCTCGATCCGGAGCATGTGACGTGATCCCCGCGCGCGGGGGTGGTCCCTCGACGGCCTTCGCGGAGGGGCGCTATGACGCGTGATCCCCGCGCGCGGGGGTGGTCCCTTGCGGGCGCAGGTGGGGCCGATGCCGGCCGCGTGATCCCCGCGCGTGCGGGGGTGGTCCCATCACAGGGGCCCGTCTTTCCAGTAGCCGCCGGTGATCCCCGCGCGTGCGGGGGTGGTCCGTACGGTCGGACAGGATCGCGGCGACGCCATGGGCGCACCGGCCGTACAGCTCCGGTGTGGACGGCAGACCGATCCCGCCGGCGGCGTTTCCGACGCCCCGCAGACGGCCGATGTGCACGTGCGTGATGCCGAGCCCTTCGAGTTCGGCCCGTGCCTCCTCGAACCGCTGCTCCTCCAGGACGTCCACGATCTCCACCCGGAGAGGGATGCCGAGCTGCTGGGCCTTGAGCAGGTTGGCCCGGGTCGCGGCGTGGGAACCACTCCGGCCGGTCACCTGGTCGTGCCCCTCGTCGGTGTCGGCGCAGTACAACGTCGCGAGGGAGACGCCAGGCCGGGCGGCCAGTGTCCCGTGCTCGGGGCGCAACCTGAAGAGATGGGAGTACACCTCCACTTCCAGCCCCTGTGCAAGGACGTGTTGGACGAGTTCGGCGAAGCCCGAATTTGAGAGGTCGAGGTCGGTGCCCCGAGGTCGGGCCCAGGCAGTGGTTCCCTTCTGCGCCGATAACTTCGAGCTGGCGGACGGCGACATCCGCTCGGTCGCGGTGACGGCGGCGTATCTGGCGGCGGACTGGGGCGAGGCAGTGACGATGGAGGCCCTGATCCACGCGAACCAGCGGGAGTACCAGAAACTGGGCCGCCTGACCCTGGCCTCGGAGTTTGGGCCGTATCTGGGGCTGGTGCAGTGAGGCAAGGACTCACCAATCGGTGACGGAGTCGCGTAGCTTTTCCCAGTCCCCCAGGTGAGCGGGGTGTCCGATTGGCGCCTCGAAGGGGCGTACGGAAATGGGAGGGCCGGGAAGATCAATTTCCACGCCTTGCGAGTGACGCCAGCGCACCGGAGGGGATACTCCATCGAAGTCTTCCTTGTAGGAAGCGATGATCTTCAGATCACCGTTGACTTCGGTCGCGTAGAGCAAACCACCGTATGATTCGGCCGTTCTAGCCCTGTCGCCGCTTACGAATCCCGCATAGATGCTGTCACCCTCGTGCGCTCGGTACTCGGCGACCAGGAACAGCGTGCGCCGTGCCAGGCTGACGGTCCGCGCCAATTGGGCCAGTTGATCGGAGTCCATTCCCATGGGGCGTCCAAAACTCGGCGACAGGGGGGTTCCTGGTGATGCGTGCCAGAACCTCATGCTGCTGGTGCGGTAACTGTTCACCACCTCGTCCGGCTCCGAATAAACAGCCATGCTTCCTATGCGCTCGATGTCCAGATAGGCGTTGAAGAATTTTGCGGCGTCGCCGATGGTGCTCACAGCCGTGCGCTCTTTTCGTGAAGAGGTCATCGTCGGACTGGATCAGGCGCGAGTTGCTCTCGGCCGGTGTGTCGGAATCTCTGGAGGTAATCGTGTATTCGTCGAGCGTGCGTGAGCTTCAGACCGGACTTGATGTCTTGGGTGACGGTGAACGTCTCCCGGCAGCCGTCTTCACCGTGGTCACCCTGGTATCGGCAGTACTCCTCCCCTCGGGCTACGAGGCGGCTGTGCGCCCCAGGCGGGGAGGTGAACCGATCAAGCGGCGGCCAGTCGGGCTGCTCGGTAGATGATCGGTTCGGTGTCCAGTTCCCTCAGTGCGTCCCGGAACTGTTCGGTCGGCTCGGCACCGGGATTTTCGACCGCCCTGACCAGCCAGCCATTCCCGAGTGGCTGGGAAGCGTACCCAGGTAGAGCCGAGAGTCGAACGCGAACCTGGTCGGTGATCCTCTCACCGGATACATAGGTCCACGGTCCGAACTCGCCTGGCAGGTTGGAGCCGGGGCGAAGGCGGGTGGACGGGTAGACCTGCCCGTGCCCGTCGAGGTGCCACGCAGTCAGATGCGCCAAGCGGGGGCTGAGGCCCGCCACGAGCTGTGATGTCAGGGCAACGGCCATCGCCCATTCCTGCGTGAGTGTGTCGCTCAGCTCGTCCAGATGGACCGTCAGGAAGATCGTGCCGACGCCATCCGCCGCGAAATCGCCGAGACTGACTTGAACCCAGGAGTTGAGCGCCGAGTGAGCAGGATGCGTGAGGGTGACCGTCATGGCCTCCTCTTCCTCCCCGTTGAGGAAGCGCGCACTGCGGGTGCCTTTCGGCTGAAAGCCTTCGCCGGCGTACTGGCCCAGCGCAGCAACGGCTCTGCGTAGCATCGCGCTTTCGGAGGGTTTTGCCTGAACAACCAACTGGCTGCCCGCCGCGTACGAATCACCCATAGCCATCACCCGATCCATCTCACGTCGATGCCCACCCTCTTGCCCGAGTGCACGGTATCGGCGATCAGGGTGGGGCGGGGCCTGCCAGCGCGATGAGGACGGTGCCCGGGACACGTCCGAGGATCCCGGCGGTGGTGATCATGACGGTGCGCAGCGGGTGGCGGTCGATCAGCACCCCGGCGGGCGGCGTGAGCACCAGCGCCGGGACGGTCCCGGCGAACGCGAGCGGCGCGGCCTCCAGCCGCTCGTTGGTGCTCCCTCCGGCGAGCAGGTGGCCCAGCACGCTGTTGACCACGACCAGGCCGAGCGCCTGGACGAGTCCGCGGCCACCTCGGCCGGCCCGACGGTGCGTAACCGGGCCGGATCAGCCGCGTGGGCCGGGCGCACGCCGATCGCGATCAGCTGCGGGAACTGCCGGGCCATCTGCCACAGCCCCCGTTTCAGGAAGGCCCCGTCGTGCTTGTCGAGCATGTCGTAGGCGAGTTCGCCGCCGAAAGGTAGCTCCTCGCCGGCAGAGGGAGCCGAACGAAACGTCCGGAAGTGGACCTGTTACTCAGGAAGTCGATGACTGCTCAGACGACGCGGGCATGGAGGGCAGTCGTCAACGGCGAGAGTCCGGCACCGTGGACCTGGACCTCAGCCATTTGTGAAGCTGCCCTTGTTGAATACGACGAAACCGCGGCTGGAGCGACATGGCGAATCGATGCCGACCTCTGCCATAGCCTCGTCATCGGCATCTAGAAATGTGCCGCTGGCTTGCACGTTGTCACCTTCAAGAAAGGTTCCAGAGTCCGTATCGGCGACGCCGCGTTTGTTGTTTTCCTGAACGGACTCAAATCCTTGCGGCCACACAGGCGTCAGGGATACGACCTTCCCCCCACGATCGACCTGCGCCATGAGACAGTCACCGTCGGGAATGTACTCGATTTTTCCACCCACGAGCATGTCGTCACTTGAGGAAAAGTTATGCAAAATTATGCGCGGGTTTTCGCCCTTTACTTTAATTTCGTCAGGATTCACTACACTATCCTTGCCACCGCAGGCGGAGGCGAGAAGAACTCCCAGAGATAGAGAAACCAGCGCAATAGACCTTGAATAGCGCATGACGTGCTTCAGCCCCAATCAGCTCTTCCGTCTACTACTACGCCGCATGAAGTGATATTTGCGAACCGAGATTTCTGCTTGCTGATGATGTGACGCTTGAGTTGAGGACGAATCAGCCAGTGCCCGACGCATCTGGTGCAACCAAAAGGCTGGAAGATTCGGAACGAACGACCGCTCGACATCAGTTGGATATGCATCCCCGACCCAACCGCAGCAGGCGCGGACAAGAGAGAGGGGAGGGCGGGCGTTGCAAGAATACACTCACGCACTGCAGAGGAACAGGGTGCTGACCCCATCCTCTGCAGTGCGTGCTCTACTCGGTGTACCTTTCGATCTGCCGCGGTGGTTCATGCCTGCTCGCCAACAAGATCCGCTATGCAGGCCGCCCGAGGGGTCGGCCAGAGACGCAATTCAATGCGCTGTACGGCGATCCAACGGCATCCGCACCGGCCCCTGTCCAGCAACACATGGCGTTGCATCGAGGATGCCTCAGAGCTTGCGTGATGCGGGCTATCGCTGCCACACGTCGTACTTTCGGTTCTGGAAAAGATAGGCGGGAGTAAACCAACTTCTCTCCCGCCCTCCCATGGATATTACGCCCTTGTGTATTCCGTAAGCGGTGCCGGCGCTGTACCACGGGCCACCGCTGTCTCCGCCCTTGGAAACATTCGCCTCCATAACCACCATGTGCTTGAGGCCGGAAGCGGAGACATCTCGGTATTTGACCTTGCTGCAAGACTTATTAGTTGTGCGACCGTAGTGGCAGATGCTGGTGCCAACCGAGGGCATGCCTGCACGACTGTCGACGTACCTGGTCTTATTGCGCTCGTGGTAGAAAGTGCGAGTAGCTATCAGGCTTCCGTGCGACGTGTATCCCAAATCGCCCCATGCGCCGCGATGGGTCCACACGACATCTACTCCAGTGGCACCACCGTGGTTTGAATGGTTCGAATACCTGTCGAGTGCGCCCGCAGTAGGAACGCAGTGCCCTGCCGTCCCCAGACGTTTCGTGCTACTGCTGATATTTTTCAGGTTAAATCCAGCGGTGCAGCTCAACAGGTGCCCTCCGCCTCGAATGTAATTGTCCTGATCGATCGACACCAGTGAATTCGTGTGGTTAACCTCTACGGGAAAGACGCGTCCGCCGATCTTGACGCTCTGTGTGGATTTTGCTGCGCTCCCCGATCTGCCGTCGCTCTGGCCGACCGCCAGTTCCGCAACAATCACTCCCCGTCGGATGTCGTAGGCCGAAGCGAACTCTTCTCCCTTCGCCTCCCGCGCCGCAGCCCAAACCGTCGCTGCCTCTGAGAGTTCCGACTCGGCGAAGTCCCGATTGACGACTTCCACCGGGACTGGCAGCTCGGACATGAGAGTGAGAGCGCTGGCGGTAGGCGCTCCCTTGAATGCGAACCATGCACTTGCATCGAGCTTCTCAGCTCCGGAGAAGGTATCCGGATATCTTCGTTCGAGTTCATCGGAAACCTTGACGAACTCTTCTTGCCAGCCGTATTTGTTTATTCCCTCTTCAATCGTTATGCCCTCTGCTGTCGCCATCGACGCGATGTCCTCGAGCTCGCCGGCCGTCAACCCATCAATCGAGGTCGACGGCGTGCTGACAGGACCATCGGGCTCGTTGGGCGTCAGCAACCGTTCAGAACGGCTCGGTTCAGCCAAGCGGTCCGTGATGGCCGACGCAAGAGAGACTCCATCAGCAGCAGCGGTTTCACGAATCCTGTCAAGCTCAGGGCCGCCATAGTTCGCATTCTTCTTTTCCGTGTTCAAGAATATGGACGACGGAATGGTGTCGGTGGCGGACGAAGCCGAGGCCGGCGCTGCACCCGCAATCATCAGAAGAGCGGTGACTGTGGCGACTGCCGCTGTGCGGCCTCCTGAAACTACGCCAGAATGCGACATTTCCCCCCCAGGGCTTACGAAGCGATCGGCTACGCAAAGATGATGCGTAGATCGGATAGTCAACCCGTCATCTCAGCAAGTCAACCCTCCCCGACACCGTGCCCTCTTTGGTCCTAGTAGTGCTTGGTCCTGTTGAGGGCATGGCTTTGGCCGCGTGGGATTCATGTCCCATGTGGAGATGGGGCAGCGTCAACTTCAGTGAAAGGCCGTCGTGAACGTTAACTGCCTTCTCACAAGGAACCGAAACAATCCAGCCACATCACCCAACCCTCAGAGCTCGTAACACGATCATGATCGTGTCTTCTTGAGGCGTCTGAAGCAGATCAGGCTGCGGGCGAGGGAGACGAAGGCGTCGTGGAGTTCAGTGCGGCGTCGGTTCCGCAGTGCGTCGCGGTGGGCGTCGGGGACTGGTGGGCGGTTGCCGGATTCCCGGATAGAGGCTGGGAGCGCGGCCCGTATCTGAGCCGGGAAACCGCGCGCGCCGACCTAGGAGATACAGCGAACTGCGGTCCCCGCGCGTGCGGGGCTCCCCGCGGCCGTTGACGTAGATCGCCTCACCCCGCCCACCGCCCCGTAAGAAACGCCAGGGCCACCAGCGCCGCCAGCGGGGTCGCCACGCACAGGTAGGCCGTCCTGAACCACGGGCGGCGCAGGCTCAGCGCCGCCAGACCTATCCACAGCGGCCACCACAGCAGCGTGGCGCGGGGGATCGACGTGTACCAGTACGACGTTCCCAGCGCCCACAAGCTGAGCGTCACGTACACCGCCTCCGGCCAGCGGCGGTGGCGCAGCAGCAGCGCCACCAGGATCAGGCCGGCCAGCATCGCCACCAACTCGGCCTGAAACATAGCCGCGTACCCCGTCGAGTGCACCCCGTCGAACGCCGCACCCCAGGTGTTCGCCCACGCCTCCCACGGGGTGTGGAAATCCCGGTACCAACCGCGCTCCTGCGCGTGCTTCCACGCCATCCAGTCGCCCGTGTGCGCGTGCAGATACCAGCTGTACGCGACCGGCGGCAGCGCGGGCAGCACCAGCCAGGCCGCCCCGCGCCAGCCGCGCCGGGTCCTCACCGAGAGCACGAACAGCACCGCTATCGCGGCCGCCAGGAACAGGCCGCTGACCCGTACCGTCGTCGCCAGGGCCGTCAACGTGCAGGCCCACGCCCACTGGTGGCGCTGCGCGGCCAGCCAGGCCGGCAGGGCGAACGCCAGGAACAGCGCCTCCGTGTAGCCGACCGCCAGGAACACCGCGCACGGCGAGAGCAGGAAGAACAGGGCCGTACGTTGACCGGCGGCCTCCTCGGAGAGATAGGACCGGGCGATCCGGGCGAGGGCGAGTACGGCGACCGCCCCCGCGACGAACGAGATCAGCAGCCCGGCCGCCGTCCAGTCCGGGACGACCGTGTGCACGGCGCGCAGCAGCAGCGGAAACCCGGGGAAGAACGCCTCCCTGTTGTCCCAACCGCTCAGCCAGGGGCCCGCGTCGGCGGGGAAGTAGCCGTCACGCGCTATGTGGAGGTAGTGGTGCGCGTCCCAGCGCAGGAACGGTGCGAGTACGGGGTCCGCGTCCCGCCGGTCGGACCCTCCGGGGAAGAGCCATCGGGCGCCGTGGGCGGCGATTCCCAGGGATATTCGCGTCAGGAGGTAGAGCCACAGCACCCTGCGGTCGGCGGGGGTCAGCCGGCCCGCCGCCCTCCTGAAGCGGGCCGAACCGGCGGACTTGGCGGACTCGGCGGACTCGGCCGCTCCGGCGCTCGGGCCGGACTCCGGAGACGACCGGGGGCGCGGGCTCGTCGGACGCGGCGCGGAAGGGCTCAGCCTGGGCGAAAGCATGGACACTCTGGGGCCTTTCGACACGCCTCGGCGCGCAGGATCGCCCGGTGCGGCCGCCGGGACAAGGGGACGGGTAGGAACGGGAAGGAACGGCGAGGGACAGGAAGGGACGGGGAGAGACAGGAAGAGACAGGAAGGACAGGAGCTAGGGAGTCATGGCATCGACGTCGCCCCCAGCGTGGACGACTCCGTCGACGACCCTGTCGGCGGCTCTGTCGTCGCCAGACCTCCCGAGGTCGTCGCCAGACCTCCCGAGGTCGTCGGCAGACCTCCCGAAGTCGTCGCCAGCCCTCCCGAAGTCGTCGGCAGACCCCCCGAGGTCGTCGCCAGCCCTCCCGGCCCCGTCGGCGAATCCCCCGGAGTCGTCGGCAGACCCCCCGGAGCCGTGGTCCCCGGCATCGTGTTGCTCGCCGAGGGCGGCACAGGCGGGTCCGTCCGCGTTCCGGCGGGCAGCGGCGCGGGGGACGGATGGCTCGGCGAGGGGCTCGTGGCCGGCGGTGCGGGCGTCCGGGTGGCCGGGAACACGCCCGCCGCCGCCGCCGCGCTGCCGCCGCCCACGACCAGGCACACCCCCACCGCGAGCGCGGCCATCCGGCGTCGCTGGGCCAGCATGCCGCGTTCCGTGATGCGCGCGGCCGGGTCCGCGGCGGAGCGGCCCCGCCCGAAGTCCCCGGCCTGCCGGAACAACTCCTTCAGCGGATCTCGGGGCTCCAAGGACTCTCGGGGCTCCCGGGGCTCCAAGGGCTCTCGGGACTCCCGGCCATCCCGTGGTTCAGACATCAGGAGCCTCCTCCATGCGGGGGTCTTCCAGACGGTGGGCGAGCGCCGCCCGTCCGCGAACCAGGTGCGTCTTGATCGTGCTGGTGGAAAGCCCGGTCTCCCCGGCGATCTGCTCGACGGTGAGATCGCACAGGTAGTACAGGGTCAGCGTGCGCCGCTGCTGCGCGGGCAGTTCCCGGAGCGCCTCGACCAGCACCACATGACCCGGATCCGGCGGTTCGACGTGCTCCGGCGTCCCGCTCCCCCGGTGCCAGGCATCCGCCGAACGCCGCCGGAACCGCCAACGGCTCACCGCCAGACGCCAGGCCGCCTTGCGGATCCACGCCTCGGGGTGGCCGTCGCGCTCCAGTTGGCGTCGCCGGATCCACCCCTTGACGAACGCTTCCTGTACGACGTCCTGCGCCTCCTGGAGGTCCCCCGTCATCACGTACAGCTGGCCTGTGAGACGCGCGACCGCCTGGGCGTAGAACTCTTCGAACTCCTCGACGGTCAAGAATCGCTCCCGGATCTTTCGCTTCACCGGGTATACGCCCGCCACCGGGCATCCGGTCTACATCACCGGCGGCGCATCGGAAGTGATCGTCGTCACGGAACCCAGGGGTTACGCATCACGTCACCGGCCCCTCAACACGTCTCCCGGTACGGAATCGTCGGCAGGTACGACGCCCACGCCTCCCTGCCCAACCCGCCCCCCGCCCTCGCGCACACCGCCTCCGCCGTACGTTCCAGCCCGAGCGGGTACGTACGGACGGGAGTGTGCGGGGTCGTCACCCGCAGCCGGGAGCCGTCCGGGGTGAAGGCGAGCGCGAGGACCGGGCCGTCCGTCGACGGCAGCGGCGAACCCGGCGAGCGGGGGGCGGCCGTGGACCAGAAGCGCAGTTCCCCGTCCTCGTCGCCCACCGCCAGCGAACGCCCGTCCGCGGAGAATGCCAGTGCCGAGGGCCGCATCTCCCGCTGGGCGCCGGCCTCCGCGCCGGGGGTGAGGACCGCCAGCCGGGTTCCACCGTCGCCGTCCCACAGCGTGACGCGGCCGTCGAAGTCGCTCATGGCCAGGTAGCGGCCGTCCGGGCTGAAGACGGCCACCGCCGCCGGTCCCTCGCCCCCCATGACGCGCGTGACGCGCGCGGCAGGACCCCCGCCCGCCCCCGGCTCGATCAGTTGCCGTTCGTCCGTGATGATCCTGCCGTCCACCGCACGGTCGACCAGCGTCCCGTACCGCTTCCGGGGCAGCGACGTCCGGGGTCCGGGCCCGCCGCCCGGGGCCAGGAAGTCGACCGCGTTCGACCCCCGGGTCACCACCGCCGAGTCCCGGCCCTCGATCGCGATCCCGGTCACCCCGGTACGCGACGGGAGCGCCGTCACCGTGGGGTGCGGGCCGAACGTCCTCAGGGTCACGGTGTCCGGCGCGCTCAGGTGGGCGAGCGTGCGGCCGTCCCTGCTGAAGGCCGACAGCGGTACGGGGGAGCAGCCGGTGCAGGCGGGCGGCGGGGCCGCGAACGTGTCGCGCAGGCGGCCCGTGGTCCCGTCGCGGAGTTCGACCGCCCCGGGACGCGTGGTCACCAGGCGGCTGCCGTCCGGGGTGAACCTGGCCGAGTTGAACGGGCGTTCGCCCTGCCACCCGCCCTCCTCCGTGCCCTTGAGGGAGACGGTGCGTACGGCGCTGACGAGGTTGTCGCCCTCCGTGAAGCGGATCGCCCCGCCCTCCAGGTCGAGGGCCAGCTCGCTCGTGCTCGACGCGCCGACCCGGTGCCGCAGCAGCGGGGTGGACGGGTCGGCCGTGCGCCAGAGCCGCACGTCGCCCCCGGCCAGCGTCGCGACGTGCGAGCCGTCCGCGCTGAACGCCGCGTAGGGCGGGCCCCCTGCGCCCGTCGGCCCCACACCCCCCGCCGTGACGATCCGTGGCCGCTCCCGCCCCGAACGCACCTCCCAGCTCCGCAGCGCGAACGGGACGCCGAGGGTCAGCGCCCGCCCGTCCGGCGTGAACCGGAACTGGCCCACCTCGCACGCCTTCGCCTTCGCGGCCCAGGGCGTCGGCACCCGGCGGCCCTCCCGTACGTCCCACACCTCAAGCTCCTCGCTGTCCGCGCAGAAGGCGACCAGCCGCCCGTCCCCAGCGACGTCGAGGACGCGGAGCTCCTCCCGCCCCCGGTCGGTGTCGAGCACTACGCGGCCCCGCCCCCGCCCCACGTCCCACACCTGGAGCGACCCCCCGCGCCCGTGCACGGCGACCGTGCGCCCGTCCGTGCCGAACCAGACATCGACGGAGTCGCCCCGCGGCCCGAACGCCGCACCGGTCGGTCCTCCGGCCGCGAGGTCCCACAGCCGTACGCCCTCCGGGGTCGAGAGGGCGACGGTTCCGGTGTCGGGACTGACCGCCACGATGTCCACCGCCCGCGCCCCCAGCCCCGCCAGGTCGGGCAGCGGGCGGCCCGTCGTGACGTCCCAGCGCCGGGTGCGGTCCGGTCCCACCACCGTGAGCGTGCGGCCGTCTGCGCTGAGCCGCCGCCAGGTGTCGTTGTGGTCGGGGGCCAGATCGGCGGAACCCGCGTCCAGCAGGGCCACGTCACGCTGGGCGGCGGCCCCGTACAGCGCCTCCCGCGTCTCGGGTACGTCGGCGATCCGCCAGGCCGCCACGCTCAGCCGCAGCGCGGTGCGGGGGTCCGTCCGGCGCAGGGTGTCCGCGACCGCCGCGACCCCGCGCGCCTCGGCCTCGGTCGCCCGGCGGTCCGCGGTACGGCTCTGCTGCCGGGCGGCGAGACCGGCGACGACGGCCAGGCAGAGCAGTACGGACAGGGCGGCGACGAGCCCGCGCAGGGTGCGCGCCCTGCGGACCGCCGCCCGCCGCTCACGCTCGTACGCGGCGACGCTCGCCTCCAGGAACGACCGTTCCCCGAACGTGAGTGACGCGGATGACGCGGATGACGTGGGTGACGCGGATGACGTGGGCGATGCGGATGACGTGGGTGACATGGACGATGCGGGTGACGGGAGCGATGCGGGTGACGTGAGTGACGTGGGTACGGTGCTCGACTCACCGAACGCCTCCCGTGCCGCCTCCAGTTGGCTCCCCCGGTACAGCGCCCCCGCGTCCCGCCCCAGCGCCGCCCACACCTCCGCCGCCTCGGTCAACCGCCGCTGCAACCGGAGCAGTTCGCGATCCTCCTCGATCCAGGCGCGCAGCCGGGGCCAGGCGCTGATCAGGGCCTCATGGGCGAGGCTCACCACCCCGTCGTCGGCCGTCAGCAGTCGTGCCCGTACGAGCGTTTCCAGCACGTCCGGCGCGTGCCCCAGCTCGTCCAGGTCGTCCAACTCGCCGCGTGCGACCGGGCGTCCGGTGTCCTCGTTCCCCTCGCCGGGCACGACCAGCCGCAGCAGCAGGGCCCTCGCGGTCCGCGCCCGTACGCCGTCGAAGTCGCCGTAGACCGCCTCCGCCGTGTGCGCGATGGCTCCGCGCACGCCCCCGATCGCCTCGTACGCGGCGACCGTCATCGTCCGCCCCCGCCGCCTCCGCCAGGTCTCGAACAGCGCGTGGGACATCAGCGGCAGCCCGCCCGGCTCGTCCGCCACGTCCGCGACCATGCGGGCGGTCAACTCGCGCTCCACGATCAGGCGTTCCGCCGTCGCGGGCCCCACGATCGCCTGCCGCAGCTGCCCGGGCGTCATCGGGCCGAGCAGAAGCGTGGCCGGGCCCAGGGCGGCCGCGAGAGGGGCGTGCTCGGCGCACCGGCCGTAGAAGTCCGCCCGTACGGCGAGGACCACGCGCGCCCGCGACCCGGTCAGCCGTTCGATGAAATCCGCCCTCTCCTCCCGGTCGTGGCAGAGCGTGAACACCTCCTCGAACTGGTCGACCAGCACCACCGCGCCGTCCTCCGCGAACAACGCCCCGCCGACGTCGATACGGGAGGGATGCTCCCCCGGGGTCAGAACGGTGACGGCCGAGGGGACGGGGCCCGCCCGCCCGTCCCGCAACGCCGGTACGAGCCCCGCCCGCAGCAGCGACGACTTGCCGCTCCCGGACGCCCCCACCACGGCCACCAGCCCGCGCCGCGCCACCAGCCCCGCCAGCTCCTCCACCACGGCGTCCCGGCCGAAGAACCGCTCCCGGAGCTCGGGTCCGAAACGCCCGAGCCCCGGGTACGGGGACACGGCCGCCTCGCGCTCGTCGGCCCCGGCCGTGGCGCGGAACGCCTCCTCCGCCGCCTCGGCCCGCAGCCGCTCCCACACCTCGGGCTCCCCGCCGCACGCGAGCACGTAGGCGCGGGTGACCGCCGGGGACGGCAGCCGGTCGCCCGCCGCCGCGGCCGACAGCGTCGGGGCCGCGTACCCCGCCCGCCGCGCCATCGCCCGGTAGGCAGGACTGCCCGCCTTCCGCCGCAGCAGGCGGAGTTCGTACGCGAATCGCTGTACGGGGCCGGAGGCCGGGTCCAGCGGCTTCTCCTGCCGCCCCACCTCGACCACCCCCGCTCGGGCCCCGTCCCCCGCCCCCGCGAGGTCCCCTCAGCCCTCGCGAGCGTAATTGATTGGTCCGGCGGGAGGGGGCTGACCATCAACCCGCCGCCGACTGGACTCGGGTGCGTACGCCATCCCGCCCCGCCCGCACCGGAGCCGGCCATCGCCACCACCGAATCCCGTCCCCCCGCCCTTCCCGCAGTCCCCGCGACGCGCCGCCCGGAACCTCCCGCCATCGCAGGCCGGTCGTCGCCCCGCAGAGCCGTCGCCCTGCTGCCCGCCGTGACGGCGCTCGTCGTCGGCCTGTGGGGCGTCCGGCGGCAGAACACGCTGTGGAGCGACGAGGCCGTCACCTACGAAGTCGCCCACCGCGGCACGGCGGACGTCTGGCGGCTGCTGGCGGAGGCCGACGTCGTGCACGGCCTGTACTACTTCCTCATGCACGCCGTCCTCGCCTGCTGGGAAAGCGGACCGGGAAGCGGACCGGGAGGTGGACCGGGCCTGGACAGCGGCCTGGAAAGCGGCCTGATCGCCCTCCGCCTCCCCTCGGTCCTCGCCGTCGCCGCCACTGCCGCCGGGGTCGCGCTGCTCGGCCGCCGCCTGGCGGGCCCGCGCGCCGGACTCCTGGCGGGGCTCGTCCTGCCGTTCCTGCCCGACATGCAGCGTTACGCGCAGGAGGGCCGCTCGTACGCCCTGGTGTGCGCGCTGCTGACGTGGGGCACCTGGCTGCTGCTCAACGCGCTCGACGGCGGCGTCGGCGGCAGCAGGCGCTGGGCGGGCTACGGAGCCGTGATGCTGGCCGCCTGTCTGCTGCACGAGTTCGCCGTGCTGGGGCTCGTCGCCCACGGCGTCACCGTGGCCCTCTCCTCGAAGAGGCTCCACCCCTGGGCCATGACGGCCGCCGCCGTGGCCGCCGGGCTGGCTCCGCTCGCCCTCCTCAGCGCCGCCCAGTCCGGGCAGGTCGCCTGGATCGGCGTACCGGACTCGTCCGTCCTCCTGACCTTCGCGGGTACGGCGTCGCTGGGCGTCGCCTGCGCCCTCACCGGCCTCCGCCGCACCAAGGACAGCGGATCGATCGCCCTCCCCGCCCTCGCCCTCCCCCTGCTCCTCCTCCCCGCCGGCCTCCTGCTGCTCCTCTCGCCCCTGCGCCCCCTGTACGTCGACCGGTACGTCCTCTACGCCTCCATCGGCCTCGCCCTCCTCATCGGGGCCGCCCTGGACCGGCTCCTCCCGGGCCGCCGGGCGGTCATCGTCGTCGCGGCGCTCACGGCCACCGCCGCGTCCCTGCTGCCGGTCGGGCCCGGACACGACCTGCGCACACCCGGGAGCCGGTCGGACGACGTGACGGCCGTCGCCGAAGCCGTACGGGAGATGAGCTCGCCCGGCGACGGCCTGGTCTTCACGCCCGCCCGGCGCGCCTGGGTGCTGGCGACCCCGGACGCGTACGCGGAACTCGACGACCTCGCGCTGATCGCCACGCCCGCCGCCTCGGCCACCCTCTTCGGCGTCGAGGCGGCACCGGCCGAGATCCGCGCCCGTATGCAGGGCCACCGGCGCATCGTCGACGTCCGGGACGTGCCCGGCGAACCGGGCGACTCCACCGGACGCGAGGCAGCCAAACGGGACGCGCTGCGCACGTACTTCGAGGTGTGCGAGAGCCGGAGGGTCACCCGCGCGCAGATCACGGCGTACGCCCGCCCGGGTCTCTGCTGAGCCGGTTCCGACGACGAAAGCCGTGAAAGTCTCGAAAACCTCGCACACCACCCGGAGCTCAAGCATCGAGATCCGAGCTGTCTTAACAGTGATGGGGTGGGTGGGTCAGTTGCCCCACCCACCCACCCTGCTCGCGAAGTTGACTTGCGGTGACCGACTTGCCACGCACGGTCGTGAGGCTTTAGCGTGCGGAGGGACAAAAGGAAAAAAGGCAACCCCCGCCGGTGATGGAACACCGACAGGGGTCTGACCGATGAAGATCGGAACCAGCGATCCCCATGGCTGACAACCAGCTTAGTGCTGCCCCCTATTCGCCGCAGGTCCCCCTCCCTGCAAGCTCCACCGCAGGCCCCACTGCCGGGACCGCTTTACCGCACGCGTACGCGACCCCGCACCCGATGGCCAACCCCGGGTACGGCAAGCGCTCCGCCCCCGACGAACGCCCGCGCACCGGCCGGGACTTCGCCCACCTCCGCCCCCGCGACGCCGCCGTGGCCGCCTACATCGACCAGCTGCCGGACGGCTCCGACATCTCGGTGAAGACGCTGGCCAAGCACCTCCCGTACGGCCAGTGCGCCCTGCGCACCACCCTCAACCGGCTCCAGGACGCCGGGCATCTGCGGCGCGGCAGCGAGTGCGTGATCAAGGAAGAGATCATGTTCTGGGTGACCCGGACCTTCTTCTCCCGCACCGCACGCGAGCACGAGTGGTGGAACGCGTACATCCGCGGCGACGTACCACCGGACCAGCCGCAACGCCCCACGCGCTCACGGGCGTTCATCCTGCTCGCGGCCCTGGGGCGGACCGCCCCGATGCTGTCCCTGTCCGCCGCCGACTGCGCGCGGCTGGAACCGCAGGTCAGCGAGTGGTTCGCCCGGGGAGCCACGGAGGCGGAGCTGCTGCACGCGCTCACCGGCGGCCTGCCCTCGCCCGTCCACTGCGCCGCCCGGCTGGTGGAGCGGCGACTGCGCGACAAACTGCCGCCCGAACGCGTCATCCCTGGACCCCGGACCGTCCTGCGGACCCTGGAGTGCGGCGAGTGCGGGGTCCCCGGGCCCGCCGAGGCCCTGCTCGGCGGGCTCTGCCGGCCGTGCCGGGGAGCCTCGCCCGCCCCGCCCGCCGGACCGCCCGGAGCCGTACAGCCGCCGGGGGTGCGGGACCGGATGAACACGGTCCGGGCGGGCCTGATCCCCCGGTCCGAGAGGGCCCACCCCCACAAAGGCAGGACATACCCATGACCGTGCAGCTCACCCGCAGACCCGGCAGGGCACGATGGAGGGGAGGAGGCGACGCCATGACCCCCAGCACCGCCGATCAGGCCCCGCACGCCCAGATGTCCGTCGAGGAGTTCGAGCAGCTCGCCCGCACGGCCCCCGAGACCGTGACGCTCGAATTCATCAATGGAAAGCTAGAGGTCAAGCCCGTTCCTGACGGGGATCACGACGAGATCATCATGTGGGTCGCCATGCAGTGCATGCAGCAGCAGCCGGAGCTGCGGCTGTACCGCGAACGCGGACTGCGGATCGGCGGATACCGCAACGGCCGGGCCCGCCCGGACGGCACGCTGGCCCGGGCGGGCCGCTTCGCGGGTGACGGCGAGTGGTCGAGCCCGGAGCGCGTCCTGATGACCGTGGAGGTCACCTCGCACGACCATGACACCGAGGCCCGTGATCGTTCGGAGAAACGCGACGGCTACGCGGCCGCGAGCATCCCGGTCTACCTCCTCATCGACCGCGACCACGACTGCCTCGTCGTGTACAGCGAGCCGGAACGGGGCCGCTACCGGCAGCAGCACTCCTACGACTACGGCGACTCCGTCACCCTCCCCGCCCCCGTCTCCATCACCCTCGACACCGAGGAGCTCAAGGAGTACGCCCGCTGACGGCCCCCGTCACGAGTGCATCACGTTTCCCGGGGGCGAGGGAGCGGCCGTGGGGGAACGGAGATCATCGGCCCCATGGCAGGTATGTGGCGGGACCGGGCGCGCTCGATACTTCGGCTCGGCGGGACGAGTGCTCTGTGCGCGGGGCTCGTCGCCGCGGCGATCTTCCTGTTGGCGGACGCGCCGGCCGACTCGGTCTCCGCCTACGGGGCCGTGGCCCTCGGCGCGCTGCTCCCCCTGCTGATGCTGGCGGGGTGGGACCGCGACGCGGACCGGTTGGCGGCGGCCGGTCCCACGGAATACTGGCTGCGGCTGCGGGACAAGCACTCGGCTGAGCGGGAACGCATGGAACGGCTCTCCGCGCTGGGCCCGATTCCCCTCGACGAGTACCTGGAGCAGTTGAGCACGGGGGCCGGGCCGGACGAGGAGCAGCCCGACGCGTACGAACAGCGCCTCGACCGAGCGCGGAGGGAAAAGGAGCGGCAGGACTCGGCGTACCGCCTTCGGGCCCTCAACCTGGAATACAGCCTGCGGCAGGCTATTCAGGAGGTGCGGCGGGGAGAACGCGAGCGGCAGAGGGCACTGCACCGGCTGAGGATCGGCGCGGAAGCGCGGCGCGTTCTGCTGCTCCTGGGCCTCTCGCTCATTCTCTTCGTGCTCACCTATCACTCCCTGGCCCACGTGATCGAGCGCGTGGACACCGGGCGGCTCGCTCCGGCCGACGCCGCCCAGGTCGTCGCCGCCCTCGGCGGCGCACCGGCCGCCATCGCGCTCGGCGTCTACGGGGTGCTCAAGGGCGCGGCCCTGGTGATGCACGCCTGGGCCGACGTCATCCGGGCCCGGGCAGGTCTCCCTCCGGGCGAAGCCTCGGGGAGCGGGGACGGGGGCGGGGAGGGGAACGGCGGCGGGAGCGGGGGCGGGGCCGACCCGGAGCCCCGCATCTGAACGGCGCGTTCACCGGCCCCAGGCGGGTGCGACCGCTCAGCCGGCGCGACCGCCCCTCAGCCGGCGCGACCGTCCCTCAGGCCGGCGTGGCCGTCTCCCGTACCTCTGCCGCGAGTTGGGTGGTGGCCAGTTCGCGGTAGAGGTCGTCCGAGGCGATCAGCTCCTCGTGGGTGCCCGCCGTGCGGACGCGGCCGTCCTCCAGGACCACGATCCGCTCCGCGTGGCGGACGGTGGAGAGGCGGTGGGCGATGACCAACACCGTGGTCTGCTCGGCCAGTTCGAGGATGACGTCACGGAGCGCCTGCTCGTTGACCGCGTCGAGCTGCGAGGTCACCTCGTCCAGCAGCAGCAGACGCGGGCGGCGGAGAAGGGCGCGGGCGATGGCGATCCGCTGGCGTTCGCCGCCGGAGAGGGTGACGCCCCGGTGGCCGACCGCCGTGTCGAGGCCGTCCGGCAGCCGGGCGACGAGAGCGTCGAGGCGGGTACGGGCGACCGCCTCCGTCAGCCGGTCCTCCGGGGCCTCGGGGGCGGCGAAGAGAAGGTTCTCGCGGAGCGTCCCGGCGAGGACGGGCGCGTCCTGTTCCACGTACGCGAGCGATCCGCGCAGCTCCGCCAGCGGCCAGTCGCGGATGTCCCGGCCGTCCACGGTGATCGTGCCGGAGTCGTGGTCGTAGAACCGTTCCAGCAGGCTGAACACCGTCGACTTGCCCGCCCCGGACGGCCCCACCAGCGCCACGAGCCCGCCGGTCGGCACGTCGAAGGTGACGCCCCGGTGTGCGGGGGCGCGCTCGTCCCCGTACCCGAAGGCCACGTCCTGGAAGGTGACGCCGAGCGGGGCGCCCTCCCCCCGTACGCCCCCGGCCTCGCCGCCGGAAGGTTCGCCCGGCAGCGATTCCACCTCGTCGATCCGGCGCACGGCGGCCAGACCGCTCTGCAATCCGGTCCAGCCCTCCACCAACCCGCCGATCGGGCCCATCAGGTAGAAGAGATAGAGCAGGAACGCGATCAGCGACGATATCTCCAGCGAGCCCGACGCGACCCGCGCTCCCCCGACGCCCAGCACGGCCAGGAAGGCCAGTTGGATCGACATCATCATCGTGACGTCGGAGACCGAGGACCACTTCGCCACCGACACGCCCCGGTCGTGCGCGTGCCGTGCCGCCCGCGCGACCGCCGCGCTCTCGCGCTCCTCCGCGCCGCTCGCCTTGACCGTGCGGAACGCCTGGAGCACCCGGTCCAGTGCCGCGCCCATCGCGCCCACGGACTCCTGCGCACGGAGCTGCGCGCGCTGAATACGCGGCATGAGCAGGGCGGTTACGGCTCCGATGCCGACGATCACCGTCAGGGTCACGCCCAGCAGGGTCAGGTCCATGTACGCCATGAAGGCGACCGTCCCCAGCAGCATCAGCACGCTGTTGAACGACTCGACCAGGCCGCTGGAGAGGACGGTCCGCAGGAGGGTGGTGTCGCTGGTGACGCGTGACTGGAGGTCGCCGGGGGTGAGCCGGTCCACCGCCGGGACCTTCAACCGCATGATGCGGCCCACGAGTTGGTCGCGCGCCCGGAGGACGACGCCTTCTCCCGTGCGGGCCATGAGGTAACGCCCGTATGCGGAGAGGCAGGCTCCGGCGAGTACGAGTGCGGTGAGCGCGACGAGCGGGGTGAGTGGCGAGCGGTCGGCGGCGAACGCGTCGACGGCGTACTTCGCCATGAGCGGCATCGCGAGCCCGGCCGCCGACCCGGCGAGCGAGAGGAGGCCGGCGCGCAGGAGGACGCCCCGGTGCGGGCGGACCCGGGCAAGGAGGAGGCGCAGGGGGGAGGGGCCGGGGGGCTTCGGCTTCTCGGGGGGCGGGGGGCCCTGCGCAGCGGACGGGCCCGCCCCCTCGGGCTCAGGCGGGCTGCCCGCCGCCTCTGCCGCTGCCGCCGTCGTCGTCGCCGCCGTGCTCACCCGGACCCCCTTCGCGTACCGTCACCACCATCAAGGGACGCAGATCGGCCGCTTCCGCCTGCTCCCCGACCGTCCGGCCCTCTGCCAGCACCCAAGCATGCGGCGAGAACGGCGGAGCCGTCCGGACCCCCGCGCACCAGTCGGGCCAGACACCGGACATCCGGCACGCCAGGGCGATGGCGACCGAGCGCGGCAGGCAGCCGTAACGGCCCGCGCAGCGGCGGCTGGTGGCGACGACGGCCTCGTACACCTCCAGCGTCGTGTCGTACGAGGCCGGGCGCGCCCCGCGACTGATCCGGGTCAGCACCCGGCGCAGACGGCCCGGTTTGAAGCGGGCGAGGACGAACGCGGCGGCGATGGCGGTGCGCAGCCGCAGTCCGCCCGGGCCCGCGCCCCGGCGGGGCATCGTCATCTCGGTGGTCATGGGCGCAGGATCTTCGCCTCGACGAGCTGCCGGGTCAGCTCCGCCACGTCCGACTCCGCCTCGGCGCGCTCGACGTCGAACTCGGCGACGAGCCGTTCGACGGCGGCCTCGGGGGCGTGGCCCGCCGCGAGGGTGTCGACGACGACGATGCTGGTGTCGTTCAACTGCCAGTAGCTGCCGTCCTTCTCGTCGAGGAGGACGCCGCCGTACTCGGTGGTGGTGACGGCGATGCCTTTTCTGAGCTTCACAGGGCTGCCTCGCTGATCGTCGTCGTACGTCCGTGGGGTGCGTCGGGCCAGGCGTTCTCGGCCGTGCGGAGCCAGGTCTCCCCGGCCACGGTGGAGCTGATGGAGTGCTCGACCAGGACGGGCGAGAAGGGTTCGGCGGCGAGCCGCAGGAGGTGGCGGGCGTCGACCAGGCCGTGTTCGGCGAGCCGGGAGCCGGTCCACAACTCCTTGAGTTCCGGGGCGTGTTCGCGCAGGCCCTGGTGTTCGTCGGAGGACATGTGGTCCTTTGTCGTACGGGCCAGCAGCGCGTCCGGCACCACACCGCGCATCGCTTCGACGAGCAGCGGCTTGTAGCGCCAGGGGCTGATGCGCTCGGCCACCCGCACAGCGAGGGTCGCCTCCAGGACCCGGTCGTCGTAGAAGGGCGCGGCGACCGGCAGCCCGATCGTCATGCCGACGTCCTCCATCGCCTGGAAGTGCCGGGCCCCCATCCGTACGGCGTCGATGTCCACGTGCCGCCCGCGCCTCGGGTCGATCGGCTCGGCCTGCTCGGCGGCGGCCCGGAACTCCTCGGTGATGAGGGTGCGTCCGTGCTCGGTGAACCAGGGGCGCAGGGACTGCCGCACACCCCAGGAGAGCAGCGGGACACGGGTGAGGGACTGCGGTTCGACGGTGATCGCCCCGGCGGTCCAGCGTGCGAAGTCGGTGCGGTCCAGCAGGGCCTTCACGGTGGGCAGGAGCGGCCAGCCGAGCTGGTGGCGCAGTCCGCTGAGGCGGCTCCACGCGGTGAACGGGTTGCCGTGGAAGAGGTCCTGGTAGGCGTGGGGCAGGCCCAGGAAGAGTTCGTCGCCGCCGTAGCCGGTGAGGTGGTAGCGCGAGCCGGTGGCGTGAGCGCGGCTCAGGAGCAGGTGCGCGCGGGCCCGGCCGGGGGCGACGGGGAGCGGTTCGTCGTTGAGCTCGGCGGCGGACGCGGCGAGGTCGGCGTAGAAGTAGGGGGCGTCGTCGGCGGGGATGACGTGGTGGCGCAGGTCGGTGGAGTCCGCGCTGTGGTCCGTGGTCCTGTGTGCCGCCTCCTCGACCGCCCTGCGCGCCCAGCTCTCGTCCTCGCTGTAACGGTCCCGGGCGGCCACGGTCAGCAGGGACAGCTCGGCGGGCCCGGTCGCCCGGGCGGCGAAGGTGAGGGAGGTGGAGTCCATGCCGCCGGAGAGCTCGCAGCTGATCCGGTCCAGGCCGCCGACATGGGCGCGTACGGAGGCGGCGACGGCGTCCCGCAGCCTCCGGGCCCCTTCGGCGAGGGGGAGTTCGGCCGGCGGGGGCTCCCACCAGCGGTGCTCGCGGGGGCCGGGGGCGGCGGCCGTGCCCGGTGCTGCGGCGGGCAGGGCGAGGCCGTACCCGGCCCCGGTCTCGTGCACGCCCCGCCACAGGACGCGGCGGCTCAGGGGGTGCGGCAGGAAGTCGAGCAGGCGCAGGGCGAGCGCGCCGTCGTCCAGGGGTGCGCCGGTGAGGTGGGCGAGGACGGCGGGGCGGTCGGAGGCGACGGTCCCGGCCTGCGGGTGCCGGACGTGGTAGATCCGGCGCAGCCCGGAGGCGGTTCCCCGGATCCAGGTCTCGCCGGAGAGCCGGGCGACGACGTGGTAGAGGCCGGGCAGCCGGGCGAGGCGGCGCTCCAGGCCCGCCCGGTCGCGCGCGCCCTCCAGGATCCCGGCGAGCACGCTCTCGGGGACGCGGTCGGGGCCGATGAGGGCGAGGGCGTCGTCGCCGCGCGCCAGGTGGCTGACCTTGCGGACCAGCGGGCGGGCGACGATCCAGGGGCGGCCGGACGGGTGGGCGACGGTCAGGACGTCGCCCACCGCCGGGGCCGCTCCTGTCACTTCCGGTGCCCCTTCCGGGGCGGGAAGCTGCCCGGCCACCGCGTGGCCCGCCACGCTGTCCGGCAGGACGACGAAGTAGTCGCGCGGTTGGCCGGGCATCTTCACCTTTCGGAAGTTCTCACACCATGAACAAGGAACCGGGTGGCCTAGTAGACGATGCGGCGAACCCAGTACTCCTTGTACGAGCCGTAGAAGTAGCCGGCGGTCTTCTTCGAAAAGTCGCCCTGCTTGAACAGCGACGGCTTCACATAAGCCTTCTTCTGCTGCTTCATGACACCTTCCCTTCTGTGCTGGTGACGACCGTTATGCCCAACGAATGTCCGCATAACTGGAGTTATTACTGCGACGGGTGTTCACCACGTGAACACCAGGGTCATCATTGCCCACCGCAGAACCGGTACGCATGATTCCGACTTACCGCGCAAAGTTGGCCGGATAGCGTGAGGGAGAGGATCCGGACCCGGCTATTCCGGCCCATCGGACCGGGCGGCGGGGCGTCGGAAAGAGCCCGGATTGCGGGCATGTGCACTCGCACACCGGTGCCGCACCCAAGAGGTCCGGCCTCCATGTGGACTGGACCAATGGCGGTGCGTTGCCGCCGGACCGCGCGGTGAGCTGGCAGGACAGCGACCCGCCCGCGCACGAATCGGGTGGACCGCCCCGGACGACACCCGGACGGCACCCGGCCGACGCCCGCGCGCCGCCCTACAGCACGACTTCCGGGTACGCCACCGAGATCGGCGAACAGGGGCGAACTCGCGCTGCCGTAAGGGGAAGACCACGGCAAGTAAGCATTCGGCCATGCCGACCGCCCCGGCGACGGCCACCCACCCCGCCTTCGACCGCTTTGGCCGCTCACCTGCGCCCTGTGGCGCTCAGCGGTGCGGCAACTCCGCATGGCGAACACGCTGCCCGCCCTGCCGGACGGCCGGAACGCCTACCGAATCGACCGGCGCGGCCGCCGAAACGGCCGGCGCCCCCGCCCCGCCCGCCGGAACGGCCGGCACTCCTCCTCCTACTCCTACCGAAACCGCTGCCCCGCACCCGCCTCGCGGAACCGGTAGACGCCCCACGAACCCGTGCCCGCGCCCACCAGAAGCGGGATCATGCCGTAGCCGACGACCGTCGAGGAGTGGGCGTACCACCGCCCGCCGTCGAACACCTGGGTCGCGGTGATCGTCTCGGGGTCGTCGCGCCCGTCGTGGTCCGCGAAGGTGATCCGGGTGCGCCCGACCCCCTCCGCTTCACCGAAGCAGTGCCACACGGTCTGGCCCTTGCTGGTGCGGGTGTCGCGGCAGTCGACATGACCGAAGGTCGCCACCCGCATCCCGAGGAGGCCGGAGAGGCCCGTGCCCGTCGCCACGACGAACAGTCCCGCCGCGAACAGGGCCGCGCCCAGGAGGACGAGCCCGGCCCCCTTGAGATGCCCTGCGCCCCACCGCCGGCCTCCCCCGCCTCTCCCGCGCCCTTCACGCCCTTCGCGTCCCTCGCGCCCTCCGCGTCCCGAATCGCCGTGTCCCGACTCGCCGTACCCCGCCCGCGTAGCCGTCATGGCCGCCCCGCCCCCGTACCCGTACCCGTACCCGTACGAAAACACATCCACCGCTCCCCCGCAGTGTCCCAGCACCCCCCGGATACGCCACAGGGGCGGCACCCCCCGTGAAGGAGGTACCGCCCCTGTGGGACGTACGCGGAGCTTCGACCGGTCGGAAGGACCCGATCAGAAGTCCATGTCACCGCCCGGCATGCCGCCCGGAGCGGCCGCGCCGGCCTTCTCGGGCTTGTCGGCGATGACGGCCTCGGTGGTGAGGAAGAGCGCGGCGATGGACGCGGCGTTCTGCAGAGCGGAGCGCGTGACCTTCGCCGGGTCGAGAATGCCCTCGGCGATCATGTCGACGTACTCGCCGGTCGCGGCGTTGAGGCCGTGACCGATCGGCAGGTTGCGGACCTTCTCCACGACGACGCCGCCCTCAAGACCACCGTTGACGGCGATCTGCTTGAGCGGGGCCTCCAGCGCGAGCTTCACGGCGTTCGCGCCGGTCGCCTCGTCGCCCGTGAGGTCGAGCTTGTCGAAGACGGCAGCGGCCTGGAGCAGAGCCACGCCACCACCGGCGACGATGCCCTCCTCGACGGCGGCCTTGGCGTTGCGCACCGCGTCCTCGATGCGGTGCTTGCGCTCCTTGAGCTCCACCTCGGTGGCGGCGCCGGCCTTGATGACGGCCACGCCGCCGGCCAGCTTCGCCAGACGCTCCTGGAGCTTCTCGCGGTCGTAGTCCGAGTCGGAGTTCTCGATCTCGGCACGGATCTGGTTGACGCGACCCTGGACCTGGTCGCTGTCACCGGCGCCGTCGACGATCGTGGTCTCGTCCTTGGTGATGACGACCTTGCGGGCACGGCCGAGCAGGTCCAGGCCGGCGTTCTCCAGCTTGAGACCGACCTCCTCGGAGATCACGGTGCCACCGGTGAGGATGGCGATGTCCGCGAGCATGGCCTTGCGGCGGTCGCCGAAGCCCGGAGCCTTGACGGCGACGGACTTGAACGTGCCCTTGATCTTGTTGACGACCAGGGTGGAGAGCGCCTCGCCCTCGACGTCCTCGGCGATGATCAGCAGCGGCTTGCCCGACTGCATGACCTTCTCCAGCAGCGGGATGAGGTCCTTGACGCTGCCGATCTTCGAGTTGACGATCAGGATGTACGGGTCGTCGAGCGACGCCTCCATACGCTCCATGTCGGTCGCGAAGTAGGCCGAGATGTAGCCCTTGTCGAAGCGCATGCCCTCGGTGAGCTCAAGCTCCAGACCGAAGGTCTGGGACTCCTCGACCGTGATGACGCCTTCCTTGCCGACCTTGTCCATCGCTTCGGCGATCTTCGCGCCGATCTCGGTGTCGGCGGCGGAGATGGAGGCGGTCGAAGCGATCTGCTCCTTGGTCTCCACGTCCTTGGCCTGCTCCAGCAGCGCGGCGGAGACGGCCTCGACGGCCTTCTCGATGCCCCGCTTGAGGGCCATCGGGTTGGCGCCTGCGGCGACGTTGCGCAGGCCCTCGCGGACGAGAGCCTGGGCGAGAACGGTGGCGGTGGTCGTACCGTCGCCGGCGACGTCGTCCGTCTTCTTGGCGACCTCCTTGACCAGCTCCGCACCGATCTTCTCGTACGGGTCCTCGAGCTCGATCTCCTTGGCGATGGAAACACCATCGTTGGTGATCGTGGGCGCGCCCCACTTCTTCTCGAGGACGACGTTACGGCCCTTGGGGCCGAGGGTGACCTTGACGGCGTCGGCGAGCTGGTTCATCCCGCGCTCGAGACCGCGCCGTGCCTCCTCGTCGAACGCGATGATCTTGGCCATGTGAAGTGGTCCTCCCGGACAGGGGTGGATTTACTCCGGACCGAGAGGCGCCCGCGACGGACGGCCTGCGTGCGTGGTGGTTCCTTGCCCCACCGCGCCTGCGGGCCTCACCGGCCCGGTCCAAGTTTCTGTCACTCTCACCTGGAGAGTGCTAACGCCAATGATTAGCACTCGACCCCCGAGAGTGCAAGCGCCTCCGGCCAAGCCCGGCCATGCGGCCCCGACGCGATCCCGGGCCGTTCCCGGCGCCGCGCCCGGGCAGTCCGAGCGCCGCGCCCGGGACGCACGAAGGGCCCGAACCCCGGATCCGGAGTCAGGCCCTTCGTGCGTGAGTAGAGTCGTCGGACGACCGCGCCGAGCTCAGCCGACGGCGAGCTTGACCATGTCGGCCTGGGGCCCCTTCTGGCCCTGCGAGATCTCGAATTCAACTCGCTGACCCTCTTCGAGGGTGCGGTACCCGTCCATCTGGATCGCGCTGTAGTGGACGAAAACATCCGCACCACCGTCGACCGCGATGAAGCCGTACCCCTTCTCCGCGTTGAACCACTTGACGGTGCCCTGAGCCATGCCTAACTCCCCTATTACTGGCCCTTGCGCGGGACCGCACTTCGCGGACCCGGGTCGCAACTCACCCTCCGACAGGAGAGGGTGCGCGGCGCCGAAGCGCGTCGACCGCGGCTGAATGTATCCGCCCAACTGCCCTCTGCAACAGGTCAATCGGACGAGAATTCTGGGCACAGGTGAACGCCCGAATATGCGGGATTACTGAAATTTACGGGCAAGTCGGGCCAGGCAAAGGGCACTTATGCCGCAAGGGGTTCACCTACATTGGCTGCTTCTTAACGAGGCCGGGCGCATTCTCATATGCGGGCGGCATAGGCAGCGGAGGGGGCTTCCCCAATTGTACCGCGCTCAACCATGCGAACTGCCCCCTCCGCACGGTGTCGCGGAGGGGGCAACTGCGTTCAGGTGAGGGCGCGATGGCCCCCGCGGAAAAAGTGCGGCTCAGCAGCCGCCGGCCACCGCCGGGATGATCGAGACGCCGGCGCCGTCCGGCGTGGCCGCGTCCAGGCCGCCCTCGAAGCGCACGTCGTCGTCGTTGACGTACACGTTGACGAAGCGGCGCAGCTTGCCCTGGTCGTCCAGGACGCGGGCGGCGATGCCCGGGTGGTCCTTCTCCAGGGACTCGATGACCTCGGAGAGCTTCGCGCCCTCCGCCGTGACCTCGGCCTGGCCGCCCGTGTACGTGCGGAGGATGGTGGGGATGCGGACCTTGACGCTCATGGCGGACGCCTTTCTGGCTGCTGCGGTCGGGATGGTCAGGCGGAGGCGAGGCCGGCCGCGCGGAACGCGTCCAGGCTCGGCTTGATGGTGGCGCTCGCCTGCGAGGTCGCGGAGACCGCGTCGAGCGTCTTCAGCCCGTCACCGGTGTTCAGGACGACGGTGGTGAGCGCCGGGTCGATCACGCCGGCCTCGATCAGCTTCTTCGTCACGCCGACCGTCACGCCGCCCGCCGTCTCGCCGAAGATGCCCTCGGTGCGCGCCAGCAGCTTGATCGCGTCGATGACCTGCTCGTCGTTCACGTCCTCCACCGCGCCGCCGGTGCGGCGGGCGATGTCGAGGACGTACGGGCCGTCCGCCGGGTTGCCGATGGCCAGCGACTTGGCGATGGTGTTCGGCTTCTGGGGGCGTACGACGTCGTGGCCGGCCTTGAAGGCGGCGGAGACCGGGGAGCAGCCCTCGGCCTGCGCGCCGAAGATCTTGTACGGCTTGTCCTCGACCAGGCCGAGCTTGATCAGCTCCTGGAACCCCTTGTCGATCTTCGTCAGCTGGGAGCCGGACGCGATCGGGATGACGATCTGGTCGGGCAGCTTCCAGCCGAGCTGCTCGCAGATCTCGTACGCCAGGGTCTTGGAGCCCTCGCCGTAGTACGGGCGGAGGTTGACGTTGACGAAGCCCCAGCCCTCGCCGAGCGGGTCGCCGATGAGCTCGGAGCAGAAGCGGTTGACGTCGTCGTAGTTGCCCTCGATGCCGACCAGCTCACCGCCGTACACCGCGGCCATGACGACCTTGCCCTGCTCCAGGTCGTGCGGGATGAACACGCACGAGCGCAGTCCGGCGCGGGCGGCGGCGGCCCCGACCGCACCGGCCAGGTTGCCGGTGGAGGAGCAGGAGAGGGTGGTGAACCCGAAGGCGCGGGCGGCCTCGACGGCGATCGCGACGACGCGGTCCTTGAAGGAGTGCGTCGGGTTGCCGGAGTCGTCCTTCACGTACAGACCGCCGGTGACGCCCAGCTCACGGGCGAGGTTGTCGGCCTTGACCAGCTTGGTGAAACCGGGGTTGATGTTGGGCTTCTCCGCGACGTCGGCCGGAACCGGCAGCAGCGGGGCGTAGCGCCAGATGTTGTCCGGGCCGGCCTCGATGCGCTCGCGCAGCTCTTCGGGGGAGCCGGTGGGCAGGTCGTACGCCACTTCCAGTGGCCCGAAACAGGACGCGCAGGCGAACAGGGGGCCGAGCTCGAAACGCTCGCCGCACTCGCGGCAGGAAAGCGCCGCGGCGGGACCGAGGTCCACGGGGGCGGTGGTGGCATTACCTGCGATGGTCTGAACAGCCATGATGGCGGAGGCCCTTTCTCCTCATCTTCCTCGCAGCGCGTTTCGCCGCAAGACGGAATTGGCACCTTCCCCACCGTGACCTCGCGGTCGGTAGGAGGGTTGCCGGGACTTCAACGGGCCGTTCCCTCAGTCCCTCTGGATGAGCTCTGTGGCACTGGATCTTCGATCCAGGCGTTTGTGTGCGGACGGACCCCGACATGCGACGGTCATCCGCGTTGTTCAAGACTGTAACCGAAGGACCGGACTGTTGAGATAGTCGTCCGAACGGCGAGATGGATCACATGCGAGGAGTGCCGACCGTGCTCGAAGAGGTGGAGCGCTGGCTGACCAGGCGTTCCTGGTCGGCCGCCGACCGCCCGCTGGACCGGCTCACGGCCGCCCGGAGCGCCGAACCGCACCGCACCTCGGTGAGCGTCGTGCTGCCCGCGCTGAACGAGGAGGCCACGGTCGGCGCGATCGTGGCGACGGTCCGGCGGGAGCTGATGGAGAAGGTCCGGCTGGTCGACGAGCTCGTCGTGATCGACTCCGGCTCCACCGACGCCACCGCCGCGATCGCGCGCGCGGCGGGCGCGCGGGTGGTCCACCGGGACGCGATCCTGCCCCGGATTCCGGCGCTGCCCGGCAAGGGCGAGGTGCTGTGGCGGTCGCTGCTGGTGACGAGCGGCGAGATCGTGTGTTTCGTGGACGCCGACCTGAAGGACTTCTCGGCGGACTTCGTGTCGGGGACGGTCGGGCCGCTGCTCACCGACCCGACCGTGCAGTTCGTCAAGGCGATGTACGACCGTCCGCTCGGTGACAGCGCAGGTCAGGGCGGTCGCGTCACCGAACTGGTGGCACGCCCCCTGCTCAACTTGCACTGGCCGCAGCTGGCCGGTTTCGTGCAGCCGCTGGGCGGCGAGTACGCGGTGCGGCGCTCGCTGCTGGAGCGGCTGCCCTTCCCGGTCGGTTACGGGGTGGAGCTCGGGCTCCTGGTCGACGCGCTGCACACGGTGGGCCTGGACGCGCTGGGCCAGGTCGACGTCGGCGTGCGCAAGCACCGCCACCAGGACGGGCAGGCGCTGGGCCGGATGGCGGCGGCGATCTACCGCACGGCTCAGCTGCGGCTCTCCCGGGGCCATCTGGTGCGGCCCGCGCTGACGCAGTTCGAGCGGGGCGCGGAGGGGTTCGTGCCGCGCACCCACGCGGTGGACACGGAGGAGCGGCCGCCGATGCGGGAGATCGCGGAGTACGCGGCGCGGTGGGCGGCGTGAGCGGCCGGGGCCCGGGTGCGGTGGGCCCGGCGGCGTGAGCGGGCGGGCCTCGGGGCGGTGGGCCCGGGGCAGTGGGCCCGGGGCGGTGGGCCCGGGGCGGTGGGCCCGGCGGTGGGACGCTCTGAGGCGTTTGGCGGCTTCCCTTACGGGCTAGGTTCCGCTACATGGTCTCCGAGCACTCCGAACCCGCCGCCCCGTCCACCGCCCAGGTCCTCGTCGCGTCCAACCGCGGCCCGATCACGTACACGCTCGGCGAGGACGGGACTCTCGACGCCAAGCGCGGCGGGGGCGGGCTCGTCTCCGGGCTGAGCGCCGTCGACGACAAGCTGTGGGTCTGCGCGGCCCTCGGCGAGGGCGACCGCGAGGCGGTGCGGCGCGGGGTCGGCGAGCCGGGCGTGCGGATGCTCGACATCGACGCGGAGGTCCACGCCGACGCGTACAACGGCATCGCGAACTCGGTGCTGTGGTTCGTCCACCACCTGCTCTACCAGACGCCCGTGGAGCCGGTCTTCGACGCGGAGTTCCGGCGGCAGTGGGCGTCGTACGAGACGTACAACCGGGCCTTCGCCCAGGCGCTGGCCGAGGAGGCGGAGCCGGGGGCGTCGGTGCTGGTGCAGGACTACCACCTGGCCCTGGTGCCCGGGATGCTCCGCGAGCTGCGCCCGGACCTGCGGATCGGCCATTTCTCGCACACCCCGTGGGCCCCGGTGGACTACTTCCGGCTGCTGCCCGACGACATCGGTGAGCAGTTGCTGCGCGGCATCCTGGGCGCGGACCGGGCGGCGTTCCTGACCCGGCGGTGGGCGGACGCGTTCATCGGCTGCTGTACGGAGATCCTCGGCGGGACGGGCCGGACCAGGATCGGGGTGCACGGGCTGGGGGCGGACGCGGACTTCCTGCGGCGGCGGTCGCGGGAGGCGGACGTCGACGAGCGCATGGAGGCGCTGCGGGAGCAGGTGGGCGAGGGCCGCAGGACCATCGTCCGGGTGGACCGCACCGAGTTGTCCAAGAACATCGTGCGCGGCCTGCACGCGTACCGGGCCCTGCTGGAGACCCGCCCCGAGTGGCGCGAGAGGGTCGTGCACGTGGCCTTCGCCTACCCCTCCCGCCAGGACCTCGCGGTGTACCGGGACTACACGGCGGCGGTGCAGACCCTGGCCACCGAGATCAACGGGGCGTACGGCACGGAGAGTTGGACGCCGGTCGTGCTCCATGTGAAGGACGACTTCGCGCGCTCCCTCGCCGCGTACCGGCTGGCGGACGTGGCGCTGGTCAACCCGATCCGCGACGGCATGAACCTGGTCGCCAAGGAGGTCCCCGTCGTCTCCGACCACGGCTGCGCGCTGGTGCTGTCGCGGGAGGCGGGGGCGTACGAGGAGCTGGGCGAGGACGCGATCGTGGTGAACCCGTACGACGTGGTGGGCACCGCCGAGGCGCTGCACGAGGCCCTGTCGATGGGCGGGGACGAGCGGGCCGGGCGCACGAAGCGGCTGGCCGAGGCGGCGACCGCGCTCCCGCCGCAGCAGTGGTTCCTGGACCAGCTGCACGCGCTGCGGCAGGAGTGAGGGGCCGCCGGAGGGGGTCCGCCGCTGCCGGTTACAGCCGCTGCGCCAGTGCCGCGAGGAAACCGACCACGGCGGCCGGGCCCGGCACCAACAGGTCGGCCCGGTCGGCCAGTTCGGGCACCTCCGCGCTGCCGCTGCACACCAGCAGCCCGGGGACGCCGTCCGCGCCCTCGCCGCGCAGCTTCTCCACCGCGGCGAAGGCGGCGAGGTCCCCGAGGTCGTCGCCCGCGTAGAGGACGGACTCGGCGCCGACCTCAGTGGCGTACTCCGTCAGCGCCACGCCCTTGTCCATGCCGGGCGGGCGCAACTCCAGGACCTGGCGGCCCGGTTCGAGGATCAGCCCATGGCGGGCGGCGAGCTCTCCGAGAGGGCCGCGCAGGGTCTCGAAGGCGGCCTGCGGGTCCTCCGCACGGCGGGTGTGGACGGCGACGGCCTGGCCCTTCTCCTCGATCCAGGTGCCGTGCCAGGAGTCGAACTCGTGCAGTACGCCGGGGAGTTCGGCCCTCGCCGCGGCGACGCCGGGGTGCGCGGCGGGGGCCTGGACCGTGCCGGTCGCGGCGTCCCAGCGCTCGGCGCCGTAATGGCCGAGGACCACGAGGCGGTCGAGGCCGGGCACGCCCGCGAAGCCGCCGTAGCGCACGGCGACGCCTGCGGGGCGGCCGGTGATCACGGCGACGGAGGCGACCTTGGGGGCGAGCGCGGCGAGCGCCTCCACCGCGCCGGGGTGGGCGCGGGCCAGCTCGGGGTCGGGGACGATGTCGGCGAGGGTGCCGTCGAAGTCGAGGGCGATGACCGCGCGGTCGGGGCGGGCGAGGATGGCGTCCAGGCCCTCGCGGCCGGCCGGGGTCGTGGGGGTCGGGATCGGCGGCTGTGCGGAGTGGCTGGCCATGGGGGTGAGCGTAGCGGGGCACGGGCGGCCACGGCGCGCGGGCCCACCCGGGGCTCCGCCCCGCACCCCGCTCCTCAATCGCCGGAGGGGCTTGATTCGCGGGCCTCGGCCCCCGCCGCGTTCGGCCCGCAGGGCGCAGCCGCCCTCCTCAATCGCCGGAGGGGCTCAGAAGTGCTCCTCCGCTTCGCCCGCGGATGAAGGCCGGGGGTCGGCGGAATCAAGCCCCTCCGGCGATTGAGCAGCGGGGGTTCGGGGGCAGGGCCCCCGACGTGGGCGGTCAGCGGCGGTTCCGTCTCGCCGCCCGCAGCCGGCGCAGGCGGTTCACCGTGACCGGGTCCTCCCGGAGCGCCCGCTCGTCCTCGATCAGCGCGTTCAGCAGCTGGTAGTAGCGGACCGGCGAGATCCCGAGCTCCTCGCGGATCGCCCGCTCCTTCGCCCCGGGACCGGCCCAGGACCGCCGCTCCAGCGCGAGCAGGTCCCGGTCCCGGGCGGCCAGCCCAGAAGCAGCGGCCCCGGGCCCGGGGCCGCCCGAAAGCTCCGGATCGGGCTCGGGCTCGGGGCCGCCCGAAAGCTCCGGCTCGGGATCGGGGTCGGCGTCAGGCGCGGTCATATGACCAACCTAACCGCGCCCGCCCACCCCACGCCCGCCTACTCCGCGCTCTCCGCCCGCGTCGCCTCGGCCGCTATCGACCCGAGCACCCGCTCGGGGCTGCCGCCGGGCGCGACCGCCTCGCCGATGTTGGTCTTGACCGACTCGCTCACCGCCGCCCAGGACGTCTTGCCGAACGGGGCGAGCCGGGAGTTCGGCAGCGCCGCCAGGAACTCGCGCAGCTTCGCGTGCTTGGCGTCGGTCTCCATCTCGGCGGACGCGCTGCCGGTCACCGGGAGCAGGTCGTACTCGTCGGCGAAGGCGAGCACGTTCTCGTCGGAGTAGGCGTAGTCGAAGAACTTGCCGATCTCCTTGCGGTGGCCGTTCTGCTTGAAGCCCATCATCCAGTCCGCGACGCCCATCGAGCCCGTGGTCGGGCCCTCGATGCCGGGCAGCGGCACCATGCCGACCTTGACGCCCTTGGCCTGGGCCTCCTCCATCAGCGTGGGGTGGCCGTTGAGCATCCCGACCTGGCCCTTGGTGAACGCCTCGAACGCCTTCGCGCGGTCGAGCTTGCCGGGCTCGACGGGACCGACGAGGCCCTTGCCGACGAGGTTGTCCCGCAGCCAGCGGAACGTGGCGACGTTCTCGGCCGAGTCGATGTCGTACGAGCCGACGTCGTCGACGTAACCGCCGCCCCCGCTGAGCAGCCACATCAGCGTCTCGGCCTGGGACTCCTCCGGGCCGAGCGGCAGGGCGAACGGGTAGGCGACGTCCTTCGCCTTGAGCGCGGCGGCGGCGCGCTGGATGTCGTCCCAGGTCTCGGGGGCGGCGAGGCCGGCCTCGGTGAACAGCTTCTCGTTGTAGAAGAGCAGCCGGGTGCTGGCGACGAAGGGCAGCCCGTACAGGGTGCCGTCGACCCGGCCCGCGTCGGTCAGGGAGGACAGGAAGTTCGCCTGGGTGCGGATGGAGAGCATCTGGTCGGCGCTGTAGAGCTTGTCGGCCTTGGCGTAGTCCGCGTAGGCGCCGATCTGGGCGATGTCGGGGGCCTTGCCCGCCTTCACCATGTCGGCGACCTCGCGGTCGACGTCCTTCCAGGAGAAGACGTTGACGTCGACCTTGACGCCGGGGTTCTCCTTCTCGAAGCCCGAAGCGACACCGCTCCAGTACTTCTCGGAGCTGTTGGCCGGGCCGGTGCCGTAGTCGGCGGCGACCAGCTTGATGGTGACGTCGCCCGAGCCGCTGTCACCGCCGCCGCAGCCCGACAACGTTGCCGTCATACCCAGCGCGGCCACTGCCGCGGTCAGAACCGTAAAGCGCCGCTGCACAGCCTCGCCCATCCTCGTTGACCATCTTGCTCACGGACGGTGGACGCGGCGTCACCGTGCGGACGTCCCGTCCGCCTCGGCAGCACCACCCGTCCTGGCCACCATCCGGATGAACTGCGATTTTCCCCCACAGCGGCGTCAGCGGTCTACACCACCGGAGTATCGCTTCGGCAACGCATTCGAGCCTCGCACACCACAACTGGCTTGAATCCTCTGGCAGTCGGGGCTCCGAAACCGTATCTTGGTCCAGACCATTGGTCGCGCATGCCGTGGATCCGGATGCCCATTTCGTCGCTTTCCGGCAGAAAACGGCTCGCCTTCACTCGTTCATCATTTTGTATGGGTGCGCAACAAACCGCGCTAGTGGACTAGACCTTTTAGGGGTCGGCGGGCGAAACTGTCTCCGTGAGACATGTCATCGCCCTCGATGTGGGCGGCACCGGAATGAAGGCCGCACTGGTCGGCACCGACGGCGCGCTGCTCCACGAGGCGCGGCGGGCCACCGGCCGCAAGCGCGGGGCCGACGCGACCGTCGAGACGATCCTCGCGTTCGCCGCCGAACTGCGCGCCCACGGCGAGGAGCACTTCGGCGAGAGTGCCGTCGCGGCCGGGGTCGTCGTGCCCGGCATCGTCGACGCCGGGAAGGGGATCGCGGTCTACTCCGCCAACCTGGGCTGGCGCGACCTACCGCTGCGCGACCTGCTCGGCGAACGCCTCGGCGGGATCCCGGTCGCGCTCGGCCACGACGTACGCACCGGAGGGCTCGCCGAGGGCCGGATCGGGGCCGGCCGGGGAACGGACCGCTTCCTGTTCGTGCCGCTGGGCACCGGGATCGCCGGGGCCATCGGCATCGCGGGCGAGATCGAGGCGGGCGCCCACGGAGACGCGGGCGAGATCGGCCACATCGTGGTCCGCCCGGACGGCCCGGACTGCAGCTGCGGCCAGCGCGGCTGTCTGGAGACCCTGGCCTCCGCCTCCGCGGTGTCCCGGGCCTGGGCCGCCGCTTCGGGGGACCCCGAGGCGGACGCGGCGGACTGCGCGAAGGCCGTCGAGTCGGGCGACCCCGCGGCGATCCGGGTGTGGCTGGACGCGGTGGACGCGCTCGCCGCCGGGCTGGTCACCGCGCTCACCCTGCTGGACCCGCGCACGCTCATCATCGGTGGCGGTCTCGCCGAGGCCGGGGAAACCTTGTTCACACCACTGCGTGCGGCCGTCGAGGAACGCGTCACGTTCCAGAAGCTGCCCCACATCGTCCCGGCGGCCCTCGGGGACACCGCCGGATGCCTGGGCGCGGGGCTGCTCGCCTGGGATCTACTCGCCACGGAGGTATCCGCCTGATGGCCGGACGCGCAGCAGACAGCACCGTCCTCGCGGGCGCCCGGGTGGTCCTCCCCACCGGGACCGTGGAGAACGGCCGGGTGGCCGTCGAGTCCACCCGGATCTCCGGCTCCGCGCCGGAGGGCGCCCGGATCATCGACCTCACCGGCCACTGGGTGGTCCCCGGCTTCGTGGACATGCACAACCACGGCGGCGGCGGGGCCTCCTTCACCTCCGGCACCGTGGACGAGGTCCTCCACGGCATCCGTACGCATCGCGAGCACGGCACCACCACCCTGGTCGCCTCCACGGTCACCGGCGAGATGGACTTCCTCGCCCGCCGCGCCGGCATCCTCTCCGAGCTGGTCGAACAGGGCGACCTGGCCGGGATCCACTTCGAGGGCCCCTTCATCTCGCCGTGCCGCAAGGGCGCGCACAGCGAGCAGCTGCTGCGCTACCCGGACCCGGCCGACGTCCGCAAGCTGGTCGACGCCTCGCGCGGGGCCGCCCGCATGGTCACCCTCGCCACCGAGCTGCCCGGCGGGCTCGACTCCGTACGGCTGCTCGCCGACCTCGGGGTGATCGCCGCGATCGGCCACACCGACGCCACGTACGAGCAGACCGTCCTGGCGATCGACGCGGGCGCGACCGTCGCCACGCACCTGTTCAACGCGATGCCCCCGCTCGCCCACCGCGAGCCCGGTCCGATCGCCGCCCTCCTGGAGGACGACCGGATCACCGTCGAGCTGATCAACGACGGCACGCATCTGCACCCGGCGACCCTGGAGCTGGCCTACCACCACAAGGGCGCGGCCCGGGTCGCGCTGATCACCGACGCGATGGACGCGGCCGGCTTCGGCGACGGGCAGTACGAGCTGGGCCCGCTCGCCGTCTCGGTCACCGACGGGGTGGCCCGGCTGGTGGAGGGCGGCTCCATCGCGGGCTCCACCCTCACCCTGGACACCGCGTTCCGCCGGGCCGTCACCATCGACCGGATTTCGGTGGAGGACGTCGTACGGTCCATCTCCGCCAACCCCGCCCGCCTCCTCGGCGTCGACGACAAGGTCGGTTCGCTGGAGCCGGGCAAGGACGCGGACCTGGTGGTGCTCGACGAGGATTTCGTCCTGGCGGGCGTCATGCGCAAGGGCGAGTGGATCATCGAGCCCAAGACGGCCTGAGCACACCGGTTTTTCCCCCACGTAACGAAGAGATGGCGGTCGGGCCCCGGGACTGGGCCCGGCCGCCTTCCCTTTGGCATGATCAACAGGCCCGTCACCACGGGCCGCCGGCCGCGGTTCGCGGGATCGCAGGACCGAGGGATCGACGGACCGAGGGGTCGCAGGACCGAGGGATCGCAGGACTGAGAGGTCGGCGGACTGAGAGGTCGGCGGACCGAGGGATCGACGGATCCGGCAGATCGACGGATCCACGGATCGAGGGAGGGGGCGGACCAGATGATCCTGACCGTCACTCTGAACACCGCGCTCGACGTGACGTACACCGTCGACGCGCTCGTCCCGCACAGCAGCCACCGCGTCGGGGAGGTCTCCGAACGCCCCGGCGGCAAGGGCCTGAACGTGGCCCGGGTGCTCGGCGCGCTGGGCCACGAGAGCGTGGTCACCGGCTTCGTCGGCGGCCCGACCGGAGGCGTCCTGCGCGACCTCCTCGCCCCGCTCCCCCCGCGCGACGCCCTCGTCGCCGTCGCCGGGAACACCCGCCGCACCCTCGCCATCACCGACCGCTCGACCGGCGACACCACCCAGCTCAACGAGCCCGGACCGCAGGTCAGCGGCAGCGAATGGGCCGCGTTCCTGCGGACGTACGAGGAGCTCGTCGCGGACGCCGACGCGGTGGCCCTCTGCGGCTCGCTGCCGCCCGGCATCCACGTCGGCGCGTACGCGGAGCTGGTCCGGATCGCCCGCGCCGCCTCCGTACCCGTGCTCCTGGACACCAGCGGCGAACCGCTGCGCCGGGGCATCGCCGCCCGCCCCGACCTGGTCAAGCCGAACGCGGACGAGCTGGCCCAGCTCACCGGCTTCCGCGAACCGCTGCGCGCCGCCAAGGACGCCCGCCGCCGGGGAGCCCACGCGGTGGTCGCCTCCCTGGGGCCGGAGGGCCTGCTCGCGGTCACCCCGCAGGGCGTCTGGCGGGCCGCCCCGCCCGCCGCCGTGCGCGGCAACCCGACCGGCGCGGGCGACTCGGCGGTGGCCGGGCTGCTCTCCGCCCTGGCCGAGGGGCTCGACTGGCCGCAGCGGCTGGCGCGGGCGGTGGCCCTGTCGACGGCGACGGTGCTGGCCCCGGCGGCCGGGGAGTTCGACGCGGCGGCCTACGCGGAGCTGCTGCCGCGCGTGGCGGTGGAGCGGCACGCTCCGGCACCTTGAGATCGCGGCGGCCTCACCGCACCGAACCGCACCCGCACCCGCACCCGCACCGAACCCGCACCCGCACCCGCACCGCACCGACGGAATGACGAAACGACGAAACGGCGAAGCCCCCGTCCCCGGAAGCTCGTCCGGGGCGGGGGCTCTGGCTCGCGGCCCTCAGTCTCAGGAGGTGGCGCGCGTGACTTCGAGCCAGTCGAGGATCACGTCACACTGATTGCCGTCCTCGCACGAGATCTTGATCTCGTTCTGTCCGGGCTGGAGGGTGACCGGCGCCCAGGTGGTCTGCCAGTTCTTCTCCCAGTCCTCGTCGGAGGACTTGATGAAGTTCTTCAGACCGATCGGCTGGCTGTTCGCCTTGCCGTTGACCGTCAGCGTGGCGTCGGCGTCCTTGGCCGGGATCGCGTAGCGCACCGCGAGGCGGTAGGCGCCGCCGTCCTTCATGTCGGCCCGCCAGGTCACGGACGAGCCCACGTTGTTGAACCCGGTGACATACGAGCCGTTGACCCCCTGGGCCCCCTTGATCGTGTTCTCCACCCCGGCCGGACCGCCCAGCGACAGCGTCGCGGCGTCCTGCTTCGGGAGCTCGACCGGCTTGGCGGAGTCGGTCGGCTTCTTCTCCGGCTCGGCGGACTCCTCGGGCTTCTCGGCGGGGCCGCCCGTGGACACGGCTTCGTTGTTCTTCTTGTCGTCCTTGTCGTTCCCGTTCGAGAGCAGCGCGATGCCGATGCCGATGAGGACGACCGCCACCACGGCGACCGCCCCGATCAGCAGCGCCTTGGTGTTCGGGCCGCCCCGGCCGCCGGAACCGCCGCCGCCCGCCACCGAGCCGTGCTGCGCGGTGACCGCGCCGCCCGGGTAGGTCTCGGGGGCCGCGTACTGCGGGTTCGGCCGGTTGTACTGCTGCGCCGGCTGCTGGGCGTAACCCTGCTGGGGCGGGTAGCCGTACCCCTGCTGCGGCGCCTGGTGCTGCCCGTACTGGCGCTCACCGACCGTCCGCACCTGGTTGTACGACGTTCTGGGCACGCCCGGCTGCGCGGCTGGACCCGGGTAGCCGTAGCCGCCCTGACCGGGCGGCTGGGCGCCTGCCGCTTGTCCGTCCGCGTACAGATAGCCGAACGGATCGTCGTCCTCGGGCTTGCTCGCGCCGTTGTTTCCGGCCGTCATCCCTGGGTCACTCCTCACCATGTCGCCAGCCGTCGCCGACCGGCCGAGCCTACCTCGAACGGAGCACAGCCCGAATTGCGATCACTCCCCCGGGCGGGACACCGGGAACGGGTACGGGGTAGGGGAGGAAAGGGCCCGTGAACGTCAGCCGGCCCTGCGGTGAACCTTCGACCGCGACCGCTTTTCCACGTACATCCGCTGGTCGGCGGAGCGCAGGACCTCTTCCACGGTCATCCCGCACTCGGCCCAGCCGATGCCGAAACTCGCCCCGACCCGGACGGCGCGCCCGTCGACCCTTATGGGCGGAATGATGGCATTTCTCAGACGTACGGCCAGGTCAGCGGCGTCCGCCGCCCCGAGGCCGTCCGCGAGAACGACGAATTCGTCACCTCCGAGCCGGGCGACGGTGTCGCCGTCCCGCACGCAGGTGCTCAGCCGCCGCGCCACCTCGATGAGAACGGCGTCCCCGGTGTGGTGGCCGAACCGGTCGTTGATGGACTTGAAGCCGTCGAGGTCGCAGAAGAGGACCGCGAGCCCCTTCGTCCCGTCGTCGTGCTCCGCGTCGGGGGCGACCGTGTGGACGTGGTGGTCGTACAGCCCGCCGGGGGCGGCCACCGCCTCGGCGTCGTACCCGTCGATCTGGTAGCCGTGCGCATCGCCCGGGTAGGCGTGGGGGTCGCCCTGATGGCCGGAGGCGTCCGCCTGATACCCGTGGGCATCCGACTGATAGCCGGGGGCGTCCGACTGATAGCCGGGGGTGAGGGACGACTCGACGTCCCCGTACGCCGCGTCCAGCGCCTCGATCGCCGTCGCGGCCGGCGAGTGGGGGCGCTCGCAGAGCCGGGCGCTGAGCCTCGACCGCAGTTCGGCGCTGTTGGGGAGCCCGGTGAGCGCGTCGTGCGAGGCGCGGTGGGCGAGGTTCAGCTCGTGGCGCTTGCGCTCCTCTATGTCCTCGACGTGGGTGAGGAGGAAGCGCGGCCCGTCCGCGGTGTCCGCGACGACGGAGTTGCGCAGCGACACCCAGAGGTACGTCCCGTCCCGCCGCCCGAGCCGCAGCTCGGCCCGGCCGCCCTCGGCGGAGGTGCGCAGCAGGGTCCCGATGTCCTCGGGGTGGACCAGGTCGGCGAAGGAGTACCGGCGCAGTACGGAGGCGGGGCGGCCCAGCAGCCGGCACAGGGCGTCGTTGGTGCGCAGCAGCCGGCCGTGCTGGTCGCCGCCCATCTCGGCGATGGCCATGCCGCTGGGCGCGTACTCGAACGCCTGGCGGAAGGACTCCTCGCTGGCCCGCAGCGCCTGCTGCTCGCGCTCCAGCCGGACCAGGGCGCGCTGCATGTTCGCCCGGAGCCGGGCGTTGCTGATGGCGATGGCGGCCTGGGAGGCGTACATCTGGAGCGCTTCGCGCCCCCATGCGCCGGGGCGTCGCCCGTTGCGCGGCCGGTCGACGGATATGACCCCGAGGAGGTCCCGTCCGCCCCCGGAGGCGTACATCGGGGCGTAGAGCCGGTCCAGCGGGTGCCACTCGTCCTCGAACCGGGGTTCGGGGCCCTCGGTGTGCCACTGCGGCACGTCGTCGTCGAGCAGGACCCAGCCCTCGGTGTGGGGTATGAACCGCAGCTGGTCCCAGGACTCGCCCATGGAGAGCCTGCGCTCCCAGGAGGCGCGGGAGCCGACCCGGCCGGTGATCAGGGCCTCGGCGGCGGAGTTGCCCGCGAAGGCGGCGATGACGAGGTCGCCGTCCGGGCGGACCAGGTTGACGCAGCCCAGCTCGTAGCCGAGACCGGTGACGATGCCGTCCGCCACGGTCTGCAACGTGTCCGCCAGACTCCGCGCCGTGTTGAGATCAGCGACGGCCTGGTGCAGCTGCCGCATGGTCGCAAGACGGACGTAGGGTTCCGACTCGGCCTCCATCGCTCGCACTCCCCGAGACCTCGACAGCAACTCCAGGTTTCATATCGACGTACTTGTTGCAGTGTCACGGCCACTGAATCACAGTGAGCTGTGCACCCGGTACACAGGGTCAGCAGAAAATGGACTCTGTGACTCAAGTCACAACAGATAGTCGCGGGGTTGCGGTGACTCCTGACGCTGTCCGTCGTTTTGCGGACACACATCAGGCCGCGCCTATTCGGCCATGCCGCCGGACACCGGGAGGAAGGACCTCTCGGGGAGGCGGTCGGGCCGGAGTCCTAGGACCGGCTTGGTCCCCTGGTCCGATGCGGCCTCCCGGCGCGCACGGTTAGCGTTCCTGTGTGCTCCAGACGACGCCCCCCACCCCGCGCCCCGAGCCCATCCCCCATGCTGAGGGGGTGAGCAACGACGAGTTCCGCGCAGCACTCGCGCGGCTGGCCGCCGGAGTGGTGCTGGTCACCGCCCAGGAGCCGCCGCTCGACGAGACCGGTCGCGGCGAGGACGTCGGGATGACGGCCACCGCCTTCATGTCCGTGTCCCTGGACCCGCCCCTGGTGATGGTGAGTCTGCGCAACGACTCCCGGATGGACGACCTGCTGGCCGAGCAACCCCTCTGGGCCGTCTCGGTCCTGGCGGCGAGCCAGCGGCACATCGCGGGGCGGTTCGCCATGAAGGGCCGGATCAGCGACCGCCTGCTGTTCGAGGACGTCGCGTACGTACGGGGCGAGGTGACGCACGCCCCTCTGATCGGCGGGGCGCTGGCGACGCTGGAGTGCCGTACGGAGCAGCGGGTGGTGGCCGGTGACCACACCCTGGTGATCGGGCGGGTGCTGACGGCCGAACTGCCGAGCCCGGACGGGGACCCGCTGACGTACTTCAAGGGGCGCTACCGGCAGCTGGGGTAACGGGGCGTGCGGCCCGCCGTCACCAGTCCCGGCCGGAGCGGCCGCGCTTGGTGTCGCCGCGCTGCTTCTTCTCGCGGAGCCTGCGCTCGTTGATCCCGCGCGGGATCTTGCGCTTGATGCGCGGCTTGGGCGGCGGCGCCGTGGCCTCGGCCAGGAGCGCGGCGAGCCGGACGGCCGCCGTCTCGCGGTTGCGCCACTGGGAGCGGTGCTCGGACGCCCGTACGGAGACGACTCCGCCCACCAGCCTGCTCGCGAGGCGCTCCAGCGCCCGCGCCTTCCACACCTCGGGGAGCGCGTCGGTAGCGGCGAGGTCGAAGCGCAGCTCCACCTGGGAGTCGCTGGTGTTGACGTGCTGGCCGCCGGGCCCGGAGGAGCGCGAGAAACGCCACATGAGCTCGGCCTCCGGGAGGGAGACCGAGCCGCGGATGACATAGGGCCCGGACATGACACCCATGTTCCCCGCCCCGGACGTCGTTCGTCACCTTCTTTTGCGCCTGATCCCCCGGGGAGCACTCCCGCCTCTTCAGTCAGGTCTCTTCAACCAGGTCTCCTCAGTCAGGTCTCTTCAGGAGTCTCCTCAGGAATCTCTTCAGGAGGAAGTTCGGCAAAGAAAGTAAAGCGAACAGGAACCTCGTGGTCTGCTGGTTGCGTTATGACGGGTGACGGTAGCTTTCGTGATGGCACGAAGGCCCGCACACGACGAGGAAAGGGACATCCCATGGCTGTAAGCCTGTCCAAGGGCGGCAACGTCTCGCTCACCAAGGAGGCCCCGGGCCTGACCGCCGTCACGGTCGGCCTCGGCTGGGACGTCCGCACCACCACCGGCACCGACTTCGACCTCGACGCCTCGGCGATCGCGGTCAACGCGGCGGGGAAGGTCGTCTCGGACGGCCACTTCGTCTTCTTCAACAACAAGTCGACGCCGGACCAGACCATCGTGCACACCGGTGACAACGTCACGGGTGAGGGCGAGGGCGACGACGAGCAGATCAACGTCAACCTGGCGGGGCTGCCGGCCGACGTGGACAAGATCGTCTTCCCGGTCTCCATCTACGACGCCGAGACCCGCAGCCAGAACTTCGGCCAGGTCCGCAACGCGTACATCCGCATCCTCAACCAGGCGGGCGGCACCGAGATCGCCCGCTACGACCTGAGCGAGGACGCCGCCACCGAGACCGCCATGGTCTTCGGCGAGCTCTACCGCAACGGCGCCGAGTGGAAGTTCCGCGCGGTCGGCCAGGGTTACGCCTCCGGCCTGAGCGGCATCGCCCGCGACTTCGGCGTCAACCTCTGACCCGAGCGACACCACAGTCCCACGGGAGCCCCCGACCGCGCGCAGGCGGTCGGGGGCTCCCGTGCGTGACGCGCCGCCAGTTCAACCCGTCGCCGGGTGCCGTGAAATCGTGTCACTCCACCGAATACCGGACGCCCGAGTGCCCCAGCCGGACAAGAACTGGTCAAAAACTTGTGAGGTAATTGTCAGCACACCGTCAATTCCGCTCGTTCGGTGGCACGCTCTCCGCTCGTAGTCCCCCCCCACAGGACGACCAACGGAGAACACACGTGAACCTCCACCACTCCACCCCCCACACTCCCAACACCTCTGACACCTCCAACACCTCTGACACCTCCGGCACGAAGGCCCGTGCGGCCCGTCGGCTCGCAGCACTCGCGGCCGTCGCCGCGATGGTGGTCGCCGGGGTCCAGACCGGATCGGCGGTCGCCACCCCCGGCGCCGACGACGCTCCCAGCGCCTCCGCAGCGCCCTCGACGGCGGCGGCGCTCGGCGTGAACCCCTCGGCCCAGCGCGCCACGGCCATCAAGTCGGCGCAGGCGGACGCGGCTTCGGCGGCGAAGACCCTGAAGCTCGGCGGCCAGGAGAAGCTGGTCGTCCGCGACGTCATCACCGACGCCCGGGGCACGGTCCACACCCGCTACGAGCGCACCTACGACGGCCTCCCCGTCCTCGGCGGCGACCTGGTCACCCACACCGCCCCGGACGGCAAGCTCAAGAGCGTCGACAAGGCGACGGCAGCGAAGATAGCCGTGGCCTCGACCACCCCGAAGCTGAAGCCGGAGGACTTGAAGCCGGAGGGCCTGAAGCCGGACGCGAAGAGCACGGCGGCCGACGCCCGTAAGGTCATCTGGGCGGGCGGCGGCACAAAGCCCGCCCTCGCCTTCGAGACCGTCAGGACCGGCGTGCGGAAGGACGGCACGCCGAGCCGCGTCCACACCATCACCGACGCCACCACCGGCGAGAAGCTGCACAGCTACGAGGCGATCGAGACCGGCACCGGCCACAGCCAGTACAGCGGCGAGGTCGAGCTCACCACCACCGAGGCCGGCTCGGGCTTCGAGCTGAGCGACGGCGATCGCGGGGGCCACAAGACGTACGACCTCAAGCAGGGTTCCTCCGGCACCGGCGAGCTGGTCACGGACGACGACGACACCTGGGGCGACGGCACCGGGACCGACCGGCAGACCGCCGCCGTCGACGCCCACTACGGGGCCGCGAAGACCTGGGACTTCTACAAGAGCGCGCTCGGCCGCGACGGCATCAGGGGCGACGGCAAGGCCGCGTACTCCCGCGTCCACTACGGCAACGCGTACGTCAACGCCTTCTGGGACGACAGCTGCTTCTGCATGACGTACGGCGACGGCGCGGACGACAAGAACGCGCTGACCGCCATCGACGTCGCGGGCCACGAGATGACCCACGGCCTCACCTCCGCCACCGCCGACCTGAACTACGCGGGCGAGTCCGGCGGCCTGAACGAGGCGACCAGCGACATCCTCGGCACCTCGGTGGAGTTCTTCGCCGACAACGCCTCGGACGCCGGGGACTACCTCATCGGCGAGAAGATCGACATCAACGGCGACGGCACCCCGCTGCGCTACATGGACCAGCCGAGCAAGGACGGCAGCTCGGCCGACTACTGGGACGAGAACCTCGGCGACCTGGACGTCCACCACTCCTCCGGCGTCGCCAACCACTTCTTCTACCTGCTGGCCGAGGGCAGCGGAAAGAAGACGGTCAACGGCGTCGACTACGACTCCCCGACCGCCGACGGCTCGACGCTGACCGGCATCGGCCGGGAGAAGGCGTACCAGATCTGGTACAAGGCGCTCTCCGTCTACATGACGTCCACCACCGACTACGCGGGCGCGCGGGTCGCGACCGAGAAGGCAGCGACCGACCTGTTCGGCGCGGACAGCGAGGAACTGAAGGCGGTCTCGGCCACCTGGACCGGGGTCAACGTCAAGTAGCCCCCGGCCGTACGGGGACGGCCGTACGGGACTTCGTATGCGGACTCCGTACGGGGACGCCGTACGCGGACTCCGTACGGGGACGCCGTACGCGGACTCCGTATGGAGACGTCATACGGCGACGTCATACGGCGACGCGGAAGCCGGTCAGCCCTCCTCCACGGGCGGCCGGCTTTCGCCGTACAGCCAGGCGTCCCACAGGTCCGTGAGGTCCTGGCCCGTCTCCTCCTCGACGTACGCGATGAAGTCGTCGGTGGAGGCGTTGGCGTGCCGGTGGGCCTTCGTCCACCCCTTGACCAGGTCGAAGAACGCCTCGTCGTCGTCCATCTCCAGCCGGATGCGGTGGACGACCATCGCGCCGCGCCCGTACACCGGCGCGTCGGAGATGTTGACGGCGGCGGGCGGTTCGGCGGGCGGGAACTCCCAGTTGTCCTCGTCCTCGTACGCCTCGTCGAAGCTCTCCTCGACCGGTACGTCGTCGTGGTCGGCGGCCCAGAGCCACTCCGCGTACGTGGCGAAGCCCTCGTTGAGCCACATGTCCTGCCAGGTGGCGGGGGTGACGGAGTTCCCGAACCACTGGTGGGCCAGTTCGTGGACGAGGAGTCCGGTGTCGGGCGGGCCGGGGAAGACGGGCCGGTTCTGGGTCTCCAGGGCGTAGTCCGAGTCGCCCGTCCGCTCGACGATCGCCCCGGCGGAGGTGAACGGGTAGGGCCCGAACTTCTCCGCCGACCACTTCAGCACCGCCGGGATCTCGTCCAGCACGTCCTTGCTCGCGGCGGCCGACTTCGGGTCCACGGCGGTGAACAGCCGGATGCCGTCCGGCGTGACCGACTCCTGCGTGGTGAACCGGCCGACCGCGACCGTCGCCAGATAGCTCGCCATCGGTTCGGCGGTCCGCCAGTGGTGGGCGGTGCGGCCCTTCGCCGTACGCCGCGACACCAACTCCCCGTTGGAGACGGCCGTCAGCGGTTCGGGGACGGTGACCTCGATGTCGTACGCGGCCTTGTCGCTCGGGTGGTGGTTGCCGGGGAACCACGCCATGGAACCGGTCGGCTCCCCGAGGGCCACCGCGCCGTCCGCCGTGCGCAGCCAGCCCTCCTGCGAGCCGTCCGCGCCGGTGATGGTCAGCGGGGAGCCGGAGTAGCGCACGACCGTGGTGAACGTGCGCCCCTTGCGCAGCCGGTCCTCCACCCGGGCCGCCGGACGCAGCGTCAGCTCCTCGCCGGCCCGGTTCACGGCCGCCGGACGCCCTTCGACGGTGACGCTCTCCACGTCGAGCCCCGCCAGGTCGAGGTGGAAGGCGCTCAGGTCCTGGGTGGCGCGGGCGGTGATCGTGGCCGTGCCGCGCAGCCGGTCGGCGGCGGGGTCGACGTCGAGCTTCAGGCCGTAGTGGGTGACGTCGTAGCCGCCGTTGCCGAGCCCCCGGAAATACGGGTCGCGCACCCCGGCCGCGCCCGGTGAGCCTTCGACCCCGCCGGTGCAGCCCGCGCCGAGGAGGGCGAGGGCCAGAGCGAGGGGGAGCAGGAGCGGGGCGGGGGCGGGGGCGGGGCGGCGGGGGGCCGGGGGGCGGTGGTCCACGTGGTCGATCCTAGGAAGTGCGTGAGGGGTTGCGCGGGCAGGGCGTGAGGGGCCCACCGGGAGGACGGCCGTGCGGAGGGGTGGGTTGCCTGCTTCCGGTCGGCGGGTGCGGCAGGCGTCGGAGCCGCATGCCGCAGGCGTCGGAGCTGCCGGACAAATTAATGGCCTGTCACTTTTCGGACGCAAATAGCCACTTAATCGCGTCAGCGCCTCGATGCCCTTCTCTCCGGCCCGGTAGTTCGGAGTAGCTCAGATCTTGCTCAAGTTGCGTCAATTCCATTGAGGTGAACACGTCTTGCGTGATGTTATGCCGATCACGCCCTGGAACCTCAGGGCCAAAAGAACCGTCAAGGAGCGCACTATGTCACGCAGATTCACTACGGTCACAGCTGTCGCCTTTGCACTAATTCTTTCCGCGCCCACGGCCGCGCACGCCGCCGAGAGCAGCTCCGACTTCGGCCCGCAGGGCATCTGCGACGGCGGCTGGAAGAAGAACGTCTACGGCTACAAGTCCAAGCACCACGGCTCGGGCCCCATCTACAAGGACGGCCCCGGCGGCGAAATCTGGGTCAGCAAGATCAAGGCGGGCTCGACCAGCACGACGGTGGGCGGAAAGGTGGGCGTGGAAGCCACCTTTGCCGTCGGACAGGCCAAGGCCGAGATCAGCAGGGACACCGAGAAGTCGGTCTCCTGGAGCACCACCCACACCTACAAGAGGAAGATCGCCAGCAAGAAGTACGGAAACGTTCAGTACGGTTCCTGGGGTCACACGGCCACGTGGGAGAAGTACTACGAGCTCCCCAACTGCAAGAAGACCCAGCGCACGACCAAGGCCGTCAAGCTCGCCAACAAGAAGGTCGGCTTCCGTTACTGGGAGACGAAGTCCTGAACCGTGCTTCTGCGGTCGTGGCCGCGGTTGCTCTGGTGACGTTCACCGCCACCGCATGTGCGCAGGAGGCGGATGCGCCGCCTTCCGCGTCCCGCTCGCAGGCGGCCCCGTCACCGAGCCCGCTCGGCCCGCCCGAGCTGCGCCCCGGGCATGACCAGCTCACTTCGGGCTCCCATCGGGGGTCGGCGGATGTGGGCCCGGTCACGCTGCGCAAGGGCGTCAACTGGGTCGATGTCAACTGCCGTTCCGACAAGGAGCCGGAGTCTCTGACACTGACGCTGGACAGCGTGGGCTCTTTCACCATCGACTGCCCGAGTACCGAGGACCGGTTCAGCGTGAACGAGCTGAATCTGACCGAGGGGCGCGGGGACCGGTTGTCCATCGAAGTGGCGGATTCGGTGCAGTGGTACGCCAGCGTCCAGGCGGCCGACCCTGAAGCAAAGCAGTCCCCCGCTCCGTAAGAGCCGATGAGGTCCGACCCCGCGAGGGAGCGCGGCCGCGGGCTCCATCAGTCCGAGGCCGCGCACGGATGGGGCGACCGGCGCAGGAGAGGCGTTCCGCTCCCTCCGACCCTCGTGCCTCATCGCAACGGCCGGGCCCTCACGGGCCCGGCCGTTGTGGTTCACCGGTTCCGCCCGGCTCCGCGGAGCCCGTACGCAGCCGCTGCACGGGCGAGCTGGACCGCGCCCCGCGGGGCTACCGGGCGAGGGCCGCGACGCCCGCCCGGGCGAACTTCTCGTCGAGCTCGCCGCTGGGCGCGCCGGCCACGCCGATGCCCGCCACCGGGGCCCCCTTGACCTGCACCGGAGCGCCGCCCGCGAGGAACAGGGTGCCGGGGATGTCCTTCAGGTTAGGGGCCTGCTCCAGGCGCCCCGCCAGCTCGGAGGTGGGGGCGTTCCAGGAGACGGCGGTGTACGCCTTCTTCACGGCGGACTCGGGGGACTGCGGGCCCGCGCCGTCGCCGCGCAGCGTCACGATGGTGTTGCCGTTGCGGTCGACGACCGCGACGGAGACGCGCTGGTTCTCCTTCTTCGCGGCGTCCAGCGTGGCCTGCGCGGCCTTGGTGGCGGCGGCCGCGGTGAGGTGGGTGCTCTGCTGGAGGTTGCGGTTGTTCGTGTCGGCCTTGACCGCCGCTGCGGGGGCGGCGGCCGGGGCGGAGGCGCTCGCGGACACGGCGCCGAAGGTCCCGGCTCCGAGGGCGGCGACGGCGACGGTACCGGTGAGGACACGGGCGCGCAGCGACAGCTTCTTCATGGTGGCTCCTTGGTGGTTTCCGGGGCGGCCCGGTGACTGCCCGGGCGTTTCGCTCTCTGCCATCGATCCTCCCGGCGAACCCGGCCCCGTACGGTCGACGTACCGGCTGCAACGGCCGCGCGGGACGGCTGACGCCCCTGTCAGCCGAACGGCTGATGCGGGGGTGGCCGGACCGGGCCACCATGGGGGGATCTGCGCAGGTCAGTGCGGGGCAGCGCGGGTCAGTCCGGGTGAGTGCAGGTCAGTACGGGTGAGTGCAGGTCAGCGCGGGACAGTGCGGGTCAGCGCGGGTGAGTACAGGTCAGTGCGGGACAACGGGTCCGGCGACGCGGAACGCGAGGTGCGTACGAGGTGGAGCACGGCAGCGATCCGCGGCACGCGGACAGGGACGGGCCCACGACCTCCGGGACGAGCGGGCTCGCGGCCCCCGCACCGGGCTCCGTCTCCGACCCCGACGCCCGCTGGCTCGCGTTCCTCATGCACGCCGCGTTCTTCCTGCTGCTGGGCGCCTCGCTGACCCGGTTCCTGATGCGGCACCCGGGCGAAGCCCGTACGCCGTGGATCATCGCCCTGTCGATCACCCTGGCGGTGCTCTACCTCCTCGGTCCCGTCCTCGGCTCGCGCCCCACCCCGCGCCGGCTCGCCTGGCTCGGAGTGCTGGTGGCCGTCTGGATGGTGCTCGTCGTGCTCGCGCCGAGCTTCGCGTGGTGCGCGGTGCCGCTCTTCTACACCGGGCTGCGCATCCTGCCGCCGCGCGCGGCGCTCGCGCTCGTCGCCCTGCTGACCGCGTTCGTGGTGGCCGCGCAACTGCGCCTGGCCACCGGGTTCGACCCGAACCTGGTGCTGGCCCCGCCCGCCGTGGCGGCCGTCGCCACCGCCGTATTCGTCCATATGCAGCGCCAGGCCGTACGCCAACGAGAACTGGCGGCCCGCCAGCGCGAGCTGATCGACGACCTGCTGCGCACCCGGCGCGAACTGGCCGCCACCGAGCGGCGCGAGGGGACCCTCGCCGAGCGCCAGCGGCTCTCCATGGAGATCCACGACACCCTGGCGCAGGGCCTGTCCAGCCAGCAGATGCTGCTCCAGGCCGCCGACCGCACCTGGGCCGCCGACCCGGACGCCGCCCGCCGCCACGTCCGTACGGCCACCGGCATCGCGGAGCGCAACCTCGCCGAGGCCCGCCGCTTCGTCCACGACCTGGCCCCGGCCGACCTGGCGGAGGGCGGCGGCCTGGAGGCGGCCCTGCACGCACTCGCGGCCCGCGAGACGAGCCAGGCGCAGGGGGCGCTCACCGTCCGCTGCCATGTGGAGGGCGCCCCGCACGCCCCGCTGCCGGACCGGGTGCAGTCCGCCCTGCTGCGCATCGCGCAAGGGGCCCTCGCCAACGTACGGGAGCACTCCGGAGCCACCGCCGCCGGACTGACCCTGACCCACCTGGACGACCGGGTGGTCCTGGACGTCGGCGACAACGGCCGCGGCTTCACCGTGGAGCCGGCCGGGGCACGCGACGCACCCGCCGTACGCGGCCACGGGATCCCCGCGATCCGGGCCCGGGTGCACCAGCTCGGCGGCACGCTGACGATCGAGTCGGGCCCGGGCGAGGGCACGGTGCTCTCGGCCGAGGTCCCGCTCGCGCCCACCGCCCCGACGACCCCGGAGGACCCCACATGACCGGCGAGGCAACCCCGTCCGCCCCGGCCCCGGCCCCCGTACGCATCCTGCTCTGCGACGACCACACGGTCGTCCGCGCCGGACTGCTGGCCCTCCTCGGCAGCGAACCGGACATCGAGGTCGTCGGCGAGGCGGGCAGCGGCGAGGAGGCCGTGGTGCTCGCCGCCCGCCTCGCCCCGGACGTCGTGCTCATGGACCTCCAGCTCGGCGAGGGCATCGACGGCGTCGAGGCGACCCGCCGCATCGCGGCCGCCGGCACGGTCCACGTCCTGGTGCTGACCACGTACGACACCGACGCCGACATCACCCGCGCCATCGAGGCAGGGGCGACCGGCTACCTGCTGAAGGCCGAACGCCCGGAGGAGCTCTTCGCCGCCATCCGCTCGGCCGCCCAGGGCAGGACCACGCTCTCGGCCCCCGTCGCCAGCCGGGTCATGGCCCGCATGCGCAGCCCCCGTCCCACCCTCACCGACCGGGAACGCGACATCCTGGCCCAGCTCTCCCAGGGCCTCGGCAACCGCGACATCGCCCGGGCCCTGTTCATCAGCGAGGCCACGGTCAAGACCCACCTCGGCCGGATCTACGACAAACTCGGCGTCGACACCCGCGCGGGCGCGGTCTCGGTGGCGAAGGAGCAGCGGCTGCTGCCGTGAGCCCCGGGCGCGAGACGTGCCGGATCCGTGTCCCCCGGCGGCCTGACCCGCCGGGCGGACGAGCCCACGGAACTTTTGTCCAAGACAGCAGCGCCGAAGTCGGCGACGGTAAAGGCATGCACAGACATCAGGTGGGGGCCGCCGCCACGGATCGCGGTGCCGGGGACCGCGTGGATGGCGGTACCCGAAACGGTGTGGGTACCGATCGCGGTACCCGAAACGGTGTGGGTACCGATCGCGACACTCGAAATGGTGTGGGTACCGATCGCGATACCCGAAACGGTAGGGGTAGAGGTACGGGCGGCGACGCCCGGGACAGTAGGGGTACGGACGGCGACGCCGAGAACGGCTGGGAGGTCGCCCACCTCCTCGGCAGCCCGTCGCTCGACGGCGTCCGGATGGCCGGCTTCCGCGACCGTGCGGCCGGAGGACTGGACATGCAGGTGCTCCCCCAGCCCGCCGTGGTCGTCGTCATCGACCTCGGGGGCGGCGGCCCGCTCACGGTGGAGAGTGCCACGGGGGCCCGGCCCATGCGGAGCTTCGTCGCCTCGTTGTCGCCCGGGCCCGCCCGCATCCGGGGCGAGAGCGTCGAGTGCCTCGAAGTGAGCCTGTCACCCCGGACCGCGTACGCGCTGCTGGGCGTCCCCCCGCGCGAACTGGACGGGAGCGTCAACGGGCTGGAGGACCTGTGGGGGCGTGCCGCCCGTCGCCTCGGCGAGCGGCTGGCCGACGCCACGACGTGGCAGGAACGCTTCACGCTGACGAACGCGTTCCTGGCGGAGAGGGCCCCGGAAGCGCCGTCGATGTCGCCCGAGGTCACCGCGGCCTGGGCCACCATCGTGGCCCGGCGGGGCCGGGTGCGGGTCGACGACCTCGCCGCCGCCTTCGGGTGGAGCCGCAAGCGGCTGTGGTCCCGGTTCACCGACCAGATCGGCCTCACCCCCAAGCGCGCCGCCATGCTGGTCCGCTTCGACCACGCCGCCCGGGCGCTCTGTGCGGGCGAGAGCCCCAGCGCCGTCGCCGTGGCGTGCGGGTACGCCGACCAACCCCACCTCCACCGCGACGTGCTGGCCCTGGCCGGGTGCACGCCGCGCGCTCTGGCCGCCAGGAACACGTCCGCCGGCTGACGGCACGGCGACGGGCTGACGGCACGGCGACGGACTAACAGCAGGCCGACTGGCTGACCGCGCGTCGACGGGCTGACGGTACGGCGACGGGCTGACCGTGCGAACGCCCGCCGGAAGGGCGAGGCCCCGCACACGCGTGCCCGAACAGGTACGCGCACCTATGAAGAAAGCGAGCAACTCCCTTGACGAACACCGATGTTCAGACAGCAGACACCGCCGGTCGCGATCTGATCGCCCGGCTCGCGTTCGGAAGCATGGCGGCACAGACCCTGCGCGCGGCGGTCCGGCTGAAGGTGGTGGAACTGGTGGGCGACACACCGCGCCAGGCCGCCGAGGTGGCCGCCGACGCCGGAGCCGAACCCCAGCCCATGACTCGACTGCTGCGCGCCCTGGCCGGGCTCGGCCTGCTGCGGGAATCCTCCCCCGACTCCTTCTCGGTGACCCCTGCGGGCGCGCTCCTCCACTCCGGCCGCCCCGACTCGCTCGCCTCGTTCGTCAGGATGTTCACCGAGCCCTCGATCATCCGCGCCTGGGAGCACCTGGACAACAGCGTCCGCACCGGCGAGATCGCGTTCGACGCCTTCTTCGGCACCGACTTCTTCAGCCACCTCGCCCAACACCCGGAGCTGTCGGCGGAGTTCAACGCGGCGATGAGCCAGGCCGCTTCGGAGACCGCCGCCGCGCTCCCGCACGCCTACGACTTCGGCCGGTTCGCCAGGGTCACGGACGTCGGCGGGGGCGACGGCACCCTTCTGGCCGGTGTGCTCGCCGCACATCCGGGCCTCACCGGCGTGGTTCTCGACACGGCGGAGGGACTGGCCGGGACACCGCGCACCATGGCGCGGCACGGGCTGGAGGGGCGGTGCTCCCTGGTCGCCGGAGACTTCTTCCACGCGGTCCCCGGGGGCTCGGACCTCTATCTGATGAAGAGCGTCCTGCACGACTGGACGGACGACCAGGCGGTGACGATCCTGAGCCACTGCCGCGACGTGCTGCCGCCCGGCGGGCTCGTACTGATCGTGGAACCCGTGCTGCCCGAAGTCGTCGACACCACGGCCGACGTCACCGATGGCGGGATCACCTACCTGAGCGACCTCAACATGCTGGTGAACGTGGGCGGCAGAGAGCGCACGCGCAAGGACTTCGAGAACGTGTGCCGGCGCGCGGGCCTGTCCCTCACCTCGGTCACCCCACTCGCGGAGGCCGCACCGTTCGCGCTCATAGAGGCGGTGGCCACGGCCGGCTGACGGCGGGGGCGCGGCCCCGCACGCCAGAAGTCGGCGTTGCTGGAGTGCGCGCGGAGTGTGCGGAATGCGCCGGGTGCGCGCGGAGAGAAGAGAGAGCCTCCGCGCGCACCCGACGGTCAGTTGCGGTCAGTTCTCGTCGAGCACCGCGTCGGTGGTGGGCGCGGTGATGGCACGCTCGAACCACACGTCGAGCACGGCGAGGTCCGTGCAGGCGGTGATGCGCTGCCGGGCCTCCTCCGGCACCGCGACACCGCGCACCTCGAGAATCCGCAGGATGTCCTCGACGCGGCCTTCGACCCGGCCTTCCACGCGCCCCTCGTCGCGGAAGGATTCGGCGACGAAGCCACGGAAGTGACTGAGACCAGTGCCCATCAGGTTCCTCCAGAGCTCACGGGCCGGGGTGGCGCCCAGGCCCGCTTCGGTGAATTCGGCGAAGACCGCCGCGGCGTCGGCGTCCGTGGCCCGGAGGGCCTCGGCGAGCGCGTCCAGTATGGCAGCGATGTCGTGATCGTTACTATGGGTGATCGCGGAGAAGACAGCCATCGGGAGGTCTTCGGCGGCTCTCGCCGCTTCCGTGATCATCGGTACGTTGTGCGGACCGAGCACCAGCGGGAACACGACGAGGCTCGGGTGCTTCTCCAGGCCGATACGGATGGGCTCGGCCGCCCATTCCGCCGTTCCCTTGTCCCGGCAGACGACCAGCAGCACCGGTGGGTACCGGAACTTCGCGTAGAGATGGGCGAGGTAGTAGGCCCAACTGCTGCGCTTGTCCGGGTCCTTCCTGCCTTGGGCCTCGATCGCCAGCAGGATGCTGTCCCCGCCGGCCAGGTCGATGCGCAGCAGCGTGTCCACATGCCGTTCGAGCGGTCTGATCTCCGTGAGATCCGTGTCCATGAGCGACACCGCGACGGGTTCGGGAAAGGGAATGCCCAACGTGCGGAAGGCACTCGCGAATAACCCCGGACTCTTCTGAAAGATCCGATGATGAGCCTCGTGAGGCGAACTGACCATAGGCCGGAGACTAGAGACGGTCTGCATATGCGTGAGGCATATCCATCCCCGTTCACCCGATCGTGTCGGCCTGCCTCGACCGGGCATGACACCATCGATCCGTGCTCGACATCGGCTACTCCCTCTCCCGGCGCTTCCCCGATCCCCCGCAGACCGACTACCGCCGCGCGGACGTCCGCGCGCTGCGGCACGATCTGTTCTCGGGTGACGTCTACCTCGCGGACACCAAGGCGGACCGCGAGGTGTCCACAGCCTGGGGATGGGTTCCGGTGCTGGACTTCGCCTGGGCGCTGTGCGACATCGTGGAGCAGATCGACCAGGACCCCCGGGGCAACCGCTCGCACCGGCGGCAGTACGCGGAGCTGGACTTCACCGAGTCGTCGGACGTCATGATCTTCGAGCGGCGCTTCGGCTGGGTCGACGTCGAGGCGGACTGGATGCCCGGCGACGAGCCCCCGCTCACCTTCGGCCACTCCCTGCTGCGCCGCGAGGCCCGCGACTTCCTGCACGACCTGATCGCCGACCTGTCCGACCTGCACGACGGCCTCGCCGACAACCCGGTGATCTGGGACCTCCAGGCCCGCTTCCCCCGGATGTGACCACGGGGGACGGGCCTGACGTACGGGGCCTCCGTGGCCCCCTCACCCCTCCACCCGCACCCCGATCTGCGCCGCGAACGCCGGGGCCAGCTCCATCAGCTGTGCCGGGCTGATCACCGCCCCCGCCAGCCGGTCCACCCCGCGCGCGATGTCCAGCTCGGCCACCGTCCGCAGGTCCACCGACTCCATCCGCACCGCGCTGAAGTCGGCCCGCTTCAGCACGCAGTCCCGGAACTCCACCCGCACCAGGTGCGCGTCGCCGAAGTCCGGCTCGGAGAGCACGCAGCCCTCGAAGACCACGTCCTTCAGCCGGGCCTTGCGCAGGTTCAGGTAGTCGATCTTCCCGCCCCGCACCACCACCCGCTCCAGCACCGCCCCGTGCAGCTGCACCCCGCCCAGCCGCGCGTCCACCACCTCGACGTCCCGCAGCGACGCCTCCGCGAGGTCGGTGCCCACCCCCCGTACGCCCGTCAGCACCGAGTCGATGAAGCGCGCCCGCGCCAGCTCCGTACGGTCGAGGGCGCAGCCGTCCAGCGCGCAGTCCATGAACCGCGCACCCCGCCCGGACGCGTCCGCCAGGTCCACCCCGTCGAACCGCACCCCGTCGTAGTCGCCGTCCGGCTCCAGGCCCTCGCCCTCGTACGGAACGAGCGGCGGCAACCGCACCTCGGGACGCCGCGCCGCCGCGATGACGTCCTTCCCGGTGTTCTTCTTGCCCCTGGTCCTGCCCGCACCTGTTCCCGCACTCGCTGCCATGCCCCCCATCGTGACGCACCCCACTGACAACGCCCCCGGGCGGGCGCGCGATGGGACCACCCACTTCGCAGGCTGCGCCACCCGGCCGGGGGGGGCGGAAAGCGGCGCATGTGTGGCGTACGTACCTCCCCGATGTCACAACCCGACGCCCCCGACACGTCCTCCCAGCAGAACCCGCGAACAGGGCCAAGAGGCAGGAACGAGAAGCAGCAACAAGAAGCAGCGGCCCCGCACCCGGGGCCGAGCGACCATGGACCATGGGCAGAGGAGCCAACCATGCACCGCATCCACATCGTCGGCGGCGGCCTGGCCGGGCTCACCGCGGCCATCACCGCGGCGGAATCCGGCGCGCACGTCACCCTCCACGAATCCCACCGCGCCCTCGGCGGCCGGGCCAGGACCGGGGACGGGCCCCGTCGCACCAACGAGGGGCCGCACGCCCTCTACATCGACGGGCCCCACACCACCTGGCTCGCCAAGCGCGGGCTCCTCGGGCCGATCGCCTCCGTACCGCCCCGCGAAGCCCTCCGTTTCCGCTTCCGTCTGCGGGGAGCCCTCCGCGCCGTCCCGCCCCTGGCCATGCTGCGCCTCGGCCGGCGGCCCGCCGGGAGCGCGCCGGTGGACGCCGACTTCCTGAGCTGGGCGACCGGCGAGGTCGGTGAGGACGGCGCCAGGGCCGCCGCGCACTTCATGGGCGTCGCCGTCTACCACCACGACCCGGGCTCGCTCTCCGCCGCGTTCGTCCATGAGCGCTTGCGCCGGGTCGCCTCTTTCCCGCCCGCGGCCCGCTATCCGGTCGGCGGCTGGGGCCGGCTCGTCGAGCGGATGGCCGGCCACGCCCGCGGCCTCGGGGTCGCCGTCGAGACAGCCGCCCGCGTCGACACCCGTACGCTCGCCGACCTCGCCCGCACCGGACCGGTCGTCGTCGCCACCTCGCTCGACGCCGCCCGCGCCCTCCTCGACGACGCGTCCCTCACCTGGGAGAGCGGCCGCACCGTCCTCGTGGACCTGGCCGTACGCACGCGGCGCGGCGACGCGTTCGTGGTGTCGGACCTGGACGCGCCGGGCTGGGTCGAACGGTTCACCGCCCAGGACCCCGGCCTCGCTCCGGCGGGCGAGCAGTTGCTCCAGGGCCAGTTCCCGATCGGCCCCGACGCGCACCGGGCGGAGGGGACCGCCCGCGCCGAGGAGCTCCTCGACCTCGGCTTCCCCGGCTGGCGGGAGCGCACCACCTGGCGCACCGAGGCCCTGGCCGCCGGCCGCACCGGGGCCGTCGACCGCCCCGGCACCACCTGGCGGGACCGGCCCGCGATCGTCCGGGGCGACGGGATCTTCCTGGCGGGCGACCAGGTCGCCGCCCCCGGACTCCTCAGCGAGGCATCCTTCACCAGCGGCATCGAGGCCGCACTGCTCGCCGTAAAAGCCGCCGGAGGGCCCTCGCGACAGCCCTCCGGGCGGCCCACCGATCAGCGCGGACGGCCCTCAGGGCAGCGCTGACGACGCTCCGGACAGCCCTCCGATCAGCGCGGAGAGCCCCCAGGGCAGCGTGGACAGCCCTCCGGACAGCGTGGACAGCGCTCCGGATCAGAGGTTGACCTCAACCAGACCTGAGGTACGAGGCTGGGGACACTGCCCGCCCGGCCCCGCCCGGCCCCGCCCCGCAGCCCCGAGGGAGCTCTCCATGCACGCCATCCGCCTCCACGCCTTCGGCCCCGCCGAGAACCTCACGTACGAACGGACCGAGGATCCCGTCCCCGGCCCCGGCCAGGTCCGCATCGCCGTCGAGGCGGCCGGCGTACACCTCCTGGACACCACCCTGCGGGAAGGGCACTCCGGTCCCTTCCCCGCCCCCGCCGAGCTCCCCACCATCCCCGGCCGCGAAGTCGCCGGAACCGTCGAGTCGCTCGGCGAGGGCGCCGACCCCGGCCTGCTCGGCCGGCGCGTCGTGGCCCACCTCGGCACGGTGCCGGGCGGGTACGCCGAACTCGCCGTCACCCATGCCGACAAGCTCCACGAGATCCCCGGGGAGCTCGGCGCCGCCGAAGCCGTCGCCATGATCGGCACCGGCCGCACCGCCCTCGGCATCCTCTCCTTCACCGACCTCGGCCCCGGCTCCGTGGCCGTCGTCACCGCGGCGGCGGGCGGGATCGGCACCCTCCTCGTCCAGTACGCCAAGAACGCCGGGGCCACCGTGATCGCCCTGGCCGGCGGCCCCGCCAAGGTCGCCCGGGCAAAGGAGAACGGCGCCGACCTCGCCCTCGACTACACCCTCCCGGACTGGCCCGACCACGCCCGCGCCTTCCTCGACGCAACCGGCCCGCGGGCCACCGTCGTCTACGACTCCGTCGGCGGGACCACCGCCCGCAGCGCCGTCGACCTGCTCGGCAAGGGCGGGCAGCACGTCATCTACGGCTGGTCCGGCGGGGGCCTCCACGAAGGCCGGCCGCTCACCTTCACCCCGGAGGAGCTGGCCGAACGCGCCATCACCTCCGGCTCCGTCCTCGGACCCCGACTGGTCCAGCGGGGCGGCGGCCTGCGCGTCCTGGAGACCCGCGCCCTCGCCGAGGCGGCGGCCGGCCGACTGCGCCCGGCCGTCCAGCGCTACCCGCTCGCGGAAGCGGCCGCCGCGCACCGCGCGCTGGAGACGCGCGGCACGATCGGCAAGGTGGTGCTGGAGCCGTAACGCCGTACGCCGCCGAGCCTCAGGCCCCCACCCGGTCGCCCGCCGCTCCCAGCCCCGCCAACGCCCCGTCCGTCAGCCGGTACACCGTCCACTCGTCCTGCGGCCGCGCGCCCAGGGACTCGTAGAACGCGATGGACGGGGCGTTCCAGTTCAGCACCGACCACTCCAGCCGCTCGTACCCGCGCTCCACGCAGATCCGCGCCAGCTCCGCCAGCAGCGCCTTGCCGTGTCCACCGCCGCGCCGGTCCGGGCGGACGTACAGGTCCTCCAGGTAGATGCCGTGCACCCCGCGCCAGGTGGAGAAGTTCAGGAACCACAGGGCGAAGCCGATCACCTCGCCGCCACCGTCGCCGCCGTCGTCGGCCGTCGCCACATGCGCGTACGCGGCGGGCCGCTCGCCGAACAGCGCCTCCCTGAGCTGCTCCTCGGAGGCGACCACCTCGTCGAGAGCCTTCTCGTACGCGGCGAGTTCACGCACCAGGGCGTGCAGGACGGGGACGTCATCAGGGACAGCGGTACGAATCATGGGGCCAGCCTAGACAGCCCCTCTTCCGCCCCTCCGCGCCCCAGCACTCCCGTGCCCCACCCACCTCACCGCCCCAGCACTCCCGCGCCCCACCACCTCACCGCACCAACAGCCGCCGCGCGATCTCCGCATGGTCCGGGGCCAGTTCGCGTTCCCCGCCCGCGACCGCCCACACCGCGTTCTGGAGCACCCGCCCCAGCGTCCAGGCCCGCGCCCGCCCCCGGTCCCGCTCCATGCCCAGCGCCTCCGTCAACGCGTCGAACCGCCACACCACCTCCCCGGGGTCGAACAGGTTGACCAGCGCCGGGAACAGCTCGAACCCGGGGTCACCCGCCAGGGGCTTGGGGTCGAGCGCCACCCACTCCCCGGCCCGCCCCGCGTCCGCCCGCCCCGCCAGCACGTTGTCGTAGTGCAGGTCCCAGTGCAGCAACCGGTCCCCCGGCTCGCCCGCCACCTCCCGCACCGCCGCTGCGCAGTCCGCGAGCAGCCGCCGCTCCGCCGCGTCCGCCAGCCGCCCGACCGTCTCCGGGGCCGCCGCAAGCATCCGCTCCACCGCACCGCCCAGGGTGCGCAGCCCGTCCGGCGCGGGCACAGCGGCCAACCGGGCCAGCACCGCGCCGAGCACCCCGACCGCCTCGCGCACATCGGCCGTCCCGGACAACGGCCGCCGCTCGTCCAGCCGTTCCAGCAGCAGGGCGCCGGCACCCGGGTCGTCGACGAGCACGCCCACCGCCCCGGCCCCCGCCGCGCCCCACGCCCGCAGCGCGACCGGCTCCCCCACGGTCTCCTCGTCCACCAACTGGAGCTTCAGCGCGGCCGGGACCGCGTCCGACTCCCGCACCACCGGCAGGACCAGCGCGCACATGCCGTACATCACCGGGCCGTCCAGCCGCAGCCCCCACTCCGCCAGGAACCGGGAGGCCAGCCCCGGCAGCGCGGCGACGAAGGCCCGCCCGGCCGCTCCGTTGTACGTGGACTGAGCGGCGATCAGTGCATCCGGGACGACAATCACGGCACCGATCCTAGGCACACGCCCCAGGCGCGTACTCGCTCAGGTGCACAGCCCCAGCAAAGGCAACAGCAACAGCAACAGCAACAGGAGACGAAACGCCCCGCCGCGCAGTACCGTCCCGCCATACGTACGCTCGGCATGACACGGACCGACACCGGACGAGCACCGGACGACGCCGGACGACACCGGACGAGCACCGAACAACAGCGGACAGCAGGGACATCATGAGCACCGTCAACGGCGGCATATCGTTCTGGTACGCGCAGGAGGGCACCCCGGCCCCGCGCGAGCCCCTGCCCGGCGACGTGAGCGCCGACGTGTGCATCGTCGGCGGCGGCTACACCGGGCTCTGGACGGCGTACTACCTGAAGAAGGCCGCCCCCTTCCTCGACATCACCGTGCTGGAGGCCAAGTTCTGCGGTTACGGGGCCTCCGGCCGTAACGGCGGCTGGCTGTACAACGGCATCGCGGGCCGCGAACGGTACGCGAAGCTGCACGGCCACGAAGCCGCCGTACGGCTCCAGAAGGCGATGAACGAGACGGTCGGCGAGGTCGTCCGGGCCGCCGCCGAGGAGAAGATCGAGGCCGACATCCACCAGGGCGGGGTCCTGGAGGTCGCCCACACCCCGGCGCAGCTGGCCCGGCTCCGGGACTTCCACAGCGTCGAGATCGCGTTCGGCGAGACCGACCGGGTCCTGCGCGGCGCCCGCGAGACGGCCGAGCGCGTCCATGTCACCGGGGCCATCGGCTCGACCTGGACCCCGCACGGCGCCCGGCTGCACCCGGCCAAGCTGGTCAAGGGCCTCGCGGACGCGGTGGAGGCGCTCGGCGTCACGATCCACGAATCGACCCCGGTCACCGAGATCAAGCCCAAGCACGCCGTCACCCCGTACGGCACGGTCCGCGCCCCCTACATCCTGCGCTGCACCGAGGGCTTCACGGCGGGCCTCAAGGGGCACAAGCGGACCTGGCTCCCGATGAACTCCTCCATGATCGCCACCGAACCGCTCCCCGCCCGCATCTGGGACACCATCGGCTGGGAGGGCCGCGAGACCCTCGGGGACATGGCCCACGCCTACCTCTACGCCCAGCGCACGGCCGACGACCGCATCGCGATCGGCGGCCGCGGCTACCCGTACCGCTACGGCTCCGCCACCGACAACGACGGCCGCACCCAGCCCGCCACCATCGCCGCCCTGCGCGACCTCCTGGTCCGCCTCTTCCCCACCACGGCCGGCGTCCGCATCGACCACGCCTGGTCCGGCGTCCTCGGCGTCCCGCGCGACTGGTGCGCCACCGTCACCCTGGACCGCTCCACGGGGCTCGGCTGGGCGGGCGGTTACGTCGGCTCCGGCGTCGCCACCGCCAACCTCGCCGCCCGCACCCTGCGCGACCTGATCCAGCAGGACTCCGGCCAGGCGGGGCCCACCGACCTGACGACCCTGCCCTGGGTCAACCACAAGGTCCGCCGCTGGGAGCCCGAGCCCTTCCGCTGGCTCGGCGTCCACGGCCTGTACGCCGCCTACCGCGCCGCCGACCGCCGCGAGACGGCATCGCCCCGCCCCGGCACCGACCCCATCGCGAAGATCGCGGACCGCATCACGGGCCGCCACTGAGCGGCCGGGCGGCCGAGCGGCTGAGCGGCTGAGCGGCTGAGCGGCTGAGCGGCCAACCGAATCCGGGGCGGTGACGGCCGGGTCCTCGCCCCGGACGTCACCGCCACGCCCCGGATGTCACCACCACGCCCAGGCCGTCACCACCTGCCCGACCGCCTCACGGCGGGTCCGCGCGCTCCGGCGGGTCCGCGCGCTCCAGCTTGGTCCAGCCGGTCCAGCCCCGCTTCCTCAACAGCTCGATCAGTCGACGCGCCGATGGCACGGTGTCGAACGCCAGAGCGTCCATCAACGGGACGAGCGGTGGCTCGATGACGACATCGTCGACGTAGTCGTCGCCACGATCGTCGGCCATCCGCGTGAGGTAGGCGGCCAGTTCATCGGCCAGCTCGATCAGCTCGACCGACTGCGGGTCGTCGTCGGTCCGGTCGAGCGCCCGGCCCAGCGTGAGATAGAAGTCGACGAACCGCGGGTCGGCGATCTGCTCCCGCTTGCGTGCCATCCACTCCGGAACTCGCTCCGGCGAGCGCGCGGCCACCGGGATCCAGCCGTCGCGCTCGGCCTGGACGATCCGCTCGTCGACCCCGAGCGCCCGCAGCCGGTCGAGGAATTCGACCACCTCCCGGGGCAGCACCAAGTGGTCCCCGGCGGCGAGGCGGCCGATCTGCTCCCGCTGCCGCTGCCGCTCCCGGATCTCCGACCGCAGTCGCTCTTCGATGGCTGCGACCGCCGCGGCGAACTCCTCCTCGTCCGCCCGAAGCAGCTCCCGCACGCGCACCAGGGGAACGCCCGCTTCGGCCAGGGTCCGGATTCTGATCAGCTCGACCACGGCGTCGGCGCCGTACCTCCGATAGCCGGAGCCGTCGCGTTCCGGCTCCGGCAGCAGCCCCTTGGCGTGATAGTGCCGCACCGTGCGCACAGTGACTCCCGCGTACGACGCCAGCTCGCCGATGGTCAGCATCGGGCCGGTCCCCGGGGAGCCCGGGCGCCGCTCAAGGGGCCGACCTGCCCGACCCGCCGGCCGGGGCGTGTCCGTGCCGGATGATCTCCGCGATCGCCGGAGCGTGGGTGAAGACCAGCGCGTGACCGGCGTCGAGCCATGTGGTGGAGATGTCCGGCTGCTCGTGAACGAGCCGCTCGACACCGGCACGCCAGAGCCGGTTGTGCCGTGGCGCACGCCCTTCCGCGCTGTCACCGGCGATCGCGGTCGACATGATCATGCTGATGGGATGGTCGATCTTCCGGTACCGGTCGAGAATCCCGGACCGGACCACATCGATCTCCAGTTGCAGGTCAAGGATTTCCTGCGCGGCGAGAAGGACTTGGCGCGCGGTGCCCCGAGCCCGCTCGGCCTCCCGCCGCGTCGCCGGGTCCTCCGTCATCGCGCGGAATTCCACCAGATCGACATCGGTGATGAACGGTTCGGGCAAGGGATTCGCTCCGTCGATGAGGACAAGCCGGGCCACGGCGTCAGGATGCTCGGAGGCGTAGTGCACGGCCAGGTCCGCGCCCAGCGAGTAGCCCACGAGCACGGGCGGCGAGGGCAGATCGAGAGGTCCCGGCACCGCCAGCACGGCGGCGAGATCGCTGAGGAACGCCTCGAAGGAGTACCGGTCGGCGGCCGACGCGAGGCCGTGGCCCCGGAGATCAAAGGTCACCACGTCGTGGTCGCGCCGCAACAGCCCGGCCAGTTCGTGCAGATCGGCCTGTGTCGAGCCCAGACCGGGGCACAGGACCAGCGGCCGCCCCCGTCCGCCGCGCGTGACCGGAATCGTGACGCCGTCGTTTTGGATCGTGAAGTGCCGCATCGTCCCCTCGCTCCCCATCGCCTCCTTGCTCCTGGTCCGCTCCCCGCTGTCCCTGGCCGACGCGTCGGCGGTCCCCCGCCGACGAGGGCTCGGGCCGACTCCGTCGGCTCTGCCGCGGTCACCGGCTGGGGCACGCACTCCGGCGGCCTCGTTCGCATCGGTTTTCTCCGTCATGCCGACCATGCTGGGAGGTTGCCCCTGCGTCAGGGTCAACCATCGCGGCGATATGAAACCCGAACACTCCCGGCCGCCGACCACCGCCCCGGGTCACCCCGCCGTCTCCGCCCTCCGCTGCGCCGCCTTCTCCACCTCCACCTCTCCCTACGCCTTCTTCTCCGACACCAGCACACCCACCTTGTCGATCCGGTGCTCGGGGTTGCCGAGGTCGTCCCGCCAGAAGTTCCCGGCCGCGTCGTCCTCGGGTGTCGCGCAGGTGGAGACCGTGATCATCGCCCGGGTCGGCTCCGTACCGGGCCGCCCCGGCACCTCGGCCCGCTGCTCGGCGAGGGAGCGCTCGCTGCGGAAGGAGGTCTTCCGGGTCGCGGTGATCTCGTACGTGTACCGGGTGCCGTCCTCCACCACGTACACGGGATCGCCCTTGCCGAGCTCCGGCAGATCGCGCAGCACGCCTCCGGCGCTCAACCGGTGTGCGGTGACGAGGTAGTTGCCGACGTCCCCCGGTCCGACCCCGCCTTCCTCCCCGTACGGGCTGGAGGCGACGCCCCGGTCCTGGATACGGCTGCCGGGGACGTCGTCGGTGGTCCCCTCGTACGGCACGACGTCCAGGTCCGCGACGCCGATGGCGGGGATCGCGAGCACGGCGGTCGCGGTGCGGGGGTCGGTGCGGTCGGCAGGAACGGCGGGTGCGGCGGGTTCGGGGTCAGGGGCGGCAGGGGCGAAGGCGGTCGTCAGCAGGACGGCGGCACCGGCGCAGGCCAGAGCCTGGGGAAGCGGCGTACGGATACGGGTGCGCGTACGAAGACGGCGGCAGCAGCGGCGGCGGCGGCTCATGAGCATCCATCCCCATCCATGACCGGACCGGTACGGGTACTTCCAGTACACCAGGGGTCGGCCAGGAGCGCCGGGTGTCAGTCGCGGGGCCAGGGCCGTCCGTCGAGGCGTTCGATGGAGAGGTTCAGGCGGCTGAGGGAGACGGCGAGCTGCTCCGCCTCCTCGGGCGTCCAGTCGGCCATGACCTTCGCCAGGCCCGCCACGTTCCTGGTCCGGTCGTTGTCGAGCCGGCGCTCCCCCTCGTCGGTGATGGCGAACTTGCGCGCGATGCCCCCGTCCGGGTCCGGGATCCGCTCGACGACCCCGGCGCGCAGCATGGCGGCGGTCTGCCGGTTGAGGGTGGAGGCGTCCAGGCCGAACGCGTCGCTGAGCTGGCTGATGGACATGGGGCCTTCCACCTGGATCCGGCTGAGCAGGATGTAGGCGCTGCGGTCGAGCCGCCACTCGACGCGCGGACTGAGCAGATGCATGTACCGGCCGAGCAGCATCGTCTCGCGCTCGACCCGGTCGAGGGGCATGTCCACGTGGTGCTTCCTTCGGCTCCTGCGGCTCCAGCGGTTCCTGGAGCGCGCTTCGCGGGGAAAGCGAGCTTGTGTCCAGGACTATCACGATAAATGTGTTGCATGCACACGTTATGCATGGTGCATATTCCATGTACCTTACATAGTCGGGCCGCGGGGGCGGACCGCATCCGGGCCGTACAGCGGTACAGCGGTACAGCCCCGCAGCCGCACTGGCGACCAGCGGCCAGCAGTCAGCGACCAGCAGTCAGTGATCAGCAACCAGCGATCAGCGACCGGCGACCAGCGCCACCGAGAACCGGCCCGAAAGGGCGAGAAGGAGACACCCCGTGGAGAGTTCACCGCCCGTGGCCCGCCCGGGAGGCGTGGTCGGCATCCTCGCCTTCGCCGGCATCGTGGCGGCGCTCACGCAGACCCTGGTGGTGCCGCTGATCGCGCAACTGCCGACGCTGTTCGACACCTCCGCGTCCAACGCCTCCTGGGTGATCACCGCCACCCTGCTGGCCGCGGCGGTGTCCACGCCCGTCGCCGGACGGCTCGGCGACATGTACGGCAAGCGGCGGATGCTGCTCGTCTCGCTCGTACCGCTGGTCCTCGGTTCGGTGGTCTGCGCGCTGTCGTCCTCCGTGCTCCCGATGATCGCCGGACGCGGCCTCCAGGGCCTCGGCATGGGCGTGGTCCCGCTCGGCATCAGCCTGCTGCGGGACGTCGTCCCGGCCGAGAAGCTCGGCCCGTCCATCGCGATCATGAGCGCGTCCATGGGCGTCGGCGGTGCGCTGGGGCTGCCGTTCGCCGCCGCCATCGCGGAGAACGCCAGCTGGCGGGTGCTCTTCTGGGTGGTCGCGGTCTTGGCCCTGGCGGTCGGCGCGCTGATCCGGCTCCTCGTCCCCGCCGACCGGCCCACCACCGCCGCCGGTGGCTTCGACCTGCCCGGAGCCATCGGCCTCGGCAGCGCCCTGATCTGCCTGCTGCTCGCCGTCTCCAAGGGCGCCGACTGGGGCTGGGGCAGCACCACCACGCTCGCCCTCTTCGCCGCCGCGCTCGTCCTGCTGCCCGCCTGGGGCTGGTGGGAGCTGCGCCTGCGCGAGCCGCTGGTCGACCTGCGCGTGACCGCCCGCCCCCAGGTGCTGATGACGAACGCGGCCTCGATCCTGGTCGGCTTCGCGATGTACGCCCAGCCCCTCGTGGTGCCCCAGCTGCTCCAGCTGCCCGAGGCCACCGGATACGGCATGGGGCAGTCGATGCTGGCGATGGGCCTGTGGATGGCCCCGGCCGGGCTGATGATGATGGTGATGTCCCCGGTGGGCGCCAAGCTGTCCGCCGCCAAGGGCCCCAAGGTCACCCTGGCCGTGGGCAGTCTGCTCATCGCCGCCAGCTACGGCCTCTCCCTGCCGTTGATCGGCTCCGGCTCCCCGTGGAGCCTGCTGGTGGTCGCCCTCGTCTGCAACTCGGGCGTGGGCTTCGCCTACGGAGCGATGCCGGCGCTCATCATGGGCGCGGTTCCCTCGTCGGAGACCGCGTCGGCGAACAGCTTCAACGCCCTGATGCGCTCGATCGGCACGTCGTTCGCGGCGGCCGTGACCGGGGTGGTGCTGGCCCGGATGACCACGGACTTCGGCGGCTTCGCCCTGGCCTCGGAGAACGGCTTCCGCGTCGCGATGCTGATCGGCTGCGGGGTGGGCCTGGCGGCGGCGGTGGTCGCCGCCCTCATCCCCGTACGCCCGGCGACGGCACTTCCCCGCCCGGCGGCCACGTCGGACTCCGACCGCGACCCCGGCCACGCCCCCGACCGCAAGCCCGGCCACGCCCCCGACCGCAAGCCCGGCCGCGAGCCCGACCGCAAGCCCGACGCGGACGCGGACTCCGCTCCGGGGGTGCCGGAGGCGTCGGGGGCCTCGACCCCGTAGTCCACCGCGCCGGGAGCGCCGCGCCCCCCTGGCGGCAACGCGCCCCCCTGCCGGCGTCGCGCCCCCGCTCCGGCAGTCCTCCCCGCGCCCGCGTCCCGGAGGGCCGGGCACCGACCGGCCGAAAAGTGCCAGAAGGTCGTCAAGTCCCCTCACTCAGCGGCACGGTACCGCTACCATCGATCTCCCTGGGGGGTCAGGTTTCCGCGTGCGTCCTGTGCCGTGGCGTTCATTCCGCCCTCGCGCAAGAGGAGTCGGGTCGCCGCGATGCCGTACACCGCCGAGATCAGCCGCACCAACCCCGGCTGCTTCATCTTCCTCGTGGACCAGTCCGCCTCGATGAGCGATCCCATCGGCACCGGCGAGATGGTCCAGCAGCGCGCCCAGGTCGTGTCGGACGCCATCAACCGGCTGCTGACCGAGCTGTCGGTCAAGTGCGCGAAGGAGGAAGGCGTCCGCGACTACTTCCACGTCGCGGTGATCGGCTACGGCCACACCCAGGTCGGGTCCGCCTTCACCGGCGCGCTCGCCGGGCGCGACCTCGTACCGCTGAGCGAGATCGCGAACAACCCGGCCCGCCTGGAGAGCCGTACGAAGAAGGTCCCGGACGGCGCGGGCGGGCTCGTCGAGACGACCGTGCAGTTCCCCGTGTGGATGGACCCGGTCACCAACGGCGGCACTCCGATGACCCGCGCACTCGGTTACGCCGACTCGCTCATCGCCCGCTGGGTCGACGAGCACCCGGGCGGCTTTCCCCCCATCGTCCTCAACCTGACCGACGGCGAGTCCACCGACGGCGACCCCACCAGCGCGGCCATCGGGCTCGCCTCGCACGCCACCGCGGACGGGTCCGTCCTCCTCTTCAACCTGCATGTGTCCGGGGCGGGCGGCACACCCGTCACGTTCCCGGACGGCGACGGCGAACTCCCGGACAACTACTCGCGGTTGCTCTTCCACATGTCGAGCGTGCTGCCCGGCCACATGCGGTCCTACGCCGCCTCGCAGGGCCACCAGGTCAGCGAGGCCACCCGCGGCTTCGTCTACAACGCCGACATCACCTCCATCGTCGAGTTCCTCGACATCGGCACGCGCGCCACGGAACTTCGCTGACCGGCATGGGCGCTTCCTCGACGCCCCTGGACGTCCAGCACTTCCTGGTGCCCAAGACGGGGAGCTCGGCGGAGGAGTGCGAGGACGCGATCGCGATCTCGCTCTCACCCGACGCGAGTTCACTCGTCGCCGCCGTGTCCGATGGGGCATCCGAGAGCCTGCTTGCCGGGCCATGGGCCCGGCAGTTGGCCAACGGCGCGGTCGCGGCGGTCGTCGGTGCGCCGATCGCGTCCACGCACGCCCCCGCCGCCGACGACGCTGCCGCTGGTGCTGCCGAAGACGACGCCGGTGCTGCTGGTGCTTGTACTGGTGCTGGTGCTGGTGCTGGTGCTGGTGCTGGTGCCGACGAGCGTCAGCGCAAGCGGGAGGGCCTGCCCGGGGACTTCGTCGAGGACCTCCTGACCCGTACCGTCGACCGGTGGGACGACTATGTCGCGGCGTACCGGGCGGATCGCGCCGCCCGCGGCCGGCCGATCGCGTGGTACGAGCAACCCGGCCTGGACAAAGGGGCCTTCGCCACGCTGACGGCGGTCCACCTGTGGGCGGCGCCGACCGCGACGGGCCCGGAGTCCGACCCCGGGAACGCGCGGCGGTGGATCTGGCGGGCCTTCGCGCTCGGCGACAGCTGCCTCTTCCACCTGCGCGACGGCCATCTGGTCGCCTCGTTCCCCATCACGGACGGCGACGGCTTCGGGATCACCCCGCACCTGCTCGGCAGCCGTAACCGGGACGCCGCCCTGATCACCGACCGGGCGTCGACCGCGACCGGTGAACTGCACGCGGGGGACGAACTGTTGCTGGCCACTGACGCACTGGCCGCGTGGCTGCTGTCGCACCCCGAGATCGATTCGGGCGGGGCGGGGAAGCAGCTCGGAAACCTTGCCGACCTGGACCATGAACTCTTCACCGAGTGGGTCCACAACGAGCGCGACAGGTCCCGGATGCGCAACGACGACGTGGCCCTCATCCGCGTACGGGTGAAGACGGAGGGGTGATGGCGGTCTCCCGCCCCGGCGGACCTGTCGCCGGACGCAGATTCCCGACCGGTGCGAACTACGTGGAAGCCCTTCAGAACCCCACGCTCTGCTTCGAGGACCCCGACCTGAAGAACGGGGCCGTCCAGCAGAGCCCGGTGCTCGGGCCGAAGGCGATCTCCGGCAATTTCGCCAGCGTCTTCTCCATCACCGCACCCGGCGGACAGCGGTACGCGCTGAAGTGCTTCACCCGTGACAGCAGCACCCTGGAGGCGCGCTACCAAGCCATCAGCAAGCGGCTCTCCGGACTCGATCCGGCCGCGCTGTCCCAGCCGTGGCCGGTCGGCCTGGAGTATCTGCCGCGAGGCGTCCTCGTCGCCGGACAGTGGTACCCGGCCCTGAAGATGGCCTGGGTGGAGGCCACCAACCTGATCACATGGATCGACCGGAACATCCGGGACCAGGCGGCCGTCCTCCGGATCGCCGACCGGTTCATGGCGCTGGTCGCCGACCTGGAGAAGCTCGGCATCGCTCACGGCGACCTCCAGCACGGGAATCTCCTGGTCGCACCGGACGGCACGCTCCGTCTCGTCGACTACGACGGGATGTACGTGCCCGCGCTCAAGGGGCAGGGAGCCACCGAGAGCGGCCACCGCAACTACCAGTCCCCGGCCCGCACAAGCTCCGACTTCGGCCCCGCGATGGACCGGTTCTCGTCCTGGGTCATCCACCTCGCGCTGGTCGCGATCGCCACCGACCCGAGCATCTGGGACCAACTGCACGACAAGCAGGGCGAGTTCCTGATCCTGAAGGAGGACGACTTCACGGAGCCGCAGTCCTCCATGGCCTGGAGCCTGCTGCTGACCCATCCGGACGCGGTCCTGCGGGCGCTGGCCGCACAGACGCACGGGCTGCTCGCCGCCGACCCGCACGCGGCGCCCCCGCTGTCCTCAGCCGCGACGGCGATCCCCACCCAGGCCCCCGGGCCGGCCTCCGCCCCGGGGTCCGGCCCGATCCCGCCTCAGCGCCCGGCCCACGGCACAGCCCCGGCGGGTGGAACCCCCGCCTGGCTGGCGGGCCACATCCCGCCGCCATCGCAGGGCCCTGCGGGGAGCACGGCTGGCGCGGCAGGCACGGGTGGCGCGGCAGGAACGGGTGGCGCGGCAGGCACGGGTAGCCCGGCGAGCACGGTTGGCGCGGCGAGCACCGGCGGTGCGCCCGCTGCTGCCGTCACGGCCTTCGCGCACCGGCGCCCCGCCGACGTACTCACCGCGATCCTCACCCTGACCGGAACCGCCGCGCCCGCCACGCTGACCGCCGTCAGCGTGCTGCCGAGCGGCTACCTGGCCGCCGCCCAACTGGGAGCGCTGCTCGCATCCGGTGCCGCCCTGCACACCGCCCGGCGTTCCCGCCCCGAGGCGCAGGCGTCGAAGGACCGGTTGCGGGCGCTCCGGCAGCAGGTGGACGCCTTGGCCGCTCCCGTGGCGGAGGGGGAGAAGGTCCGCCAGGAGATCGAGGCCCTGGAGCTGGCCGGCGCGGACCGGGACGTACAGATCAACCAGCAGATCAACGGCCTCCAGACCGAGCTGCACACCGCACAGTCACGCATCACCGTCGCCCTCAACAAGGAAACCGGCAAGCTGAGGTCCACGCTGAACGGGCTGGCCGCCAAGGAGTTGAGGCAACTGGACGCGGCGCTGACGTCGGCGGTCGCCACGCACGTCCGGAACAAGCTCCGCCAGGCGTCCATCCAGGACGCCAAGAAGCTCTCCAACATCAGCGGCGGTACGGTCCTGGCCCTGACCGCCGCCGGCATCCGCACCGCCGCCGACTTCAACGGCGTCCGGTATGTGCAGACCGGCCGATACAACAACCGCGACGCGTATCTCGTCCTCGCAGGCGGTCAGGAGGTCAAGGTTCCGGGGGTCGGCGAGGTACGGGGGCGGGCGCTCGAAGGCTGGCGGACATCGCTGGAGCAGCGGGCCAGGAACTCGGCTCCCACCAGCCTGAGCGCCCAGGAGCGGGCCACGATCCGCCAGCAGTTCGCCGCCCGGAAGAAGCGCCACGAAGCGGAGATCGCCCAGGCCGAGGCGGCCGCCCGCAGACAGCGCGAGCAGCTCCAGCAACGCAGCGTCGCCCGCCGGCAGCAGCTCAACCAGGAGAAGCAGCAGCACCAGACGACCCTGCAACGCCAGCGCGCCGTGCTGCTCCAGCGCAAGGCCCAACTCGCCGCCCTGGCGACGACCCACGACCAGTTGGCCGCCCAACTCGCCACCGCCGGCACGGAGCACCGCCGGGCCTTCAGCCTGCGCCGCTACCTCCGCTTCATCGCGACCGGCAGGTGAGGGGCCCGGCCGCTGAGGGGCCGCCCGCTTCGTCGCAACCGGCCACTGACGGCCCGCCCGCTTCATCGCGACCGCCCGCTGAGGGCCCGCCCGCTTCGCCGCGACCGGCCGCTGACGGCCCGCCCGCTTCGTCGCGACCGGCCATCGCTCAGGCGCGGTCCGGCACCCGGCGCAGGGAGCGGATCGGGCGGGTGGCCAGCAGGGCGACGGCGGCGAGGCAGGAGACCACGACGCCGACCAGGAGCACCCGGTCGGTGCCGAACGCGCCGACCGCGGGACCGGCCAGCGCGCTGCCGATCGGGTACATGCCGACCGAACCCGCGACCTCGTACGCGTGGATGCGGTTGAGCATCTCGCCCGGCACCTGCGTCTGCACGCTGGTGGCCCACATGACACCCCAGATGCCGAGCCCGATCCCGACCGCGACCTGGGCGGCGGCGAGCAGCCAGACCGGCCAGCCGAGCAGGATGCCGAGCGGGTAGAGCGGGTACGCCAGCATCGCCACGGCCCCGGCGGCGAGCGGCCGTTCGGGCTTGTAGCGGATCGCCAGCAGCCCCCCGGCCACGGTCCCGGCCCCCAACGCGGCGTTGATCAGGCCGAAGGACCGCGCACCGTGCTCGGGAACGATGACGCCGGCGGCCACCGACAGCTGCGGCCCCCAGGCGAACACCGCGTAGAACATCCAGATCACGATCACGCCCCAGAGCCAGCTACGGGCCCGGAACTCGTGCCAGCCGACCGCCAGGTTGCGCCACAGGCTCTCGCCGGCCGGCGGGGCGGGCACCACGCCGAGCCGGAGCACGAACAGGCAGACGGCGCTGGTCCCGTAGGCGACGGCGGAGATCACCATCACCCAGCCGGTGGACCCGAACCCGACCAGGGTGCCGGCCAGCGCCGGGCCGCCGAGGCCGGTGACCGCCTCGGAGGTGCGCAGCACCCCGTTCGCGCCCTGCACGTCCCGGGACACCAGCGGGACGGTCGATGAGGCCCCCGGCTGGAACAGCGCGTTCGCCGTACCGGCCACCACCAGCAGCGCGTACAACTGCCAGAGGTGGTCGATGCCGTGGATGAACAGGAGGGCGAGCAGTACGTGCGCGACGAGGTTGGCCAGGTCCGCGATGATCATCATCCGGCGGGCGGTGAACCGGTCGGCGAGCACCCCGCCGAACAGCACCAGCCCGGCGAAGGGGGCGACCAGGAAGGCCATCGAGTAGCCCGCGGTCTCCACTCCGTACCCGTCGATGAGCAGACCGGCCGCGACGGCGACCGGCAGCATGGCCCAGCTGAGCAGGCCGGCGCTGCGGGCGACGAAGTAGTGCCGGAAGTTACGGGACCAGATCGCCGGCTCCCCCGACGAGGGCGGCCCGCCGGGCCCGTCCTTCGCCGGCGGGGACGCCGCCCCCGCGGTGGGCTCTGCCAGGCGTTCTGCCATAACCGTTCAATCCTTCAGTCGTCGCGCTGGGGGGTGTTCCGGGGGCTTCGTGGCGTGCGGGGGCTTCGTGGCGTGTGTGGGGGCTTCTTGGTGTGCCCCGGGGGGGTCGTGGAGAGAAGGGCGGCGGCGGGTTCAGTCAGGCCGGACGGCATCGGCGTCGGCGCGCGCGGCGAGTTCCGCGCGCAGGGCGGCGTTCTCCTGCTCCAGCCGCGCGAGGCGATCGTGGACCGGGGCCAGGGCGGAGGAGACCTCGTGCCGGCTGAAGCGGGGGGTGATGTGGTTGGGGCAGTTCCAGGCGAACGCCTCGACCTGGATGGTGACGAGCTGTTCGACCCGTCCTTCCGTACGCGGCGAGTCCAGGCGCTCGGCGAGTACGGGGTTCTCATCGGCCGGTACGGCGGTGGCGCGGCCGAACACCTTGAGGCGGCGCTGCCGGGCGTGGTCGAGGAAGAAGAGCGCGACGCGGTCGTTGCCGCGCACGTTGCCGGTGGTGATGTACTGCCGGTTGCCCCGGACGTCCAGATAGCCGAGGGTGTGCTCGTCCAGGACGTGGACGAACCCCGCCGGGCCGCCCCGGAACTGGATGTAGGGCCAGCCGGTCTCGCCCACGCTGGCGAACAGGAAGCCGTCGAGGCCGCGGATGAAGTCGGCCGTCGCGTCGGTGAGCGGCTCGGCGTCCTCGACCGGCTCCCGCAGCCGGCGGCCGCCCGCCGTGGCGCTGCCCATCTCCTCCTGGACCCGCCGCACCGCCGAGGTGTACGCGAGTCGGTCGTAGCGGCTCATGCGGCGCTCCCCGGGGCGGGGGCGGGGGCGAGAGCCTGGGTGGCGGGACGGGCCTGGGCGGTCGGAGCGGTCGGGGCGGCGGAGGGCATCGCAACCTCATTCTGAGCACGCGGATGACGGGGTCCGGGCGAGGGAGAGAGGCCCGGAGAAGGCCGGAGGAGGCCCGAGGAGGAAGGGGAACGGTCTTGCGGTGCGGCCACAGTACGGACCCGGCCTGGTCGGGCTTCTCCAGCCGGACCAGAGGACCGCAGGCACCCCGAGAGGCCGATCTCGACCGCACACACCAGCCCTGACCTGCGGTTCTTCCGGCCGCCCCCGACAGGCCCGCGAGAACCGGCAGAACTGGTGCAACTGCCGGAGCAGTTGTCCTGCCGCCCGACCGCCCGGCCGCCCGACCGGTGAAGGCAAGCCCGCTCCTCAGCCGGCCCGCCCCTCAGCAGATCAACGGATCAACGGATCAACATCTCAGCGGGTCAGCGGGTCAGCGGGTCAACATCTCAGCAGGTCAACCCCAGGTTGGTGACGTCGTCGGCGGGGCCCACCCCACTACCGCACCGGGCGAGGCGGCGGAGCGCCAGCGTCTGGCCGTCGAGCCAGCCGGACCGCCGCGCGAGATCCAGTGCGCCCCCGAACAGTTCCAGGGCCTGCGCGTCGGCGGCGTACGACCGCAGCTCGCCATCGGCCACGGCGACGAACAGCCCGGCGGTCGCGGCCTTGAGGCGGTCCCCCGTGTACGACCCCGCCGAGAGGTGCCGGTGCAGGCTCTCCGCCAGCCGCCAGGCGGTGGTGGTGAACCCGGTGCCGGCCGCTTGGAGGACGGCGCCGGCCAGGTTCTCCCGCTCGCTGTCCAGCCACCGAACGGCCTGCACACGGTCCGGAAACGCCGGAATCGCCGGAAACGCGGGGCGGACCGGGAAGGCCAGGGCAGCCGGGGCAGCCGGGAGCTCCGCCGGGTGGAGCAGCCGGACCGCCGCTTCGGTGCGGTGGAGGTACCAGTCGAAGAGCCGCTGCCGGGCGGCGTGCGCCTCCTCCTCGCCGGCCAGCCCGCGGGCGTAGGTGCGCAGCAGGTCGTGCAGCCCGAACCGGCCGACCGCCCCCTCCCGGACCAGGTGGGCGTCCGCGAGGGTCACCAGCAGGGCGGCCGCTTCGGCCGGGGTCGAGCCCGCCAGCGCGGCGGCGGCGTCGGCGGAGAGGTCCGGGCCGGGCGTCAGGCTGAGGAGGCGGAACATGCGCTGGGCCGGGGGCGGGAGGACACCGTAGGAGAGGCCGAAGGCGGACCGTACGGTCGAGCGCCGGTCCCCCTCGATGTGCAGCCAGTTCAGTATCTCGTCGCCCGCCCTCCCGGCGCAGTGGTCGGCGATGCCGCCGGTGCGGGCCACCATGTTGGCGCCGGCGATCCGGATGGCCAGCGGCAGGCCGCCGCACACCCGTACGAGACTGCGGGCCGCCTCTTCCTCGGCCGCGACCCGGCACTCGCCGATGATGGTGCCCAGCAGCCGGCGGGCCTCGTCCGGATCGAGCACGTCCAGGCCGATCCTGCGGGCGCCGTCGTTCGAGACCAGCCCGGCGAGCTGGCTGCGGCTGGTGATCACCACCGCACAGCCCTGGGCGCCCGGGATGAGCGGCCTGACCTGCTCGGCATCGCGTACGTTGTCCAGCACGATCAGCATGCGCCGGTCGGCGAGCAACGTACGGTACAGCGCTGCGGCCTCGTCCACGTCCGCGGGCAGCCGGCCGGTCGGGACGCCCAGGGCGCGGAGGAACTGCGCGAGGACGTCGCCGGGACGCAGGGCCGGAAGCGGGGAATGGCCGCGCAGATCGACGAACAGCTGCCCGTCCTCGAAGTGTTCGCGCCGCGTGTGCGCCCAGTGCGTGGCGAGGGCGGTCTTGCCGACTCCGGGCGCACCGACCACCGCCACCATCCGCGCGCGCCGCGCCGGATCGGCCGAGACGAGGACGTCCAGCACCTCCAACTGCCGTTGCCGCCCGACGTAGACGCCTGCCCTCGCGGGCAACTGGGCTGGTGACAGTGGTGGTTGCGGATGCGGTTGCGGTGACGGGGTGGTGAGCGGCGTGCGGTCGGCCGATGCCGGTCCCTCAAGGCGCTGTTGCTCTCGCGCGGGAGCCGGATGCCGCTGCGCAGAGGGCAGTTGCGCGCCCACGACGGGCAGTTGCTGCTGCGGCAGCGGAAGTTGCTGCTGCGGCAGGGGAAGTTGCTGGCGCAGCACCCGCAGGTGGGCGTCGCGGACCTCCGCGCTGGGTGCGATGCCCAGGTCCCCGTCGAGCCGGTCGCGCAGGCGGCTGAACACGTTGAGCGCGGCCGCCTGCTCCCCGCAACTGGCGAGGGCGAGGATCAGCCGGGCATGAAGGCCCTCATGCAGCGGCTCGGCGTTCACCATGTCCCACAGCACCGGGACGGCCTCCTCGGGGCGGCGCAGCAGCAGGGCCGTGTCCGCGTGCAGCAGCACCGCCCTGACCCGCCGCTCGTTGGCCACTACCGCGGCCGGATGCCTGCTCAGCACCGGGTCCGCGTCCGCCAGCACGGGCCCCCTCCACCACCGCAGGGCCTGCGTCAGCGACGCGTACGCGGCCTCCGGGTCCGGCGCGCGGTGCAGGCGCTCCGCCCGGTCCAGCAGTTCGTCGAAGTGGCCGAGGTCGAACTGGCTCCGGGACGCCTCCAGCAGGTAGCCGGTGGGGGTCCGGGCGACGGTCGGCTGCGGGCCGGCCCGCAGCCCGGCCCTCGGACCGGCCCCGAAACCGCTCCGCACGCCGGTCGTCGGACCAGTCCCCATGCCGGTCCGCACACCGGCCCTCGGGCCGGCGTCCGGGCCGCCCGGTTCCAGCAGTCGGCGGACCTGGCTGACGTAGGTGTGGACCAGGCTCTGATGGGAGCCGGGCGGCCCGGCCGGCCAGAGGGTGTCGGTGATCTCCTGCTGGGTGGCGGGCTCGGGGTGCTTGAGCGCCAGCAGCCCGAGGAGGCGGCGCAGCATGGGGCTGGTGACCGGGACCGGGGCCCCGTCGCGCTGGAGGGCGAGCGGGCCGAGGATCAGCAGGCGCGGCCGGCCTGCGCCGCGCGGTGGCCCGGTGCGGGCGGCGGCCACCAGGTCCGCCAGCTCGGCATCGCCCAGCCCGAGCGCATCGGCCAGGCGTTGGAGGGTGCGGGACTGGGGCCGCCGGACCCGGTCGCGTTCGATGTCGCGCAGCGCCCTGGTGCTGATCCCGGCCCGTGCCGCGGCCACTTCCTGGCTCAGCCCGGCCCGCCTGCGGAACGCCTGGAGCCGGGAGCCGAACGGGCTCCGCTCGCCCGCGCCTCCCCGGGGCAGCCCGGTGGCCGCTGCCACGCACTCCGGCCCGGCGCCCCCCGAACCGTCCTCCTCCGACTCCGACTCCGACATCGACACCGACATGGCATCCCCCTCCATCCGATGACCACCCGATGACCGCCCCATGGCCACTGATGGCCACTGATGGCCGTCAGTAGCAACCGTCAACAGCAACCAATGGCCACCCATGGCCATCGATGACCGTCCGATCACCGCGACCTGCCGATCATGACCGGGGCAGCCCTGCGGGCCGTGCGCGGCCGACTCCGCAGAAGCTCACTCCGGCCAATCAGGGCCAGTCAGCACTAGTCATGGCCAGTCATGGCTCAGTCTGGACTAGACCAATACCACAGGCAAGGGGCATTCCCGGCCCCCTCACCCCCTCACCCCCTGCTCGCCCCTCATCACTCCTCATCACCCCTCATCGCGCAACTGAGCAGCCAGGGAGATCAGCGGCTGGGCCTCCTCCGTGCGACCGAGGCCCGTCAGACGGGAAACCGCCTGGTCGAGCCGGACGAGCGCGGGAGCGGTTCGTTCCAGGTAGACGCCCTCCACGGCCCCCGCCAGACGAACGCACTCGGCCCACTCGCCCACCCGACCCTCGTCACCCTCGGCCCCGGCCCCCACACCCGCCCCATCGAGCAGGGCAAGGGCCTTGTCCAGGGCGATGAGCGCGTCCTCGTACTCCCCGACGTACGCATAGACCCGCCCGTGCTCGTAGGCCAGCGCGGTGTCCAGCGACCGGCCGGCCGCCTCGTACTCCACGGCACGGGCCTCCCCGGCGATCCGCCCGGCGTCGGCGAGGAGCGCGAGGGCGTCGGCCAGGCCGTCCGGCCCCTGCTGCTGGGCCTGGAGGCGGGCGAGCTCCCGCAGGCAGTTGCTGAGCAGCTCGTAGCGCGGGGCGCGGGCATGGGCGGCGAGCGCCCGGTCCACGGCTTCGCGAGCCCGGCCGAACTCTCCGGACTCCCCGAGCACCACAGCCGTCTCCGCGGCGATCATGGCGTGGCTGCCCGGGTCGTCGTCCCAGCCGGCCGACTCAGCCGCGAGGGCCACGAACTCCGCCGTGGCGGCCTTCAGGTCCTCCCCCGCGAGCAGCGCGCGGGCGCGGATCAGCCGCAGCTGGGCGACCAGCCTGTCATCCAACTCGCCTGCCACGACGTCCGGTTCGGTCAGAAGCGAGTCGAGCAGGGCGATGCAGTCCTCGATGTGGCCCAGATCGAGGCAGAGCTGTGCCGCGTTGCTGTACGCGCAGAACGCGTCCGTGCGGCTGCCGCCCCGCAGGTCCAGCTCCGCCGAACGCGTCAGATGCCGCAGCGCCTCGTCCTCGCGGCCGAGGTGGAGGCACGCCTCGGCCAGATCACCGTGGAGGCGGGCGGCGCCGACCTGCCCGGCCGGCCAGGCGGCGGCCAGGCGCAGGCCCTCGGCGAGATCCTTGTGCGCGGACTGCGCGTCTCTCAGGCCGAGTCGGAGCCTGCCGCGCAGTCCGAGCGTACGGGGCAGATGCCAGGCGGGGCCGTGCGACTTCAGCCGGTCGAGAAGGGCGTCGACCTCGGTGACCGCGGCCGGCAGATCGCCGGAGAGCGCGTACGTGCCGGCCCGCAGCAGCATGGCCCCGGCGAGCTGTCCGGCGAGGTCGTGCCGGACGGCGAACGCCCGCAACTGGTCCACCTCCGCGAGGACCGGCGCGACGTGCGCTTCGCTCCCCGACGTCTGGAGGCGTACGCCGAGCGCGCTCGCCCGCAGCCGCAGCAGACGGGCCTCCTGGTACGGGGCGAGGCCGGACGCCTCCTCGTGCAGGCGGACCAGGGACGCATGGGCGGCCGTCAGAGCGGCGGCCTTCGCCCCGGCCGCGTCGGCGTCCCCTTCCACCGGGATCTCGGCGGCGGCGAGCACGGCACGGGCCTGGGCGACCACCGCCTCACCCGCCGCCTCCCCGTCCCCGTACAGCCCCGCGGCCTCCTCGAAGAGACCGGCGGCGACGGCGAACTCGTCCAGTTCGCCCGCCCGGGTCGCCTCATCGGTGAGCAGGTCCGCGCACAGGCGGACGAACGGGCCGACAGCCGGGTCGTCGGGATGGGCGTAGTCGCGAGCGGCGACGAGCGTACGCAGCCGCGCCCAGCAGTCCCGCGCGCCCGGGTGTCCTTGCTCGTCCAAGGCCCGTGCGTGCAGGATGAGTTCGGGCAGCGACTCGGGTACGGAGACGGCGGCCCGGGCGGCAGCCGCGCCACCCGGAACACCCGAGTCACCCACGGCGCCCGCCACATCCGACACACTCGACACATCCGAGGCAGACGCGGCGCCCGAGGCATCCACCACCCCCACCACACCCGCGTCAAGCAGGCCACCCGAGCCGTTCGCGTCCCCCAAAGCCCGGCTGCGCAGGGTCAGTTCCAACGCTTCGAGCAGCGGGGCGCGGTCGAGACGGGCCCGGCGGCGGTCGGAGTGGGCCGTGGTTCCGTTACGGGTGTCGAAGCGGGCGGCGAGGCCGTCGCCCCGGCCCCGTACCTCGGCACTCAACCCGGCCACGGTCCAGGCGCGCCCCGCGTACCCGGACACGGGCAGCTCACCGTGGCCGAGGCTCTCGACACGCCTCAGCAGCACCTCCACACCGGTGAGGAAGTCGAGCTGGTCCAGCGGCGAGTCCACCTCGTCGAGCAGGTTCCGGTTCTCGGCGAGCAGTTCCAGCCCCCGCGCCTCGTTGCCGGTCAGCGCGCAGAACTCCAGGTGCCGGCCCACCTCGCCGGCCATCGACGGGTTGCGGCGGCACGCACGGTACCCGGCGAGGTGCAGCTCGCGGGCCCGGTCGGCGCGGCCGGTGCGCAGCAGGGGCAGCAGCGCGTACGAGACGGAGCGCGCCGGCTCCTCCTGGCAGGACTCCTTCCCGGCCAGGACGGGCGCCCAGCCGTCGAGCGCGCGCTCGTCGTCGCCCGCGGCGAGGTGGTACAGGGCCCGCTCACAGGTCTCGCACGCCTCGCAGTCGCTGTACGGGGTCCGGCGGCGGCTGGCCCACAACTCGTAGGCGAGAGTGGTGTCCTCACCCGTGTGGGCGGCGAGCTGGTAGGTCTGCCCGTAGTACGGCTGGAGGCCCAGGCCCTCCTTCTCGTACCGGTCACGCATCTCCCCCAGCCACTGGCGCAGGCTGGCCGTGGGAATCTCCGGCAGCGCGCGCAGGGCGTTGGCCACCCACTTGAACCGCCAGAACAGCTGGTGGCGCACGCGGCCGTCGAAGACGTCGGGCCGCTCGTCGAAGAGGGTGAGCAGCCGGGCGAAGACGACGGGCGACTTCCGGGGATCGGAGCCGTACGTGTACGCCTCCTGGAGTCCGAGGAGCGCGTGGATCAGCGGCACGGGCTCGTCGAACCGCTCGGCGGCGTCGACGAGTTCCTCGGCGGTGACGGTGCGGGTGCGGCCGTAGGGAAGCCGGCCGTTCTCCTGGAGTGCCCGGAACAGCTCGTCGGTGTTCTGCGGGTGGGGTGCGGTGGGCATGGTCGGCTGTCCTTAGCTGCCCTCAGCCGTCCTTGCGGAGGGCGTGGGCGAGAAGGTCGAGGAAGGAGCGGTTGATGAGGCTCGACTCGGCGGGCCGGAGCGGACGCCGGGAGAGCAACGCGGCCTGCCCGTACAGGGCTTCGGCACTGGTGCGGGCCAACTCGGGCTCGTCGATGGCCACGGCGGTGCGCACCAGCGGGTTGAGCTGGTTGAGGATGAGCTGGGCCCGCGGGGCCTCCTGGCGCAGCGCGCCGAGGATGTCGCCCCACAGGCCGCCCTCCTGCTCGCGGGCGAGCTGGGAGCGGGTGCGCTCGTGCCGGGCCTCGCGGCTGTCGACGAGCAGAGCGGGCGCGGAGGCGGGGTGGAACGTACGCAGCGCGACATCGCAGTCGAAGACGGCGAGGGCGTCGCGGGCCAGGCCGAGGTAGGCCGCGGCGGCGAGTTCCGTCTCCCGGTCGACGGGGTCGAGGTGGGCGGTGAGGGTGGCCGGGTCGAGGTCGGCGACGCTGACCTCGGGCCTGATCTCGGGCAGCCGGTGGACCAGTTCCCGGTCGTAGGTGTAGCCGCCGTTGACGACGCCGAGCCCGGCGGCCGAGGCGATCGCCGCGACCTGCCGGAACTCCTCCACGCTCGACGTCACGAGCACGGTGCGGTGGGTGCGGGCGAACTCGTCGAGGGTGGAGTGCCCGTCCGTCGTCTCGAACGGCAGCCAGGGCAGCAGCAGCCGCAGGATCTCGTCGTCGTGCACCGCGAGCGACTTCACGGCCAGGTGGTGGGTCTGGAGGAACCGGCCGAGCAGATCCGGGTCGCTGGCGGCGGCCCGGGCGATCCACGCGCGCAGCCGCTCGGCGAGGGCGTCGCGTACGGCCGCGAGCGTGTCGTCCTCGTACAGGGACTCGCGGGACGCGGTCGGGCGCAGACTCTCGGCGTCGATGACGCAGCGGACGAAGAAGGCCCACTCCGGCAGGATCTCGTCGGCCTGCTCGGACAGCAGCATGCCCTTGACGTGCACCCGGTGGCCGTGGCGCCGCCCGGCCGGCACCGCCTCGGGCAGCACGCACGCGATGCCCTTCAGGCCCACGGCCGGCAGGTCCAGCTCGATGGCGTCGAGCGGCGCGAACCCGAAGACCTCTTCCCCGTACGCCGCCAGCGCGCGCGAACGTGCGCCCGGGGTCGGATACGTACGGGCCCAGGGCGCGGGCTCGGGGTTCACGGAGACGCCGCGCCCGCCCGTGCCGTCGTCGAAGGTCACCGGGTGGCGCAGCAGGGACCCGAAGTGCCGTCCCAGCGCGTGGACCTGGGCGGGCCGGGTCCACTCACCCGTATCGGCGCGCGGAGTCAGCGTGACCGTGGTGCCGGGCCGGGTCCTGGCAGAGGCGGGCAGAGTCCGGACGCTGTAGCTGCCGTCGCCGTGCCCCCGCCACTCCACGGTGGGCGCGTCGGGGGTCCGGGCGGAGCGGCTGAGCACATGGATCTCATCCGCGACGAGGAAGCACGACAGCAGTCCGATCCCGAACTGCCCGATGAAATCGCCGCGTTGCTCGGCGATCTTCTCGGCGCGCTTGCTGCTGCGCCCGATGGTGGCGAGGAAGGTGTGGACGTCGGCCTCGCTGAGCCCGACGCCGTCGTCTTCGACGCGTACGACGGACCCGTCCGCGAAGAGCCTGATCCCGAAGGCGTCGGCGGGGGCGTCGGGTTCGAGGCCGCGCCGGGCGGTCAGCGCGTCCACCGCGTTCTGGAGGAGTTCGCGCAGATAGACGCGGGGGCTGGAGTAGAGGTGATGGGAGAGAAGATCGACGAGGCCGCGCAGATCCACCTGGAAGGCGCGGTCGGCGCCGTCCGGGGGCGGGGACACGGCAGAGGGGAGGGTCATCGGGCAGTCCGAGGGGCAGGGCCGACAGGCGGCGTGACGATAGGGACAGGACTCAGACACGGCGGCGAGGAACAGGGACTCACGGGCTCACGAACTCACTGGCTCACGGACTCACGAACTCATTGGGTCACGGACTCGCAGGCTCACGAGCTCAGGCACTCGGGCACCCACGCACGTACGAACCCACGCACGTACACGCCGATGCACCTATGCACCCATGCACCCACGCACTCGGGCATTTCCATCACCGGACGCTCAGGCGCGACGGTGACGACGGGCGAACTGCTCTTCCGGGTCCGCGAGATAGGTCCAGGGCCAGCTGGTGTAAGCACCGTCGAGCGCATGGAAGACACGCCGGACCGTGTGCTGCTCACCGGCCAGCGACAGGGCCATGGCGAACGCGTTGAAGTCGTGCTGCCACCCCGGACGCCGCACGTGGGCGGGGTGCAGGATGCTGTGGTCGGCCGCACCCCGCAACTCCGCCTGAATGTCGGCGGAGACCAGGCAGTCCTCATCGTCGGACTCGACCCACTCCTCGATATGGGCGTAGGCGATCACACAGCCGAGCCGGTGCCCCTGCGGAGCACGGGCGAACGCGTCACGGGCGAACGCCAGAGCCTGCCCCGGCTCACCGCTCCACCGGGGCTGCAACTGCGAAAGCCAGTCGATGTGGACCTCCAGGTCCAGCGGGTCCCGGCGCAGAGCGGCGTCGAACCGGACCCGATTGACGTCCTCCCCGAGCGACAGCCCCCGCCCGGAGGTGAGGAGCCGACGCCACGGGGTGACCCAATCGGGCTCCAACTCGGCGGCGGCCAGGAGCTGTTCCTCAGCAAGGGCGAGCCGCTCACCGAAGACCCGCCACTGCTCCTGGGTGACATCGGCGGCCCGTGCGGAGGTGCGCGCCTCCCACCCCCAGTTGACGTACCGGGCCCCGGAGATCAGCAGGGCCAGCGCCCGGTGCTCCGCGTCCTCCTCCACGGCCCGGCCGATCCACTCCTCCAGACCGTCCAGCTCGGCGAGCTCGCCGAGCACTTGGTGATCACGCCCGAGATCGAAGGGCCCCAGCGCGGCCTTGACCCCGTCCCAGTCCCCGGCGTCGGCCGCCTCGACCAGCGTGAGCACTCGCTGATCCCCCAGGGCGCGCAGCGTGTACGTCCCGTTCTTCCGCTTACGCGGGGCCGGCAGGGCGTGCGGATCCTCCGCCGGTCTCTCCCCGCCCCTGCCGAACAACTTGCCGAGCATGCCGCGCCCTCCCCAGGTCCCGCGTGATCTCCCGGTGCAGCATAAGCGGCCCCTACGACAACGACTCCACAGGTTATTCACGAGGTTATGCACGGGCACTCCCCGCACACCGATCCCCTCTCCCGCCCCCATCGCGGCGGTCCACCCCCATCGCCGCCGGGGACTGCGGGGAGACCGAGGAATATTCCGGAACGAGGACGGCTCAGCGGTTGCTACGGTCGACCCCACACCCGCACCCCTCACCCCTCACCCACGCCCCACGAGCACTCTCCCGCTTACCGCCTCCCACCTCCTGCCACCCGCCCCACCCCCCGGTCTCACCTGCCACTCAGCAAGATTCAGCAAGATTCGGCCAGAAGGATCTTCCTCATGCATGATGCCCGCGCCTTGATCGACATGGGTGCCGAAGCGGTTCGTCGGCTCGCTCGTCGCGGTTACACCCTGGACCTGTCCGCGCTGGAGTCCCTCCACTCCCGGCGCAACCAGAACATCCGCGCGGCCGACGAGCTGCGGGCGGAGTCCAAGCGGGTGGCGAGCGAGGTCCAGCAGACGGCCAGGCAGGGCGGCGACATCACCCAGCTCAAGGAGCGCGCCCGTGAGCTGAAGGACCGGATCCGCGAGATCGAGGCCGGCCAGGAGGAGATCGAGACCTCGCTGCGCGACCTGCTCCTGAGCATCCCGAACCTGCCGGACGACTCGGCCCCCGACGGCGACTCCGAGAAGTTCGCCACCGAGGTGCGGCGGGTCGGCACACCGCCTGCCTTCCCGTTCGCTCCGAAGGACCACGTCGACCTCGGCGAGGCCACGGGCATCCTGGACTTCGCCCGGGCGACGAAGCTGTCGGGCCCGCGCTTCGCGGTCTCCCGCGGTGCGGGCGCGGCCCTGGAGCGGGCGCTGGCCACGCTGTTCCTGGACATCCACACGCGCCGCCACGGCTACACCGAGTACGCGGTCCCCTACCTGGTCACCCGTAAGACCATGACCGGCACCGGGCAGCTCCCGAAGTTCGAGGAGGACCTGTTCAGGACCGGCGTCGCCGACCGCGAGCTTTTCCTCATCCCGACTGCCGAGGTCCCGCTCACCAACCTCTACGCCGACGAGATCATCCCGCCCGCCGAGCTGCCGCTCGCGTTCACCGCGCACACCCCGTGCTTCCGGTCCGAGGCCGGCTCGTACGGCCGCGACACCCGGGGCCTGATCCGCCAGCACCAGTTCGCGAAGGTCGAGATCGTCCGGATCGTCGACCCGGCCGACGCCGACGCCGAGCTGGAGAACATGGTCGGCCACGCCGAGGCGTGCCTCGAAGAACTCGGCCTCGCCTACCGGGTCATCAAGCTGCCCGCGGGCGACACGGGGTTCTCCGCCCAGCTCACGTACGACATCGAGGTCTGGATCCCGAGCCAGAACACGTACCGCGAGATCTCCTCGGTCTCCAACTTCGGCACCTTCCAGGCGCGTCGGGCGAACATCCGTACCCGAGGCAAGGACGGCAAACCCCAGCTCGTCGCCACCCTCAACGGCTCCGGCCTCCCCATCGGCCGCACCCTGGCCGCCCTCCTGGAGCAGGGCCAACAGCAGGACGGCTCGATCCTCCTGCCCGAATCACTCTTCCCGTACGCCGGCTTCCGCCGGATCGCAGCGGACGGCACGCCGGAGGCGTAAGGCGCTCGCCGCCAAACACCTTTCCGGTCCGGAAGCGGAAGGGACCCGCCGCCTCGACCGTGCCGCTTGCCGCTTGCCGGCGACTCGCCGCAGACAACGACTCGCCGCAGACATCGGCTGGGCCACAGGCATCAAAGAACCCCTGGTGAGGCGTACTGCGCTACATCGACACTGCCGCGCCCCGCTAGCGGCCTCCGCTGCCCGAACCGGACCCAAGCAGCTTCGCCATGCTGTCTGTTGCCAGGGAGTCCACTTGCGCGGCGACTGAATCATCTAGTTCTACGCCCGTGGACGCGAGGTAGGCCAGAAGCGCACCGCGAATAACTGACCTGACGTCGCCTGCCCCCACATCGACCTGCGCATCTCTCAGGTCTGTTAGCTCCCTTGTGGCAGTTTCCAGGGCTTCCTCCACCGAAGAATGTGGATTCGTGGCTCCGTCCACGGCTCGGCGGCACACCACAACGCTATCGAGATTAGAGGGTTCACGGGCCCCCGCCTTGACGACGCTGGTCGTCATCTCACCTTTCACCGGTTGCACGGCCATCACGATCCACCCAGAGCGGCGTAGCGACTCAACCACCTGCACCCATCCGCTGATCCGAGCCTGGTGGAAGGTGAAGGCCAGCAGACCACCCGGTTTCAGGACTCGCGCCGACTCGGTCCACACGGCCTCGATTGCCTTCCCGAATTCAACCGGGTCAGCATGCTGGACCTCGCCCACTCGACGGGTCGTCGTCGCTTCGGAATAGCCGATGTACGGCTGCATGTGCTGGAGCCAAGCATGAAAGAAGTCCGCGAGCTCCGCGTAGTGGACATTGTCCATGTAGGGCGGATCAGTAATGACTAGGTCAACTGACCCGTCTGGGATATCCATCTGCGCCGAGTCCCTGGTGGCGACGTAGGCTGCCTGCCCTTTGATCGAGACGAAAGACTCCCACGAGTCCGCAATGCTCGCGCCCACCGGCTGTGACACTCCGGAGATCCGCTCGATCCCTGCACCCTGGTCAACGAGGTCTACAGGTTGCCTCTTGTACTCGTGGGCACGCCGCAGACGACTCTTGAAGAGAGTGGAAAACGCGCCGGAGGACTGCGACGTGCCCCAGGGGTGCGCCTCCAGTGGAGTCCGCTCCGGTTTGAGGATGTGATGGCTGAACATATGCCGGACAGCCCCTGTCCCCTCACCCTTGAACGACGTGAACAGGTTATTGAATTCAAGCGTTCCTGAAAACAGGGCACACAGCGCTTCGCGTTCGGACGCTGATCCAGTAAGGTCACGAATCGCCGTCGCAATCAGCGAGAGAGAAACCAGCTGACGCGCGTTGAAGAAGTCGCGCCACTCCCGGAAGTTCCACTTCAGAGCTTGGCCAGTATTATTGCCTGGAGCGAGCCGACCCCGTGGAAGCACGGCAGACTGCGATAGCCCTGCGAGCGCCGCTACACACTCGTCGTAGAGTTCCCGGTCCCAGTCGGTGATGGCTTCATAGCTCTTCGATCCGTCCGAGTTGGCTACCATCTTGGCATACATCTCGTATACCGGCGGCGATCCGTTCAGGGCACTGAGAACCTTGAAGCTGTGACCGTTCCCGCATGTCGCCAACTGGCCCCGCACTGCACCGCGCTGCGTAATTACGTGACCATTCGAACACGCCTCAGTGACGAAGTCATACCGACTCTCCTTAACGGAGAGACACTCGGGACAAACAATTTGTGCTCTGGGCACTCGCTTCGGGTAAGCATTCTTAGAGAAAACCGGCGAGTCGAACAAACGAACTTCTTCGGAACACTCGGGGCACCCGAGGGTCGCGACCCAAAAGTAGTAGAGAACAGTCCTCCCGTCCTCTGCACAGTGGAGGCGGTCAACCTCGGATCGACAGGCTGACTCGACCTCCTTGTAGGCGGCTTCCAGAGACCCGAGATCCCACGGTTGAATAGCTTGGCGCTGAACGAGCGTTGCCACAGGATTGATGTCGAAGCAAACAGCTTTGGCCCCGAGTTTGAGGGCTTCTACGCCGGTCACACCTGACCCGGAGAACGGGTCGAGCACAATGGCTCCCGCCAGATCGAGCGACGATCCGTAAGCTCCCACAGCATCGGCTCCATCAGGCGTCGTCGCCGACGTGATGATCCCCCGGAATACGGTGCCGAGACGCTTCGCCCACCACTTGTGCGTGCTGGTGGCTGGACGGTGCACTTCCTTGCGCCAGGATTCCTTCGTGCCGACGCCGCTCAGCATCGCTGCCGGAAAGTTTGACTCCAGGCTGGTACGTGGCGGCACCACGACCGTCACAGTCGACCTCTCGCGAGGGAAACCGGCTTGGAGTCGCCCGCACCGCGCGAGCGATATGCTCGGAAACTGTGGACCTTACCGGCATGGAGATTCGGTGCCTTATGCGTCACCATCTCATTGGTTTGAAGGTTGAACTCGTACGACACAATGACGTCGTCAACCTCGGTCCGATCAAGTTCACCCACCTGGACAAGAGCATCCGACTGCGGCTCGAATTCAGTAGGCACGATCAGGGTCGCGAGCCCTGCGGTTCCGGAAGCCAGCGCGAACGGCGTTAGCACGACGTACATTTTGCGGTCGCGGACCAGGATGTCTCCGTACGAGCCGAAGCCACGGAACGACTTGTTCTTGTGAATGTACTCGCTATCGGCATTGAGGAAGCTGCCGTGGCACACCACCAGATCTACAACTGGGTACTCCTCGACGCCGCGCTCCGCCTTCGGGTAGCGACCGAACACGTAGAAAACCTCACGCCCGCTGTGGTTGCCGGTGGGCACCTGGGAGTTTGAGTCGTAGTCCGCCTCGCGGCCAGGAAACTCCAGCCCCTTGACCTCGTACCCTTCCGGGTGATGGATCAGCCGAAAGTCCGGATAGGTGTTCCGACCAGGATCATCGTACGAAAGCCGGCATGCCTCTATGCGAGCCTGCACCCAATTCTGAAAGTGGTACTCCTTGTCGCTGGCGGAGACCCGCTGAATCAAGTCACCGTTCGCCCGAGCGCGCTCGCACTCCAAAAATACCTGCTCGACCGCACTCACTGCCACCCTCTGTCACCCTCTGTACCTCAGCGTCCACCCTGCCCGCCGTCCGCGGCGATGATGCCCCGAGGTTACAGAACATGCACCCCTGCATGGACCTGTGCCGACAGGAACCCGCCTTCGTGCTGCTAGGAGCTGTCCGGCCGGTCATGAGACTGACTCGGTCGTGACTCGTCACACTCCACCATCAACAGTTACATAGCGGTCCGATAGGTGGCCAAGGAGTGAGGTGTGGGGCTTCGAGAGCGCCAAATGCCTATCTGCGGCCTCGGGCCTGTCTCATGAATGCGTTGGGCGAGGAGCTGATCAGCATCGAGCCTGTCGCGCTCACCGAGCCGGTAGAGAACGCCCACGACATCGATGTGAGCCTCGCCGCGATCCGCTTCGTCGTGGCCCTGCAGTTAGGGGCAAGCTCCATCGAGGTCTGGGATGACGGACACGGCGTGTCTCCGGAAGACCTCGACTTGGCTGGAGATCGCCCCCAGAGCGAGGAGCGCGGTAGACCGCCGCTCGGAGCAAAGGGCAACGGCGCGTATCTGGACCGGGTACCGGTCGACTAAGTCTCCGGCACTCCACGGACGTTCGGCGCCGACAGACGCGGCAGGTCAGCCAATCGTCCGTGCCGGCAGCGCACAGCACGGCATCGGCACCAATCAGCGACTGCCCTCCGGCCCACAGGGCCTGCACGAGGTCAGTGGCTACCTCCGCGCCGAAACAGCTGAGCTCTCATCACTCCAGCGACGTGATTACTGCATCGATCAGAGCTCCGGCACGCAGGTCATGGCCACCACTGACGATGTGGTTCATCACGTAGCCAAAGGCAACGCCGCGATCCGGATCAGCAAAGGCCAGGGAGCCGCCTCGGCCGTTGTGGCCGAAGGCGTTCGGCCCTGTCATGGGGTTGTCCTCGGTGGGCAGTTGGTATCCGGAGCTGAACCGGCTTGGCGCCACCAGCACTTGATCCCTTCCGGCTGCCTGCTCATTGGTCGCCAGAGTGAGGGTTTCGGGGGTGAGCAGACGAGTGCCGTCCACCTCGCCGATCAAGGCCGCGTACATACGGGCCAGCCCACGCGCGGTGCCGATGCCGTTGGAAGCTGGGAGTTCCGCGGCCTGCACCTCGGGGGAGTTGAAGTCGATCGCGGCAGGGTCGGTCACCATGTACGCCCTGTTGCTGAACGAGTCCGGGTCGCTCCAGGCGGCGACCTGATCACGGAGTTCCTCAGGGACAAGCTCCGGAGCCACAGTCGTAAGGTCCACAGCGGGCTTGCTGTGCACCATGTGGCTGACCCGTTCGCGTTCATGCGCCGGCAGCCCGATGAAGAAGTCGAGGCCCAGCGGGGTAGCGATCTCGTCAGCGAAGCAGCGGCCCGGCGTGCGGCCGGAGACTCGGCGGATCACCTCACCGACAAACCAGCCCCAGGTGCGGCCGTGATACCCATGAGCGGTACCCGGAGTCCACACAGGTTGTTGTGCTGCCAGAGCCGCTGTCATCGGGTGCCAGGCCAAAGCGTCGTTCAACGGGACCGGTTGATCCAGCGCGACCAAGCCGGCCTGGTGGGACAGGAGCCAGCGCACCGGGATGTCCGCCTTGCCGTTCGCGGCGAACTCCGGCCAGTACGTGGCGACGGGCGCGTCCAGGTCCAGCTCGCCGCGCTGGGCCAGCAGGTGTACGGCGGTCGCGGTCGCTCCCTTGGTCGCCGAGTAGACGAGCTGCAGGGTGTCACGCGTCCATGGTCGGCCGGTGCGGGGGTCTGCGATGCCGCCCCACAAATCCACTACCGGGTGGCCATTCCGGTACACGCACACCGCCGCGCCGATGTCTCCGTGCCTGGCGAAGTTCTCCGCGAACGCCTCACGCACCGGTTCGAAACCGGTCGCGACCTCACCGCCGATCACCGTCATGCTGCCCATCGTGACACTCCCGACGCCTGCTTCCGTGGGCGGCCTGGCTCTCGGCGTACGGGGCTTACCAGCGTCAGGTAGTGACGGGCAATGCCTTGAGACGCTCGCGGAACTCGCGAACGGCTGGGACAGACGTGTTCGGTTCAAGCCGTGCGGAGAACTCGTTCAGGCGGCCCAGCTTCTGCGCCGTCGCCTTCATGTCCGTCGTGGTCACGATCGTCGACGTGCTGTCCGACAGTCTGTTCCAAGCCGCGAACACCTCGGTGGACGATGCCATCCGCCGCATCATCAACGTGCAGCAACTCGGAGCGGTGTACGGCCTGGGCTGGGGTGTTCCGTCCTTGGTCGCCTTCGGCTGTGCCATCGGCGCGTTCATGTACTGGTGCGTGATGGTCGCGCGGAAGGTCGACGTGCTGATCCTCGTCTCCCTGGCGGTCTTCGCCGGGGCAGGCGGCGGCTGGGAGGTGGCGAAACGCTGGCGTCGCGGCTGGATCGAGGCCACCGCAACGCTCGTCGGCTCCAAGCTCCTGATGACCGTGGTCTTCCTCATCGGCGTCTCGGCGATGGGCAAGGCCGACTCCCAGGACGGCATGGCCGCTCTCTCCGACGCACTGGCCGGTCTCGTCGTCATGATCTTGGTGTTGCTCTGCCCGACGCGACGTACAAGTTCATTCACTGGGCCAGCGACGGCGGCGGCAACGACGATCTGCACCGCACCGCCCCCGCACTCGCGGCCGGCCCCGCCCGCTCGGGTCTCCGGGACAAGGCGTCGGTTCCCACCGCCACTGCCTCCGGAGTTGCTGGCCGGCCCGTCGACCCGCGTATCGCGTTCTCCCGGAACCGCTGACTCGTCTTCGCTAAGGAGCCGTCCTCATGGCTGTTGTTGGTACAGCGGGATGTTCGAACGTGACGAATGCCCAGCCTTGGGGGTCATGCGTTGAAGGGCGGAATGGTTCAGGTCAGCGGTGCGGGTCTCGGCGATTGGTGTCTGCACTCGTTGCCGGATCTCGTGGCGAAGCGGGCGCACGGCCTCGATGCCCTGGCCCACGGGGTCGTTGAACTGCCCGTCGAGGTAGGTCTTGCCAGGCCCGTGCCCCTCTGGCGCTGCTGTCGAGGGGCCGCTCGCTTCAGGCTCATAGTGATCCGCAGAGCTGAACGCCGAGGCAGATTGCCTCCTCGGCGTTCAGCTCCGTCCAGGCGCGGTGCGTGTTGCTCGTGAGCCGGTGGGCTGTCCTTCCTGGTCAGTGTCCTGACCGCGTGCAGAAGCTTTCAGGCGGTGGCTCACTCACGCCGGTTTCTCACCGCAAGGACTGCTCCGGCGAGCCCTGCCACTCCTCCGCCGATCATCGGTACGACCTGCATCGACGCCTTGTGGTTGATGGCGTAGAACCCCAGCCAGATGAAGGCAACACCGAATCCCAAAACGATCACGTGCTCGAGCAGGCGGAAGCCGTATCCCACCCACTGGTCGACGCGTTCCCGGTGAAGTTGGCGCTCCACGAGATCACGCCGCCAAGCCAGGTGACTTGGATCGATCTCCTGCCACTTGCGTGCCTCGTCGGCCTCGAGAAAGGAGGGCATCGTCCAGGCGGGCGTACCGGCGGGTGGTGTGTCCTGGTCAGACATCAGTTGATCCCCCTGCCCTCACCCGGGCCGGGTGCCGCGGAGGCCACCCTCTGATCGATTCTCAACAGCATCTCGTCCACAGCTTGTTCGGCGGAAGCGCGACGCTGTTCCCGTTCCTCGCTGGTCCACCGAGCGGGTGGCGCAAGCGATCGCGTGTAGCTGCGCCAAACGGAGAGCGGCTCGTCAGCTGGTCCGCGGCTGCGTGTCAGTGCAGTGCGTGCCTGGAGAACTAGGACACAGAGGCCGAAGCAGAACACTGCCCAGGGCAGCACTGCCACAAGTAGGTTCGAGACGTCGGCCGAGGAAACGTGGGCCCGCGGCACAGCCCAGACCAGAGCCGTTGCAAGTATCAAGAGGACCAGCAGAAGCGATCTTGTGAGACCCATGGCGCTTCTCCTGGCCGCTGAGCCAGGCATCGGCATCGCTGGCGAGGGCGCCATGGGTGCCCCACCCCGTGGTGGGCTGTCGAGTCTCAGCCGGGCGTTGGCCGCCGTGAGACGTCGCTGAGGGTCCTTGTCCAGCAGGTCATAGATCAGATATCCGAACTCACCGAGGTGTTCGAGTGACGGCGGTTGATCTCTGGTTAACGCTGCCAAGGTTGCCCCCGTGCTCCCCCGCCGGAACGGCGAGCGTCCCGTGACCAGAAGGCAGAGTGTCACCCCCAGCGAGAACAGGTCGCTGCTCGGCATTAGCTGGGCACCGTGCACCAGTTCAGGGGCGGTGTATTCCGCGGCGGCCTCCATCCGGCCATCGCCGGTATCGAAGGGGTCCTCCCGTGCCGGTGCACCGAGGGACGGCATCAGCACCCATCCGCTGCCGGACATACGGACTTTGGTGGGCCGTACATCCCCGTGAACAACTCCGACCTCGTGTAGCGCGGCCAGGGCGTCAAGCAGCGACCGCGCGACGTCTTGCGCCTGCTCGCTGGACATCGGCCCGTGCTCGGAAAGGTACGTCACCAGCGATGGACCGGAGATGAGCGGCCTGATCAGCCACACCATTCCGTCCTCTTCGACGAGGTCGTACACGGTGACGATGTTCGGATGGTCCAGTGCAGCGAACGCCCGGGCGAACTGTCGCGCTTCCACCGCTGTGAGGCGGTCCCGCCCCACGGACTCTGCAGCCACGCGGCGTTCCAACGTCTCGTCGTACGCCTCCCAGACGCGGCCGAACCCACCGGATCCTACGTTGCGCGTGATCCGATACCGCCCGCCGAGCTCCCGCCCCAGTGGCCCCTTCCCCTGCTCCATGCCTCCCCCCTACCCACTGCCTTCACCAGAGTAAGCCTCCTGAAGCGGTCTCATGCTGCAACGCATCCACCCGCCATCGTCCGGGCGGATCAAGCCCACCACCGCACCCATCGGCGTCGGACCCGGTGCGGCCACAGGACTGCGGGTCCACCCCCCAGCGCCTACCCCTCGGAGAGGCCACCGGATCGACCGCCCGTCCACCGCTCTGCACGCGCGCTGCACGCCTGTCCACCGGTTGTCCACCGGGGGCGATCATGAGGCCCAAGCAGGGCGCATCACCCAGAAGAATGGATCATGAAAAGCACAAAGACCCAGGTCAGAGGCTATCTGTCCTGGGTCCTTTCGGAGCCGCCTTCGGGATTCGAACCCGAGACCTACGCATTACGAGTGCGTTGCTCTGGCCAACTGAGCTAAGGCGGCGCGCCCTGTCGCACTATGGTGCGATCAGCAGCGACGCCAAGTCTACACAGTTTCCGGGAGTGCTCCGCACCGGTTGCCCCCGGGGGCGTCTGCGCAGGTCAAGGCGGGGCTAGGGGCGTCAGGTGCACTTCTTGCCGTTGGTGGGTGCTGTGCCTTCCAGGAGGTAGGTGTTGATCGCCGTGTCGATGCAGTCGCTGCCGCGGCCGTACGCGGTGTGGCCGTCGCCCTCGTAGGTGAGCAGGGTGCCGGAGGACAGCTGGCCGGCCAGGGACTGGGACCACTTGTACGGGGTCGCCGGGTCGCGGGTGGTGCCGACCACCACGATCGGGGCGGCGCCCTTCGCCTCGGTGCGCTGCGGGGCGCCCGTGGCCTTGGTGGGCCAGTACGCGCAGTTCAGGGAGGCCCAGGCGAAGCCGCGGCCGAAGACCGGGGACGACTTCTCGAAGTCCGGGAGCGCCTTCTCCACCGCGTCGGGGCTGTCGAAGGCGGGCGGCAGGTCGAGGCAGTTGACTGCGGCGTTGGCGAACATCAGGTTCGCGTACTTCCCGTTCGGCTCGCGCTCGTAGTAGCTGTCGGCCAGCGACAGGAGCCCGGAGCCGTCGCTGCGCTGGGCGCCCCCCAGCGCCTCGCGGAGCTGCGGCCAGGCCGCCTCGTCGTACATCGCGGCGATCACCCCGGTCGTGGCCAGGGACTCGCTCAGCTCGCGGTCGTCGCCGGTCGGGATCGGCTTGGCGTCCAGGTCCTTGAACAGCTGCTTCAGCGCGGTCGCCGCGTCGGCGGTGGACGTCGTGCCCAGCGGGCAGTCCGGCTGCTTGACGCAGTCGGCGGCGAAGGACTGGAACGCCGCCTCGAAGCCCGCCGTCTGGTCGCGGTTCATGTCGACGGCCGTAAGGGAGGGGTCCATAGCGCCGTCCAGGACCAGCCGCCCGGCGCGCTCCGGGAAGAGGTCCGCGTACGTGGCGCCCAGGAACGTCCCGTACGACGCGCCCACGTAGTGCAGCTTCTCGTCGCCGAGCAGCGCCCGCAGGACGTCCATGTCGCGGGCCGTGTCGACGGTCGAGACGTACGGGAGGATCTCGCCGGACCGCTTCTCGCAGCCCTGCGCGAACTTCTCGAACGCCGTGCCGAGCTTCTCGACCTCGGCGTCGTCGTCCGGCGTCTGGTCCACCTGTGTGAAGGCGTCCATCTCCTTGCCCGTGAGGCATTCCACGGGCTCGCTGCGGGCCACGCCCCGCGGGTCGATGGCCACCATGTCATAGCGCGCCCGCACCTGGGCCGGGTAGCCGAGTGCCGCGTATCCCTGGAGGTAGCCGATCGCGGAGCCGCCGGGGCCGCCCGGGTTCACCAGGAGCGAGCCGATCCGCTTTCCGGGGCCGGTGGCCTTCTTACGGGAGACGGCGAGGTCGATGTCGCCGTCGTCCGGCTTGTCGTAGTCCCTCGGAGCCTTCATCGTCGTGCACTCGAACCCCTCGACCCCGCAGTCGCGCCAGCTCAGCTTCTGCGTGTAGTACGAGGACAGCCCCTCGGGGGCCGCCGTGCCGGTGGCGGAGGCGCTCGGCGACGAGCCGCCTCCACTGCATCCGGAGACGAGCAGGCCGGCAGTGCCGATCCCGATGGCGAAGGTGCGGAGCAGGCGCCTGGTGTTCATCCTGGGAGCGTAGTCGCCGGGTGACGAGTCGTCCGATTCCCTGCTCATTCGGGTGAACAGGCATCCCGCAGGACCTGTCCGCCGACCCGACCCGCCCCGACCCCAGCCCGGTCTCAGCCCGCCCTCAGCGACATCGTCATCGCCTCCACCGCCAGCAGCGGCGCCACATTGCGGTCCATCGCCCGCCGGCACGCGATCACCGCCTCGATCCTGCGCAGCGTCTGCGCAGGCGTCGAGGACTCCGCGATCCGGTCCAGGGAGTCCTGCACGTCCACATTGGCTAGGGCGATCCGCGAACCGAGCTGGAGCGCCAGCACATCGCGGTAGAACCCCGTGAGCTCGGTCAGCGCCAGATCCAGGCTGTCGCGCTGCGTCCGCGTCTTGCGGCGCTTCTGCTTGTCCTCCAGCTCCTTCATCGCCCCCGCCGTGCCCCGCGGCATCCGGCCGCCGGCCACCCCGCCGAGCGCCGCCTTGAGGTCCTCGGTCTCCTTGACGTCGACCTCCTCCGCCATCTGCTTGGCGTCGTCGGTGGCCGTGTCGATCAGCTCCTGGGCCGCCTTGAGGCAGCCGCCGACGTCGGCGACGCGCAGCGGAACCTTGAGCACCGCCGCCCGCCGCGCCCGCGCCCGCTCGTCCGTGGCGAGACGGCGCGCCCGGCCGATGTGCCCCTGGGTCGCCCGCGCCGCGGCGTGCGCTCGCTCCGGATCGACGCCGTCGCGGCGGATCAGGACGTCCGCCACGGCCTCCACCGGCGGGGTGCCCAGGGTCAGGTGGCGGCAGCGGGAACGGATCGTGGGCAGGACGTCTTCGAGCGAAGGGGCGCACAGCATCCACACCGTGCGCGGCGCGGGCTCCTCGACCGCCTTCAGCAGCACGTTGCCCGCACCTTCGGTGAGACGGTCGGCGTCCTCCATGACGATGACCTGCCACCGGCCGACCGCCGGGGAGAGCTGAGCCCTGCGGACCAGGTCGCGGGTCTCCTTCACACCGATGGAGAGCAGGTCCGTGCGGATCACCTGGACGTCGGCGTGCGTACCGATCAGGCTCGTGTGGCAGCCGTCGCAGAACCCGCAGCCGGGCTCCCCGCCCAGCGCCCGGTCCGGGCTGGTGCACTGGAGCGCGGCGGCGAAGGCCCGGGCGGCGGTGGAGCGCCCGGAACCCGGCGGTCCGGTGAACAGCCAGGCATGGGTCATCTTCGAGCCCTGCTCCACCGGCTTCCTGTCGGAGACGGCCGTGACCAGCGCATCGGCGTCCTTGGCGGCAGCGGCGAGCTGTTCCCTCACCCGGTCCTGTCCGACCAGGTCGTCCCATACGGTCATGGGTCACCGCCCTTCCCATCGTCGGATCCCATTGTGGGGGACGCCACTGACAGTCCGGCCCGCCCACCCCCTGCGGGGCGGACGGGCCGGACTCTGAACGAACAGAACGGATAACGAACAGAACAGATACGGGTCAGCCGCGCGGGCCGCGCCCCCGGCGCTTGGGCCCGTCGTCGTCCTGCCCGCCGAGCAGTTCGTCCGCCAGCGTCGGCAGGTCGTCCAACGGGGTCTCCTCGGCCCAGTCCGGACGGGGACGCTTGCGGCGGGCGCGGGACTCCTCAGCCCGGCCCCCGGCCTGCGGGTCCTCGATCTGCGGCAGCTCCCGGGTGCGCTCGTTCTCGCTCTCCGCCGGCGGTGAGGCCGGGCCCTCGTCCCGGAAGTAGCCCTTGGGCACCCGATCGGAGGGCTGATCACCGCGCACGGGCGGCAGCACGGCCGTCTCATCGGCGGCACGGGAATCGCGAGGATCGCGGGAGTTCCGAGGATCACGGGAGTCCCGAGGATCACGTGAGTCACGGGGGTCACGAGCGTCACGGGAGTCGCGACCGTCACGGCCGTCCCGGGGGCCACGGCCGTCCCGGGGGCCACGGCCGTCCCGGCCCGGCCGCTCGTCCGTGAACCGCGGCAGCATCGCCGTCTCATCCTCCCCCGACCCCGACCCCGAAGCGGAACCGGAACCCCGCCCCTCCTCCGGACGGGCCGCAGGCACCGGCTGGGTGATCTCGTTCGGGTTCACGATCGGCGTGGGCACCGTGAGCTCGTTCTCCGGAACGGTGGGCCCGTGCCCCTCCGACCGCGAGGACGTCTCAGGCCAGGAATCACGAGCAGCACGGGAAGCATCCGCCCGCTCAGCCTCCGCCCGAGCCGCCTCCGTACGCGCGGCCGCCTCGGCCTCCGCCCTGCGGCGCGCCTCCTCGGCCCGTACCAGCGCCTCTTCGGCCTTCCGCTGCTTCTCCAGGCGGAGCGCCTCGGCCTCCTTGCGCAGCCGCGCCTCCTCCTCGGCCTGCTTGCGGAGGCGTTCCTGCTCGGCCTCGCGGGCCCGCTCCTCGGCCTCCAGCCGGCGGCGGTCCTCCTCGGCGCGGCGGCGGGCTTCCTCGGCGCGCTGCCGCGCCTCCTCCGCCTGGCGCTCGGCCTCGCGCTGCCGGGCCTCCTCCAGCTCGCGCTGCTTGCGCTCCTCCTCCTCGGCGCGCAGCCGGGCCAGCTGCTCCTGGCGCTCCTTCTCCAGCCGCTCCTCCTCGGCCTTGCGGGCGGCCTCTTCCTCCGCTTTGCGCCGGGCCTCCTCCTCGGCCTTGCGCCGCGCCTCCTCGATGGCCCGGATCTCGGCCTCGGAGAGCGGAAGGAGCCGGTCGAGCCGATGACGTACGACGGTGGTGATCGATTCCGGTTCCTGCCCGGCGTCCACCACCAGATAGCGCGTCGGGTCGGCGGCGGCCAGGGTGAGGAACCCGGACCGTACGCGCTCGTGGAACTCCGCCGGCTCCGACTCCAGCCGGTCCGGCGCCTCGGTGAACCGTTCCCGCGCGGTCTGCGGGTCGACGTCCAGCAGCACCGTCAGATGCGGTACGAGGCCACTCGTCGCCCACCGCGAGATCCGGGCGATCTCGGTCGGGGCCAGGTCACGGCCCGCGCCCTGGTAGGCGACGGACGAGTCGATGTAGCGGTCGGAGATGACGATCGCGCCCCGCTCCAGCGCCGGGCGGACCACGGAGTCGACGTGCTCGGCGCGGTCGGCGGCGTACAGCAGGGCCTCGGCGCGGTTGGAGAGACCGGCCGAGGAGACGTCCAGCAGGATCGAACGCAGCCGCTTGCCGACCGGGGTGGCCCCGGGCTCGCGGGTCACGACGACCTCGTGGCCCTTGGAGCGGATCCAGTCGGCGAGCGCCTCGACCTGGGTGGACTTGCCCGCTCCGTCGCCGCCCTCCAGGGCGAGGAAGAAGCCGGTCGTGGCGGGGGCGACCGCCGGGTCGCCGCCGCGCAGCGCCTCGCGCAGGTCGCGGCGGAGCGGCACACCCGCCCGGTCGTCGGCCTTGGCGACGACGATCGCGGCGAGCGGCAGCAGCAGCGCGCCGATCAGCATCAGCGTGTAGGCAGCGCCGCCGTGGACGAAGACGAAGTCGCCGCCGCCCACGCGGTGCTGCCCGATCCCGGCGGCGAGCAGCGGACCGGCGACCGCGCCGAGCGCGACGGACACCCGGACCAGGGCCTGGAGGTGCTCGGTGGTCCGGGCCTGCCGGGCCGCCTCGGTCTCCTGGTCGATGATCGCGTGCCCGATGTTCGCGGCGACCCCGGCGGCGTAACCGGCGAGGAGCGCGATCGCGAGCCCGGTGGCGGTGTCCGGCACCAGGCCGAGCGCGAGGAGCGCGACGCCCGTGACGGCGGTGGCCAGCGCGAGCAGGCGTCGCCGCGACAGGGCGGGGAGCACCTTCTGCGCCGTACGGATGCCGAGGGCGGTGCCGCCGGTCAACGCGAGGATCAGCAGCGCGAACGTGGCGGGCCCGCCGCCCAGGTCGAAGGCGTGCAGGACGGATACGGCGGCGGCCGCGGCGATCGCTCCGGCGACGGCGGCGCAGACGGCGACGACCAGCGGGAGGGCGCCGGTGCGGCCCTTGTCGCGGCCCTTGCCGGTGGTGGGGCGGCGCAGGCCCTCCAGGGGCGAGCGCGGCCGGGGGGTCTGGGTGTCGGGCAGTTCGAGGAAGTACAGGGTCGAGATGGAGGCCGAGAACAGACCGGCCGCGACATACGAACCCAGGGCCGCCTGGTGGAAGGAGAACCACTCCAGGCCCGTGCCGAGGAGGTCGCCGATCAGCGTGGCGACCAGCAGGACCACCGCGGCGGCGGGGACGGCGAGGAAGTTCGTACGGAGCGACAGCCTGCGCAGGGCGTCGAGGTGGTCGGGGAGCGGACGTACGGCGGCGCCCTCGATGGGCGGGGCAGGCAGCAGCGCCGGGGCGGCGCTCTCCTTGGCCACCGCCCACAGGCGCTCGGCCCCACCGGTCACGAAGACGGTGATGAGGATCATCATGAGCGCCTTGTCGGGCGCCCAGTCGATCCACAGCGGAGCGATGATCAGCAGAGCGAGCCGCAGCCCGTCCGTCCCGATCATCAGCCATCGCCGGTCCAGTTTCCCGCCGGGTGCCGTGAGCGACGTCAACGGCCCCAGGAGTACGGCTCCGAAGAGCACAGTGGAAAGAATCCGGGCGCCGAACACGGCGGCGACGGCGAAGGCCGCCCCGCGGTATCCGGCTCCGAATGAGCCCTCAAGGACCGCTGCTTGCAGCGACAACAGCACCAGCACGAGAAGGGCGAGTGCATCGCCGATACCGCCGACGAGCTGGGCGCTCCACAACCGCTTCAGCGGGGGAACACGCAACAGGGCTCGTACGGCGCGCTCGCGTGAGTCTGCGGCAAGTGTGTCGGAGGTGGGGCTCACGACCGTTGGCTGCTCGGCTCGCGTCATCCACCCAGCCTATCGGCAGCGGTGCGGTGACTGTCGGGCCGTCCGAACATATGGCCGCAGATGATTTCCGGCCGACTTCCGGGAGGACCGGCAGGGGCCCTTCCAGCCGGCCTCCGGAGGGACCAGCAGGAGTCCTCCCGACCGGCCTCCGGAAGGACCAGCAGGGATCCTTCCGACCGGCCCCCCCTGGAAGGACCACCAGGGGTCCTCCCAGCCGGCCTCCGGAAGGACCCCTGACGCCGCCGCTTCCACGGACGGGTGCTCGATGCGTCGCTCCCGGGCCCTTGACGCGCCGCTGCCCGGCGCCTGATAGCAGGTGCCGGGCAGCGGGGTGCGATCGCAGAAGAGGTCAGTCCTCCGAGGACGCGGAAGCCGAGGCGGCCTTCTTCGCCGTCGTCGTCTTCTTGGCGGCCGTCTTGGTGGCCGTCGCCTTCTTGGCCGTCGTCGTCTTCTTCGCCGCGGTCTTCTTGGCGGCCGTGGTCTTGGTCGCCGTCGTCTTCTTGGCGGCCGTCTTCTTGGCCGTCGTCTTCTTCGCCGGGGCCTTCTTCGCCGTCTTCTTCTTGGCGGGTCCCTTGGCGCGCTTCTCGGCGAGCAGCTCGTAGCCGCGCTCCGGGGTGATGTCCTCGACGCTGTCGTCGGTCCGCAGCGTCGCGTTGGTCTCGCCATCGGTGACGTACGCGCCGAAGCGGCCGTCCTTCACCACGACCGGCGCACCGCTGACCGGGTCGGTGCCCAGCTCCTTCAGCGGCGGCTTGGCCGCGGCCCGGCCGCGCTGCTTGGGCTGGGCGTAGATCGCGAGGGCCTCTTCGAGGGTGATGTCGAAGAGCTGGTCCTCGGAGGTCAGCGACCGGGAGTCGGCGCCCTTCTTCAGATACGGGCCGTAGCGGCCGTTCTGCGCGGTGATCTCCACGCCCTCGGCGTCCTCACCGACGACGCGCGGCAGCGACATCAGCTTGAGGGCGTCGGCGAGCGTGACCGTGTCCAGGGACATGGACTTGAAGAGGGAGGCGGTCCGCGGCTTCACCGCGTTCTTGCCGGTCTTCGGCGTCCCCTCGGGCAGCACCTCGGTGACGTACGGGCCGTAACGCCCGTCCTTGGCGATGATCTGGTTGCCGCTGACCGGGTCGGCGCCCAGCTCGAAGTCGCCGCTGGGCTTGGCGAGCAGTTCCTCCGCGAGCTCGACGGTCAGCTCGTCGGGCGCAAGGTCCTCGGGCACGTCGGCGCGCTGGTGGCCCTCGGCGTCCTTCTCGCCCCGCTCGATGTACGGGCCGTAGCGGCCGACGCGGAGCTTGATGTCATTGCCGACCGGGAAGGAGGAGATCTCCCGGGCGTCGATCGCGCCGAGGTCGGTGACCAGGGCCTTCAGGCCGCCGAGGTGGTCGCCGTCGCCGTTGCCCGCGTCGGAGGCCGTACCGGCGTCGGAGGTGTCGTCACCGGGCTGCGCGCCGAAGTAGAAACGCTTCAGCCACGGCACGGACTGGGCCTCGCCCCGCGAGATGCGGTCGAGGTCGTCCTCCATGCGGGCGGTGAAGTCGTAGTCGACGAGCCGGCCGAAGTGCTTCTCCAGCAGGTTGACCACGGCGAACGAAAGGAAGGACGGGACGAGCGCCGTGCCCTTCTTGAAGACGTAACCGCGGTCCAGGATGGTCCCGAGGATCGAGGCGTACGTCGACGGGCGGCCGATCTCGCGCTCTTCCAGCTCCTTGACCAGCGAGGCTTCGGTGTAGCGGGCCGGCGGCTTGGTGGCGTGCCCGTCGACCGTGATCTCGTCGGCGGACAACGCGTCGCCCTCGGCGACCTGCGGCAGCCTGCGCTCACGGTCGTCCAGCTCGGCGTTCGGGTCGTCGGCGCCTTCGACGTACGCCTTCATGAAGCCGTGGAAGGTGATCGTCTTGCCGGAGGCGGAGAACTCGGCGTCCCGGCCGTCGCTCGCCCGGCCGCCGATCTTGACGGTGACCGAGTTGCCGACCGCGTCCTTCATCTGGGAGGCGACGGTCCGCTTCCAGATCAGCTCGTACAGCCGGAACTGGTCGCCGGTGAGGCCGGTCTCGGCGGGGGTGCGGAAGCGGTCGCCGGAGGGGCGGATCGCCTCGTGCGCCTCCTGCGCGTTCTTGACCTTCCCGGCGTACGTACGCGGCTTCTCGGGCAGGTAGTTCGCCCCGTACAACTGCGTGACCTGGGCCCGGGCCGCGGCGACCGCGGTGTCCGAGAGGGTCGTGGAGTCGGTACGCATGTAGGTGATGAAGCCGTTCTCGTACAGCTTCTGCGCCACCTGCATGGTCGCCTTCGCCCCGTAGCCCAGCTTGCGGCTCGCCTCCTGCTGGAGGGTCGTCGTACGGAAGGGGGCGTACGGGGAACGTCGGTACGGCTTCGACTCGACGGACCGGACCGCGAAGGAGGAGTCGGCGAGCGCGGCGGCCAGGGCGCGGGCGTTCGTCTCGTCCAGGTGCAGGGTCTGGGCGGAGCCGGGCTTGAGCTGCCCATCGGGGCCGAAGTCGCGGCCCTGGGCGATCCGGCGGCCGTCGACCGCGCTGAGGCGGGCGGTCAGGGTCGAGGGGTCGGAGGCGTCACCGGTGCGGCCGGTGGCGAACGTGCCGGTCAGGTCCCAGTACTCGGCGGAGCGGAAGGCGATGCGCTCGCGCTCCCGCTCGACGACGAGGCGGGTGGCGACGGACTGGACGCGGCCCGCCGAGAGCTTCGGCATGACCTTCTTCCACAGGACCGGCGAGACCTCGTAGCCGTAGAGGCGGTCGAGGATGCGGCGGGTCTCCTGGGCGTCGACCATGCGCTGGTTGAGCTCGCGCGGGTTGGCGACGGCGGCCCGGATCGCGTCCTTGGTGATCTCGTGGAAGACCATCCGGTGGACGGGGACCTTGGGCTTGAGGACTTCCTGGAGGTGCCACGCGATGGCTTCGCCCTCGCGGTCCTCATCGGTGGCGAGGAAGAGTTCGTCGGACTCGGCCAGCAGCTGCTTGAGCTTCCTGACCTGGGCCTTCTTGTCGGCGTTGACGACGTAGACGGGCTGGAAGTCGTGTTCGACGTCCACCCCGAGGCGGCGTACCTCGCCGGTGTACTCGTCCGGGACCTCGGCCGCGCCGTTCGGGAGGTCGCGGATGTGCCCGACGCTCGCCTCGACGACGTATCCGGGGCCGAGATAGCCCTTGATCGTCTTCGCCTTGGCAGGCGACTCGACGATGACGAGTCGGCGGCCGCCCTGTGCGGTCTCGCTGGTCGGGGACAACTTCGCTCTTCTCTCCGGTCGACACTCAGTGGGCATCCCGGGCAGCGTCGTGACGCTTCCCGCGGTGCTGTCGCTGCGGAGTGTGACGGTACAACCCGCCCCCGTGTCAAACGGCAAAAGCCCGCAACGGCCACTCGAACGGTAACCCGACTTCCGCCATTCCTGCCGCCCGGACCGTCGGGTCCGCGCCGCGCACAGGCCCGGCCTGTGCCTTTACGGAGGTGGTCGCGGCACCCGCCGACCAGCCCTTCGACCCGGGCGCGGCCCCGGCGGGGGCGGGGATCAGACGAAGGTGAAGCACCAGACGCCGAGGGCGAGGAAAACTACGCCGAAAAGTGTCGTGAGTGCGGTGGAGGCGATGGGGCTCACACCGTGCAGCACGGGCGCGCGGTGCAGGGCGCGCGCCCCTGTCCAGACGAGGAGGGCGGCTCCGAACAGTGCGAAGGCCGTACCGGCGAAGACTGCTGCGACGCTCTCCATGTCGTACCCCTCGACCCCGTTCCCCGCTCGGCCCTGCTCCGTGCCCGGAACCGGCCTGCTCCGCTCCGGCCCTGTTCGGTGCTCGGCGTGCCGGTCCTCGCAGGCCCGGTACGGGGAGGCTGCCACCCCGGGGCATCGCCGACGCGAACCCCGGGTGAACAGGACACGCCGGGCAGCGTGCGGATCGGGAGGGGCGTCGCCCCGTGCACCCCCGCACCCTCGCGGAGCCGTTACCGGAATCCGGGGCGGGGGCCCGGTGCGGGGCGGCGGTGAGGGTGAAGGCACTGATCAGCAGGCATGGGGAGATAAGGACGGCGCGCGGAGGCCGGCCGGAGCGGAGGCCGAACGCACGCCCGTCCGTGCGCTACCCGAGGTCCGGCCCCGGCGCTGTCCCCGGCACCGGCTCCAGGAAGCCCTCCTCGACCAGCAGCCGGATCGCCTGCGGGGTGCGGTCGCGCAGGAGCACCGGGTCCTCGGACATCAACTGGGCGATGGCGTCCAGGATCCGCCCGGCGGGCAACGACCCGTCGCACACCCCGGCGAACCCGGCGCCCACGGCGTCGACCTTGGTCGCCCGCATCATGCCGCGGTGCTGACGCAGCACCACGTGCTCGGGGTCCTCGGCCCCCGGCAGGCCGACCTGCTCCTGGACGACCTCGGCAGCCAGGGTGAAGTGCCCGGCGAGCAGCGCGGCGTCGTCCTGGTCGCGGAGGTAGTCCTGACGGGCGAAGTGCTCCTCGACGGCCCGGCCCAGGGGCTGCTGCACGGCGTGCGGCCACTCCTCGACGACGATCGACGGGTTCCCCGCGGCCGCCGCGGCGGACTTGCGCAGCGCGATCCAGCCGAAGCCGACCGAGGTGGTCCCGCGCGCCTCGAACTCGTCGAGCCACGCCTCGTACCGCGCGGCGTACGCGTCGGGGTCGCCGCGGTGGTCGCCGCTGTCGCGCAGCCACAGCTCCGCGTACTGCGTGACGTCCTGGGCCTCGCGCTGCACGATCCAGGCATCGCACCCGTACGGCACCCAGGAGCGCAGCCGGTCCTGCCACTCCTCGCCCTCCACGTGCTGCCAGTTGGCGAGGAACTGGGCGTATCCCCCGTCGTTCAGATGGTCGCCCGACTGCCGCACCAGGGTGCGGCACAGGTCGTCGCCGCCCATGCCGCCGTCCCGGTAGGTGAGGCGGGCTCCGGGGGAGATGACGAAGGGCGGGTTGGAGACGATCAGGTCGAACGTCTGTGCGCCCACTGGCTCGAAGAGGGAGCCCTCGCGAAGGTCGGCGGGGGCCGCGCCGGACAGGGCGAGGGTGAGCCGGGTGAACTCCAGGGCACGGGGGTTGAGGTCCGTCGCGGTGACGCGGGTCGCGTGCTGGGCGGCGTGCAGCGCCTGGATGCCGGAGCCCGTGCCGAGGTCGAGGGCCGAGGAGACCGGCGTACGGACGGTGATGCCGGCGAGGGTGGTGGAGGCCCCGCCGACGCCGAGGACGACACCCTCCTCGTGCGAGCCGATCCCGCCCGCACCGCCGACCGCGCACCCGAGGTCGGACACGATGAACCAGTCCTCGCCGTCCGGCCCGCCGTACGGCCGTACGTCGACGGTGGCGCGGGCCCGGCCGTCCGCCACCGTGACCCAGCCGTCCTGGACGCACTCCTCCAGCGGCAGGGCGGCGCGGGCCTGCTCCTGGGGGACGGGTCGCTGGAGGAGGAACAGCCGCACGAGCGTGTCGAGCGGCGACGCCCCCCGGGTGGCGCGCAGGGCGGGGACCGTCTCGCTGCGGGCCAGCGCGGCATAGGCGGGCGCACCGAGCCGGTCGAGGAGCCCGTCGGCGGTGAAGGCCGCGGCGAGCAGGGCCTCGCGGAGGTCGGCGGTGTGGTCGGGCGCGGGAAGGCTGGTCGTACTCACCCGCCCATTGTGTCCGGTCCCACTGACAACGGCAGCGGTCCGGACGCTCGCCGAGTGTCCGGACCGCTGCCGTCGAGTGCGCGCACCCGGCCTCCGGGGCCTCAGACAGAGGTCTCCCGGTCCGGGGCTCCAGCGGAGCCGGGCCCCGATGACCTGCCCGCGGTTACGCCTTCTTCTCCTGCGAGGCCGACGCCGAGGGACTCGCGTCCGCACCCGCGTCCGGCGCACCGGATCCCGAGGGGCTCGCGGGCCCGGTCGAAGCCGTGGGCTTCTGGCAGCCCTTCTGCTTCGACATCGCGGCGCCGACATCACCGGACTGCAACTTCTTCAGCGCCTGGTCACCGCTGGTGCTGATCTTGTTCAGCTCGTCGGCGATGCCCTTCAGGCCGTCCGCGAACTTCGCCTGGTCCTTGGTGTCGAGGTCGTCGACGTCGTTCTTCAGGTCGGCGTACGCCTTGGAGGAGGCGTTGAGCTCCCGCACGGCCTCCTTCTGCGTGGTCTCGCCGTCGTCGACCGGCGGCGGGCCGGCCGAGTCCACGGCCTCACCCAGCGACTTGTACGCCTGGGAGATCTGCTGGAAGGCGGCCGAGTCGGTCTTCTGGACATCGGCGGGCTTGCTGTTGTCAGCGGTCTGCTGCTGGATGGAGGCGTTGGCGTCAGCGATCTTCTGGAGCTGGGGCTGGACCTGGTCGCAGACCTTCTTGGCCCAGTCGTTGACCTTGTCGTCGCTGTCGTCGCTGCAGCCCGACAGCGTCAGTACGAGTACCGCACCGCCGGACAGTGCGGCTGCAAGCTTCTTGTTCACCGGATGGGTCCCTTCCAAGGCTCTCGGCCCGGAACTTACACGCCGAGAGGCCCCCATCCGGGTGCCGGGCATCCGATGCACCCCCTTTTGAAGCCATTTGCACCAAGGGAAATGAGGGAGACGCCACTTGGTCGAGGAATCCGTCAGACGCACGGCCGCCCGCCCGAGCAGCCCGGGGCACAGCGACGCACCAGGGCACGGACGGACGCACGAAAGAAAGGGATCGGGCGGGCCGGCGGCCCCCGGCGTAGCGGACGGTGCCTCAGTAGGCACCGCCCGCCCGCACATTGACCGACTGTCACACGAACAGTGGCCGCCCGGCCTGCCCGACGCCCCCGCAGGCTCCTGTGCCGCCCGTACCGCTCATGAGGCCGCCGCGGGATCCCGGGCCGGGGCCGAGGGACCTCCGCCGCCCGAGGACCCGCCGTCATCGTCGCCCACGGCGATGCCGCGCCGTTTGGACACGTAGACCGAGCCGACGATGACCGCGACGGCGAAGACGGCCACCGCCGCCCGTACCCAGGGGTTCGCGTCCGCTCCGTAACTGAACTGGACCACCGCCGGAGCGATGAGCAGCGCGACCAGGTTCATCACTTTCAGGAGCGGGTTGATCGCCGGGCCCGCCGTGTCCTTGAACGGATCGCCGACCGTGTCGCCGATGACGGTCGCGGCATGGGCGTCGCTGCCCTTGCCGCCGTAATGCCCGTCCTCGACGAGCTTCTTGGCGTTGTCCCAGGCGCCGCCGGAGTTGGCCAGGAAGACCGCCATCAGGGTGCCGGTGGCGATGGCTCCCGCGAGGTACGAGCCGAGCGCGCCGACGCCCAGGGAGAACCCGACCGCGATCGGCGCCAGGACCGCGAGCAGGCCGGGCGTGGCGAGCTCGCGCAGGGCGTCCTTGGTGCAGATGTCGACGACGCGGCCGTACTCCGGCTTCTCCGTGTAGTCCATGATCCCGGGGTGCTCGCGGAACTGCCGCCGCACCTCGTGGACGACGGCGCCGGCGGACCGGGAGACCGCGTTGATGGCGAGCCCGGAGAAGAGGAAGACGACCGCCGCGCCGAGGATCAGACCGACGAGGTTGTTGGGCTGGGAGATGTCCAGGCTCAGCCCCAGCTCCCCCGCCCCGGCCCCCACGTCGGCGACGGCCGTGGCGATGGCGTCGCGGTAGGACCCGAAGAGGGCGGCGGCCGCCAGGACGGCGGTGGCGATGGCGATGCCCTTGGTGATGGCCTTGGTCGTGTTGCCCACTGCGTCCAGGTCGGTGAGCACCTGGGCCCCGGCTCCGGTCACGTCCCCGGACATCTCGGCGATGCCCTGGGCGTTGTCGGAGACCGGCCCGAAGGTGTCCATCGCCACGATGACCCCCACGGTGGTGAGCAGGCCGGTCCCGGCGAGCGCCACCGCGAAAAGCGCCAGCATGATCGACGTACCGCCCAGCAGGAACGCCCCGTAGACGCCCAGACCGATCAGCAGCGCGGTGTAGACGGCGGACTCCAGCCCGATGGAGATGCCGGCCAGCACCACGGTGGCCGGGCCGGTCAGCGAGGACTTCCCGATGTCCTGGACGGGGCGGCGGCGGGTCTCGGTGAAGTAGCCGGTGAGCTGCTGGATCAGCGCGGCCAGAACGATGCCGATGGCCACCGCGACCAGGGCGAAGACCCGCGGGTCGCCGCCGTGCCCGGTGATCGCCTCGTCGGTGACCCCGGGCAGTTCGGCGTACGAGGACGGCAGGTAGACGAAGGAGGCCACGGCCACCAGGGTGAGCGAGACCACGGCGGAGATGAAGAAGCCCCGGTTGATCGCGGTCATCCCACTGCGGTCGGCGCGCCGGGGGGCGACCGCGAAGATCCCGATCATCGCGGTGACGACGCCGATCGCCGGGACCATCAGGGGGAAGGCCAGTCCCAGGTCGCCGAAGGCGGCCGTACCGAGGATGAGCGCGGCGACGAGCGTCACGGCGTACGACTCGAAGAGGTCGGCGGCCATGCCCGCGCAGTCACCGACGTTGTCGCCCACGTTGTCGGCGATGGTGGCGGCGTTGCGCGGGTCGTCCTCGGGGATGCCCTGCTCCACCTTGCCGACGAGGTCGGCGCCCACGTCGGCGGCCTTCGTGAAGATCCCGCCGCCGACCCTCATGAACATGGCGATCAGCGCCGCGCCGAGGCCGAATCCCTCCAGCACCTTGGGCGCGTCGGCGGCGTAGACGAGCACCACACAGGAGGCTCCGAGCAGCCCGAGTCCCACCGTGATCATTCCGACCACCCCACCGGTACGGAAGGCGATTTTCATCGCCCGGTGCGAGACGGTGGTGAGATCCTTTTCCGGTTCGCCCTCTGCCGGAGTCGCTTCACGGGCGGCGGCTGCCACCCGGACATTGCTCCGTACGGCGAGCCGCATGCCGATGTATCCGGTCGCCGCCGAGAAAAGCGCACCCACCAGGAAGAAGAGCGAACGCCCCGCGCGCTGCGACCAGTTGTCGGCCGGCAAAATCAGCAACAGGAAGAACACGATGACGGAGAAAACGCCGACCGTGCGCAGCTGCCGGGCCAGATAGGCGTTGGCGCCTTCCTGGACCGCCGCCGCGATCTCCTTCATACGCTCGGTGCCTTCGCCCGCCGCCAGGACCTGGCGCGCCAGCAGCCGGGCCACGATGAGCGCGGCGACGGCGACGACCGCCACGACGATCACGATCAGCCGGTTGTCGTCGGTGAGAACCGCCGCCGCGAGGGAGGCGGGCCGGTCGAAAAGTGCGGATTCTTGCGTCGGTTCGGCCATGGGGGTGGCCATCGGGATGGTGAGGAACTCCGCCATACGTCCTCCTTGACGCTCAGCGCTCAAGACGTGGACGGATTGTAGGGAGCGGAACCTGATCAAAACAGTGGTCGGGAAGAGAAATGACCGCACTCCCCCCAACGCCGAAAGATCGGCGACGGGATTTCCTCGAATGCAGTAATGGGGCAGGCGTATTACGCGAAGACCGCCAGCCGATATCCCACAGAGAAAGGCCCTGCTCAACAGGGCCCACAAAAAGCAAACCTCATCCGCGATCCGGGCCGCACGGCGGCCGAGCGGACGTCCGGGCGCACAGCACGCGGACACAGAGACGAGCACAGGCACGGGCACAGAAACGGGCTGTAGAGACAGTCACAGGCACCAGGCACACGCACACGCGCGCACGTAGGAGCAGGCACGGGGGCGCACGGCAGCAGACCGTGCGGCTGACGCCGGACGCTTCACGGCTCCACGCATCACTGGGACGACGGGCTCATCGACCATGATCACCGGCCCTGATCGCTGACTCTGATCACTGCCCTGGTCATCGACCTTGGTCACTGATCGCCGAGCCCGACGCCTGGGTGCCGAGATCACCCGTACGGGGCTGCGCCTCAGCGGCGCACCGCGGCCAGGGCGGTCGGCCAGCTCATCCGGATCACTCCGCCGTCCGCACCGGAGCGGACCTCGACATCGTCGACGAGACCACTGATGACCGCGAGGCCCATCTCGTCCTCGCCGCCGTCATCCCCGTGATCGGGTTCGTCCGGCCCCGTCCGGGACGCGCCGCTGGGCGCTCCGGGCGTGGCGGGGGCGCTCGCGGGATCGGGAACGCGGTCACCGACCTCGATGGAGAACGCCTTCTCCTCCTCGGTCAGCGCCACGCTGACGGGCTCGGTGATGCCGTGGCTGCGGTGCAGCCCCACAGCGCGGCTGCACGCCTCGCCGACGGCGAGCCTGACCTCGTCGAGCACCGCCTCGTCCACGCCGGCCCGGCGCGCCACGGCGGCCGCCACCAGGCGGGCCGTCCTGACATGTTCAGGCTGAGCGCTGAAGCGGAGTTCAACGGTGGCCATGCCATCCCCCTCGAACGTTCGGGCGTACCTCAGAGGCCCCGGGCCGGCGGCCCGGTACCTCTGCTCTCCTCCTCCGGAAGCCGACAAAGCCGACAGCCGGCCCAGAAGGCCGACCGTCCGCCCGTCACGGCCCAGATGCTGCCGCTGTCGGCCTGTTCACTGCCCCACGACCGGCTCGGAGGCCGGCCGAAGCCGACCTCAGTCGGTGGCGGCGACAGCCTCGTCGACCGTGGTGTGAATCGGGAACACCTTGGTCAGACCTGTGATCCGGAAGATCTTGAGAATGCGCTCCTGGTTGCAGACCAGGCGCAACGAGCCCTCATGGGCCCGGACACGCTTCAAGCCGCCCACGAGCACGCCGAGGCCGGTGGAGTCGAGGAAGTCGACACCTTCCATGTCGACAACCAGGTGGTAGCTGCCGTCATTCACCAACTCGACCAACTGCTCGCGCAGCTTGGGCGCGGTATACACATCAATCTCGCCACCGACCTCGACGACCGTACGGTCGCCACCAGGCCCGGAAACATTGCGAGTCGACAGGGACAGGTCCACGGATCCTCCAGCACCTTGCTATCGAGCGGTCGCCCCTCGGTCTCCCCGACGGAGGCCAGGGGACGGATCGCCAGCCGCGATGGCATTCAATCACTTACCAGCAGCCATGCACGACGCCTTGGGACCATTGTCCGTCACGCCAGTGACACACTCGGTGCCGATGGCCAAGAATCACCGTCCCGGACGACCACCCGAGAGTGGGGCAGCGCGCCCCTCTCCCGCCATGATCCTCGACCGGCTCGCCACAGGGGCGGGCCGGGCCGCGCGCATCACTCATACGGAGCACTTGCCCCCACGATCGGGAACCCATGCCATCTGGCCGGATCGCATCCGCCCAGAAGTGATCTCGGCGATCGAGAAGGCCGGGATCGGCCATCCGTGGGCCCACCAGGCGATCGCCGCCGAGCACGCGCTGGACGGCGAATCCGTCGTGATCGCCACCGGTACCGCGTCCGGCAAGTCCCTCGCCTACCTCGCCCCGGTCCTCAGCACCCTCCTGGACGGCTCCGAGGCCCCGAACGGCCGGGGGGCGACCGCCCTGTACCTCTCCCCCACCAAGGCCCTGGCCGCCGACCAGCGACGCTCCGTGAAGGCCCTCGCGGCTCCCCTCGGCAACGCCGTCCGGCCCGCCGTCTACGACGGCGACACTCCGGTCGAGGAACGCGAATGGGTGCGCCAGTACGCGAACTACGTCCTGACCAACCCCGACATGCTGCACCGCGGGATCCTGCCGTCCCACGCCCGCTGGTCCTCCTTCCTGCGCGCGCTGCGCTTCGTCGTGATCGACGAGTGCCACACCTACCGGGGCGTGTTCGGCTCCCATGTGGCGCAGGTCCTGCGGCGGCTGCGCCGCCTCTGCGCCCGCTACGGGGCCGACCCGGTCTTCCTCCTCGCCTCCGCCACCGCGGCGGCTCCCTCGGTCGCCGCCGGGCGTCTGACGGGCCTGCCGGTGAAGGAGGTGTCCGACGACGCCTCCCCGCGCGGCGAGCTGGTCTTCGCCCTCTGGGAGCCCCCGCTGACCGACCTGCACGGCGAGAAGGGGGCCCCGGTGCGCCGTACCGCGACGGCCGAGACCGCCGACCTGCTCACCGACCTCACCGTCCAGGGCGTGCGCTCGGTCGCCTTCGTACGCTCCCGGCGCGGCGCCGAGCTGATCTCGGTCATCGCCAAGGAACGCCTCGCGGACGTGGACCGCTCCCTGCCGAAGCGGGTCGCCGCCTACCGCGGCGGCTACCTCCCCGAGGAGCGCCGCGCCCTGGAGCGGGCCCTGCACTCCGGCGAACTCCTCGGACTGGCGGCCACCACCGCCCTGGAACTCGGCATCGACGTCTCCGGCCTCGACGCCGTCGTCATCTGCGGCTACCCGGGCACCCGGGCCTCCCTCTGGCAGCAGGCGGGCCGCGCCGGCCGCTCGGGGCAGGGGGCCCTGGCCGTCCTGGTCGCCCGGGACGACCCGCTGGACACCTACCTGGTGCACCATCCCGAGGCACTGTTCCAGCAGCCCGTGGAATCGACCGTGCTGGACCCGGACAACCCCTATGTCCTGGCTCCCCACCTGTGCGCCGCGGCCGCCGAACTGCCCCTCACCGAGCCCGACATCGCTCTCTTCGGACCCGCCGTGCCCGAGCTGCTGCCGCAACTGGAGGCCGCGAAGCTGCTCCGCCGGCGGGCGTCGGGCTGGCACTGGACCCGCCGCGAACGGGCCGCCGACCTCACCGACATCCGGGGCGGGGGCGGACGCCCCGTCCAGATCGTCGAGGAGAACACCGGCCGCCTGCTGGGCACGGTCGACGCCGCCGCCGCCCACACCGCCGTGCACGAGGGCGCCGTCCACCTCCATCAGGGCCGCACCCATCTGGTCCGGAAACTGGACCTGGAGGACTCCGTCGCCCTGGTCGAACAGGCCGAGCCCCCGTACTCGACCGTCGCCCGCGACACCACCGCCATCTCCGTCCTGGAGACCGACACCGAGATCCCCTGGGGTCAGGGGCGGCTCTGCTACGGCTCCGTCGAGGTCACCAACCAGGTCGTCTCCTTCCTCCGCCGCAAACTGATCACCGGCGAGGTCCTGGGCGAGACCAAGCTCGACCTGCCTCCCCGCACCCTGCGCACCCGGGCCGTCTGGTGGACGGTCACCGAGGACCAGCTCGACGCCGCCCGCATCAACCCGGAGATCCTCGGTGGCGCACTCCACGCCGCCGAGCACGCGTCGATCGGCCTCCTCCCGCTCTTCGCCACCTGCGACCGCTGGGACATCGGCGGCGTCTCCATACCGCTGCACCCGGACACCCTGCTGCCCACGGTCTTCGTGTACGACGGCCACCCGGGCGGAGCCGGATTCGCCGAACGCGCCTTCCGTACCGCCCGTACGTGGCTGACGGCGACCCGCGAAGCCATCGCCTCCTGCGAATGCGAGGCGGGCTGCCCCTCCTGCATCCAGTCCCCCAAGTGCGGCAACGGCAACGAGCCCCTGCACAAGCGCGGCGCCATCCGCCTCCTCACCGAACTCCTCAGCGCGGCGCCCCCGGAGCCACCGACGAAGGACCGGCCCGAGACCTGACGGCTCAGGACGACAGCAGCGGCGTGACCACGGTCCTTCAGGCTGACCCGACCCTCGCCTTCCACGCGCTTCCCCGCCGGCCCCGGCATCGCCCCCGGTCGGCGGGGGCAAAGGACTTCAGCGGCCCGGGGCCGGGGGGCGTCGTCCACCGGCGCGGAGGAGGTCGAACACCCCGCCGACGCAACAAGCAGACGGAGTACCGCAGATGAGGCTCTCGGCGTTCTCAAGCTCGCCGATGACGCCACCGTCGCCCGCGGCTCCCGCGTACGGGCGGAGGGCCCCTCAGCCCTTCCGACCGGCCGAGGCCGTGCGGCGGCCCGGCCGAATCACCGGGGTGCCCGGCCGGCCGCCGCACGGAGCGCGACGGGCGGACCGGCCCGGGACCTGACGTCGGGTTCGTAGAGCCCGAAGCGGGCGCGAGCGGTCACATCAGCGACCTCTCCCCGCACCGCGCAACGGACGATCAACGCCCCCTGCGCCACAGCCACACGCCGTGCCGCCCCGCATGCGACCTTCACCCCCTCCAGCGCGCGGTCGGCTGCGGCGAGCGCTGCCAGGTCCGCCGCACCACCCGCCCGATGGCGGGCGGCCACAGCCTGTCCCAGCGCGAGCACGAGGGCGAACACCGCGCACAAGGTCGCCGCCGTGACGGCCACCCACACCGTCGCCACCCCCCGATCCCGACCCGGGCCCCGGCCCCGGCGACACCGATCCCGCTCTCGGCCCTGCCCCCGAGCCCACCCCTGGTCCCGAGCCCGTCCGCGGCCTTGAGCCCGTCCCTGGCCTGGATCCGGCTGACGGCCGGGGTCCGGCCTCAGCCTCCGTCCTCGGCCTCGCCCGTGCCCCCGCCCCCAACCCCGCCCCCGGGCTTCGGCTTTCGTCATGGCCCGGCACCCCCTGCCACATCGCCGATCGTGTCCTCCGCCAGTGCCGCCGCCTCGGCGCTCAGCGTCAGGGCCAGCGCCGCCGGGCCCGGAGTCGGCGCGTCCACCCGGACGCGCCACAACTCCCCGGCTCTCTCCACGGCGACGCGAGCCCCGTGAGGCGCGGCGTCACGGGCGGCGGCCAGCACCGCCGCCTCCGGCTCCGAACGGGCCGCCGCCCGTGCCCCCGCCCGCGCCGCGTCCACACACCGGATCTGGGCCGAGGCCGCCACCAGCGCCCAGAGCAGCGCCATGGCGAAGGCCACCAGCACCGGGATGACCACAGCGGCCTCCGCCGTCACCGCACCCCGATCCCGACGCCGGTGCCAACCCCCCCTGCGATACCCGGCCCCGGCCCTGAGGACGGGGCCGGGGCCGGTCTCAGAACTTCGCATCGAGCGCGCCCTCGACCAGGGACTGCAACGCCGCCAGCACCGGTCCGCTGTTGACCACCTTGTAGAGCAGCGCCGCGAAGGCGCAGGCCGCGATGGTGCCCACCGCGTATTCGGAGGTCGTCATACCGCGATCGGAGGGCCGGCCCGGCCCTCCCGACCACCGCGCGAACCATGTCGCCGACCGCCCCGCCGGCCACGCCGCCTGCCGTGTGCGGCGGAATACGCCAGCTGCCCGTCCCGCAAACTTCTTGTTCATTACGTCCCCCATAGACATGGATCGATATCGGGCAGCCCTCCGAACGGGACGCCCATGATTGAGAACACGAGTGGAAGCAGAAGCAACCACCGCATGAGCCGGGTGTGTTGCTGCGCTGACAGTTCTCAGCGCGTTGCGAGCAGCCCGCCGGCCAGGCCGATGATCACCGGTGCCACCCCCACCACCAGGAAGGCGGGGAGGAAGCAGAGCCCGACCGGTGCGGTGATCAGCACGCCGGCTCGCTGAGCACGTGCCACGGCCGCAGCGGCCCGCTCGGCGCGCATCGCCTCGGCCAGCCTGGAGACCGGCTCCGCCGCCGGGGCCCCGGTCGTTGCGGCCCGGTGCAGGCAACGGGCCAACTGACCAGCGCCCGGTATCTCCGCGAGCCGCCCCCACGCCTCGGCGGGCTCGCCGCCGAGGCGGATCTCGGCGGCGGCACGGGCCAGCCGGTCGCCGACCGGGCCGCCGATGGACTCGCCCACCGCCTCCGCCGCCTCGCGCGGCCCGGCCCCGACCGCGATGCACGCCGCCAGCAGATCCGCGGCCAGAGGAAGCTGTCCGGCGATCGCGGCACGCTCCTCACGCGTCTCGCCCGGGTGCGGCGCGGGCCGGCTCCGCTGCCATCGCCACGTCCCGTACGCCGCCGCCGAACCGACAGCGCACCCCATGAGGCCGCCGATCAGAATCCACCCGGTCAGCCAGGCCCCGGCCGGGGCCGCCCACTTCCCTGGACCGGCGGCGCGGTCGAGGCCGGTTCCGCCGCCCGCCCGGAGCGGCACGACCACAGCTCGGGTCCACCAGTCGGTCCGTTTCCACCAGGCGGTCCGTACGGTCGGGGCAACGGCCAGCAGCCGTGCGCCCCTGCCGCGGACCAGTCGCCTCCGGCGTCCGGCGGCCGATGCAAGCGCCAGCTGCGCCGCGACGCCCAGTAACGCGCCCAGCATCCCCAGGCTGTGGACAACTCCTCCCGCCGTAGCACTCATGACGCCTCCCCTCCACGCACGATCCGGCAGGCCCAGAACAGGCCGGCCCCCTCCAGGCAGCCCCCCACCGCGAGACAGAACAGCCCACCCGGGGTGTGCAGCAGCACCCGCAGCGGCTCGGCTCCGAGCGCGGCCCCCAGCCCCAGGCCCGCCGCCGGCAACAGGGCGAGGACCACGACCGTCGACCAGGCTCCCGCCAGTTGGGCCCGCAACTCCTCCCGTCTGCGCCGGTCGGCCCGCAAGGCCGTCTCAAGGCGGTCCAGGCCGGTCGCGAGCCCTGCTCCCCCGTCCACCGCCACCCGCCAGCACGCGGCCATCCCGGACAGGCCGTCCATCCCCGGCCCGTCCGCCGCCTGCCGCAGGGCCGCGGGCACATCGCCCCCGAACCGGGCAGCCGCCAGCACGGCGGCCTCCGCGTCCCCGAGCCACGCGCCCGGCCGGGCCTCCGCTCGCGCATCCCCGTCCGCCACGCCATCACGCAGGCCGGCCACCAACGCCTGCCCGGGCTCCTGTCCGGCGCGCAGCTCCCCGACCACAGCGCCGCACAACGCCGCCACGGCGTCCGCCGCCCGCTCCCGCTCCCGTCGCCGGGCCCGGCGACGCACCCACCGTCGTACCAACGGGACCGCCGCGGCTCCGGCGACCAGCGGCAGCACCGACTCACCCACCACCGCGAGCAGGACCGCCGCCGGGACGCACCACCACTCGCGCCGCTCCCTGACCAACTCCCCGGCCCTGCGCAGGCCCGGCCACGCCCGCCACGCCCACCACGGCTGGGCCGGTCCGTCCATGAACAGGACCCGTGCCCGCCGCGCCCCGGGGTTCCGCATCATGGCCAGCCACACCGCCGCACCCGCGCACAGGGCCGCCGTATGCATCGCGTGGGCCGCAGCGCCCCCAGTCACAACGCACCTCCGATCAGCGACTCCAGCCGCCCCCAGCCCCGCTCGGGAACGAAGCCGTCCGCGCTCCAGCTCAGAGCGGGCACGGTGACCACCAGCCCTGCCGCGTCCCGTTCCAGGACGTGCATCTCGGCGATCCGCCGCCGCCCCGCCCGGTCCCGTACGAGATGCACGACCACCGAGAGCGCAGCCGCCAACTGGCTGTGCAGCGCGGCCCGGTCCAGTCCCGCGGCCGTCCCCAGGGCCTCCAGCCTGGCGGGGACGTGCTCGGCGGCGTTCGCATGGACGGTGCCGCAGCCTCCCTCATGGCCGGTGTTCAAGGCGGCCAGCAGCTCCGTCACTTCGACGCCCCTGACCTCTCCCACCACCAGCCGGTCGGGCCGCATCCGCAGCGCCTGCCGCACCAGATCCCGCAGGGTCACACGGCCCGCGCCCTCCTGGTTGGCGGGGCGGGACTCCAGGCGCACCACATGCGGGTGGTCGGGGCGCAGTTCGGCGGAGTCCTCGGCCAGCACGATGCGCTCGTCCGCACCGACTGCCCCCAGCAGGCTGGCGAGGAGGGTCGTCTTGCCCGCCCCGGTGCCCCCGCTGATCAGATACGAGAGCCGAGCCTCCACCATGGCCCGCAGAATCCGGTCGCCGCCCGGCGGCACCGTTCCGGCCTCCACCAACTCCGCCAGGGAGAAGGCCCGTGGGCGCACCACCCGCAGGGACAGACAGGTCGTGCCGACGGACACCGGGGGCAGCACGGCATGCATCCGCGTCCCGTCCGGCAACCGCGCGTCCACCCACGGACGGGCATCGTCCAGCCGCCTGCCCGCCACCGCGGCGAGCCGCTGGGCCAGCCGCCGCACCGCCGCCGCGTCCGGGAAGGTGATCCCCGTCAGCTGGAGGCCGCCGCCCCGGTCCACCCACACCCGGTCCGGCGCGGACACCAGCACATCGGTCACCTCGGGGTCGCCGAGCAACGGCTCCAGCGGGCCCGTGCCGACGAGCTCACCGCGCAGTTCGGCCGCCGCCCCGAGCACCTCCGCATCCCCCAGCAGCCGCCCCTGGGCCCGCAGCGCGGCAGCCACTCCGGCCGGGGTGGGCGCGTCACCGCTGCACGCCAGCCGTTGGCGCACGGCGTCGAGCAGCACATCGGTCACGGCGCGCCTCCCCCGGCCGGAGCCACTGCGGAACCCGTGTCCCCCGCTGCCGCCGCCTGCTCCCAGAACGCATCGCAGAAGCGGGCGAGAGGGCCGCGGGCGCTGCCGCCCGGTGGCACCCCGTCGTCCTGGGAGGCCAGAAGTCCTGATTCCAGCGGCAGTTCACCCACCAGCGGCAGACCGATGGCCTGGGCGACCCATCGCTCGTCGAGACCTGCCGCATACGGTCCCCGGGCCACCACCCGCAGGTCGTCCAGCATCATGCCGGCCACGGACGCGACCCGCTTGGCCGCCGCGACCGCTCTCAGCTCGCCCGGCACCACGAGCAGGCCGAGGTCGAGCTGGGCCAGCGCCTCCACGACGCTCTCGTCCACCCGACGCGGCAGATCCACGACCACCACCCCGCCGAGCCGGCGCGCGGCGGCCAGGACGGCCCGCATGGCCTGCGGCGCGATGGCCACCTCGTCGTCGCGGCCCCAGCTCAGCACTCGCAGTCCATGCAGCGCGGGCAGGGAGTCCTCCAGGGCTCCACCGCCGAGACGCCCCTTGGAGTGGGCGAAATCCGGCCACCGCATGCCCTCGGCGCGCTCGCCGCCCAGCAGGACATCGATGCCCCCGCCCAGGGGGTCCGCGTCGATCAGCATCGTCCGCCTGCCGGACCTCGCCGCACTCACGGCGAGAGCACAGGCCAGCGTGGATGCGCCGGAGCCGCCCCGGCCGCCGATCACGCCGACAGTCAGCGCCGGCCTGCCGACGCCTTCGGCCGCATTGGCGATCTGGTCGACGAGCCAGCCCTCGGAGTCGGGCAGCCGCAGCACGTATTCGGCCCCGATCTCAACCGCGCGTCGCCAGACGTCGGGGTCGTCCTGGTCCCGGCCGACCAGCATCACCCCCCGCCGGCGGGCCGCGCCCCGGCACCGCTCGGCCGCGTCATCGCCCACCAGGACCATCGGAGCCTGCTCCCAGCCGCCCCGTCGTCCGGGCGGGCCGTGGTGAACCTCCGGCTCCGCCCCGGCCGCCGCGCACAGCCGCAGCAGATCGTCGAGCAGCTCCACGTCTTCCGTCACGATCAGCGGTCCGCCGCGCCGCCCTCCGGCGACCGTCAGCCCTTCTCGCGTGAGGGATCCAGCCACGATCTCCGCCCCCTTCTCACTGCCCCTTCAGTACGGTTCGCGGTGATCTCGGAGCGTTTCCGGGATGCGCGAATCCGCTGCCCACGGACTTCGCGGGTGGAAATCAACGTGCGGCATCACGGAAAAACATGTGGATCTTGCTCGAAAACTGTGGACAACTTCAGCATTGTGAATATGTCCGTCACCCGAACCAGCGACTTCCGGAGCGCAGCATCGCTGCTACACACTGTGACGAGACGGGGTGAGCGTCGACGCCTCGCACGAGCGGACCCGCAGGGGTCGGAAGGGAGGGAAGCGTTGGGCCCGGGGAGTGAAAACGCGTCCGGACATGCGACGACCCCCGCCGGGGGGGAGAGCGGGGGTCGTCCCCACGGCCGACTCGGGGGGGGGAGGAGCCGGACCGGGGTTAGCACGGTCGCGAACGATCCGTGACTTCCATGGTGTACCCGAGAGCCTTCTCAGGCAAACCCACGCGCCGGATTTTACGCCGAATGGTGGGCACCTATGCTCACCCTTGTGGAAAACTGCTTCTCGCCGCGCACAGCAGCCTTCTTTGACCTGGACAAGACGGTCATTGCGAAGTCTTCGACGCTGACCTTCAGCAAGTCCTTCTACCAAGGCGGACTGATCAACCGCCGCGCCGTACTGCGCACCGCGTACGCACAGTTCGTGTTCCTCGCCGGGGGCGCCGATCACGACCAGATGGAGCGGATGCGTGAATATCTCTCCGCCCTCTGCAAGGGATGGAACGTGCAGCAGGTCAAGGAGATCGTCGCCGAGACCTTGCACGACCTGATCGACCCGATCATCTACGACGAGGCGGCCACCCTCATCGAAGAGCATCACACGGCGGGCCGCGACGTGGTCATCGTGTCGACCTCGGGGGCGGAGGTGGTCGAACCGATCGGCGAACTCCTGGGCGCTGACCGCGTCGTCGCCACGCGCATGGTCGTCGGGGACGACGGCTGTTTCACCGGTGAGGTGGAGTACTACGCCTACGGGCCGACCAAGGCCGAAGCCGTACGGGCGCTCGCAGTCTCCGAGGGGTACGACCTTTCGCGCTGCTACGCCTACAGCGACTCGGCGACCGACGTACCGATGCTGGAAGCGGTCGGCCACCCGCACGCGGTCAACCCCGACCGCGCGCTGCGCCGCGAAGCGACCCTTCGCGAATGGCCGATTCTCGTCTTCAATCGCCCGGTACGGCTCAAGCAGCGACTGCCCGCCTTCTCGATGCCGCCGCGCCCGGCACTCGTGGCCGCCGCCGCGGTCGGCGCGGCAGCCGTCACTGCGGGACTCGTCTGGTACGCCAGCCGCCGGCGTACCACCAGCGCGGTATCGGGATGAGCGGGCGCACGACGGCTCGACCAGCGGCATGACCCGGCACACAACCACCGGCGAGAACCGCCCGCGTCGGGAAAGCCTGAAGCCCGGGAACCCCAAGACGCCCGGGAAGCCCGGGAAGTTCGAGAAGCCAGCAAGGGCTGCCCGATTCGCCCTTGATTGAACCTAAAAGTAAAGAAGTGGGGCCAGGGCTTTCCCTTCCCTCTGCCCTGGAGTACAAAGGAGTCAACGGCCCGCGAGACCAAGGACATCCGCGAGGATGACCTGTAACGCAGTAACGGCCCCACGGACCGAGCACGAAAGCCGAGCACCCACGCGACGTCGACCCGTCGATTACGGGCCAGCCGCACCAGGTGACGGGCAAAGTACCCGACCTGATGGGCAATTCACGAGGACGCTTGGTAACTGGGCGGACGTGCCAGCGGCGGTACCGCATTCCGGTACCGCCGCAACCCTTTGCCCAGGGCAGATGCCACCTTGATGTCGGCCCACGGGCCGCCTGACGCCGGTGGGGTGCCGCCTACGCCGCGCCGCGCTGCAGGGCTTCGCAGACCGCCGTTGACTCGCGTACCCCCAGCTCGACCGAGCGCCCGCAGTGTGCGATCCAGGCCGCCATGCCTTCCGGGGTTCCCGCCGTATAGCCCTCGAACGCCGCGACGTACGCCGCCCGGCCCTGCTCCGCGTGGCCCACCTCGGCCGGGCAGATCGACTTCGGGTCCAGCCCGCTGCCGATCAGCACGATGCGCTCGGCGGTCCGCGCCACCAGGCCGTTGTGCGAGCCGAAGGGACGCAGCGCCAGCAGCTCACCGTGCACCACCGCGGCCGTCACCAGGGCGGGGGCCGCACTGCCCGCGATGATCAGCTGCGAAAGCCCTTCGAGCCGCCCCGCCACCTCGTCGGCGTCGGCGAGCGGCGCTTCGATCAGCGGCTCGTCGACGGGCTCACCGAGCAGCCGCGGGCGTCCGACCGCGTCGTCGGACGCGGCCCCGCCGGCCGCCACCAGGTGCAGCCGCGCCAGCACCCTGAGAGGCGACTGACGCCAGATGGAGAGGAGCTGTCCGGCTTCCGCGGTGAGCCTCAGCGCGGCTCCGACCATGCGCGCATCGGCCTCACCGCTGAAGTCGGTGCGCCGACGCACCTCCTCCAGGTTCCAGTCGGCACCGGCCAGCGCGGCCGACCCGCGGGAGCCTCGCAGCGCGGCCTCGGCTGTGACCTCGTTGCTGCGACGGCGCATGACACGGTGACCGTAGACCCGGTCGACGGCCTTGCGTACGGAGTCCACCGCGTCGGGCACTCCGGGCAGAGCACCGAGGGTGGCGAGCGGGTCTGAGGCAGTCGTACTCATAAGTAGCGAGGCTACGCGCCCCCCGCTCACGGACCGCCCCCAAGTGGCCATCTTCACGAACCTCGACAGCTCTGCGCTATCGACCCACTACCCTAGGTGAACATGAAGATCGCTTTCGTCGGGAAGGGCGGCAGCGGAAAGACCACGCTGTCCTCGCTCTTCATCCGCCACCTCGCCGCCAATGAAGCCCACGTCGTCGCCGTCGACGCCGACATCAACCAGCACCTGGGGGCCGCCCTCGGCCTCGACGAAGCGGAGGCGGCCGCGCTGCCCGCCATGGGTGCGCACCTCCCCCTCATCAAGGACTACCTGCGCGGCGCCAACCCCCGTATCTCCTCCGCCGAGACGATGATCAAGACGACTCCGCCCGGCGAGGGCTCGCGGCTGCTGCGAGTCGTCGAGGACAACCCGATCTTCGATACCTGCGCGCGTACGGTCCGGCTCGACGACGGGGACATCCGGCTCATGGCCACCGGCCCGTTCACGGAGTCCGATCTCGGCGTGGCCTGCTACCACTCCAAGGTCGGGGCCGTCGAGCTCTGCCTCAACCACCTGATCGACGGGCCGGACGAGTACGTCGTGGTCGACATGACGGCGGGGTCGGACTCGTTCGCCTCCGGGATGTTCACGCGGTTCGACATGACGTTCCTCGTCGCGGAGCCGACCCGTAAGGGGGTGTCGGTGTACCGCCAGTACAAGGAGTACGCACGCGACTTCGGCGTCGCGCTGAAAGTCGTCGGCAACAAGGTGCAGGGCCCGGACGACCTGGACTTCCTGCGCGCGGAGGTCGGCGACGACCTGCTGATCGGAGTCGGCCACTCCGACTGGGTGCGGTCCATGGAGAAGGGTCGGCCGTCACGGTTCGAGCTGCTGGAGGCGGACAACCGGATGGCCCTGCAGGCACTGCAGAACGCCGCCGAGGACTCGTACGCGCTGCGCGACTGGGAGCGCTACACGCGGCAGATGGTGCACTTCCACCTGAAGAACGCGGAGAGCTGGGGCAACGAGAAGACGGGCGCCGACCTGGCGGCTCAGGTCGATCCCGCCTTCGTCCTCGGCGAGCGGCAGGCCGGAGTGGGCCTCCCCGCGCCCGCCTGAGCCTCTGCCTCCCGGCTCCGTAGGGCTCCCCGCTCCCTCCAACCTCCTCCGGCCCCCTTCACCCCGGCACCCCTCGGTCCGGCTCCCGCCCCCGTCCCCCGCCACAGTCCGCCGGCGTGGCGGGCAGCGGGGTGGCGGGCGCGGGGCGACAGGGGGCAGAGGGTGACCGAGGAGGTCGCCTAGTCGGCGTTCCGGGCCGCCGGCTCTTCGGCCTCCGGGCCGGCCGCCTTGCCCTTCTCCGCCGGCTTCGCGGCGGCGGAGAGGGAGCCGAGGTAGGACGACCAGCCCTCCTTCGGCGCTTCGCCGACGCCGAGCGTGGTGAGCTTGGCCAGCGCCTTCCGGTCCTGAACATCCAGCCAGTCCGCGAGCTGCTTGAAGGACACGCAGCGCACGTCCTGCTTGGTGCACACCTTCGCGATGGTCTCCTCGATGGCGCGCATGTAGGTGCCGCCGTTCCAGGACTCGAAGTGGTTGCCGATGATCAGCGGCGCCCGGTTGCCGTTGTACGAGCGGTCGAATGCCTGGAGGAGGCCGTCACGCATCTGGTCGCCCCAGAACTTGTGCTGGGAGGGGTCGCCCTGCGTCGTCGTACCGGACTGGTTGACCATGAAGTTGTAGTCCATGGAGAGGGTCTCGAAAGCGCGGCCGGGCATCGGGACGAGCTGGAGCGGGATGTCCCAGACGCCGCCCTTCTTCTTGGGCCAGACCTGATTGCCGACGCCGCTGGAGTCGTATCGGAAGCCCATGTTCCGGGCTGCGGCGACCATGTTCTTCTGCCCTTCGAGGCAGGGGGTGCGGGCGCCGACCAGTTCCTTGTCGTAGTCGAAGGGGAGCGGCGCCTCGGCCTTCAGCTCCGGAGCGTTGGTCTTCCAGCTCTTGACGAAAGCTTTCGCCTGGCTGATCTCGCTCTTCCACTCCTCGACGGACCAGGTCCCCACTCCGCCGTCCTTGCCGCAGAAGTGGCCGTTGAAGTGGGTGCCGATCTCGTTGCCGTCCTTCCAGGCGGCGCGCAGTTCGGTGAGGGTGTCGCGGATGCCCTCGGTGTCGTTGAAGCCGATGTCGGAGCGGCCCGCGGTGTGCTGCGGCGGGGCGTAGAGGGATCGTTTCTGCTCAGGCAGCAGATACACACCGCTGAGGAAGTACGTCATGGTGGCGTTGTACTTCTTGGCGACGCCGCGGAAGTGCGAGAACAGCTTCTGGCTGTCCTCGCCGGCACCATCCCAGGAGAACACCACGAACTGCGGCGGCTTCTGACCCGGTGCCAGGCGCTGGGCGGCCGGCACTTTCGGCTGAACGCCGGTGAAGGCGGTGGAGCCGTCCCCGATGAGCTTGACGGCGTTCTTCGGGGGAGCCTCCGGAGCGTTCTCCTTGGCGCCGTGGGCCCCCTTCTCCGCACCGGCCTCCCCGGTCGCGGACCCTCCGGAGCCGGCTCCGGAACAGCCCGCGAGAACGGCTGCCAGCGCCGTGGCCATGAGGCCCATGGCGATCCTCTTCGTGGCGGCGATCATCCGCCCACCCTCTTCCTTGCAGGTTATTTGCGTTGAAGTGCCGACACGGCGCGGCCAAACTCGCACGCGGCCCTGCGGGGAGGAGAGCGACATACCGAATGAAAAGCTGCTTATTCACTTGAAAGAGTGAGGTGCTGACCTAAATGCCCGGAATGCGAGACCCCAATCTTTACTCTCCATTACCATTCATTTACTGAGAGTTGAGAAATCCCGCTACTGCACGCCGTGACTCACGGCCGCGTCCCTTGACGTCCTCGCGACCGCGCTGCCTCCGGAGGAGACGGGAACATGTCCGCCTGCGTCCCCACTCGTGATGACCACACGCCCCGCGACACCCCCCGCGATGCGCGGCCTCGCCGCGCCTCGGGAGCGAAGGGGCCCCACAGCCCACCGCCGCCCGGCGGCCGCCGCTTGCGGATCGCGGGCGCGGACATGTCCGCTTCGATCACCGTCTTCCTCATCGCCGTCCCGATGTCGCTCGGCCTGGCCCTCGCCGTGGGGGCCCCGCTGGAGGCCGGCCTGGTGGCCGCAGCGGTCGGCGGCATCGTCGCCGGGCTGTTCGGCGGCACACCTCTTCAGGTCAGTGGCCCCTCCGCCGGACTGACCGTCGTCACGGCCGAGTTGATCCAGGTCTACGGATGGCGCACCACCTGTGCCATCACCATCGGTGCCGGGCTGCTCCAGATCCTCCTCGGCACCATGAGAGCCGCGCGCAACGCACTCGCCGTCAGCCCGGCGATCGTGCACGGGACGCTCGCCGGCATCGGTGTGGCCATCGCACTCGCCCAGCTGCACATCATGCTCGGCGGGTCGCCCCAGAGCTCCGTCGTGGCCAACGCCCTGGCCCTGCCGGAGCAGCTGACCGGGATCGGTGCGGCGGCTCCGCTCATCGGGGCGCTGACCATCGCCGTTCTGCTGCTGTGGCCCCGACTGCCGGGGCGGGTCGGCCGGACGGTGCGGAGCATCCCGGCCGCGCTCGCCGCAGTGGTGATCGCGACCGGGGTGGCAGCGGTGGCGATGCCTGGGATCGCCCGGGTCGACCTGCCGTCCTGGCGTTCGCACGCCCTGCCGGAGCTGCCGCAGGGGCCCGTCCTCGCCCTGGCCACCGCGGTGTTCACCGTGATGCTGGTGGCCAGCCTGGAGTCGCTGCTCGCCGCGGTGACCGTGGACAAGCTGACCGCCGACCGCGCGGGTGAACCGAGGCACCCGGCATCTCCCGTCAGCTACGAAGCCCGCCCCGGGAACGGCGCAGCTTCTCCCGTGAGCGGCGACGCCTCCCCCGTAAGCAACAAGGTCCCACCCGCAAGCGACGAGGCCCCCTTCGTGAACGGCGAGGAGCGCCCGTCGAGCGACTCCCCCAGCCCCTGCCCTTCCTCCACCCCCTCGCTCAACGCCCCACCCGGCACCCCTCCGTCATCCCCGCAGCCCCCGCAGCCGTCTCAGCCCCATCAACCCCCGCAGCCCTCTCAACCTCCGAAGTCTTCGCAGCCCCCGGAGCGTTCCGACCTCGACCGGGAGTTGCGCGGGCAAGGCATCGCCAACACGCTGACCGGGCTGCTGGGCGGGCTGCCGGTGGCCGGGGGCGTGGTGCGCGGTTCGGCCAATGTCCGGGCCGGGGCGAGGAGTCGCGCCTCCACCGTGCTGCACGGGGTCTGGGTGCTCCTCGCGGCGGGACTGCTGGTCACCGTGTTCGAGTGGATCCCGCTGGCCGTGCTGGCCGCCCTGGTGATGGTGGTCGGGATCCAGATGGTGAGCTTCGCGCACATCCGCAACATCCACAGGCACCGGGAGTTCCCCGTCTACGCGGCCACGGTCGCCGGGGTCGTCGCCTTCGGCGCGCTGGCGGGCGTCGCGCTTGGTGTGGCCATGGCGGTGGTGGTCTCGCTGCACCGGCTGGGTCGCACGAAGATCACCGTGACCGAGCAGGGCGGGCGGCATGTGGCCACCGTCCACGGCCAGTTGACCTTCCTGGCCGTTCCGAGGCTCACCCGGGTCCTCGGGCAGCTGCCGCCGGGCATCGACGCGACCGTCGAGCTGGACGGGTCCTTCATGGACCACGCCGCCTACGAGGCGATCCAGTCCTGGCGCAGCGCGCAGCTCGCCCAGGGGGGCCGGATCGACTTCACCGGCCGCTCCGGCAGCCGCATCGCCGAACCCGCCGCCGCGGCCCACTCCTGCTGCCGCCCCTGGACCCCGTGGCGCAACCACCACTGCCACGACCGCCCCGACGCCGGTCCGGCGAACACCGCCGGTACGTCTCCCGGCACCGAAGCCGACACCGCGTCCGACCCCGTGTCCGGCACCCTCGACAGCGCCGGAGCCGACAGGCGGGACGGCGCGCACCGGCTGCTGAGCGGCCTGAGTTCGTTCCAGCGCAACACGGCACCGCTGGTACGCGACGAGCTGGCCCGGCTCGCCTCCGAGGGGCAGAGCCCCTCACAGCTCTTCATCACCTGTGCCGACTCCCGCTTGGTCACCAGCATGATCACCTCCAGCGGCCCGGGCGACCTCTTCACCGTGCGCAACGTCGGCAATCTCGTGCCCCTGCCGGGCACCGTGTCCGCGCAGGGCGGCGACGACTCGGTGGCCGCGGCGATCGAGTACGCGGTGGACGTGCTGCGGGTCGAGTCCATCACCGTCTGCGGCCACTCCGGCTGCGGTGCCATGCAGGCGCTGCTCAAGGGAGAGCCCGAAGCCGGTCCGGACAGGCCGAGAACCCCCTTGTGGCGCTGGCTGCGCCACGGTCTGCCGAGCCTCGAGCGCATGGCGTCGCGCCGCCACCCCTGGGCGCGGATCACCGGCCGGCTGCCCGCCGACGAGGTCGAGCAGCTCTGCCTCACCAACGTCGTCCAGCAGTTGGAGCATCTGCGGGCCCACGAGGCGGTCGCCAGGCGGCTCACCGAGGGGACGCTCCAGTTGCACGGGATGTACTTCCACGTCGGCGAGGCGCAGGCGTATCTGCTGACCGAGGGCTCCAGTTCCGGAACGGGGCCCGACGAGATCTTCGACCGGGTCGGCACCGGAGAGCTGGAACGCACCAGCGTCTGAACCGCACAGCTGGAGAACACCAGCGTCCGAACCGAAGACCTGGATACCTGGACCGCCGGGCTGCCGGGCTGCCCGGCTGCGGGACGGTTGAAGAGCCCCAGCGCTGAACCGGACAGCCCCCGGGCCCGTGAGACCTGATGACCCCGCTCCGCGCCGTACATCCCAGCCGTACATCCCAGCCGGACGTCCGGGAAAGCCGTCCACCCCGGAAAGCCGTACGTCCCGGAGAAGAACCACGGGGCGACTTTGCGCCACGCGTCGTAAAGCCGTCCTGACCTGCGGAGCGGGATCATGCTTCCATACACGAGAACACAGGTCTAAACCAATTCCCGGCAGACACTTGTCACCCGACCCCGCGCCTGATGAGCTATGCCCCGGAACACAACGGACACCCTGGGACTGGGAGAAGTCGTGAGCAACGAGAGCCTGGCCAACCTGCTTCGGGAAGAGCGGAAGTTCGCTCCGCCTGCCGAGCTGGCCGCCAACGCCAACGTCACCGCAGAGGCGTACGAGCAGGCCGCGGCGGATCGGCTGGGCTTCTGGGCCGAGCAGGCCCGCCGCCTGACGTGGGCCACCGAGCCGACCGAGACCCTCGACTGGAGCAACCCGCCCTTCGCCAAGTGGTTCGCGGACGGCAAGCTGAACGTCGCGTACAACTGCGTGGACCGGCACGTCGAGGCGGGCAACGGCGACCGGGTCGCCATCCACTTCGAGGGCGAGCCCGGCGACAGCCGCGCCATCACCTACGCGGAGCTGAAGGACGAGGTCTCCCGCGCCGCCAACGCGCTGACCGAACTGGGCGTCGGCAAGGGCGACCGGGTCGCCGTCTATCTGCCGATGATCCCCGAGGCCGCCGTCGCGATGCTGGCCTGCGCCCGCATCGGGGCGACGCACTCGGTGGTCTTCGGCGGCTTCTCGGCCGACGCCATCGCCACCCGTATCCAGGACGCGGACGCCAAGGTCGTCATCACCGCAGATGGCGGCTACCGCCGCGGCAAGCCCTCCGCGCTGAAGCCCGCGGTCGACGACGCCGTCTCCCGTATCGAGAGCGTCGAGCACGTCCTCGTGGTCCGCCGCACCGGTCAGGACACCGCCTGGACCGAGGGCCGCGACGTCTGGTGGCACGAGATCACCGCCCGGCAGTCCGCCGAGCACACCCCCGAGGCGTTCGAGGCGGAGCAGCCGCTGTTCATCCTCTACACCTCGGGCACCACCGGGAAGCCGAAGGGCATCCTGCACACCTCCGGCGGCTACCTCACCCAGGCCGCGTACACGCACCACGCGGTCTTCGACCTCAAGCCCGAGACCGACGTCTACTGGTGCACCGCCGACGTCGGCTGGGTGACCGGCCACTCGTACATCGTGTACGGGCCGCTGGCCAACGGCGCGACCCAGGTCATGTACGAGGGCACGCCCGACACCCCGCACCAGGGCCGCTTCTGGGAGATCGTGCAGAAGTACGGCGTCACGATCCTCTACACCGCGCCGACCGCGATCCGCACGTTCATGAAGTGGGGCGACGACATCCCCGCGAAGTTCGACCTGAGCAGTCTCCGCGTCCTCGGTTCGGTCGGTGAGCCGATCAACCCCGAGGCGTGGATGTGGTACCGGAAGAACATCGGCGCCGACAAGTGCCCGATCGTGGACACCTGGTGGCAGACCGAGACCGGCGCGATGATGATCTCGCCGCTGCCCGGCGTGACCGAGACCAAGCCGGGAAGCGCCCAGCGCGCCCTGCCGGGCATCGCCGCCACCGTCGTGGACGACGACGCCAACGAGGTGCCGGACGGCGGGGGCGGCTACCTCGTCCTCACCGAGCCGTGGCCCTCGATGCTGCGCACCATCTGGGGCGACGACCAGCGGTTCCTCGACACCTACTGGTCGCGTTTCCAGGGCAAGTACTTCGCGGGCGACGGTGCCAAGAAGGACGAGGACGGCGACGTCTGGCTGCTCGGCCGGGTCGACGACGTCATGCTCGTGTCGGGCCACAACATCTCGACCACCGAGGTCGAGTCGGCCCTCGTCTCCCACCCGGCGGTCGCCGAGGCGGCCGTCGTCGGCGCGGCGGACGAGACGACCGGCCAGGCCATCGTCGCGTTCGTGATCCTGCGCGGTACGGCGACCACCTCCGACGAGCTGGTCGCGGAGCTGCGCAACCACGTCGGCACGACGCTCGGCCCGATCGCCAAGCCGAAGCGCGTCCTGCCGGTCGCCGAGCTGCCCAAGACCCGGTCCGGCAAGATCATGCGCCGCCTGCTGCGCGACGTCGCCGAGAACCGCGAGCTGGGCGACGTCACCACCCTCACCGACTCCTCGGTGATGGACCTGATCACCACCCAGCTGCCGTCCTCGTCCTCCGAGGACTGAGAAAACCTTCTTGTACGGCTCCGATGGGCATCCGGCACCGCGCCGGGAGCCCGTCGGAGCTCGCGTACATCTCACGTAGAGTGGGCGTGCCGCCCGTAGCGGCACATAACGTCACAGAGTCGCGAAGAAAATCTTCACAGGGGCGCCGGGAAGTCTGGTCGGCAGGTTGACCAGCCATGGCATCATGCCGTTTCCCACCCGGAGGTTCCCCCCGTGGCCCCGCCCGCCCCCGTACCGCCGCCCTCCCCCACGCCGCCCCCGCCCCGCCGTGTCCTGCTCGGCCGCCTCCCCCTCCCCGAGCGGAACTACGTGGCGGACGCGCTGCGCACCGAAACAGTCGGCGGCATGATCCTGCTGGCCGCCGCGGTCGCCGCCCTGATCTGGGCGAACGCCGCCGGTTCCTCGTACGAGGCGGTCAGCTCCTTCCACTTCGGCCCCGCCGCCCTCGGCCTCGACCTCTCCGTGGCCCACTGGGCGGCGGACGGGCTCCTCGCGGTCTTCTTCTTCGTCGTGGGGGTCGAGCTCAAGCACGAACTGGTCGCGGGCCAGCTCCGCGATCCCAGGGCGGCCGCCCTCCCGGTCGTGGCGGCCCTCTGCGGCATGGCGGTGCCCGCGCTCGTCTACACGATCACCGCGGTCGTGGGCGGCGGCTCCCTGGCCGGCTGGGCCGTGCCGACCGCCACCGACATCGCCTTCGCGCTCGCGTTCCTCGCGGTGATCGGCACCTCGCTGCCCACCGCGCTGCGGGCCTTCCTGCTCACCCTCGCCGTCGTCGACGACCTCTTCGCCATCCTGATCATCGCGGTGTTCTTCACCGACGACCTCGACTTCCTGGCGCTCGGCGGAGCCGCCCTCGGCCTGGCCCTCTTCCACCTGCTGCTCCGCTTCGGCGTCCGGGGCTGGTACGTCTACGTGCCGCTCGCCCTGGTCGTCTGGGGCCTGATGTACAACAGCGGCGTCCACGCCACCATCGCCGGCGTCGCCATGGGGCTGATGCTGCGCTGCACCCGGCGCGAGGACGAGGCGCACTCCCCCGGCGAGCGCATCGGACACCTGGCCCGCCCGCTCTCCGCCGGCGTCGCCGTCCCGCTGTTCGCCCTCTTCTCGGCCGGGGTCTCCCTCAAGGGCGACGCGCTGGCCGGCGTCTTCACCCGGCCCGAGACCCTCGGCGTCGTCCTCGGACTCGTCATCGGCAAGACGGTCGGCATCTTCGGCGGTTCGTACCTCACCGCCCGCTTCACCAAGGCGGAGCTGAACAAGGACCTGGCCTGGGCGGACGTCCTCGCGGTCGCCTCGCTCGCCGGCATCGGGTTCACCGTCTCGCTGCTCATCGGCGAACTGGCCTTCGAGGGCGACGCGGACACGATCAACGAGATCAAGGCCGCCGTACTGCTCGGATCCCTGATCGCGGCCGTACTCTCCGGGGTACTGCTGAAACTCCGCGTACGCCGACACCTCGCCCCGACCGATGCGGAAGAGCGGGACGAGGACGGAGCGGGACGAGGTCGCGTCCGGGGTGCCCGACGTCCATGAACAGGACGATCCGGGGTATCACCTGCGGATGGCCGCGATCCATGAGGCGAGGGCGGCCGAGCACCGCCGTCGCGCCGAACGGGCGGGGGCAGCGCGCAACATGCCGGACAGTCCGGCATGATCTGACATCGGATGTGTCGAAGACGGAGAGGGAGTCAGGGATGAGCGACCCCGGCAACTACGCGGGCAGCGCCGACCGCAGCATCGGGCAGCTGGTCGCCTCGGCGACGGCCGAGATGTCCGCGCTGGTGCACGACGAGATCGCCCTGGCGAAGGCGGAGGTGCGGCAGGACGTCAAGCGGGGGGTGATCGGCAGTGTGGCGTTCATCGTCGCGGGCGTGCTGCTTCTGTTCACCATGCCGATGCTGAGCTTCGCCGCCGCGTACGGCATCCACAACCTGGGCCTCGGCCTCGCGTGGTCGTTCCTGATCGTGGCCGGCGGGTTCATCCTTCTGGCGGCGCTGCTGGGGCTGCTGGGCTGGCTGAAGTTCAAGAAGGTCAAGCCGCCGCAGAAGTCGATCGCCTCGGCCAAGCAAACCGCCGCCGTGTTGCAGAACGCGAAGCCGCACCCGCGCCCGGCCATCACGGCCGACGCGATCCTCAAGCGATCCGGCAGCAGTCTCGCCGCGGGTACGGGTGTCGAGCACGCATCGGGTAAGGACAGCGCCGTCTCTGTGGCACGCTCGTCCACATGACGGTTCCCGATTCCAGCGCATTCGGCCCGGCGGGTTCGGTCGGCCCCCCGGGTCCGGCCGACCCGGCGGGCTCTTCCGCGGGTTCACCGGTGGGCTCACCGGCGGTTCCGGCCACCCCGTCCGCCCGGGGCGCCGGCCCCGTCGGCGCCGGAGGGCCCGTGCGCCTCGACGGCCCCTGGACCCACCGCGATGTGGCCGCCAACGGTGCGCGCTTCCACATCGCCGAGATGGGTGAGGGGCCGCTGGTCCTGCTCCTGCACGGGTTCCCGCAGTTCTGGTGGACCTGGCGCCACCAGCTGCCCGCGCTCGCCGAAGCGGGCTTCCGGGCCGTCGCGATGGACCTGCGCGGGGTGGGCGGCAGCGACCGCACCCCGCGCGGTTACGACCCTGCCAACCTGGCCCTCGACGTCACCGGGGTGATCCGCTCCCTCGGGGAGCCGGACGCGGCCCTGGTCGGCCACGATCTGGGCGGCTATCTCGCCTGGACGGCCGCCGTGATGCGGCCCAAGCTGGTGCGCCGGCTCGTCGTCTCGTCCATGCCGCACCCGCGCCGCTGGCGCTCCTCGATGCTGTCCGACTTCGCCCAGTCGCGGGCGGGCTCGTACATCTGGGGATTCCAGCGCCCCTGGCTGCCGGAACGTCAGCTCGTCGCGGACGACGCGGCCCTGGTGGGCCGTCTGGTCCAGGACTGGGCCGGGCCCCGGACGCCGGACTTCCCCGATGAGGACGCCCTGGACGTCTACCGGCGGGCCATGCGCATCCCCTCCACCGCCCACTGCTCGATCGAGCCGTACCGCTGGATGGTCCGCTCGATGGCGCGTCCGGACGGGGTCCAGTTCAACCGCCGGATGAAGCGGCCCGTCCGGGTGCCCACCCTGCACCTGCACGGCTCACTCGATCCGGCGGTCCGCACCCGGAGTTCGGCGGGTTCGGGCGAGTACGTCGAGGCGCCCTACCGATGGCGACTTTTCGACGGTGTCGGGCACTTCCCCCACGAGGAGGACCCGATCGCCTTCTCCACCGAACTCATCAACTGGCTCAAGGATCCCGAGCCCGACCGGTAACCGGGCAGCCCACCCCGGGCACGGGTCCGCGCCCCCGGCCACTTGCCTGCCGCATACGCCAATTGGCTGACTCGCGCACGATTACCGACCTTGGGACACGGGCAGACGTCGGGGTATGGGCTGGACGCACGACTTCACTGACGAAGCACGCAACCGCCGCTCCACCGCGACAGCCGGTGCGAGCGCTCATGAGGGGGGCGGCCCTCTGGGCCGGGTGCACGATGTGCAGGACCTTCGCCTTCACCATCCCCGGCTCGGGATTCCGCGCATCCTCCGTCGTCGGGCCCGCTGGGTCTCGGCGCGGCTGCGCCACCCCCGTAGCTGAATCTCCCGACCCCGGCTGATCCTTCCCGAACCCGCCGACCGCACCGCGCCCCGCCGAGCCGCATGGCTGACCGGCGGGGCGTTCTACCGTACGGGAGCGGGCGGCGGGGCGTTCTGGCGTACGGGGGCAGGCGGCGGGGCCGTTCTGGCGTACGGGGGCAGGCGGCGGGGCATGCGACCGTACGGGCGTGGGTCCGGGCTCCCGGAGCCGCCGCCGCTTCAGGCTTCCGGAGCCACCGCCGCTTTCAGAGGGCGCAGCCCTGGCTGTCGACCTGCTGGTTCGCCGTGCGGCCGATCCTGATGTCCTCGCGGATCTCGTCGGCGGTCAGTGCGTAGCCGGTGTCGGGGTCGTCGAGCGACTTGGCGAACACCACTCCGTACACCTTCCCTTCCGGAGTGAGCAGCGGGCCGCCGGAATTCCCCTGGCGCACGGTCGCGTAGAGGGAGTAGACGTCGCGGCGGACCGTGCCCCGGTGGTAGATGTCCGGGCCGTCCGCGTCGATGCGGGCGCGGACCCGGGCCGAGCGCACGTCGTACGCGCCGTTCTCGGGGAATCCGGCGACGATCGCGCTGTCGCCGCTCTCCGCGTCGTCGTCCGAGCCGGTGAACTCCAGCGGTACGGCCTTGAGGTCGGGCACGTCCAGGACGGCGATGTCGCGCTGCCAGTCGTACAGGACCACCTTCGCGTCGTACAGCCGGCCCTCGCCGCCGATCTGCACGGTCGGTTCGTCGACGCCGCCGACGACGTGGGCGTTGGTCATCACCCGGCGGTCGGAGAAGACGAACCCGGTGCCTTCGAGGACCTTGCCGCAGCTCGGAGCCGTACCCATGACCTTGACGATCGACTTCTTGGCGCGGGCGGCGACCGGGCTGCCCACGAGGGCCGGGTCCGGGGCCTTGACCTCGGTGATCGGCTCGTTGGCGAAGGGGCTGAAGACCTGGGGGAAGCCGTTCTGCGCCAGGACGGAGGAGAAGTCCCGGAACCAGGTGGGCGCCTGTTGGGGCATCACCCGGGAGACCCCGAGCAGGACGGAGGAGGTACGGACCTCCTTGCCGAGCGTCGGCAGCGAGGTCCCGGCCAGCAGCAGACCGATCAGCCAGGCGACGAGCAGCATGGCCACCACGTTGACCAGCGCGCCGCCGGTCGCGTCCAGCGCGCGCGCCGGTGACCAGGTGATGTGCCTGCGCAGCTTGTTGCCCAGGTGGGTGGTGAACGCCTGGCCGATCGAGGCGCAGACGATCACGACGACGACCGCTCCGATGGCGGCCGCGGTGGAGACCTCCGACCCCTCGGTCACCCGGTTCCAGATGATCGGCAGCAGGTAGACCGCGACGAGACCGCCGCCGAGGAAGCCGATCACCGACAGGATGCCGACGACGAAACCCTGGCGGTAACCGATGACCGCGAACCACACGGCGCCGAGCAGCAGCAGGATGTCCAGCACGTTCACCGTCGATAGCCTCGCAGTTTCGTCACCTGACCCGTCAGGGGTGACGGGGTCCGGGCCGGGCCCGGTACAGCGCAGCAGGACCGCCAGCGTGTCATGCGCGCCAGTCGAGCGGCACCTCTCTGTCCCGGTCCCACGGGCGCTCCCACCCCGCGTAATGCAGGATCCGGTCGATCACCCCGGCCGTGAAGCCCCAGACCAGAGCCGATTCGACCAGGAAGGCCGGACCGCTGTGGCCGCTCGGGTGCACGGTCGTGGCGCGGTTGGCCGGGTCCGTGAGATCCGCCACGGGAACGGTGAAGACCCGGGCCGTCTCGGCCGGATCGACCACCCCGACCGGGCTGGGCGCACGCCACCAGCCGAGGACGGGCGTCACGACGAAACTGCTGACCGGGATGTACAGCCGGGGCAGTACGCCGAAGAGCTGGACGCCCCGCGGATCGAGACCCGTCTCCTCCTCGGCCTCGCGCAGCGCGGCGCGCAGGGGCCCGGTGGTGGCCTGGTCGCCGTCCTCGGGGTCGAGCGCGCCGCCGGGGAAGGACGGCTGGCCGGCATGGGAGCGCAGAGTGCCGGAGCGCTCCATCAGCAGCAGCTCCGGGCCGCGCGCGCCCTCGCCGAAGAGGACCAGGACGGCGGACTGCCGGCCCGCCCCGCTCTCGGGCGGCAGGAAGCGGCTGAGCTGCTGCGGGCGGACGCTGCGGGCGGCCCGGGCGACGGGGTCGAGCCAGGCGGGCAGACCGGCGGTGGTCACGTCGACGGCCGCGCGGGTGATCGCCTCACGGGCCCCGGCGGGCGGGCCGGCGGGACGGGGCTCGGTCGGGTCCGCGCGCACGTCTGCGATCGGGTGCGCGTGCGGGTCTGCGATCGGATCCGCGTGCGGGTGCGCGTGCACGTCTGCGATCGGGTCCGCGTGCACGTCTGCGATCCGGTCCCTGTGCAGGTCCGCGCGGGCGCCGGCGCTCGTGTGCGCGTCCGAATCCGTGCGCGTGTGCGTGTCTGTGCGCGTGTGCGTGTCCGTCATTGGCACCCCCGTCGTTTCACAACGCTTGTCGTCGGCCATTTCGTTCCGAGCCATTTCGTCGTCCGTGGGGAGGGCGCTCCATGCGGCATTCCCTCATGCGGCCCCCAGCGCGGGAGCGGGCTTGCCCGGATAGTCCGGCGGCGGGTTGAGGCGCTGGCCCGGGTGGCCGCCCATCTCGTACTTCAGGAGCTTCCTGGCCTTCTCGGGGTCGGTCTCGCCCTCACCGTACGAAGGGCAGAGCGGGGCGATGGGGCAGGCGCCGCAGGCGGGTTTGCGGGCGTGGCAGATCCGGCGGCCGTGGAAGATCACGCGGTGCGAGAGCATCGTCCACTCGCTCTTGGGGAAGATGTCGGCGATCACCGCCTCGACCTTCACCGGGTCCTCCTCGTCCGTCCACTTCCAGCGCCGGACCAGTCGGCCGAAGTGCGTGTCCACGGTGATGCCGGGGACGCCGTAGGCGTTGCCCAGCACCACGTTGGCGGTCTTGCGGCCGACGCCGGGCAGCTTGACCAGGTCCTCCAGCCGGTCGGGGACCTCGCCGCCGAAGTCGTCCCGGAGGGCGGCGGAGAGGCCGAGGAGGGACTTGGTCTTGGCCCGGAAGAAGCCGGTCGGCCGGATCAGCTCCTCCATCTTCTCCGGAACGGCCGCCGCCATGTCCTCGGGCGTCGGGTAGGCGGCGAAGAGCGCGGGGGTGGTCTGGTTGACCCTCAGGTCGGTGGTCTGGGCGGAGAGGACCGTGGCGACGAGCAGCTCGAAGGGGCTCCGGAAGTCCAGCTCGGGGTGGGCGTACGGATAGACCTCGGCGAGCTCCCGGTTGATCCGGCGGGCGCGACGGACCAGCGCGAGGTGCGACTCGGCCTTGGGCTTCTTGGGCGCCCGGGGCGTCTTGGGCTTCTCAGGCGTCCTGGGCGCCTTCGACGCCGTCTTCGTGGCGGGCGTCGTTCCGGACGTTGACGATGTCACTGCGGACCTCCTGGCCGACTTCCGGGCCGGCTTTCCCGGCTCTCCGAGGGAGCCATTTGCGGCACTCGGCGGTCGAACCGGGGGCGTTCGCCCACAGCGGAATCACGCTCCCTCGGCACCCCGTCAGCCCCCTCGCCCTGCGTACTCCCCGGCATTCTGGACACCCGGCAAGCCTAGAGCCAGCCACTGACAACCGCCCCGGTCACCGCATATCCACCCCCGATCGGCCCCCTGCCGTAGGGAGCGGCACGCCCGTGCGTCAAACTGGTTTGTGATTGATCGCACTGTTTTACCGTCCGGCATGATGGGGACCACGGTTCCCTGAACAGGCCGACAAGGAGAGAACTCGTGGACGACGTTCTGCGGCGCGCCCCGCTTTTCGCGGCGCTCGATGACGAGCAGGCCGCGGAGCTCCGCGCCTCGATGAGTGAGGTGACCCTCGCGCGCGGCGACGCGCTGTTCCATGAGGGCGACCAGGGTGACCGCCTGTACGTGGTCACCGAGGGCAAGGTGAAGCTCCACCGCACCTCGCCGGACGGGCGGGAGAACATGCTGGCCGTGCTCGGCCCCGGCGAGCTGATCGGTGAGCTGTCGCTGTTCGACCCGGGCCCGCGTACGGCGACCGCCTCCGCGCTGACCGAGGTCAAGCTCCTCGGCCTCGGCCACGGCGACCTGCAACCCTGGCTCAACGCCCGGCCCGAGGTGGCCACCGCGCTGCTGCGCGCGGTCGCCCGACGCCTGCGCAAGACCAACGACCAGATGTCCGACCTGGTCTTCTCCGATGTGCCGGGCCGTGTCGCCCGTGCCCTCCTGGACCTGTCGCGCCGCTTCGGCGTCCAGTCGGAGGAAGGCATCCACGTCGTGCACGACCTCACGCAGGAGGAGCTGGCCCAGCTGGTCGGCGCGTCCCGCGAGACGGTCAACAAGGCCCTCGCCGACTTCGCGGGCCGCGGCTGGCTGCGCCTGGAGGCCCGCGCGGTCATCCTGCTGGACGTGGAGCGCCTCGCGAAGCGCTCGCGCTGACCCGGTGTTCTGGTCTGCCCCGGTATGCGGGCCTGACCCGGTGCTGTGACCTGATGCGTGAGGGCCCCGCGCCGACCGGAGTGCGTACGGTCGCCGCGGGGCCCTCCCGTTCCGGCGTGGCCTCTTCAGTACACGCGAGCCGCTTCAGAGTCGTCAGTACACGCAGGCCGCTTCAGATGAGCCCGTGCTCGGTGAGGTACTCCAGCTGTGCCCGTACCGACAGCTCGGCGGCCGGCCACAGGGAGCGGTCCACGTCGGCGTACACGCGGGCCACCACGTCGGACGGCGTACGGTGCCCCGCCTCCACCGCCGTCTCGACCTGGGCCAGCCGGTGCGCGCGATGGGCCAGATAGAACTCCACCGCCCCCTGCGCGTCCTCCAGCACCGGCCCGTGGCCCGGCAGCACCGTGTGCACGCCGTCGTCGACCGTCAGCGAACGCAGCCGCCGCAGCGTGTCCAGGTACTCCCCGAGCCGCCCGTCCGGGTGCGCGACCACCGTCGTACCGCGGCCGAGAATCGTGTCGCCCGTCAGCACCGCCCGGTCGGCGGGCAGATGGAACGAGAGCGAGTCCGCGGTGTGCCCCGGCGTCGGGACCACCCGCAGTTCCAGGCCGCCGGTGGTGATCACGTCGCCCGCCCCGAGTCCCTCGTCGCCCAGCCGGAGCGCCGGATCCAGGGCCCGTACCTTCGTCCGCGTCAGCTCCGCGAACCGCCCCGCGCCCTCCGCGTGGTCGGGGTGCCCGTGCGTGAGCAGGGTGAGCCCCACCCGCCGGCCGGCCCGCTCCACGGCGTCGATCACAGCCCTCAGGTGTACGTCGTCGAGCGGCCCGGGATCGATGACGACCGCCAGATCGGAGCCGGGCTCGGCGACGATCCAGGTGTTCGTCCCGTCGAGCGTCATCGCGGACGGGTTCGGCGCGAGGACGTTGACCGTACGGGCGGTCGCGGGTCCGGAGGTCACCGTTCCGCGTGGCTGTCCCGGGAGGGCCGCCGCGTCGCTCATGCCGTGCCCCCGCTCTCGCCCGCCCCGGGCTCCTCGCCCGTCGTGGACACGTGCTTGGTGAACTCGTCGTGCCCCGGCCAGCTCAGCACCAGCTCATCCCCCTCCAGACGGGCCTGCGCGAGCACGGGAGTCATGTCCTGGACGTCAGCCGCCCCGAGCGCCTCGGCGGCCGTCCTGTACGGCGTCAGGGCCCGCAGCGTCGACACGGTGGGCGGCATCATCAGCAGCTCGCCCAGGTCGTAGCGGCGGGCGGCCTCCGCCGGCGCGATCCACACCGTACGGTCCGCCTCGGTGGACACGGCCCGGGTGCGCTGCCCCTCGGGGAGCGCGGCGACGAAGAACCAGGTGTCGTACCGCCTCGGCTCGAACTCCGGGGTGATCCAGCGCGCCCAGGCGCCCAGCAGGTCCGAGCGCAGCACCAGCCCGCGCCGGTCCAGGAACTCCGCGAAGGACAGATCGCGGGCGACCAGCGCCTCGCGGTCGGCCTCCCAGTCGGCCCCGGTCGTATCGCTGACCACGGTCCCCGCGGTCGGCCCGGCGAGCAGGACCCCCGCCTCCTCGAACGTCTCGCGCACCGCCGCACAGACGACGGCCTGCGCCTCGGTGACCGTCGCCACGCCGAGCCGGGCGGCCCAGTGCTCCAGGGAGGGCCCGGCCCACCCGATCAGCCGGTCGTCGTCACGCGGATCGACGCCGCCACCCGGATAGGCGTACGCGCCTCCGGCGAACGCCATGGAGGTGCGCCGGCGCAGCATGTGCACCACGGGGCCGGGCGTGGCGGCCTGGGGCCCCGGGTCGCGGAGCAGCATCACGGTGGCGGCCCGCCGGGGTGCCACGGCCGTCAGCTCACCGGCGGCGAGCGCCCGGATCCGGTCGGGCCATTCCGGGGGGTACCACTGACCTTGGGACATGGCCGGAGGCTATCCGGAACCGCGCCGATGTTCGAGGGGCTCCGTGATCACCGCGAGGACCCGACATGCCCCGTACACACGCGACCCCGTACGCACGCGATCCCGCCCGGTCGCGGGGACCGGACGGGATCGGGAGGAGCATCGGCAAGGGTGCGTACGGCTCAGGCGTCGATCAGCTCGACCTGGACCTCGACCTCGACCGGGGCGTCCAGCGGCAGCACGGCGACGCCCACGGCGCTCCGCGCGTGCACGCCCTTGTCGCCCAGGACCGCGCCCAGCAGCTCGCTCGCGCCGTTGACGACGGCCGGCTGCCCGGTGAAGTCGGACGCCGAGGCGACGAAGCCCACGACCTTCACCACGCGCTTGATCCGGTCCAGGTCGCCGGCGACCGACTTCACGGCGGCCAGGGCGTTGAGCGCGCAGGTCTTCGCGAGCTCCTTCGCCTCGTCCGGCGTCACCTCGGCGCCGACCTTGCCGGTGACGGCGAGCTTGCCGTCCACCATCGGGAGCTGGCCCGAGGTGTACACGTACACCCCGGACTGCACGGCCGGCTGGTACGAGGCCAGCGGCGGCACGACGGCGGGCAGGGTCAGGCCGAGCTCTGCGAGCCGCGCCTCGACGGCGCCCGCCACTAGCCCTTCTCCCGCTTCAGGTAGGCCACGAGCTGCTCAGGGTTGTTCGGGCCGGGAACGACCTGGACCAGCTCCCAGCCGTCCTCGCCCCAGGTGTCCAGAATCTGCTTGGTCGCGTGCACGAGAAGGGGCACGGTCGCGTATTCCCACTTGGTCATGGGCCCGACTGTAACGCCTGGCACTGACGGTCCCGTGCGTAGCCCGGGGCCGGACTGGTTAGGCTCGAATACGTGAGCAGGTTCCAGGTCGTCAGTGGCAAGGGCGGTACCGGTAAGACCACGGTCGCCGCCGCCCTCGCGCTCGCCCTCGCGACCGAGGGCAGGCGCACCCTCCTCGTCGAGGTCGAGGGCAGACAGGGCATCGCCCAGCTCTTCGATTCCGACGCGCTTCCCTATGAGGAGCGAAGAATCGCCGTGGCGCCGGGCGGCGGCGAGGTGCACGCGCTGGCGATCGACGCCGAGCTCGCGCTCCTCGACTACCTCCAGATGTTCTACAAGCTCGGCGGCGCGGGCCGGGCCCTGAAGAAGCTCGGCGCGATCGACTTCGCCACCACCATCGCCCCCGGGGTGCGGGACGTCCTGCTGACCGGCAAGGCGTGCGAAGCCGTACGCCGCAAGGACAAGCAGGGCCGGTTCGTCTACGACTACGTGATCATGGACGCCCCGCCGACCGGCCGGATCACCCGCTTCCTGAACGTCAACGACGAGGTGGCGGGGCTGGCCCGGATCGGCCCGATACACAACCAGGCCCAGGCCGTGATGCGGGTGCTGAAGTCGCCCCAGACCGCGGTCCACCTGGTGACCCTCCTGGAGGAGATGCCGGTCCAGGAGACCGCGGACGGCATCGCCGAACTGCGCGCGGCCGATCTCCCGGTGGGCCGCGTCATCGTGAACATGGTGCGCCCGCACCTGGTCGACGAGGAGACCCTCCGCATCGGCGCGACCGGCCGCCGCAAGGAGATCGCGAAGACGCTGACCCGGGCCGGAGTGACCGGTTCCGCCGCCCTCGTACGGCCCCTGATAGAGCAGGCGGCCGAACACGCCGAGCGGGTCGGCCTGGAGCGCGAGCAGCGCGCCGTACTGGCCGGGCTCGGCCTGCCGACGGCTGAGCTCCCGCTGATCGGCGACGGGGTGGGCCTCGCCGCGCTGCACGACCTGGCCACGGAGCTCCGTAAGCAGGGCGTAGGGGAAGAGGCGGATTCATGACACGGGTTACGGCGGCGGCCACGACGAAGGGCGACCCCGACGCGGTCCCGGGGGCGGACGCCGATTCCGGCCCCGGGCACGAGACTGACGCGGTCCCGGGGGCGGACGCCGACGCGGTCCCGGGGCTGGGCGCCGACGCCGTACCTGGGTCGGACACCGAAGCGGTCCCGGGTCTGGGCACCGACGCCGCCCCCAGGTCGCGCACCGACGCCGTACCAGGGCTGGACACCGACGCGCTGCTCGACGACCCGGCCATCCGGATCATCGTCTGCTGCGGCTCCGGCGGCGTCGGCAAGACCACGACCGCCGCGGCCCTCGGCGTACGGGCGGCAGAGCGCGGCCGCAAGGCCGTCGTCCTCACCATCGACCCGGCCCGCCGGCTCGCGCAGTCCATGGGCATCGACCAACTGGACAACGTCCCGCGCCGGGTCGACGGCATCGAGGGCGAGGGCGAACTGCACGCCATGATGCTCGACATGAAGCGGACCTTCGACGAGACCGTGGAGGCGCACGCGGACGCGGAGAGGGCCCGCGCGATCCTGGAGAACCCCTTCTACCAGTCCCTGTCGGCCGGGTTCGCCGGTACGCAGGAGTACATGGCGATGGAGAAGCTCGGGCAGCTCCGGGCGCGCGAGGAGTGGGACCTGATCATCGTCGACACCCCGCCCTCGCGCTCCGCGCTGGACTTCCTGGACGCGCCGAAACGGCTCGGTTCGTTCCTGGACGGGAAGTTCATCCGGCTGCTGATGGCGCCCGCGAAGGTGGGGGGCCGGGCGGGGATGAAGTTCCTCAATGTCGGCATGTCGATGATGACCGGGACCCTGGGCAAGCTGCTCGGCGGGCAGTTCCTGCGGGACGTGCAGACGTTCGTCGCCGCGATGGACACGATGTTCGGCGGCTTCCGCAGCCGCGCGGACGCCACGTACAAGCTGCTCCAGGCCCCCGGCACGGCCTTCCTCGTGGTCGCGACCCCTGAGCGGGACGCGTTGCGTGAGGCCGCCTACTTCGTGGAGCGGCTGGCCGCCGAGGAGATGCCGCTGGCCGGCCTCGTACTCAACCGGGCACACGGCAGCGAGGCTTCCCGGCTCTCGGCCGAGCAGGCGCTCGCCGCCGCAGAAAATCTTGATGACGCCCGCATTGTGGATCAGACGGCCGGGAAAGCTGGTCTTGGCGACCAGGAGGCCCCCGACCCGGCGGTCGCCGCCTCCGAAGCCGTCGCGCCGTCGCTCTCCCCCGAGCCCGAACACGAGAACCCGCACCAGAAGCCGCACGAGACCCAGCACCGGACCCCGCACAAGAACGCCGAGGACACCGAACCCCCCATCGACGTCGACGAGCTGACGGCAGGTCTGCTGCGGCTGCACGCCGAGCGCATGCAGGTCGTCGCCCGCGAACAGCACACCCGCGACCGCTTCACCGAGCTGCACCCCGAGGTCCCGATGACCGCGGTGGCCGCGCTGCCCGGCGACGTACACGACCTGGACGGCCTGCGGGCCATCGGCGACCGCCTCGCGACCGGTTCCGCCCCGGCTCCGGCCGGAGCGTAGACCTCCCGGAGCGGCGTACATCTCAGAGCGGCACAGATCTCCGGCAGCGGCGCAGACCTCGCGCAGCGCCCGAGCCCGACCGCCCTGCCCTCACGGCGGCGTACGCTCCGCGGCGTACCTACCCCACCGCGGCGTACGTCTCGTGCAGTTCGTCGTCCTCCAGCCCCATCACCGCGGGCAGCATGCCGGTGGACCGCTCGTACTCACTGCGTGCGGTCTCCAGCAGCCGGCGCCAGGACGTGACGGTGGGCCGGCGGCGCAGCAGTGCGCGGCGCTCCCGCTCCGTCATTCCGCCCCATACGCCGAACTCGACGCGATGATCCAGCGCATCGGCCAGGCACTCGGTCCGCACCGGGCATCCGGTGCACACCGCCTTGGCCCTGTTCTGCGCTGCCCCTTGTACGAACAGTTCATCCGGATCGGTAGTGCGGCAGGCTGCCTGCGCACTCCAGTCGGTAACCCAGCCCATGCCGGCGCCGTCCTCTCCCGAATCGAGGCTCCCCCACGGCGGTAGCGGCATATTCACCGCTGCCAGTTGAGGACGTTACGGAAGGCGGGGACAGCACAACACCCCCTTCGGGCCCAATCTTGAATGGTCCGAACGGACTATGCGTATGCGGCAGATCACCCAGGGGAGTGAGGGGAAGACATGCGCGACTATCTCCGTGAAAACGGGACAGGCATGCCCGAATCGCAACGGGCGTTCCGTGACACACCGGGCGCTTTCGGGAGCGCCGCAGTGTTCGATTCACCGGCACCCCGGCCGGGAGAAGAATGACCAGAAGAGGTGCATGGGGTTGCAGGGGGGTTGATACGGAACCGGACTGCTGTGACAGTTGGGAGCAGCTTAGGCCAATGCCTGTACGCCTGTCCGGCGAATGAGAACGTAGGCTGCCCCCATGCCAAAGAAGCGCTCGGGCGGGGGTCTCACCACGACCCAGCAGGCCGCCAAGTTCCTCGGTGTCGCCGCACTCTCCGGAGCTGTCCTGGCAGGCATCGCGCTGCCCGCAGCCGGAGCGCTGGGGCTCGCCGCCAAGGGGACGGTCGAAGGATTCGACGAGATCCCCTCCAACCTCAAGACCCCGCCGCTCAGCCAGCGGACCACGATCCTGGACCGTGACGGCGGTGCGATCGCGACGGTCTACTCCCGCGACCGCACGGTGGTGCCGCTCACGGACATCTCCCCGTACATGCAGGACGCGATCATCGCGATCGAGGACTCCCGCTTCTACGAGCACGGGGCGATCGACCTCAAGGGCATCCTGCGCGCGATGAACCGCAACGTGCAGACGGGCGGGACCGCACAGGGCGCATCCACCCTCACCCAGCAGTACGTGAAGAACGTCTTCGTCGAGGAGGCGGGCGACAACCAGGAGAAGGTCGCGCAGGCCACCGAGCAGACGATCGGCCGCAAGGTGCGCGAACTGAAGTACGCGATCCAGGTCGAGGAGGAGCTCGGCAAGCGGAAGATCCTGGAGAACTACCTCAACATCACCTTCTTCGGACAGCAGGCGTACGGCGTCGAGGCCGCATCGCAGCGGTACTTCTCCAAGCGCGCCAAGGACCTGAAGGTGGAGGAGGCCGCGCTGCTCGCCGGCATCGTCCAGTCGCCGACCCGCTTCGACCCGGTCAACGACGCGGAGGAGGCGACCAAGCGCCGCAACATCGTGCTGACCCGGATGGCGGCCACCGGCGCGATCTCGAAGACCGAGGCCGACAAGGCCATGGCAACCCCGATCAAGCTGAAGGTCAGCAAGCCGAAGAACGGCTGCATCACGGCCGTCAGCGGCTCCGGCTTCTTCTGCGACTACGTACGCAAGACGATCCTCACCGACCCCGCCTTCGGCAAGACCGAGGAGGACCGGTCCAAGCTCTGGAACCTCGGCGGCCTGACCATCAAGACCACGCTGGACCCCCGGGCCCAGCAGAGTGCCAACGAGGCGGCCACCGCCAAGGTCAACAAGGCGGACAAGTTCGCGGCGGCCGTGGTGCAGGTCGAGCCGGGCAGCGGCAAGATCCTCTCGATGGGGCAGTCCCGTCCGTACGGCCTGGACCAGAAGCAGAACGAGACCGTGCTCAATCTGGCCGTCAGCAACAGGATGGGCGGCAGCACGTACGGTTTCCAGGTCGGTTCGACGTTCAAGCCGTTCACCGCGGCGGCGGCGCTGGAGAAGGGCATCAGCCCGGCCACGTCGTTCGCGACGGACTGGAAGCTGACGCTGAAGGAGCAGGACTTCAAGGGCTGCTCCGGTTCCCCGGCCGGGTACAGCGACTGGCCGCTGGTGAACGAGCTGGAGTCGGAGAAGGGCTCCTGGGACATGACGGGCGCGCTCGGCAAGTCCATCAACACCTACTTCGCGCTGCTGGAACAGAAGGTCGGCCTTTGCGAGACCATCGAGATGGCGAAGAAGGTGGGGTACGAGCGCGGCGACGGCAAGCCGATCGAGGAGCGCCCGGCGATCACCCTGGGCAGTGAGGTGAGCACCCCGCTCGCCATGGCCGGCGCGTACGCCGCGTTCGCCAACCGGGGCACGTACTGCACGCCGATCGCCATCGAGTCGATCACCGACCCGAACGGCAAGAAGGTCGACGTCCCTCAGTCGAAGTGCTCGCGGGCGATGAGCGAGAGGACCGCGGACACCATCAACCAGATGCTCAAGGGCGTCGTGGAGGACGGCACCGGTACGCGGGCGGGCCTCAGCGACCGGGACAACGCGGGCAAGACGGGTACGACGAACGAGCGCAAGGACGCCTGGTTCGTGGGGTACACCCCCAACCTCTCCACCGCTGTCTGGGTCGGTGACGACGTCGGTGTGCAGAGCCCGATGTTCAACGTCACCATCGGCGGCCAGTACTACGACAAGGTCTGCGGCGGCTGCCTCCCCGGCCCGATCTGGCGCATCGCCATGACCGGCGCGCTGGACGCCTCCGAGACTCCTTCCTTCAACCCCGTCCCCGTCCCCCGGGCGAAGGTGAAGGAGGACGAGGACGAGGACGGCGAAGGTGATCGCGGCCGCGGCCGTGACCGTGGCCGCGAGGACGGCAAGCCCGGCGACAACCGGGGCCCCGGCGTCCAGCTCCCGCCCGGCGTGATCGGCGGGCCGGGCGGCGGCGACGAGCAGGGCGGCGGTTCGCAGGGCCCCTGACGCGGACGCGCGACCGCGCGATCGCGCAGGCAGGGAAGGACAGCAGGCATAAGAAGGGGGCGCCCCGGTCGATGGACCGGGGCGCCCCCTTCTTGCTTTCCTACCTTCTTATGCCTGCCGCATCTAAGCTTCCCGTCGCCCTGCGGCAGCGGGGCCCGCTCCCTCCGGCCCGTTCGCCGGCCCGAGGGGCTCAGCCCGCAAGGTGCTTCTTCACCGAGGCGGCGACCCGGCCGCCCTCCGCGAGACCGGCGACCTTCGGGTTGACGATCTTCATGACGGCGCCCATGGCGCGCGGCCCCTCGGCGCCGGCGGCCTTCGCCTCCTCGACGGCGGACGCCACGATCGCGTTCAGCTCGTCGTCGGTGAGCTGCTTGGGCAGATAGCCGTCGAGCAGCTCGCCCTCCGCCTTCTCCCGCTCGGCCTGCTCGGTCCGGCCGCCCTGGGCGAATGCCTCGGCCGCCTCACGGCGCTTCTTCGCCTCCTTCGCGATCACCTTCTGCACCTCGTCGTCGGAGAGCTCGCGCGCCGACTTGCCGCTGACCTCTTCCTTGGTGATCGCGGTCAGGGTGAGCCGAAGGGTGGACGAGGTCAGCTCGTCACGCGCCTTCATGGCCGTGTGGAGGTCTTCCTTGAGCTTGGACTTGAGCGTGGTCATGCCGCGATTGTGACAGGTGCGGGGCCCCGGCCGCCCGCCGGTTTTCCCCACTCCGTACCGGGTCTGCGACGATGGGCACATGCGCGCACGCTACGGAGTACCCCTGAAAGTCACGGCAGTCGGCGCGGCGGTCGGCGCCGCCGGCCTCGCCTACGCCGCCGGATTCGAGGCCCGCTCGTTCCGTCTGCGACGGGTCACCGTTCCCGTACTGCCGCACGGGGCACGCCCGTTGCGCGTACTCCAGGTCTCCGACATCCACATGGTGAGCGGTCAGCGCAAGAAGCGCGCCTGGCTCCAGTCGCTGGCCGGGCTGCGCCCCGACTTCGTCGTGAACACGGGCGACAACCTCTCCGACCCGGAGGCGGTGCCCGAGGTGCTGGACGCGCTGGGCCCGCTGATGGAGTTCCCGGGGGTGTACGTCTTCGGCTCCAACGACTACTACGGCCCCAAGCTGCGCAACCCGGCCCGCTACCTCCTGGAGAAGGTCCAGGGCAAGCACGGCCTCAACGGCAACGATCCCGCGGTCGGCGTCGTGCACAACCCGTGGGAGCCGATGCGCGACGCCTTCGACGAGGCGGGCTGGCTGAACCTGACGAACACCCGCGGCCGGCTGAAGCTGGACGGGACGGAGGTCGCGTTCACGGGCCTGGACGACCCGCACATCAAGCGTGACCGTTACGCGGAGGTCCAGGGCGGCCCCGAGACCGGCGCGGACCTCTCCATCGCCGTGGTCCACGCCCCGTACCTGCGCTCCCTGGACGCCTTCACGGCCGACGGCTACCCCTTGATCCTGGCCGGCCACACGCACGGCGGCCAGCTGTGCATCCCGTTCTACGGGGCCCTGGTCACCAACTGCGACCTGGACACGGACCGCGTCAAGGGCCTGTCCAGCCACACGGCGGGCGGCCACCGCGCCTACCTCCACGTCTCTGCGGGCTGCGGCGCCAACCGCTACACCCCGGTCCGCTTCGCCTGCCCCCCGGAAGTCACGCTGCTGACGCTCACGGGGCGGGAGTGAGGGACGGGGCCGGGGCGGGGACCGGAGAAAGCGGATTTCGCCTCCGGCCGCAGGTGGGCTAAAGTAATCGATGTCGCCGGGAGACCGGTGGGCATCGGGGTGTAGCGCAGCTTGGCAGCGCGCTTCGTTCGGGACGAAGAGGTCGTGGGTTCAAATCCCGCCACCCCGACAGCTGTAAGACCAGGTCAGGGGCCTGATCCGCTTAGCGGGTCGGGCCCCTGAGTGGTTTCCGGGGGCGTTTTGGGAGCCGTTTGGGAGCCGACTTTGGATTCCGGCTCCCCCGTTGGCTCCCGCAGCGGTTCGGCGTTTCGATCATTCGGCGAGATAGCCCTCGTAGCGGCACCCCGCCCACGTACGCTCTGGTCGTCCGGCGCACCGCGCCGGGCGCACGAGGGGGGCACCGTGGATCATCTGTTCACTGTCGACGGCCGGACGGCCACGCCAATATCGCGGACCGGGCTCGCCGCCGAGGGCCTGCTGGAGCGGCAGCATCTCCAGGAGTGGGTGATCGCCCATCCCCAGGTGCTCGGGGAGTCGGTGCTCGTGATCACCGCGGAGTACGACCGGTGGGCCGACACTGATGGGGTTCCGGCCCGCGACCGGCTGGACGTGCTCGGGTTGGATGCGACCGGGCGCCTCGTCGTAGTCGAGCTGAAGCGGGGGACGGCCGACCGGGACGTGCACCTCCAGGCGATCACCTACGCCGCCCTGGTGTCCCGCTTCGACCTCGACACCCTCACCCAGGCGCACCGCGACTTCCTGTCGCGCAGGGGGCAGACCCTCGACATCGGTGCGTGCAGGCAGCGGCTGCTCGACCACGTGGACGGGGAGTGGAGCCCGGCGTTGCTCCAGCGGCCCCGGCAGGTGATCATTGCCGCCGACTTCCCCAAGCAGGTCACCCACTCCGTCGTCTGGCTTTCGGAGATGGGCATCGACATCGACCTCGTCCAGGTCGGCCTGTGGCGGGTGGAAGGGCACATCGTCGCCGGGTTCACCAAGGTCTATCCGACACCGGAGGTCGAGGAGTTCACGCTCACCCCGACCCGGGTCGAAGGCGAGGCGGCGGCCAAGAAGTTGCAGGAGCGATCGCGTTCACGGAACGCCGTCCACGTGCTCGTCGGTGCGGGCCTGTTGCCTGATGGGACGAGGCTGCTCATGACACCGCGCCACGGTGTGACGGAAGCGATCCGCGCCGAGATCCGGGCGTGGGTGGCGCAGGGCACCGGCCGGGCAGCCGTCACCTGGACCAATGACACCGCAAGCCACTGGTCTGGGATGCGGACGGAGCCTCCTACTCCCCTACCGGGCTGGCCAACCACGTCTTCACGAGCGTGACCGGACGCACCGCCGACGGCATACAAGGAACGACGTGGTGGGACGTGGACACCGCCCATGTGCCCGCCGACGTCGACCCCGAAGCATGGGCCACGCTGGCAGGGTCCGACCTCACCGGGCTGGCCAGGCAGCTCAGCGGCACTCGCAAGGACTGGAACGGGCTGCACACTCTGCTGGGTGATGGACCACCTACGGCGACCTGGCGGCAGCGGTCGGGAGCCATGCCGTCCCCATAGGTCAGCACCTCGGCACCTGCGGTCGATGCCCCAACCCCTGGCGCGTCCTCACGGCCGCCGGGAAGGTCAGCCCCGGCTTCCAGTGGTCCGACCACTCGCGTACGGACACCGCCGCATCTCTCCTGATCAGGGAAGGCGTGCGCTTCGATGGGGACACCGCCGACCCGGACCAGCGCCTGCGCCAGGACGAGCTCCGACACGTCCTCGACGGCTGAGAGCCCTTCGAAGCCCTCAGCCCATCGTGACCGGTCCCCGGCTCAGGCCCCCGAACCCCCGAACCGCTCCCGATAGGACTCCAGGTCCTCCTCCGTGATCTTCGCGAAGAGAACCGGCGGGACCGTGAACGGTGTGCCGGCCGGGACCGAGGCCAGGGACTTCGCCTCCTCGGTCGTCACCCAGGTCGCGGTGTCGGCCGGCAGGGCGAAGGCACCGCGCATGGCGGCGGCCGAAGCCGGGATGAAGGGTTCGGAGACGATCGCGTAGAGGTGGATGAGGTTCATCGCGGTGCGCAGGGTGAGCGCCGCGCCCCCCGGGTCGGTCTTGATCTCCAGCCAGGGGGCCTTCTCCTCCAGGTAGGAGTTGCCCGCCGACCACAGGGCCCGCAGCGCGGCGGCGGCCTTGCGGTACTGGAGGGCGTCCATGTGCTCCTCGTACTCCGCCAGGAGGCGTGCGATCTCCTCGCCGAGGCGCGTCTCCGCCTCGCCGGCCGGCGTGCCCGCGGGGACCTCGTCGCCGAAGCGCTTGCGGGAGAAGGACAGGACGCGGTTGACGAAGTTGCCGAGGGTGTCGGCCAGGTCCTTGTTGACCGTGGCGGCGAAGTGCTCCCAGGTGAAGGAGGAGTCGTCGGACTCGGGGGCGTTGGCGATCAGGAAATAGCGCCAGTAGTCGGCGGGCAGCGTCTCCAGTGCGGCGTCGGTGAAGATGCCGCGCTTCTGCGAGGTGGAGAACTTGCCGCCGTAATACGTCAGCCAGTTGAAGCCCTTGACGACGTCGACCTTCTTCCACGGCTCGCGCACACCGAGCTCCGTGGCCGGGAACATCACCGTGTGGAACGGGACGTTGTCCTTGGCCATGAACTGCGTGTAGCGGACCGTGTCGTCGGCCTCGTACCACCACGACTTCCAGTCGCGGGTCTCACCGTCCGGGGCGGCGTCCGACCACTCCTTCGTCGCGCCGATGTACTCGATCGGGGCGTCGAACCAGACGTAGAAGACCTTGCCCTCGGCCGCCAGCTCCGGCCAGGTGTCGGCCGGGACCGGAACGCCCCAGTCCAGGTCACGGGTGATCGCCCGGTCGTGCAGGCCCTCGGTCAGCCACTTGCGGGCGATCGAGGACGACAGCTGGGGCCACTGCTCCTCGTGCACCGCCACCCACGCCTCGACCTCGTGCTGGAGCTTCGACTGGAGCAGGAACAGGTGCTTGGTCTCGCGGACCTCCAGCTCGGTGGAGCCGCTGATCGCCGAGCGCGGGTCGATCAGGTCGGTCGGGTCCAGGACGCGGGTGCAGTTCTCGCACTGGTCGCCGCGCGCCTTGTCGTAACCGCAGTGCGGGCAGGTCCCCTCGACGTACCGGTCGGGGAGGAAGCGGGCGTCGACCGGCGAGTAGACCTGGCGGATCGCCCGCTCCTCGATGAACCCGTTCTCCTTCAGCCTCCGCGCGAAGTGCTGGGTGATCTCGACGTTCTGCTGCGAGGAGCTGCGGCCGAAGTAGTCGAAGGCCAGCTGGAAGCCGTCGTACACGGCCTTCTGCGCGTCGTGAGCCTGCGCGCAGAACTCCGCCACCGACACTCCGGCGGCCTTGGCCGCCAGCTCGGCGGGCGTCCCGTGCTCGTCGGTCGCGCAGATGTAGAGGACGTCGTAACCGCGCTGGCGGAGGTACCGGGAGTACACGTCCGCCGGAAGCATCGACCCGACCATGTTGCCCAGGTGCTTGATCCCATTGATGTAGGGAAGCGCGCTGGTTACCAGGTGTCGAGCCATCCGTGGATGCTCCATTTCGTACGGCGCCGATGGCGATGCCACGGCGGACCCAAGTCGGGAGGTTGCAGCGGGCACGGCTGCTCGAGCAGCTCAGCCCGGACCACCGGCGATGGCGGTGGGAGCTGTGACCCCCGCAATCGTATGGCACCGGGGTACCGCCCCGGCGAGCTGTTTGTTCCTTGGACGGCGGCGGTCGAAAGCACACTCGGTTACGTGCCCGGCCTCGCATGCCCCTTACGTGCGGGGGAACGCCCGTCTGTAGTCGCTCGGCGACACACCGATCTGCTTGAGGAAGTGGTGGCGGAGGTTGTTCGCCGTGCCGAGGCCGCTCAGCTCCCCGATCCTGGCGACCGGCAGGTCCGTCGATTCCAGCAGGCCCTGGGCCCGTCGCAGGCGCTGGTTGAGCAGCCATTGCAGCGGGGTCGCCCCGGTGGCTGCCTGGAGTCGCCGGTAGAGCGTGCGCGGGCTCATCGCCGCGTGCTGCGCCAGGTCCTCGACGGTCAGCGGTTGGTCGAGGCGCGCCCGGGCCCAGTCCAGTACGGGCGCGAGGCCCCGGTCGTCGGTGGCGGGCACCGGCTGGTCGATGAACTGCGCCTGGCCGCCGGGGCGGTGCGCGGGGACCACCATGCGGCGGGCCAGCTGGTTGGCGACGTGCGAACCGAGGTCGCGGCGTACGAGGTGGAGGCAGAGGTCGAGTCCCGCGGTGAGTCCGGCGCTGGTGAGCACGTCGCCGTCGTCCACGTACAGCACCGAGTCGTCGACCTGCACCTTCGGGTAGCGCGCGGCCAGCTGGGCGGTGTGCATCCAGTGCGCGGTGGCGCGGCGGCCGTCCAGGATGCCGGCCTCCGCGAGTGCGAAGGCTCCGGTGCACAGGGAGACCATGCGGGCTCCGGCGTCGTAGGCCACGCGCAGGGCCGCGATCAGTTCCGGAGGCAGCGGTCTGGCTTCCTCCACACAGGCGTCGGGCACCGAGGGGACGATCACCGTGTCCGCGTCCGCGAGGTCGGCGAGGCCGTAGCGGGTGCGCAGCGACAGCCCCGCGTCGCTCGGGGGGCTGTCCGGGTCGGACGCCCGCGTGCCGCACAGCCGCAGGTCGTACCAGGGGTCCGCCAGGTCCGGCTGCGGCTTCCCGAAGACCGTGCAGGGGATGCTCAGTTCGTACAGGTCCCAGGAAGGGAGTCCGATCTCCTCGGTCACGACCACGGCGACAGATCCAGCGCTCATGCCCGCCAGCCTATGGCAGGAATTTGGTGATGACCGTCACCACTGTCACTATCCCGGGCCTTCGCGTGCTGCGAGCGTGGTGCGTACGTGATCAAGAGCCCGAGCGCGGGCAGACAGGGAGTTGGGGCATGAGTTTCGATCGTTCGGCCGTGACCGTCATCGGATTGGGCTCGATGGGTTCGGCGCTGGCCGCCACCTTGCTGGAGCGGGGCCACGCGACGACGGTGTGGAACCGTTCGGCGCACAAGGCGCAGGCGCTGGTCGACCGGGGCGCGCGGCCGGCCGCGACGCCCGAGGAGGCGATCGCGGCGAGCCCGCTGATCATCGTGTGCGTACTGGACTACGACGCGCTGCACACCACCCTCGACCCCATCGCGGACTCCCTGGCGGGCAAGGCCGTGGTCAACCTCACCTCCGGCACCCCGGAGCAGGCCCAGGAAGCCGCCGCATGGGCCCGCTCGTACGGTGCCGACTACCTCGACGGCGCGATCATGACCACTCCTCCGGGGGTCGGCAACCCCGAGATGATGTTCCTCTACAGCGGGTCGCAGACCGTCCTCGACGCCCATCGTCCGACGCTGGCGACCCTGGGCGAGCCGCTGCTCCTGGGCGCCGACCCGGGTCTGGCCTCCCTCTACGACGCCGCCCTCCTCGGCCTGATGTGGTCCACCATGACCGGCTGGCTGCACGGCACCGCGCTGGTCGGCGCGGAGAAGACCGAGGCCACGGCCTTCACTCCCGTCGCGATCCGCTGGCTGAGCGCCGTGAACGGCTTCCTGACCACCTACGCCTCCCAGGTCGACGCCGGCCGCTACCCGGGCGACGACGCCACCGTCGACGTACAGATCGCCGCCATCGACCACCTTCTCCACGCCGCGGCGGCCCGGGGCATCGACAACGCCCTGCCCGAACTCCTCAAGGCCACCATGGAGCGGACCCGGGACGCGGGCCACGGCTCCGACAGCTACGCGAGCGTGATCGAGGTCCTGAGGAAGGGGACGAAGGAGGAGACGCGGCGGAAGGCGCAGGAGGAGGTGGGCAGCGTATGAGCGCCGTGGCCCCGGCTGCCGCCACCGCCCCTCCGCCAGCCCCCTCGGCCGCCGCCCCGCCGTGGACGGACCTGCTGGCCGCCGCCACCGACGACTGCCTGGCCGCCCTCGGGGCGGGAGCCGGGCAGGACTGGTCGCGTCGAGCCCATGGCCTCGACTGGTCCTGCCGCCAGACCCTGGACCACCTCGCCCTCGGTCTGACGGGGTACGCGGGCCTGCTCATCGCCCGCCCCGTCGACCGATACGTCACGCTCTTCGCCTCCCTCGACCCTCACGCCCCCATCCCCGACTGTCTGGACGGCCTCCGGATCGCCGCGTCCCTCCTCGCCTCCACCGTCCGCGACACGGCTGCTGACGTACGGGCATGGCACCCCTGGGGGCACTCCGACGCCACCGGTTTCGCAGCCATGGGGATCATCGAACTGACCCTGCATACCTACGACATCACCCGGGCCCTCGGTCTCCCCTGGGACCCGCCGGAGGACACCAGCGCCGCCGTGCTGGCCCGGCTCTTCCCCGACGCGCCCTCCGGGCACCGCCCGTCCGACACCCTGCTGTGGTGCACGGGCCGCGCCTCGCTTCCCGGCCTGCCCCGGAAGGCGGGCTGGCAGTGGGACGGCACCGTGCGCTGACCACTGCCCGCCCGTGGGCCGTCTCCTCACATCCGTACGCCCTCCTGCCCGGTTGCCCCACTCCGGCGCAGGGGGGCGCGGGTGTGTCGTTGAAGACGTGGGCGTGGGCGAGGGCGTGCCGTTGAGCCGTTCGGATGAACTTGGTTCCCTCCCACCTTCCCTCCCCGTGCCTCAGACCGCTCGAATCACTGCTGTACCGGGGCGGCCAGACGCACAACATTCCCCCTAACTTGCCTGTTCCGACACGGAGTTATGCGTTTATCTACGCGCGGAGCAACGCCGCCCCGGCAATCATCCGGGCATATCAGACGACTTCTCGCGCGGGCATTACCGGCGGGTACCGCGAGCTGCTAGAAACTGCCTCACTCCTTCAACCCCCCACTCACCCCCCACACTTCGAAGGAACGGCAGCCATGTCCGTACGCAGTACAGCCATGCCCGTACGCAGCACACCCCCGTCCGTACGCCGGAAAGCCCTGTCCGTACGGGGGAAGGCCCTGTCCGTACGGGGGTTCTGGGCGTCCCTCTCCACTCTGGCCCTCGCCGCCGTGGCCGCTCTCGGCGTCGCCGGGCCGGCCGCCGCAGCGGATTCGGCCGCGGCGGGCGGCTATGTCGCCCTCGGCGACTCCTACTCCTCCGGCGTCGGCGCCGGGGACTACCTCCCCGACAGCGGCGACTGCCGACGCAGCACCAACGCCTACCCGCAGCTGTGGGCGGCGGCGAACTCCCCCGCCTCCTTCGCCTTCGTCGCCTGCTCGGGCGCGACCACCTCCTCCGTGGCCAGTGGTCAGCTCGGTGCTCTGAACGCCTCGACGTCACTGGTCAGCGTGACGGCCGGGGGCAACGACGTCGGGTTCGCCGATGTCATGCAGGACTGCGTGCTCCAGAGCGAAGCCGTCTGCGTCAACAGCGTGAACGCCGCGATCTCCCGGATGAACGGCACCCTGCCCGGGAGCCTGGATTCGCTGTACGCCGGCATCCGTGCCGGCGCGCCCGGGGCCCAGGTCGTCGTCCTCGGCTACCCGCGCTTCTACCAGTTGTCGGGCAGCTGCGTAGCGGGCCTCACCGAGACCGAACGGGCCGCGATCAACGACGCGTCGGACGTGCTGAACGGCGTCCTCGCCAAGCGGGCCGCCGACGCCGGGTTCACCTTCTCCAGCGTGGTCGACGAGTTCACCGGCCATGAGCTGTGCTCCGGCGATCCCTGGCTCCACAGCGTGACCGTCCCGGTCTACAACTCGTACCACCCCAAGGCCGCGGGGCAGTCGGGCGGCTACCTGCCCGCCTTCCGTTCGGCGCTCTAGCTCTAGCTCTAGCTGTCGGTGTAGCTGTAGTTGTAGGTGTCAGGGAATACGGGTGCGCCGGGGCGCGCCTGTTGCCTGCGGGGGGGGGCGGCTCACGGGGAGACCAGCGAGCCGCCGCCTTCCGATGGTTCTGTCTGTCCTGTCGGTCATGAGAACGAGTGTGGACCCCACCACTGACAATCACCGGGGCGCGGCCTGCGAGAGCACCGCTGACCTGGCGTGATGTCTAACGGGCCGTGGGACGCGTCGCCTTGATCGAGTACATCAGCGGGATGCGCGGCCGGTCGGCCGGGAAGCGGAAATGGCCGTCCGGATGCCGCTCCAGCGTGCCGAAGCGCCGGAACAGCGTGGCGTCGTGCTCGTGGAGGAACTCGATCCGCAGACCGGTCGCCGCGAGCGCCGACACCACCTCCCCCACCGGGTGCTGCCACTCGACGCTGCGGTTGTGCACGGTCGGCGCGTCGAAGTCCGCGTACGTGCCGGGCGTCTCGTTCACCCATGCCTCACGGCTGAAGTAGTCGTGGGTGACGACCGAACCCGTGCCGTCGTCGAGCGTGTCGGTGAGCGGGTGGAACTCCGCGAGATACAGGAACCCGCCGGGCGCGACCAGCGAGGCCGCGGTCTCGGCCCAGCGCTCGACGTCGGGCAGCCAGTTCAGCGCGCCGACGCCCGTGTAGACGATGTCGTACGCGGAGTCGGGGACGGCGGTCGGGGCGTCGTACACATCGGCGGTGACGAACGCCGCGCGGTCCGGGCCGAGCTCCAGCGACCTGGCGAGGCCCCGGGCGGTCTCCACCGCGGGTTGGGAGAAGTCCAGGCCCACGACCTGCGCCGCGCCGTGCCGCGCCCAGGACAGGGTGTCGAGACCGATGTGGCACTGGAGGTGCAGCAGGGTCTTTCCCGTGACGTCGCCGACCTCCGCGAGCTCGAAGGGGCGCAGCACATCCGTGCCCGCGCGGAACGCCTCAAGATCGTAGAAGTCGCTCGCCACGTGGATCGGCACGCGCTCGTCCCAGCGCGCGCGGTTGGCTTCCTGCCAGTCGTCCGGATTCGGGGATGCCGGAGGGGGCGGAGAGGTCGGGGATGCCGGAGGGGGCGGGGAGGTCGGAGGGGGCATGCCCGTGAAACTACCCATGGGGCGGGAGGGGTGCGAATGGTTATCCACAGGCGGTGCGGACCGGACCGGTGTTCGTCGGCAGGTTGTCCACAGGCTTCCCCGGTCGGGCGGGAGATCGGGTTGGATGGAGGGCATGAGCGAATCACAGAACGCCTCGACCGTGCCGGAGTGGGAGCAGCGGTTCCGCGCGCCCAGGGTGTCCCTTCCCGACTGGGCCGAGGACGCGCCTGACCGCTCGCTTTTCGTCTCCAACGCCACGGGGACCTATGAGCTGTACGCATGGGATCGCGCGAGCGGGCGGCAGCGCCAGGTGACCGACCGGCCCAACGGCACGACCGACGGCGTGCTGACGCCGGACGGTGAGGCCATCTGGTGGTTCAGCGACACGGACGGCGACGAGTTCGGGGTGTGGATGCGCCAGCCGTTCGGCGGCGGGGAGGACGAGCCCGCCGCGCCGGGCCTCGCCCCCTCCTATCCGGCGGGGCTCGCCATCGGACGGGACGGTTCGGCGGTGATCGGTCGCTCGACCGACGAGGACGGGACGACCGTCCATCTCGTGCGGCCGCCGGGCGGGGACGGGAGTGGCGGCACGGACGGGGGCGGGACCGTGGAGATCTATCGGCATCGGGAGTCCGCCGGTGTCGGGGACCTGTCGCACGACGGGACGCTGATCGCGCTGGAGCACACCGAGCACGGCGACGCCATGCACTCGGCGCTGCGGGTGGTGCGCCCGGACGGTTCCACGGTGGCCGAGCTGGACGACACCGAGGGCGGCACGAAGGAGCTGGGGCTCGCCGTGCTGGGCTTCGCGCCGGTGGCCGGTGACACCCGGCTGCTGGTCGGGCATCAGCGCCGGGGCCGCTGGGAGCCGATGATCTGGGACCCGGTTGCGGGCACGGAGACCGCGCTCCCCGTCGACCTGCCCGGTGACGTGGGCGCCGAGTGGTATCAGGACGGCTCCGCGCTGCTCATCGAGCACAGCTTCGAGGCCCGCAGCGAGCTGTGGCGGTACGAGCCGGGGGCCGCGGAGCCCGTGCGCGTGGAGACCCCCGCCGGGACGGTGTCGGGGGCCACGGCCCGCCCGGACGGCACGGTGGAGTACCTCTGGTCCTCGGCCGCGCAGCCGCCGGTGGTGCGGTCGACGAGCGGTGCGGTGGTCCTGGACCCGCCGGGCGCCAAGGCCCCGCCCTCGGTGCCCGTCGAGGACGCGTGGGTGGAGGGGCCCGGCGGCCGGATCCACGCCCTCGTGCAGAAGCCCGCCACCGGGGACGGGCCCTTCCCCACCGTCTTCGAGATCCACGGTGGCCCGACCTGGCACGACAGCGACGCCTTCGCCTCCGGCCCGGCGGCCTGGGTGGACCACGGGTTCGCCGTCGTGCGGGTCAACTACCGGGGCTCCACCGGTTACGGCCGCGCCTGGACGGACGCGCTCAAGCACCGGGTCGGCCTGATCGAGCTGGAGGACATCGCGGCCGTGCGGGACTGGGCGGTGGAGTCCGGGCTCGCGGACCCGCGGCGCCTGGTCCTGGCCGGCGGGTCGTGGGGCGGCTATCTGACCCTGCTCGGCCTCGGCACCCAGCCGGACGCCTGGGCGCTGGGCCTGGCCGCCGTGCCGGTTGCGGACTACGTCACGGCGTACCACGACGAGATGGAGGCCCTGAAGTCGATGGACCGCACGCTGCTGGGCGGCACGCCGGAGGAGGTGCCCGAGCGTTTCGAGGCATCGTCGCCGCTGACGTACGTCGACGCGGTGCGCGCCCCGGTCTACATCTCGGCGGGCGTCAACGATCCGCGCTGCCCCATCCGTCAGGTGGAGAACTACGTGGACCGTCTCGCGGCGCGCGGCGCGGTGCACGAGGTGTATCGGTACGACGCCGGCCACGGCTCGCTGGTGGTGGAGGAGCGCATCAAGCAGGTGCGGCTGGAGCTGGAGTTCGCGCTGAAGCACCTGGGGGGAGGCGACGTGCGGGGAGCGGGGGCGTAGGGGCTGGAGCGGGAGCGTCAGGGCTGGGCAGGGTTCCTCGGCGGGGCCGGTGCGCCCTCCGGCAGGGGCTGGGCGGGGCTCATCGGGGACGTAAGAGGCGGATAAAGGGCGGACCCCGCTCCAGGCGGCCGGAGCGGGGAACCGTACCGTGGAGGGGTGTACCGGTTCCTGCTGACCCCGCGATGGTGGGGGATCAACCTCTTCGTCGTGCTGGCCATCCCGTTCTGCGTGTTCATGGGCACCTGGCAGCTCGGCCGCTTCGAGGACCGTGTGCAGTCGCACGAGCAGGCGGAGAAGCAGCCCGATCCGAGCACCCGGGCCGCGAAACCGCTGGACGAGCTGCTGCCCGTCGACAAGGTGACGTCCGGCCGCCCGGCCGTCGCGACCGGGACGTACGCCGACCAGTTCCTGGTTCCCGGCCGTGAACTCGACGACCGCCAGGGCTTCTACGTCCTGAACCTGCTGCGCACGGACGGCGGCAAGGCCCTGCCGGTCGTACGGGGGTGGCTGCCGGGCACCGCGGGCAGCGTCCCCGTACCCGCCGCACCGCGGGGCGAGGTCACGGTGACCGGCGACCTCCAGGCTTCCGAGAACGCGAACAGCGACGGCGTCAACGTCAGGGGCGGGCTCCCCGAGGGGCAGCTCGGCATGATCAGCGCCGCGACGCTGGTGAACCTGGTCGAGTACGACGTGTACGACGCCTGGGTGACGCTTCCCGAGACGGGGACGGCGACGGGCGGTGCGGGCGGTACTAGCAGCGGCGGCGCGATGAAGCCGGTGCCCGCCGCCGCCCCGCAGGGCAGTGGGCTCGATCTCAAGGCGTTCCAGAACCTGGGGTACACGGGCGAGTGGTTCGTCTTCGCCGGCTTCGTGCTCTTCATGTGGTTCCGGCTGGTCCGCCGCGAGGCCGAGGCCGCCCGCGATCTCGCCCTCGGCCTGGTGCCGGAGGGCGGGGAGGCGTCCGAGTCGCCCGAGGGCGTATCGGAGGGCGTACAGGAGGATGTGCCGGAAGGCGTATCGGAGGGCGTGGAGAGGCCCGACGCCGTGAAGACTCCGGAGACCGCGAAAGGGCTGTAGCCCTTGCGATCCGTCAGCGGATCCGGAGCCTGTCTCCCAGCCTGTGTCTCGTAGCCTCGCCACGCCTCGCCGGGGCCTGAGAGCTCGTCGGAACCTGAGAGCTCGCGGGGCCTGAGAACTCCGCAGGGCTGAGAGAGCGCTCGCCGGGCCTGAGAACTCGCAGGGCTGAGAGCTTGCCGGGCCTCAGACGCGGGGGCTGAGAGTGCGCGGGGGCCTAATCGGTGGCGAGGACGCCCGTGCGGTAGATCGTGCCGGAACAGGCGTTGGGGATCGTCGTCGCCGCCGTGGGGGCTCCCGCCTCCGGGGTGTGCGTCACGGCGACGCTGCCGTCCGCCGCGCCGTCCTGGGACAGCGACTGCGCATCGACGCCGGACTGCTGCCCGGAACCCTCGCTCGTCGTACCGCCGGTACCGTCCGACGACGGGGTGGGGCTGGGTGACGGGGCCACGGTCGGGCAGGTGTCGGTCGGCACCCAGGCGAACCGGACCTCGTACGCCATGGTCGGCTTCAGCAGCACCGTGCCCGGCTCCTGCGAGGGGTCGGGCAGGCCGGACGCCGCGTCGCCCGCAGTGTGCTGGATCACGTCGATCTTGAGCGGGTCGGCCGCGCCGAGGGCGGTGAAGCCCACGGTGCCGCTGCTGCTGACCGTACATTCCGCGCCGGACACGTTCGCGATTCTGAAGCTGCCGTACACCGTGCCGTCCGTGCCCGGTGCGTCGGTCCACGCCGAGGCGACGCCGAGCTGGCCCGGGTCGCAGACCGGCAGGGAGGCGAGCTCCGAGGGCGGTGAGGCGGAGACCCCGCCCGTCACGCCCTTCTCCGGGTCCTTGCCGATGCTGGAGGAGGGGCTCCGGGAGGGGTCCGGTTCGTCGGGGTCGCTCGTGCTCGCACGGTCGGTCGGCTTCGCGGGCCGCTCGTTCCGTGCTTCGGGGTCGGTCTCGTCCCCGTTGCCGCCCTGGGCCTGTTCGCCGTGCCCGGCGATGGCGGGCGAAGCGATGGAGGAGTCGTCCGACTTCGCCACGTGCACGAAGGCGGGGACGGCGGTGCCGATCAGCAGCGCCGCCGCGGCCGCGCCGACGACGGCCTGTCGTCGTCGGGCCCGCCGGGCGGGCACGGCGCGTTGCAGCTGTTCGAGGGCCCGGTCGGAGGCTTCGAGGTCCCCCACGGCACCGTGCAGCATCCGGCGGAGGGCGACCTCGTCCAGCTCGAAGCCGGAGCCGTCATCGGGGCCGTCGCCCAGGCCCGCACCCGTGCCGGGACCGTCGCCGGGGCCACGTCCTCCGCGCCCGCCCCCGAAGAGATCGGTCAACGTGCCGGAGAGGTCGTCACCCGCCGCACCCGTACCGGCGGCCGCGCCCGCACCCGTACCGGCAGCACGATCAGCACGGGCTGCGGCACTGTCCGCACCGGCGGGTCCGGAGACGTGACCGGGTCCGGAGGTGTGACCGGGGCCGGAGACGTGACCGGATCCGGAGGTGTGACCGGGCCCGGAGGTGTGACCGGCTCCGGCGGCGTCGTCATCGTCGTCCGCACGCGCGGGCGACGGCCCCGGTTCCGGGCTCTCGCCCTCGTCGGGTTGCGCGCTCTCGTCGTGCGGGCGGTCCGGGCCGTCCGGGGTGTCCGGATCGGTGTGCGGAGTCTTCTCCGGCCCGTGGTTCACAATTCCGTTTCCCGTCGGGTGGTTCTCGTGCCTGTGCTCGTGCCGGTCATCGGGGCCGCTCATTTCTGGGCCTCCATCACAACGCGCAGCGCCGCGATACCGCGGGAACCGTACGCCTTGACCGAGCCCAGCGAAACTCCGAGCGTCTCCGCGACCTGGGCCTCCGTCATGTCCGCGAAGTAGCGCAGCACCAGCACCTCGCGCTGGCGTCGCTGGAGCCCCTTCATGGCCTTGATCAGCGCGTCCCGCTCCAACTGGTCGTACGCGCCCTCCTCCGCGCTCGCCATGTCCGGCATGGGCTTGGAGAGCAGCTTCAGCCCGAGGATGCGGCGGCGCAGCGCGGAACGCGACAGGTTGACGACGGTCTGGCGGAGGTACGCGAGGGTCTTCTCGGGCTCCCGGACGCGGTTGCGCGCGGAGTGCACACGGATGAACGCCTCCTGCACCACGTCCTCGCAGGACGCGGTGTCGTCCAGCAGCAGGGCCGCGAGGCCGAGCAGCGAACGGTAGTGGGCGCGATAGGTCTCGGTGAGGTGGTCGACCGTGGTTCCCGCTGCCACCGTCTCCTCAGCACCCTCGCGCTGCGAGGGCAACGAGACCGTGCGCGCAGCGGGCATGGGCGCGATCACCGGCATGCCGCCGGGCACGCGGGGCCTCCGGAGCGGACGCACGGTCGCGCCTCGCAACGGGCCCGCCACTGTGATGTCGAGAACCTCTGCCACGCCTGTTGGACACGCTGCCCCCCGTCAGGGTTGTACGCGTACGGCACCGCGTTCGACGCTGTGCGACATGCCCTCATACGTACCTGCTCTTCCCCAAATGCCCCGTAAGCGCGTCCCGTCAAGCAAGAAGCGACGGCATAGACGCCACCCGGCCGACATGCGGTTGCAGAAGGCCGGGAGATCATCGTCGGATATGACAACGCCCCAGCTCAAGAGGTTCAGACCAGGTAATTGCTCATAGGGCGTTCACAGATCCTACAAAACAGGTTCGACCAATCGGGTTCGCCGGGTCCGGCCAATGGTTCGCTCGGGTTCGCTCAGGCGCGGGGGAATTCGGCGGCCACGGATTCGGCGATCTGCGCCACGTTCAAAGCGGCCCCTTTGCGGAGGTTATCGCCGCAAAGGAACATTTCCAGGGCCCGGGGATCGTCCATCGAACGCCGCACCCGGCCGACCCAGGTGGGATCGGTGCCCACCACATCGGACGGGGTCGGGAAATCGCCGGACGCGGGGCTGTCGAAGAGCACGACGCCGGGCGCGGTCGCCAGGATCTCGTGGGCCCGCTCGACGGTGACCTCGTTCTCGAAGCGCGCGTGGACGGACATCGAGTGCGCCGCGATGACGGGGACGTACACACAGGTCGCCGTGGTCCGCAGGTCCGGCAGGTTCAGGACCTTGCGGCACTCCTCACGGATCGCGAGCTCCTCGGACGACCAGCCGTCCCCGGCGTCGGAGCCGGCCCACGGCACGACGTTCAGGGCCACGGGGGCGGCGAAGGGGCTCTTCACCGTGCCGCCGTCGAAGCTGTCGGAGCCGTTGAAGTCGTCGAAGCCGTCTCTGGGTCTGCCTCGGAAGCCGTCACCGGCGCCCGGTCTGCCCCGGGAGCCGTCCCCCGACCCGGAGCCGAAACCGGGCCGCGACCCGGAACCGAAACCGGCCCCGGACCCGGAGCCGCCGCCGAGGGCTCTGCGTACGTCCCCGGGATGGGTGCCCAGCTCCGTACCGGCCACCAGCGACAGCTGTTCGCGCAGGGCGGCGACGCCGTCCCGACCCGCGCCGCTGACCGCCTGGTAGGAGGAGACGATCAGTTCGCGCAGCCCGAATTCCGCGTGCAGCGCGCCGACCGCGACGATCAGCGACAGCGTGGTGCAGTTCGGGGACGCGACGATGGAGCGCGGCCTGTTCCGTACGGCGTGGAGGTTGATCTCCGGGACGACCAGCGGTACGTCGTCGTCGAGCCGGAAGGCCGCCGAGTCGTCGATGACGACGGCGCCCTGGGCCGCGGCGATCGGGGCCCAGTGGGCGGACACCGCGTCCGGCACCAGGAAGAGGGCCACGTCGATGTCGTCGAACACGTCCTCGGCGAGCGCGAGGACCTCGCTCTCCTCGCCGCGCACGACCAGTTTGCGGCCGGCCGAGCGCGGCGAGGCGATGAGTCTGACCTCGCCCCAGACGTCCGCGTGCTGCGAGAGGATCCGGAGCATGACGCCGCCGATCGCCCCGGTCGCACCGACGACCGCGAGCGAAGGGCGGCGTGCGGTCATCGGCCGGTGCCCCCGTAGACGACGGCCTCGTCGGAGTCGCTGTCGAGGCCGAAGGCGGTGTGCACGGCGCGCACGGCCTCGTTGACGTCGTCGGCGCGGGTGACCACCGAGATGCGGATCTCGGACGTCGAGATGAGCTCGATGTTCACGCCCGCGTCGGACAGCGCCTCGAAGAAGCCGGCGGTGACGCCCGGGTTGGTCTTCATGCCCGCGCCGACCAGGGAGATCTTGGCGATCTGGTCGTCGTAGCGCAGCGACTCGAAGCCGATGGTCCCCTTGGCCCGCTCCAGGGCGTCGATGGCCTTGCGGCCCTCGGACTTGGGGAGGGTGAAGGAGATGTCCGTCAGGCCGGTCGACGCGGCGGAGACGTTCTGCACCACCATGTCGATGTTGACCTCGGCGTTCGCGATGGCGCGGAAGATCGCGGCCGCCTCGCCCGGCTTGTCCGGGACGCCGACGACGGTGACCTTGGCCTCCGAGACGTCGTGGGCGACTCCGGAGATGATCGCGTGCTCCACCTTCTGGTCCCCTTGCGGTTCGTTGCTGACCCAGGTTCCGCGCAGTCCGGAGAAGGACGAGCGGACGTGGATCGGGATGTCGTAACGGCGTGCGTACTCGACGCAGCGGTGCAGCAGCACCTTGGAGCCGGACGCGGCCAGCTCCAGCATGTCCTCGAAGGAGATCCAGTCGATCTTCTTCGCCTTCTTCACGACCCGGGGGTCCGCGGTGAAGACGCCGTCGACGTCCGTGTAGATCTCACAGACCTCGGCGTCCAGCGCCGCCGCCAGCGCGACGGCGGTCGTGTCCGACCCGCCGCGGCCGAGGGTGGTGATGTTCTTGCCCTCCTGGCTCACGCCCTGGAACCCGGCGACGATGGCGATGTTGCCCTCGTCGATCGAGGTCCGGATGCGGCCCGGCGTGACGTCGATGATGCGCGCTTTGTTGTGGACCGAGTCGGTGATGACACCGGCCTGGCTGCCCGTGAACGACTGGGCCTCGTGGCCCAGGTTCTTGATCGCCATCGCCAGCAGGGCCATGGAGATCCGCTCGCCGGCGGTCAGCAGCATGTCGAACTCACGGCCGGCAGGGATCGGCGAAACCTGCTCGGCGAGATCTATCAACTCGTCCGTCGTGTCGCCCATCGCGGACACCACGACAACCACCTGGTTGCCGTTCCTCTTGGCGTCGACGATGCGCTTGGCGACCCGCTTGATGCCCTCGGCATCGGCTACGGAGGAGCCTCCGTACTTCTGCACGACAAGGCCCACGTGCGCTCCTCGCTCAATCATTACTGCGGTCGGCTCAGTCTAACGAGCAGTCCGGAATCGACCCGTCCATACCAGATGATGAGATGTCCCGCTCATCACCCGGTACGGCGTGTCGTCCCGAACTGCTCGTACGGGGTTGCTGCCCACCCAGCACGAGAGCACTCCCTTTTGTGGTCCAGCCCACACGTGCCAACCCATCCGCCCGGTCGCACCCGCCGGCTCACACCTTCCAGCTCACACCGTCCGGGAGCACGGCGCGAGCCGGGACCGCCGGCCGGGTCAGCCGTCGCGCCGGGTCAGCCGTCGCGCGGGGGCCGCCGGCCGGGTCGGTCCTCGCGCCGGGGCCGCCGGCCGGATCAGACCGCCGTCAGCGACTCCACGTCGATGACCGGGGTGTTCTGCGCGGCCGCGACGCGCCAGACCCCGTCGTCCTTCGCCAGGACGTAGGTGGGGGTGCCGGGGACCGCCTCGGGGTGGGCGGCGATGAGCTCGGAGGGGTCCTCCTGGCCGCGGAAGATCTCGTCCAGGAACACGCCGTCGAGGTCGACCGGGCGCTGGCGGATCTTGACCGCCGCCACGTCGGGCCGGATGAAGAGGATGAGGTCGACCGTGTACGTGGCCTTCACCGGGGAGTCCGCCTGCGGAGGGAGCACCTTGCGGGTGAAGGCGCCGATCTCCGGCAGGCCGGTCAGCCGCTTGCCGTGGGCCGTCGTCCAGATGGCGTCCTCACGGAAGCCGCCGAGGAACGCCTCGGGCAGCGCCTTGTGCTGGGCGTCCTGCACGGCGGCCACGAACGCGACGATGGCGTCGACGTCCTCCTGCGGGGCGGGCACACCGAGAACGGTGGGGGCGGGGGCCGAAGTCCTGTTGCTCATGCGGGTCTCCTCGTGCCGAGCGATGCCGGTCGGTCCGGACAGACCCGAGCCTCAGCCCTCAAGCACGGTTGGGGTCAAGGGGAACCCGCACCCTCCCCCGTAACCCCTGCGCGCCCTACTTCACCGGCCGCAGCCCCAGCGGTCCCGCGATCTCCTGGAGCATGACGCGGCCCGCCTCCTCCGCCAGGTCCTCCTCACCGGGGTCCTGGTCGGTGTCGAGGCCGTCCAGCTCCTCCAGGGGCTGGCCCAGGCGGATGTGGGCGACCAGGGACTGGAGGGCGCGCAGGGTGGCGGAGGCGGTGGAGCCCCAGTTGGAGAAGTACGAGAACTGCCACCACCACAGCGCCTCGGCCGTGCGGTCCGCCTCGTAGTGGGCGAGGCCGTGGCCCAGGTCGGTGACCAGGTCCGCCAGGTCGTCGGAGATCCGGTGCGGGACCGGGGCCTTGCGGGGCTCGTACGGGTCGAAGACCTCGGAGTAGACGTCGATCGGCTCCAGCAGCACCGCGAACCGCTCGCGCAGGCCGTCCGCGTCCGGCTCGGGGCCGAGGTCGGGCTCGTAGCGCTCGTCGGGGAGGACGTCCTCGTACGCGCCGAGGCGGCCGCCCGCGAGCAGGAGCTGCGAGACCTGGAGGAGCAGGACCGGAACGGCCTCTTCGGGTTCGCCGACCTTGGACACCTCGGTGACCGCGACGATGAACGTCTTGATCTGGTCCGCGATCTGGACGGCGAAGTCGCCCGGGTCCTGCGTGACGGAGTTCAGCGTGGCGTCAGACATCGAGGGGACCTCCCGTGGGCGCGGTCACAGACGGTGAAGCAGACGGCAGTACACAAGGGGCCCGTACGGCGGTGGCGTCAGACATCCAGCAGCCGCCTCCCCTCGAACGCGCGGCCGAGCGTGACCTCGTCGGCGTACTCCAGGTCGCCGCCGACCGGCAGGCCGCTGGCCAGCCGGGTCACCCTGAGGCCCATCGGCTTGACCATCCGCGCCAGGTACGTCGCGGTGGCCTCGCCCTCCAGGTTGGGGTCGGTCGCGAGGATCAGCTCCGTGATGGAGCCGTCCGCGAGGCGGGCCAGCAGCTCGCGGATGCGCAGGTCGTCCGGGCCGACGCCCTCGATGGGGCTGATCGCCCCGCCCAGCACGTGGTAACGGCCCCGGAACTCACGCGTCCGCTCGATCGCCACGACGTCCTTGGGCTCCTCGACCACACAGATGACGGTCTGGTCGCGGCGCGGATCGCGGCAGATCCCGCACTGCTCCTGCTGGGCGACATTGCCGCACACGGCGCAGAACCGGACCTTGTCCTTGACCTCCAGGAGGGCGTGGGCGAGTCGGCGTACGTCGGTGGGCTCGGCCTGGAGGATGTGGAAGGCGATCCGCTGCGCGCTCTTGGGACCGACGCCGGGCAGCCTGCCCAGTTCGTCGATGAGGTCCTGAACAACGCCTTCGTACAACGGAACGCCTTCCTTTGCTTCCTGCTCCGAGGCTTTCTGCTCCGACGCTTCCCGCTCCGACGCCTCCTGCCGCGGCGCTTCCTGCTTCGTACCGTAGTGGGTACGGGGCGGTACCAGTAGGCCCCCGGCGTCGACTCCGGGCGGCCCGCCGGGTCAGAACGGCAGGCCGGGGATGGAGCCGCCGCCGCCCAGGCCCTGCGTCAGCGGGCCGAGCTTCTCCTGCTGGAGCGCCTGCGCGTTCTCGTTGGCCGCCTGGACGGCCGCCACCACGAGGTCGGCGAGCGTCTCGGTGTCCTCCGGGTCCACGGCCTTGGGGTCGATCACGAGGGCCCGCAGCTCGCCGGAGCCGGTCACGGTGGCCCTCACGAGACCACCGCCCGCCTGTCCGTCGACCTCGGCGCTCGCCAGCTCCTCCTGGGCCGCGGCGAGGTCCTGCTGCATCTGCTGGGCCTGCTGGAGCAACTGCTGCATATTGGGCTGGCCACCACCGGGAATCACGGTCACTCCTGGCATTCGACGACAAATGTTTCGGTAAGCCGAGCCTACGTGGTCCCCGGTCACCGCGCTCCACCCACCGGGCAGCAACTCTTTCGGGTGAGATTCACCGACCGCCGCGAGGGCTCCTATACCTGACCAGCGGCCCCGTGCAGGCGGTATTCCCGCGATTTCGACTCCACGGCCCACCATTCGGCGGTAGGAAGAGCGTGCACATCGATACGCATGCGCGCATGCATGGTGACGCAGAGTAACCTGCGGAGGGTCGCCGTCGGTCGCACGGACCGCTCCGCCCCCCGCCGAGGCCGTCCCGGGCGAGAGCAGCCCCGGGAGGAGGCCCCGCGCGCCCGTCCCGTCCGTCAGAGTGCAGAGGAGTGCCCCGGTGAGTCAGCCGGAGATGCAGCCCGAGGGGCCGCCCCGCAAGGAGTCCGACGCGGGTTCCGGTGAGATCGGAGCGGAACGTTCCGCTCCTGGCTCCCGGACCGGTGCGGCAGCCGGGGGGTTCGGGGGCTCCGGGGCCGGCGGGCGTGATCTGACCGGGCGCGCCTTCCCCCGCGGGGACTGGGGCGAGCCCGCCGAACGGCTCGACGAGCTCTACCGCTGGGTCGAGTCCGGCGCGCTGGCCACGGCGGACTGGTATCTCAACGACCGGGTGTGGAAGCGCCGGGGGGCCAGGGTCCTGCGGCTGGGCACCGCCGGCGGAGTCGTCGCGGGGGCCGCGCTGCCGTTGCTCGACCTGACCGGCGCGCTGAGCGGGTCGGCCGGGTGGGGCTATCTGTCGCTGCTGCTGGGGGCCGCGTGCATGGCCTGCGACCGGTATTTCGGCCTCACCTCCGGCTGGATAAGGAATCTCGCCACGGCCCAGGCGGTGCAGCGGCGGCTCCAGGTGCTCCAGTTCGACTGGGCCTCGGAGTGCGTACGGGAGACGCTCGGGCCGACCGAGGGCACGGCCAGCGAGGCCGCCGAGCGGTGCCTCGGGGTGTTGCGGCGGTTCTCGGAGGACATCACCGAGCTGGTGCGGTCGGAGACGGCGGACTGGATGGTGGAGTTCCGGGCGGGGCCCGCGCCCATGGGGACGCAGGCGCTCGTCACCGGGAGCGCGGGGGGGCGGGCGGAGCCGGGGGGGATGCCGGGGCGGTTCTCGATGCCGTCCGTGGCGGCCCGGCCGAACATGCCTCGGCAGCGGCCGCCGGAGTCGCCGCGGTAGGGGGCCGGGGGCGTGGCGGGGGTCCGGGGGCGCGGCCCCCGGGGCCCCGGTCCTCAAGCGCCGGACGGGCTTGATGTGCCGGTCCGGCGGCGCGGGAGCCACGTCGTGAGGGTTCCGTCCTCAAACGCCGGACGGGCTGGATCGAGCGCGGATGCGATGGACCGGGCGCGGGCACGTGGGCGGGCTGGATCGAGCGCGGATGCGACGGACTGGGTGCGGGCACGCGGACGGGCTGGGTCGAGCGCGGGTGAGCTGCGGGGGGGGGGGAGGGGAGGTCAGCTGAAGATGATCATTGAGCCTTGGGCCAGGGAGCGGGTCGCCGCCGCGTGGAGGCCCAGCCAGACGTGTCGCTCGCGGGCGAAGGGGCTGTCGTCGTACGGGATCGGGCCCGCCGGTTCCTCCAGCTCGGTCGGACCGGCGGGCGGCTGCGGGGCGGCCGGAGGGTTCGCCGGGTCGATGCCGATGGACGGGGCCACGTACTCCAGCTCCCGCAGCAGCCCGTGCGAGGAGCCCAGCGGGCCGCCGCCCGCCAGCAGGGCGTCGTTCGACAGCGGGACCGGGAAGTCGACCGGGACGTACGCCCCGGCGTGGTCGTAGTGCCAGACCAGGTGCGACTGCTGCGCCGTCTGCTCGAACATCTCGAGCAACTGCTCGTAGTCGCCGTCGAGACCGGCGACCGGGGTGACGGCGAGGCCGCTCAGCTGGAGCAGATAGGCGCGGCGCAGGAAGTGCAGGGCGTCGTAGTCGAAGCCCGCCACGGGTGCGACGTCCCCGTTGAGGCCCGGCATGTAGGCGAACACGGGGACGGACGGCAGTCCCGCGTCGTTCAGCGCCTGGTCGTAGACGGCGATCTCTTCGGCGAACGGGTTGTCGGGGCTGTGGCACAGCACATCGACGAGGGGGACCAGCCACAGGTCACAGGCCACGAAGTCTCGCTCTCCAACGGTTCGGGCGATCGTCGGAACAGCGTAATGCGAGGCGAACCTCGCGCACAGTGCCCGGGCCTTCTACTCTTCCCGGTCCTCGCGGGCTTTCGTCGTCCCCCGGGCCTCGCGGGCTTCCCTCGCCCCCGTGCCTCGCCGGCCTCCCTCGCCCCCTGGGCCTTCTACTCTTCCCGGGGCCCCCGGGCTTCCATCGCATCCCGGGCCGCGCGGGCCTCCCTCGCCTCCCTCGCCTCGCCCGCCTCCCGGTCCTCGCCGGCCTCCCTCGCCTCCCGGGCCTCCAAGTGGTCCGCCCAGGCGAGGGCGTGGTCGTAGTACGTGTGCATCACCGCGAGCACCCCGTCCCGGTCGCCGCCCGCGATGGCCTCGACCAGCTCCTCGTGGCCGAACCACAGCACGTGCTCGTCGGGGTGCTCGCCGCGCAGCCGGTGCACGGCGAACACCCATGCCTGGACGCGGAGTTTGGCGAGGAAGTCGGTGATGTACGGGTTGAGGACGAAGCCCCCGAGCTCCCGCCAGAAGCGGAGGTCGTAGCCGATCAGCACGTCGAGGTCGCCGCCCTTCGCCGCGCGGACCGCCTCCGAGGCCCGGCGCCGGATCGGGCCGAGCGCCTCGCGCCGGACGGCGACCTGGTCGGCGGGGCTGCGGAAGATGCCCTCGACGACCAGGGAGCGGGCCTCGACCATCGCCCGGTAGTCCCGGATCGTGAACTCGCGGACCTGGAAGCCCCGGTGCTGGTCCGAGGCGAGCAGCCCCTGTGCGGAGAGGTCGAAGAGCGCCTCGCGGACGGGGGTCGCGGAGACCCCGTACTGTTCCGCGATCTGCTTGACGGTGAACTCGCGGCCCGGGCGCAGTCGCCCGGCCAGCACTTCGTCGCGCAGCGCGTCGGCGATCTGCTGGCGCAGCGTACTGCGGGTCACGCCTCCGCTCGGGCTCATGGGCGGCCTTCCCGTTCGTCGACCGGATGTCGTCGGCCGTATTTCAGCTCGGGTCACCATAAGCCAGGCCCCCGCCGTGCCCGATTTCGGGCACGGCGGGGGCCTGAGATGTACGTCAGGGTGCCCGGTCGCTCACACCGTGTGCTCGTCGGCCACCGTCAGCGCGATGTCCAGCGCCGCGAGCCCCTCCTTGGCCTCGGCCTCGGTGACGTTGCAGGCGGGGACGGCGTGGGTGCGGTTCATGTTGATGAACGGCCACAGGCCCTGCCGCTTCGCCGCCGCGCCGAAGGCCGCCATGGGCGCGTTGGCCTCGCCCGAGGCGTTGTACGGGACGAGCGGCTCGCGGGTCTCGCGGTTGCGGACCAGCTCCAGCGCCCAGAACGTGCCGAGGCCGCGCACCTCGCCCACCGAGGGGTGGCGTTCGGCGAGTTCGCGCAGCCCGGGGCCGAGGACGCTCTCGCCGATCCGGGCCGCGTTCTCGACGACCTTCTCGTCCTCCATCACGCCGATGGTGGCGACGGCGGCCGCGCAGGCCAGCGGGTGGCCGGAATAGGTGAGGCCGCCGGGGTAGGGGCGGGTCTCGAAGGTGGCGGCGATCTCGGCGTTGATGGCGACGCCGCCGAGGGGCACGTAACCGGAGTTGACGCCCTTGGCGAAGGTCAGCAGGTCCGGTACGACGTCGAAGTGGTCGGCGGCGAACCACGCGCCGGTGCGGCCGAATCCGGCCATGACCTCGTCCAGTACGAACACGATCCCGTACCGGTCGCAGATCTCGCGGACGCCCGCCAGATAGCCCGGCGGCGGGGTCATGATGCCGGCCGTGCCCGGGATCGTCTCCAGGATGATCGCGGCGATGGTGGACGGGCCCTCGAAGGCGAGCGTGTCCTCCAGGTGCTGGAGCGCGCGGGCGCACTCCTCGGCCTCGGTCCCGGCGTAGAACGGCGAGCGGTAGAGGAACGGGGCCCAGAAGCGTACGACGCCGGCCGAGCCGTTGTCGGAGGGCCAGCGGCGGGGGTCGCCGGTGAGGTTGATCGCGGTGGAGGTGGCCCCGTGGTACGAGCGGTAGGCGGAGAGCACCTTCGTACGGCCGGTGTGCAGGCGCGCCATCCGGATGGCGTTCTCGACGGCCTCGGCCCCGCCGTTGGTGAAGAAGATCTTGTCCAGGTCGCCCGGGGTGCGCTCGGCGATGAGGCGTGCGGCCTCGGAGCGGGCCTCGACGGCGAACGCGGGCGCGAACGTGGCGAGTTTCCCCGCCTGCTCCTGGATCGCGGCGATCACGGTGGGGTGCTGGTAGCCGATGTTCGTGTAGACGAGCCCGCTGGTGAAGTCGAGGTAGCGGTTGCCGTCGTAGTCCCAGAAGTAGGACCCCTCGGCGCCGGCGACGGCGAGCGGGTCGATGAGGCCCTGGGCGGACCAGGAGTGGAACACGTGCGCGCGGTCCGCGGCCTTCACGGCCGCACCGGCCGCGGGGTCGGCGGACGGGGCATGAGGGGCATGAGGGGTCATGCGGCGAGCGTAGGCGCTGGTGGGGGCGGGCTCCATGGCCATGTTGTACGGCGTGGGGCCCGGGGGTCGGCAGGGTGTCGGGGCAAGGATTTCGCCATTGACAGCAAGCTGTCTTCATGACAGGATTCTGTCAATTGAACCCACCGGGAGGCAGTCATGACCAGCGGAACGACAGTCCACCTCGCCGTGTACGACACCCTCGCCGACTGGGAGACCGGGCACACGACCGCCTTCCTCGCCCAGAACGGCTACACCGTGCGGACCGTGGGGCCGACCCTGGAGCCGGTGACCAGCATGGGCGGGCTGCGCGTCCAGCCCGATCTGGCGCTCGCGGAGCTGCGGCCCGAGGACAGCGCGCTGCTCGTCCTTCCCGGGGCCGGGCTCTGGGACGCGGGGGACGACCTGGCGCCGTTCGCCCGCACCGCCCGCGCCTTCCTCGACGCGGGGACGCCGGTCGCGGCGATCTGCGGGGCGACGGCCGGACTGGCCCGCGAGGGGCTCCTCGACGACCGGGCGCACACGAGCGCGGTCTCCTTCTACCTGGCGGCGACGGGGTACGGGGGTGGCGAGCGGTACGTGGAGGCCGACGCGGTCACGGACGGCGGGCTGATCACGGCCGGGCCCACGGAGCCGGTGGCGCTCGCGCGGGAGGTGCTCGGGCTGCTCGGGGTGTACGGGCCGAAGAAGCTGGACGCCTGGTACCGGCTGTTCCACGACTCGGACCCGAGCGCGTACGAGGTGCTGGAGGGCACGGAGGAGGGGGCGGGGGCGGAGTGAGCGCGGGCGGAGTGAGCGGGGGAACGGACAGCGGTACGGAGGAGGCGCCGGGGCGGCAGGAGTTGCTGAGCCGGACCGCGCTCACGGTGTTCCGGCTGAACGGGCAGTTCCTGTCGGTGGCCGAGGAGCTGGCCAGACCGAGCGGGCTGACGGCGGCCTGGTGGCAGGTGCTGGGGGCGGTGCTGCCGGAGCCGTTGCCGGTGGCCGGGATCGCGCGGGCGATGGGGATCACCCGGCAGAGCGTGCAGCGGATCGCGGACCTCCTGGTCGGGCAGGGGCTCGCGGAGTACGTGGAGAACCCGGCCCACCGCCGCGCCAAGCTGCTCCGGCCGACCGCTGCGGGGCGCGAGGCGAACAGCCGGATCAACCCGGCACACGCGGAGTTCGCGGCGCGGCTGGCTCAGGAGCTGGGGGACGAGGGGTTGGCGGAGACGGTGCGGGTGCTGGAGCGGTTGTCGGGGGCGGTGGAGTCGGTGACGGCCCCTTCCAGCCGGCCCGGGGCCTCTCCCGGCGGGCGGCCGGCCCCGTCCACCCCGCCCGGGGACTCTTCCGGTGGGCCCGGGGCCCATCCCAGCCCGCCCGGCGTTTGAGGGCGGAACCCTCGGCCTGGCGGGGCCGCGCCTGACCACTCGGCTCCGCCGGAGCCCCGCCCCCGTCTGCATGCCGCTCCCGTGCCATCACCGGTTCCGTCCTCAAGCGCCGGACGGGCTTGATGTGCGCACCGCCCCCGCGCCATCGAGGGTTCCGCCCTCAAACGCCGGACGGGCTGAGACGGGCGCGCCCGCCCCGCGCCGGCTGGGCTGGAAGGGGCCGGGTCACCCAAGCCCGTCCGGCGTTTGAGGACGGAACCCCGAGGGCGGAGGGCGGTGCCGCCGATACAAGCCCGCCCGACAGCCCGCCCGGCGATTGAGGGCGGAACCGGGGGCGGGAAGAACCGTGTCGTAGACGGGAAGCCCGCAGGACCACCCGCCCCGCACCCAGGCGGCGCTATCCTCGTGCGGGCCGCAGGGGGAGGAAACGTACATGGACAAGCTCGGGCCCGAAGACCCGCACCGCATCGGCGCCTACCGCCTCCTCGGCCGCCTCGGCGAAGGCGGCATGGGCCAGGTCTTCCTCGCCCGCTCCGAAAGAGGCCGCACCGTCGCCCTCAAGCTCGTCCACCGCGAACTCGCCGAGCAGCCCGAGTTCCGCGCCCGCTTCCGCCAGGAGGTCCGCGCCGCGCACCAGGTCGGCGGCGCCTGGACCGCCCCGGTCCTGGACTCCGACACCGAGGCCCCCGTCCCCTGGGTCGCCACCGGTTACGTCGCCGGGCCCACCCTCCAGCGCGTCGTCTCGGGCCGCCCCGGCGCACCCCTCACCGACTCGGGGGCGTACGGGCCGCTGCCGACACGCTCCGTCCAGCTCCTCGGCTCCGGGCTCGCCCATGCCCTCCAGCACATCCACGGGGCCGGGCTCATCCACCGCGACCTGAAGCCGTCCAACGTCCTGCTGACCATCGACGGCCCCCGGGTCATCGACTTCGGCATCGCCCGCGCCCTGGAGTCCCTGGCGGACGGCGACCTGACCCGCACGGGCGCGATGATCGGCTCGCCGGGGTTCATGGCCCCGGAGCAGGTGCGCGGCGAGCGCGTGACCACCGCGTGCGACGTGTTCTGCCTCGGTTCCGTCCTCGCGTACGCGGCATCCGGCCGCCTCCCCTTCGGCGCGGCCGACAGCGGCGGGGTGCACGCCCTGATGTTCCGGATCGCCCAGGAGGACCCGGACCTGACCGGCGTCCCGGCGGAGCTGGCCGGGGTCGTCCGGGACTGCCTGGCGAAGGACCCGGCCGCCCGTCCCGCCACGGACGAGATCCTGGAGCGGCTGGGCGACGCGGACCCCGACGAGCCCTGGCTCCCCGCCACGCTCCTCGCCCAACTTGGCCGCCAGGCGGTGGGGTTGCTCGACGCGGAGGACCCGGAGGGACCGAAGGAGCCGAAGGAGCCGACCGGCGCGAACCGCCCGGACGCCCTGGGAGCCCCGGACGCCCTGGGAGCCCCGGAAGCCCCAGGAGCCCGGAGAGACCAGGGAGGTCCGGGCGGTCCGGGGGCCCCAAGAGCCCCGGGAGGCCCGGGTGGTCCGGGAGGCCCGGGTGGTCCGGGTGGTCCGGGTGGTCCGGGTGGTCCGGGTGGCCCGGGTGGCCCCCACCGCCCGGACACGCCCCGCACGCCCCGCCCCGCGCAGCCCCCCGCCGTCCACGCCCTCCCCACCCGGGCCGCCAACCCGGCGACCCCGGCCCCGCCGACCGCTCCCACGGCCCCGACGCCACCCCCGTACACCCGGCAGCCCCACACCACGTACAACCGCGTCCCCCACCAGCAGGCCCACCCCCGCAATCCCGGCCCGACCTACAACACCCCGCTCCCGCCGGCGTACTTCGCGCCCGCCCCGCCGCCCGCCCCCGCGCGCCGGCGCTCCACCGGGGCGACCGTGGCGCTCGTCGCCGTCGCCATAGTCGTCGCGATAGGGGCGGGCGGGTCGGTGTACGCGTTCATGAAGAACGGGCCCGGGTCCACGCCCACCTCCCCCGGCCCGTCCACCTCCACCGACGCCAAGGGGAACGGGCCCGGGCGGAACGGCGACGGCGCCGTCCCCAGCGACTACCTAGGCACCTGGTCCGGCTCGATCCCCGGCGACCGGGGCGCGTCCTCCCGGAAGCTCACCATCAGCCAGGGCGACGTCGGCGACCAGGTCCTCAAGCTCGTCGCCGAGGGCCCCCTCGCCCTGGGCGCCACGTATCACTGCGAGTTCACCGCACCCCTGGCCGCCGGCCCCGCGTCCGGGGGCCCGGTGCGCATCGGCCCCTCCACCGTCTCCTCGGGCCGCCCGATGTCCTCCTGCTCCCCGGGCAAACCCACCGAGCTGACCCTCCTCCCGGACGGCACCCTGCGCCGGGCGACGACCGGAAGCGGCGAGAGCCTGATCTACACCAGGTCGGACTGAGCCGTAGGCACTTCACCGGCCCGAGCCGAAGGCACCTCATCGGCCTGAGCCGAGGGCACTTCACCGGCCTGAACCGAGGGCCCGTCACCGGCCCGAGCCGAAGGCACTTCACCCGCCTGAACCGAGGGCCCGTCACCGGCAGCCGCCGACCGCCGCAGCGCCCCCGTGATCAGCGCCGCGCCGCCCAGCAGCACGAGCACCACGACCATCGCTCCCCGCAGGCCCACATGGTCGGCCAGGAACCCCAGCGAGGGCGGCCCGACCAGGAACGCCGCATAGCCCGCCGTCGAGACCGCCGCGACCCGGGCCGAAGCGTCCCGCGCCCCCGCCCCCTCCCCCGCCGCCGAGACCGTGACCGGGAACCCCAGCGAGGCCCCGAGCCCCCACAGCACCACGGCCGCCCCGGCGAGCAGCGCACTGGAGGAGAAGACCACCAGCGCCACGCCCACCGCAGCGACGACCGCGCTCGCCCGCACCACGGCCGCCGGGCCGAACCGCACCAGCAGCGGCCCGCCCGCGAACCGGCCGGTCGTCATGGCGACGGCGAACAGCAGGAACGTCAGCGAACCGGCCGTCGCGCTCGTCCCGTGACCGTCCACCATCAGCAGCGGCAGCCAGTCGTTGGCGGAGCCCTCGGCGAACGCCATGGCCAGCACGATCAGCCCGATCAGCACCAGCCGCCGGTCGCGCCAGACGGCCACCTGCGCCCGCCACCCGCGGATCCCGCCCGGCTCCCCCTCGCCGGACTCCGCGTCCTCCCGGCCCGTGCCCGCCGGAACCGCCCGTACGGTCCACACCCCGGCCGACGCGACCGCCACGGCCACCGCCGCCAGGTGCCAGCCGACCGGGAACCGTACCGCCGTCAGCCCCATCCCCAGCAGCGCGCCGACCACCGTCCCGAGGCTGAAGCAGCCGTGCAGCACCGGCAGGACCGGCCGCCCCACAGTCCGCTCCACGGCGGCGCCCTCGATGTTGAACGCCACCTCCGCGAGGCCCATCCCGGCCCCGAACAGCGCCAGCCCGCCGAAGACCCCGCCGGACACCTCCAGCGCCGCACCCCCGGCGACCACCAGCAGCCCGGCGACGAGCAGCCCCGCCCCGACCGCGATCACCGGCCGGCCGCCGTGCTTGCGCACGAGACCCCCGGAGACCAGCACGCCGGCCATCGAGCCGATCGAGAGTCCGAACAGCACGAGCCCCATCGAGCCCGTGGTCACGTCCAGCGCGTCCCGTACGGCGGGGGTCCTGGCCACCCAGGACGCCATGCTCACGCCCGTGGCGAGCATGAAGAGGAAGAGCGCGGCGCGCCAGCGGCGGATGCGGGCGTCCATGACCGGCACGACCGGTATGACCTTCATGAGAGCGGTGCCTCGACAGACGGGGAAAGGGGGCGGGAGGTGGAGCGTACGATCGTACGCCTGAAGCGTACGTTCGTACACTGCCCAGCCCCTCGGTCCGCCGGCCTCCCCGTCACGTTCGTCGGCCCTGCGACAGGGCCGAGGCCGCAGCAGATCAACGCCCTGAATCGTCTGCCCATGCCGCGATGACCGCGGCCCCCTGACGGACAGCTTCTTCCTGGTCCCGGCCGAGCTCCCCGCAGGCCGCCACGACGCCCGGCACGCCACCCGTGCCCAGGAGCGCGTCCCGCACTCCGGTCTCCAGCCAGTCGGACCGGCTGTCGTCGGCCTCGGCAACCGCGAGGGCGATGAGCCTGATGGCGGCCACCGTCCCCACCCGGGTCAACGCCTCCGCCGTCCGCCGCGTCACCGCCGTGTCATCGACGTCCAGCAGCAGCCCCACCAACGCTTCGGCAGCCTCAGGAACATCGGCGGAGGAAGCGAGCTCACGCCCGGCACGCACACGTCGCGTCCACGCAGGAGACGACGCCATGGCCAGGGCCGCCTTCAACTCCCCCGTCGTCTCGCGCACGACCAGACAGTCTCATACCCCGCCGAGAAGATTGAGCCCCGGGCAGAAGGAACCCGCACCCTTGCCGAAGAACCTGGAGGTAACCCCCTCTCACCCCTCTGCCTACGCGGTCAGGGCCGGTTCGAAGTAGCCCGGCGTGCGGAACAGGCCCGTGAATGTTCCCGGACCGTGGCGTTCGTCCAGCCACGCCCCCAGCTGCGTCACGTCACCGGTGATGATGGCCGCGAGCAGCCGCGTATGGCACTCGCTCTCTTCTCCGGGGGCGAACTCCGCGAGGAAGTGGGCGTATCGGCAGCCGAGTAGGACTGCCCGGTTGCGCGACGGTAGTTGATTCCGTACTGGGTGCGGACGGGCATGCCTGCCACTTCTACGTACCGCCGACGCGATCCGTAGTGCAGGCAGTCATGGGCGTACGCGCGCAGCAGGTCGAGAAGGGCCGACGCGGGGCGTTCCGGGGTGCGGCGCTCCAAGGGTCCGTACATGGTGATGACCGCCGCCATCTGCAGGTGCCGGTAGCCCTGGTCCGGGTGGTGGAACCCACCGAAGGCACCGACACGCGAGGATTCGCAGCCGACCAACACACGGTCGAGCGGCAGCTGGTCACCTGAACCAGCCGGCCCGGGACGACGTCAAGGCCGGTTTCCTCCCGAACCTCTCGAACGATGGTCTCGGGGAACTCTTCGCTCTTGATCGCGTAACCGGTGGGAAGTCCCCATGGGCGGTCTGCGGGCCACATGCGGTGCTTGAGAAGCAGGACTTCCCCCTCCTCGTTCCGCACCACACCCGTCACGCCAATCATGAATTTAGCGTGTGCGAGCCATAGAACACGCCATTGCAAAGGGCCACGAATGAGCTTCCACAATCGGGCGATGATGCGCTTCACAGGCAACCTTTCGACAGGGCAAGGAGGGGGTCCGCTTGCGCCGCTTACTCAACCCGGACCGCCGGGTGCGGGTCACGGCCAGGCATCCACGGCCCCGCCTCCTGGCTCGTGAGCACGAGGAAATGATCCCCCGACCCAGCCCGCACTCAGCACTCTATTGGTGTTCTCGGGTAAAGATCATGGACCAGTCGGACAGCAACCTCCGGCAGTCCTCACCCCACGCCGCATACCCCTCGTACCTCTCGAAGTCTTCTCGGTAGGCGTTCACATCCCGGTGGTCCCGAAGCATCAAAACCCCCGTGCTGGTTTCCACGGAGGCAAGGCGTCGGTCATAGACCGTGAAGGTGTTCAGCGGCCGTTCGGGGATATGACCCGCGAGAGGGAGAACGCCCAGCCGGACGTTGGGCAGACGGGAAATCGACGCCAATCGATCCCATTGCATAGCCATCGCAAGGGGCGGGAGAATGGGCCATCTGACAGCCTGCTCAGGCAAGAGGAAAGTGAACGACTTCCCGGCGTCGAGCAGGACGCGCTGCCGTTCGAGTTTCTTGAGGATGGTCTTGGACTGGTCGCCCGAGACATCAGCGATGCTCGCCCGAACGTAGTCAGGCGTGGCGAGCAGGCCGGTCACCATGGAGAGCAGAAAGAAGCGGAACTCTTTGGTTGCCGCCTCCAGGCGGGCCAGTTCATTCTGCTTCTTGTCCAACCCCCTGCGGCGAGACGCCCAATGATCTTGCCACTCAGTGTTGGCGGACCGGGCAAGCGCCAGGATTTCGGCAGCCGGCTCCCCCTCGGCACCCAAAGCTTCAAGGATAAGCTCGACATCGACTATGGCGGGGGTCAACTTCCCGCTTTCGATGTTGCTCACCTTGGTCTGACTCATGTTGCAACGCTTGGCGAGCCGGATTTGAGTCCATCCGGCCCGCCTGCGCTGCTCTTTCAGTGCTGCTGCCAGGTCCGACCTGGAGTGGCCCAGGGCCCCAGGATCAAAGGTCAAGGCCCTTCACGTACTCCTCGAAGGCAACCGACTCCTCGACCGCGATGCGCTGATATTCAAGGAACGGACCAGCGTCGCCGTCGAACACCTCTCGGCTGATCTGCCGACCATCGGAGTGGTAGTTCATGAGCACCACTGCGGAAGAGTCGAACAGCCAGAAATCCTGGGCTCCCTCAAGGGGGTTGGGCCGGTTCGTCACGTCGAGAACGCGGATCTCCTCACCGGCGAGCGAGTGAGCCTTGTAGTAGTGGTGGAACTCGAACCGCAGGTAGTCGGAGAGCGGGCGGGTCAGCACATGGACCCGGCCCTGGATTCGTCCCTGGGCGACTTGCCGGCGCAGCCGGTCGGTGTACTCGTTCGACACGGTTGCCGGATCGATGCGGGCGCCACCCCTGAACGCCTCGAACTCCTCCGCCTCCTGGGGCATGAGGTACTGCGGAAGGGTCTCCAGACGCCAGGCTTCCCGCTGGAATCCCTCAAAGCGAGCAGCCCACGCCTCACCAGCCAAGAGCACGAATGGCCTCCCTCAACGTCTCCTCCGGAACCTCCACAAGTCCTTCCCCATCGGGTGCCTTGAAGGCATCGGACACGTCACCCTGAACCACGAATGACCCCGACGCGGTCCGGTAGACGTTCGGGCAGTCGTCCTTGCCGCACGTGCCGTTGCCGTTGCCGGTGAGCCGGGTCAGTTCTTCACGAGCCATGACCATGACGACGAACCCCCTCGGACAGCCCCCTGTGGACCGGTTGTGACGACGGTACGAGCGGGGCGGCCGGGGCGTCCATGCGAGAACCCCAATATTGGCGTCATCGCATAAACCGGCCCGGGCCCGGGGGGGCCGGCCCGCCGCACGATAGCCGGGGACAGCCGCCTCACCCCTCGCCCCTCGCCCCTCACCCCTCGCCCCTCGCCCCTCGCCCTATGCTGCAAAAGGCAAGGAGACCAGGTCGAACGAGGAGGCACCGGGTGGCGACAGGGCGCACCGATCCCGATCGGCGGGACCGCATCATCGACGCGGCGCTCGACCTCATCGCCGACGAGGGCGTCGCGGGGATGTCGCACCGCAAGGTCGCCGCCCGCGCCGGGGTTCCGCTCGGCTCGATGACGTACCACTTCGGGAGCATGAACGAGCTGCTCCACGAGGCGTTCACCCGCTTCTCCGGCACGATCGTCGCCGTCTTCGAGGACCGCCTCGGCACCGCCACCACCCCCGACGAGGCGCGGGAGGCGGTGGCCGACCTCGTTCATCACCTCTCCAGCGGCAATCAGCGCGAGCTGGTCCTCACCCACGAGCTCTACACCCTCGCCGCCCGCGAACCGGCCTACCGCGAGCTCACCCGTGCGTGGATGAGCCGCAGTCGGCGCGCCCTGGAATGGCACTTCGACGCCGCCACCGCCCGTCAGCTCGACGCGCTCATCGAGGGGCTGTCCATCCACCGCGCCCTGGAGACCGAGCCGCACGACCGCGCCCTGACGGTCGAGGCGATCGCCCGGATCACCGCGCCGGCGGACGGTTCGGCTCCTGCTTCGTGAGGCCGGTCCTCGACTCCTCTCCTGCTTCGTATGGCCGTTCCTCGGCCCCTCTCCCGCTTCGTGAGGCCGTTCTCCGGCTCCTCTCCCGCTTCGTGAGGCCGCTCCCCGGCCCCTTTCCCGCTTCGTGACGCCGGTCTCCGGCTTCTCGCGCTCGCGGGCGCGCCGGACGCGCGGGGACGTCAGCTCTGTGGGGTGACGCCCAAGGACCGCATGAGCTGGGTCAGTTCCTCGCGGAAGAGCTTGTCCGGGCTGCGGGTCTGGCTGCGCAGGTGGCCGTAGATCTCCAGTGACACCATGCCGTGCAGATGGCTCCAGATGTGCAGGGCGAGGGCCACGGCGGCCGGGGGCAGGTCGGGGAAGGCCGGGCGGACCTCGTCCAGCAGACCGGGGTCGAAGTCGGACCACTCGAAGTCGCTGTCCACGTAACGGGGTTCGGCGTGCGGCCAAGCGGCGGCCGCCAGCGCGGTGATGCCGGTGCACACGCGGTGGGCGGCGTCCGGGGCCGCGCCGCCCTCGGGGGGCCGGTAGCCGGGGACGGGGTCGCCGTAGATGAGACGGAAGCCCTCGGGGTTGGCCAGCGCCCAGTCCCTGAACGCGCCGGCCCATGCCTGGATCCGGGCGGCCGGGCCCTGGGCGGGGGTGGTGGCGTCCCAGGCGGCTTCCACGGTGTCGGCCAGTGAGGTGTAGACGTTGTTGATCAGCGTGGTGACCAGGTCGTCGCGGGTGGCGAAGTAGCCGTAGATGGCGTTGGCCGTCATGCCCATCTCTCGGGCGATGGCCCGCAGCGTGATCGCGTCGGGCCCGCCCGCGGCCATCAGCTCCAGCGCGACCTGCTTGATCTCGGCGGTCGTCTCGGCCCGCAGCCGCTCGCGACGCCCCTTGGTGTTTCCCACGGTTCCCACGATCGAGCACTTTACTGCGTGACCCATTCATATTTATGGGTGCCGTATCGATACTGCACGGCATATAGTTACCGCATGCCGTGAAGTGATCGCGGCGGAGCGTGCACCCATCCAGAGCGAGCACCCATCGCGAGCAGCATCGAGGGAGAGCCATGCACATCGGAGTCATCGGGGCCACGGGCGGCATCGGCAGCCGCGTCGTCACCGAGGCCCTCGACCGGGGGCACCACGTCACCGCCTTCAGCCGCGACGCCACGCGGATCGACGAGGACAGGAAGGGCGTCGTCTGGAAGAGCCTCGACGTCCTGGACGCCGCCGGCATCGCCGCCGTCCTACCCGGACTCGACGTGCTGATCAGCGGATTCCAGCCCGGAAACGCCGCCAAGGACTTCTCCGACACGGTGGCCCGCTCGATCGCCGATCCCGCGGTGTACGCGACCGCCGCGCGAGCCCTCCTGAAGGCGCTGGAGACCCACCCCCGGACCCGGCTCATCGTCATCGGCGGCGCGGGCAGCCTGGAGATCCGGCCCGGAGTCGTCCTGGCCGATTCCGACGAACTCCTGCACGAGGCCCTCGACTCGATCGGCCTGCCGAGGGAGTACGCCGCCGCGGTGCGCGGTCACCGGGACGCCCTGAACGTCCTGCGCACGTCCAACCGGCTGTGGACCTACCTCAGCCCGGCGGGGGAGATCGCGCCCGGCGAACGTACGGGCCGGTTCCGGATCGGTGGCGATCAGCCGGTTCTCGACGCGGAGGGGCGCAACCGGATCTCCTTCGAGGACGCCGCCGTCGCGCTCGTCGACGAGGCGGAGCTGCCCCGCTTCGTACAACGCCGCTTCACCATCGGCTACTGACCCGGCCCGGGTCGGGTCGGGTCGACCAGCCCGGCCCGGGTCGACCAGCCCGGCGCGACGCGACCCAACCCAGCTCGACCCGGCCTCCAGCGGATCACCGCCGCAGAGCTGGCGGGGGGCCTGGAAGCCCCCCCCGCCCCACGTCACAGCGGCCCCAGCACCTCCCCGGGCTCGGCTGCCAGTTCAAGGGTCTCGAGTACGGCGAGGAGTTGCCGTTCCTCGTAACGGAAATGGTTCTCCATGATCGCGGCGACACCCTCGAGGTGCTGGTCGAGCTCCTCGGGCGGCGCGGCCCGGTCGACCGCGGCGCGGAGGCCGGTGAGCAGGTGCGCGATCATCGAGTGGTCCTGCTCCAGCGCCCGCAGCACCGGCCGGAGCTCCGGATGCGCCCGCGCGATGGCCGGGAACAGGGTGCGGTCCTCGCCCTGGTGGTGGCCGTCGAGAGCCGCGCAGAAGCCGTGGCAGTACAGCAGCAGGTCACGGGTGGCCGCCTCCCCGGGAGTGCCATCGGCGAGAGAGGCGCGCGTCACGCGCAACGCTTCCCGCAACTGGTGGTGCACCCGGCGGAGTTCTCGGCTCCAGGCGACGAGCCTGGTCGTCTCGCGCTCAGTCACGCGAGAGCGAAGGGTGCGACGAGTACATCGTCGACCTCCTTCGGTTCGACGCCTCCATGCCTGACACGGTCTGCCACCGGCACGCGACGCACCAACCACCCTAGCGCGCCCGCCACGTCACCGGCATCGAGAGGAACGGGAACACCGGCGCGCCCGGCGACTTCCCCGAGCCCGTACGGAAGGAGACCTTCCCCGCGGCGCTGCGCGCCCGGGGCGTCCCGGCCGTCCACCTGGGCATGGTCACCGACAACACCCCCGCCCGCGCCTTCTACGACCGCGTCGGCTTCCACGAGATCGCCGTCCCCGGCCCCGGCGGCGCGACCTACCTCGGCCGCAGCACCCGGCCGCTTGTCAGCGCCTCCGCCTAAGTTGGGCATCGACGGGAGCGCGGACATCATGGCCCGCGCCCGCGGAGAGCAGAGCAGGAAGGGGCTCGTGGTGAACGACAGCGCCACCAGCGACAGCGCCACCAACGACAGCACCACCAACGACAGCACCACCAGCGACGGCATCCAGTGGCTCGCGGATCGTGACGACTGGACGTACGACATCGTCTTCGCGCGCGGCCTCCCCCCGGAGGAACTCGCCCCGCGTCTGGGCGCCGCGCCCGGATCCGCCCCGCCCATCCCGTCCCCGATCACGGGCCTGGACGCCTGGTCCCTGGTCATGACCGACACCACGGACGACATGGCCCTCATCCGCACCGGCACGAGCGGGCCGTGGTCCTTCGCGCTCCAGTACGGGCTCCCCGCCACGGGCGCGCGGCTCGTCGAAGCCTCCCGGGGCGGGGTGGAAGTGATCCGTCTGAGCCCGCAACCCGACCACCCACCCAAGCGGTTCGCCTACGCGGCCGATGGCGTCGACGTCTGCTCCTTCGGCATCGGCGAGGAGGTCTGGCGTTCGGGCGACCGGCCGGACTTCCTGCTGCCCGAGCTGGTGCGCGCCGGAGTGCTCCACCAGGACGGCTCGTACGCCCGTCCGGACGACGAGCCGTACGAGGAGACGGACCGCGTCACGCTGGCCCTCCTGGAGGACCGCTTCGGCCTCACCCTGCCCCAGGACGTGGAGACGCAGAAGCTCCCGGCCGCCGTCACCCGGTGACCCGACCCCGCCCCGCCGTCACCCGGTGACCCGGCCCCGCCCCGCCCCGCGCCGCCCCCCCAGCCTGTCCGGGCAACCCCCCCAGCCTGTCCGGGCAACCCCCGGAGCCTGTCCGGGTGATGACGTACGCGGGCGGGGGCGCACAGACGCATCAGGGAGCGCGAAAAATGCGCCCCCTGTCGTAGGAATGCCCTACTCTGCGATATCTGGGCCGCACCCCGGCGCTTCTCCGCGCGTTTTCTCTCATCCCGGGTGACACGCGGCCCTCATATACCGTGGGGGGTATCAGTAACTGTGCGTACGCGCAGAATTTCGACCGCGACAGCGCTCGCAGTCCTCTTCAGTTCCGTCGTGCTGGTGGGCGGTGCGGCGAATCCGGCCGCCGCCGACAGCAGTAACGTTCTTCCGGCCGCCTCCGTGGGGGACATCGTCGCGGACGGCGTGCACCAGCGCGTGTTCGTCAGCGACCCGCGCTCCGGCAAGATCCTCGTCACCGACTACTCCGGCAAGGTCGTCTCGACGATCACGTCGCTGCCGGGCGTCCGTGGCCTTGAGCTCTCACCCGACTCCAGCACGCTGTACGCGGCCGTCGCCGGCAGCGACGCCGTCGTCGCGGTGGACACCGCCTCGCTGAAGGAGTCGGCCCGCTACGCCACCGGGCCGGGCACCGCCCCGAAGCACCCCGCGCTCGCCGGCGGGAAGCTCTGGTTCGGTTACGGCGACGCCGGTGACGGCAACATCGGTTCGCTGGACCTGTCGGGCGAGGAACCCGTGGTGACGCTGGATCAGGCTTCGGACGGCGTCTGGGAGTACGCCCCGACCCTGGCCTCCGCGCCGGGCGCGCCGGGGACGCTGGTCGCCGGGGTCGACAGCGAGAGCGCGGTCGCCCTGGCCGTGTACGACGTCGCCTCGGGCACCGCCACCCGGACCGGGCGCCTGCCGGCCGACGTGGGTCGCCTGACGGACATCGCGCTCAGCGCGGACGGCGAGCAGCTCGCGGTCTCCAGCGACTACCCGTACTTCCACCGGGTGTACCGGACGTCCGACCTGAGCACGTACAAGAACTACCCGAACAGCGCGTTCCCCAACGCCGTCGACATCGCCCCGAACGGCACGCTCGCGGCGGGCATCGACGGCGCGTTCGACCCGGCCGTGCACCTCTACCCGAAGGGCGCGTACAAGCCGCTCCGGTCGTACACGTTCCCCAAGACCGGTCAGGGCAACGGCTTCGACACCCTGGAGACGTCGGCTCTGGCGTGGGCCCCGGACTCCAGCCGGATCTTCGCCGTCACGGTGAACGACCGCGAGGTGCGCTCCCTGCGGGTCCTCACCGACACGACCAAGTCCGCCACCACGCTGGCGTTCAAGGCCCCGACCCACGCCCCCCGCGCCAAGAAGCTGACCGTCACCGGAAAGGTCACGTCCGACACGCCGCTCCTGGCGGGCGGCAAGGTCGCCGTGGTGCGGACGGACGTGGAGTCGCCGAAGGGCAAGTCGCTCGGTACGGCGGCGCTGAAGCCGGACGGCTCCTTCTCGTTCACCGACACCCCGCCCGCCGGCGGCACGGTGAAGTACACGGCCGCCTTCGCGGGCGACGCCGCGCACACCGGCTCGTCCTTCTTCGCCGCGGTCAACGTCTCGCTCGCCAAGACCTCGCTGAAGCTCAACCGGAACAAGTCGACCCACGCGTACAACAAGAACGTCTCCTTCACCGCGACCCTCGGCAAGACGCACAAGAACCGCGTCGTCGAGCTGTGGGCCGACCCCTTCGGCACGGACAAGCCCAAGAAGCTGATCAAGAAGGCCAAGGTCGACTCCAAGGGCAACCTGACCGCCACGGTCAACCTGAAGCGCGACACCACGGTGACCGCCGTGTTCGCCGGTGACAGCCGGTACGCGTACGCGTCGGCCAAGTCGACCGCGTACACGAAGGTCAAGGTCTCGACCACCCTCTCCAAGCACTACAGGACGGCGAAGATCGGGAAGACCACCTACGCGTACTACAACAAGAAGAAGAACCCGGACTTCACCACGGCCATGACCTACCACAAGGGTCGTGCGCAGCGTCTGACGGTTCAGCTCAACTACCAGGGCACGTGGTACGACGCGGGGCAGCAGTACTTCCCGCTCGGCGCCAACGGCAAGTCGGTCGTGACGTTCAAGGGCCGGCACGAGACCGGCTACAAGATGCGGGTGCGTTCCTCGTACGTCAACGGCTCCTCCGGCGACTCGGTCAACTCCACGACGCACGGGGCCTGGAAGTACTTCATCTTCACGAAGTAGCACCCATGGGCCTCCCACGTTCGCGGGCCCAGGACGTGACGTCCTGGGCCCGCCCCGGGCCGCCGAATTACCCGCGACAGGGGAACAGGGAATTCGCCGATAAGGCGCGAAACACCCTTCTCTCCCCTGTCGGCCCGGTATGTGGGCCGTGGACCGTCAGTGTCATGCCATACCCTGCGATTCGGGGCCGCACCCCTGCGCTTCTCAACGCGCGCTTTTCTCATCTCGGGTGACACGCGGCCCCTCTCATACCGTGGGGGTATCAGTAACTGTGCGTACGCGCAGAATTTCGACCGCGACAGCGTTCGCGGTCCTCTTCAGTTCCGTGGTCCTGGCCGGCGGAGCGGCGAGCCCTGCCGCCGCCGACAGCAACAGCGGCATCAGCAGCAGCAGTAACGTTCTTCCGGCCGCTTCTCTGGGCGACATCGTCACCGATGGTGTGCACCAGCGGGTGTTCATCAGCGACCCGGCGTCCGGCAATGTCCTCGCCACCGACTACTCCGGCAAGGTCGTCGCCACGATCGGCTCACTGCCGGGCGTGCACGGCCTCGAACTCTCGGCCGACTCCAGCACCCTGTACGCGGCCGTCCCCGGCGCCGACGCCATCGCCGCGATCGACACCGCCGCCCTGAAGGAGTCCGCCCGCTACGACACCGGCGCGGGCACCAAGCCGAAGTACCCGGCCCTCGCGGGCGGCAAGCTCTGGTTCGGTTACGGCAGCGGGACCGGCAGCAACATCGGTTCGCTGGACCTGTCGGGCGAGGACCCCGTGGTCGCGCTGGGCCAGGACGCGACCGAGGACGCCACCAGGTGGCGCGGCACACCGGTGCTGGTCTCGACGCCGGGCGCGCCGGACATGCTGGCCGCCGCGGCGAGCCATGAGCCCGGCTGGCCGTTCATGGTCGTGTACGACGTCGCCTCGGGGGCAGCCACGCGGACCGCGAGCGGATGGTCCGGCGGGGGCCCGCTCAACGACCTCGCGCTCAGCCCGGACGGCCGGCGGCTCCTGCTCGCGAACACGCTGCCGACCCAGTACCACCTGTCGTTCCGGACCTCGGACCTCGGCGCCGAGGAGCTGTACCCGGCCGCCCCGTCCCCCAGTGCCGTCGACGTCGCGCCGAACGGCACGGTCGCCACGGGCACCAGCGGGTCGGCCTCGAAGGTGCGCATCCACCCCGAGGGCACCACGAAGGCGGTGCGCACGTACGACCTCTTCAAGGACGGGGCCGCCTACAACCACCAGACCCTGGAGCCGGCGGGCCTGGCGTGGGCGCCCGACTCCAGCCGGCTCTTCGCCGTCACGGTGAACGAGTACGGGAAGAAGACGCGCTCCCTGCGGGTCCTCACCGACACCACGAAGTCCGTCCCCTCGCTGGAGCTCAAGGCTCCGGCCAAGGCCCCCCGGGCGAAGAAGCTGACCGTCACCGGCAAGGCGACGGCGACCGTGCCGTTCCCGGCCGGTTCCAAGGTCACGGTGGTGCGGACCGACATCGAGTCGCCCAAGGGCAAGTCGCTCGGTACGGCGGCGCTGAAGCCGGACGGCTCCTTCTCCTTCACCGACACCCCGCCCGCCGGCGGCACGGTGAAGTACACGGCCGCCTTCGCGGGCGACGCCGCGCACACCGGCTCGTCCTTCTTCGCCGCGGTCAACGTCTCGCTCGCCAAGACCTCGCTGAAGCTCAACCGGAACAAGTCGCTCCACGCGTACGACAAGAACGTCTCCTTCACCGCGACCCTCGGCAAGACGCACAAGAACCGCGTCGTCGAGCTGTGGGCCGACCCCTTCGGCACGGACAAGCCCAAGAAGCTGATCAAGAAGGCCAAGGTCGACTCCAAGGGCAACCTGTCCGCCACGGTCAACCTGAGGCGCGACACCACGGTGACCGCCGTATTCGCCGGTGACAGCCGGTACGCGTACGCGTCGGCCAAGTCGACCGCGTACGCACAGGTCAAGGTCTCCACGACCCTCGCCAAGCACTACAGGACGGCGAAGATCGGGAAGACCTCCTACGCGTACTTCAAGAAGAAGACGAACCCGAGCATCACCACGGCCATGACCTACCACAAGGGTCGTGCGCAGAGGCTGTCCGTGCAGCTGAACCACAAGGGCACGTGGTACGACGCGGGCAAGGAGTACTTCGCGCTCGGCAGCAACGGCAAGTCGGTCGTGGCCCTGGAGGGCCCGCACCGGACCGGCTACAAGATGCGGGTGCGTTCCTCGTACGTGGACGGCACCTCCGGGGACAACGTCAACGCCACGACGCACGGGGCCTGGAAGTACTTCATCTTCACGAAGTAGCACAACACCGGCCCGCACGTCGGCGGGCTCAGGACCTGAGGTCCTGGGCCCGCCTCGGGACAGTGATTTCCTGCCGGCAGACGAGCGGGAAATTCGTCGAAAAGGCGCGGAACACCCTTCTCTCCCCCGGCGGCGGGAAAATGGTGTCCGCGAATGTCATCGCCATGCCATACCCTGCGATCCGGGGCCGCACCCCTGCGCTTCTCAACGCGCGCTTTTCTCATCTCGGGTGACACGCGGCCCCTCTCATACCGTGGGGGTATCAGTAACTGTGCGTACGCGCAGAATTTCGACCGCGACAGCGTTCGCGGTCCTCTTCAGTTCCGTGGTCCTGGCCGGCGGAGCGGCGAGCCCTGCCGCCGCCGACAGCAGCAGAATCCTTCCTGCAACCTCGCTCGGCGACATCGTCGCTGACGGCGTGCACCAGCGGGTGTTCATCAGCGACCCGCAGTCCGGCAAGATCCTCGCCACCGACTACTCCGGCAAGGTCGTCCGCACCCTCGGGTCGCTGCCCGGGGTGAACGGCCTGGAGCTGTCGGCCGACTCCAGCACGCTGTACGCGGGGGTGGCGGCCTCCGGCCACATCGTGGCCATCGACACCGCGACCCTGACGGAGTCCGCACGCTACGACATCGGCCCGGGCACCCGGCCGACCCACCCGGCGCTGGCGGGCGGGAAGCTCTGGTTCGGCTACGGGCCGGCGGGCGACGGCAACATCGGCTCGCTGGACCTGTCCGGCGAGGAGCCGGTGGTCACGCTGGACCAGGACCCGGACCAGACGTGGGCCGGCCCGCCGATCCTCGCCTCGTCGCCCGGCGCACCGGGCACGCTGGCCGCGGGGATCGAGGTCCAGAGCCCGGTCGAACTCGCCGTGTACGACGTCGCCTCGGGCACCGCCACCCGGACCGCCCACATCCGCGGGGACGGGGGCAACATGCGCGACCTCGCGCTGAGCCCCGACGGGACCCAGGTCGTGGTCGCCAGTGCCGCGCCCTACTACCACCAGGTGTACCGCACGTCCGACCTCCGGGCGGAGAAGGGCTACACCTCCGACGCGTACCCCAACGCCGTGGACATCGCCCCGAACGGGACGGTGGCGGCCGGACTCCACGGTTGGTACGAGCCGGACGTGTACATCTACCCGAAGGGCGCGTCCAAGACCGCTCCGGTGCGGACGTACGACTTCCCCAACACCGGCATGTCCAGCGGGTCGGACACCCTGGAGCCGGCGGGGCTGGCCTGGGCGCCCGATGGCAGCCGGGTGTTCGCCGTCACGGTCAACAGCGAGGGATCCCGTTCCTTCCGGGTCCTCACCGACCCGAACAAGTCCGTCGCCACCGTGACCGTCAGCGCCCCCGCGAAGGCGGCGCGCGCCAAGGCGCTCACCGTCAAGGGTTCCCTCAGGGCCTCCGTGGCGATCCCGGCCGGCACGTCGCTCACCGTGACCCGTACGGACGTCGAGTCCCCCAAGGGCAAGTCGCTCCGCACCGTGAAGACGGACGCCAAGGGCGCGTTCACCTTCAAGGACACCCCGCCGGCCGGCGGCAAGGTGACGTACAAGGTCGCCTACGCGGGCAGCGCCAAGCACACCGCCGCGTCCCGCTCCGCCTCCGTCACCGTCTCCCGTGCCGCGACCTCGCTGAAGCTCAACCGGAACAAGTCGCTCCACGCGTACGACAAGAACGTGTCCTTCACCGCGACCCTCGGCAAGACGCACAAGAACCGCGTCGTCGAGCTGTGGGCCGACCCCTTCGGCACGGACAAGCCCAAGAAGCTGATCAAGAAGGCCAAGGTCAACTCCAAGGGCAACCTGTCCGCCACGGTCAACCTGAAGCGCGACACCACGGTGACCGCCGTGTTCGCCGGTGACGCCCGGTACGCGTCGAAGACGGTCAAGTCGACGGCGTACACGAAGGTCAAGGTCTCCACGACGCTGTCCAAGCACTACAAGACGGCGAAGATCGGCAAGACCACCTACGCGTACTACAGCAAGAAGAAGGACCCCGACTTCACCACCACCATGACCCACTACAAGGGTCGCTCGCACCGGTTGAGCCTGGAGCTCAACTACCAGGGCACGTGGTACGACGCGGGGCAGCAGTACTTCCCGCTCGGCGGCAACGGCAAGTCGATCGTGACGCTCACGGGCACCCACGAGACCGGCTACAAGATGCGGGTGCGCTCCTCGTACATCAACGGTTCCTCCGGGGACAACGTCAACTCCACGACGCACGGGGCCTGGAAGTACTTCATCTTCACGAAGTAGCACAACACCGGCCCGGACGCTCACCGGCACCTGCTGATGTCGGTGAGACCGCGGCTGCTCTGAGGGCGTGGCCACGCGAACCGGCCGGGGCCGCTGCCTGAGCCGGGGTCCGGGGCCTGTCTATGCCGGGCCGGGGCCCGGACCCTGTCTATGCCGGGGTCCGGGCCGCTGCCTGAGCCGGGGCCCGGGTCCGCTCGTCACGGGGGGGGAGGGGGACGCCGACGCCCGCCCACGCGGACGCGGGGTGTCGGCGTCCCCCCACCTGCGGCAACAGGGGCTCTATTCGCCCCCATGCCGCATCCGTCAACTCACCTCGACCCGCCACAAGATCAATTATCAGACCGGCTATAGAGTCCTGCCCGTGGCGAATCATCAGGACGAGACCAGGACGGCCTACGACGGTGTCGTCGAGCTGTACGCATCGCTGTTCGCCAACCGGCTGGAGACACAGCCTTTCTCCCGGGCCATGATCGGCACCTTCGCCGAACTGGTACGCGCGACGGGCAACCGGCGGGCAGCGGACGTCGGGTGCGGGCCCGGACATCTGACAGCCATGCTGCACGAACTGGGCCTGGACGCCTTCGGACTCGACCTTGCCCCCGGCATGGTCGACCACGCCCGGCAGGCCCATCCGGCACTGCGCTTCCAAGAGGCGCGGATGGAATCCCTGCCGATCGAGGACGGCGCGCTCGGCGGCGTGCTGGCCCACTACTCGATGATCCACACCCCTCCGGGGGAGCTGCCGGAGCTGCTCTCCGAACAGGTACGCGTCCTGGCGCCGGATGGCCTGCTCCTGGTCTCCTTCTTCGGGACCGACGGACCAGAACCGGTCCGCTTCCACCACAAAGTGGCGCCCGCCTACAGCTGGCCGGCAGACAGCCTCGCCGAACTGCTGGCCGATGCCGGGCTCGATCCCTTCGCCCGGCTGCTCCACGATCCGGCCTCTGAGCAGGGTTTCCTCGACGCCCACCTGTTGGCCCGCCGCTCGTAGGTCCTGCCCGGCAATACCCGCCAGATGTCGGCGCATATCCGGGCTGCCAGCTCGACGGACGCTCGCTGATCCGACGGGAATGGTCAGACAGGCCCCAGGGTGTGTCCGGCGGATCTTGACCGGGTCCGCGACGCCCGGCACGGCCTATCCGGTCCTGATCCGCCGGACACACCCCAGCCCCTCGGCCGGACACCGCCCTTGTCCGCCACGGACCGCTTCAGCACGGCGGTGGAGTCGATCAGCGCGCCCTTCTTGCCGAACTCCGTGTCCCTGGTCAGGAAGGTGCGCGAGCCGAGGAAGGGGAGGTCCTTCTTGTCGAAGACCCACTCGGTGCGGACGGCCTGCCGGGAGTTCTCCCGCGCCGGTGGTTGCGCGCCCTGTTGGTGGCGATGCCCAGGAGCCGGGGCCGCAGCGCGCCGCCCTCCGGATCGACCTGTTCGTGCGTCGTCCCGTTCCCGTACGCGTGCGTCGTCCCGTTCCCGTACGCGTGCGTCGTCCCGCTCGTCGGGCGGATGTGCCGGGCGGACCGGCTGTTCTTCGTGCTCCACGGTCTGTATCTCTCCGCAGCGGCCTTCGGGTTCCCGTGGTCCGCGTCACAGGGTGGTGCTCCGCGCGCGCACGATCCTGCCAACCGGTCCCGAACGCCGGAACGGGGGGTGCGCCCGGCCGTGGCCGGACGCACCCCCCGTACGGGATGGCTCACTCGGGTGGGATCAGCAGCTCAGGTTCGAGCCGGTGGTGGTGCCGAGGATCTGGGTGAACTGCGTGAACTTGTTGATGCGGCTCTGGACCTGCGCCGGGTTGCCCCCGTTGCACTCGATGGAGCCGTTGATCGCGCGGATCGTCTCGCCGAAACCGGGGCCGTTGACGATCGCGTTGTGGGCCGTGATGGTGCCGGGGCCGGTCTGGGTGTTCCAGTACCAGAGGCCGGTCCGCCAGGCGACGGAGGCGTTCTGCTCGACCAGGTAGGGGTTGTTCAGCAGGTCGATGCCCAACGCGTCCCCGGCCGCCTTGTAGTTGAAGTTCCAGCTGAGCTGGATGGGACCGCGGCCGTAGTACGCGGCCTGGCCTGCCGGGCAGCCGTAGGACTGGTTCCGGTCGCAGTAGTGCGGGTAGTTGGCCTCGTTGATCTCCTTGATGTACACCAGCCCGCCGGTCTCGTGGCTGACGTTGGCGAGGAACGCGGCCGCCTCCCGCTTCTTCACCTCGTCGCTGCCGGAGTTGGCGAAGGCCGGGTAGGAGCTGAGGGCGGCGGTGAGGCCGCTGTAGGTGTAGAAGGAATTCCGGTTCGGGAACATCTGGTTGAACTGGGCCTCGCTGACGACGAAGCCGTTGTTCTGGCCCCCGTCACCGCCGCCGGTGCCGCAGGCGCCCTTGTCGGCCCAGACGTCGGAGCTGCCCGGGCGTTCGTTCTGGGTCCACCACTTGGCGGTGTAGTTGCGGCCGTTGTACGAGACGTTGCCGCCGTTGGTGTAGACGGCGGAGGAGTTCCAGGCCGTGGCGCAGGCGGCGGCCTGCGCGGTGGCCGCGGGGAGAACGATGAGCGCCGCGACGACCGCGACGAGCGCGATCAGCAGACTCATGACACGTCGGATCACGTGGTCACACTCCTTGGGCGCGGCGCGACGTCCGGCCGTGCGCCGCCGTGGGGGTGCCGATACTCAAGCGATGATGGTCTGGACCTGTCAAGGTCTAGACCAACCTTCAGGAATATGCCTCCCACGCCGGTGCGACCGGCTGGCACTCGCCGGGGCGGAGCGAAAGGGGCCCTCAACTGCCGTGATTCCGGAGGACGTCCGTCCGGATCATGGCAGGAGCGGGGGCGGGGCCGAAGGTAAAACCTTCGGCGCCGTCCAGCATGCGGGACGGCGCCGAACGCCGGTCGGGCGCACCCGAACGCCGCCCGGTCCGTACGCGCGGACGAGCCGATCACTCGTTAGGGAGTTCCCCCGGCCCCCGCGCCCACCGCTCGCGACACTCGACAGCGCGGCACTCGGAGCGCGGCACGAGCACGGAGCCGCCCGGACACCCTGCCGCTGGGGGATGGCGTGGAGCGGGAGAAAGAAACGCGCGGGGGCTTCGGCCGACCGGACCAGCACGCGGTGCTGCTGGCGGCGGGCCTCGCGGACCTGGCCGTGAGCACGGTGGGCGCGGCCCTCACCTCCGTACGGGGACTGCTGCGGCGGTCCGACGCGGCCGGGCTGGCGGCCGAGGCCGAACAGGACCTGATGGCGCGCGGCCGGATCGCGCTCGACCGGTACACGACCGCGCCCCCGGCCCACCTGGAGGTGCTGGCCCGCCATGTCGTCGCCCAGCGGGGCGGTGACGGTGACGGGGCCTGAGGGGTGGCGGCCGGGCGCCTTCAAGGCCCGGGTGGACGAGGTGCTGCACCGCTTCATGGCCCAGGAGGCGGACCAACTCGTCGCGATCGACAACTCCCTGGGACCGGTGGCCGAGGCGATGGAAGCGGCCGTGGCCGACGGCAAGCGGCTGCGCGCGGCCTTCTGCTACTGGGGCTGGCGCGCGGCCGGGCAGCCGGACGGCGAGGCCCTGGTGCGGGCGGCGGCCTCGATGGAGCTGGTGCACGCGGCGGCCGTGGTCCACGACGACCTGATCGACGACAGCCCGCTGCGGCACGGGCGGCCCACCGCCCACCTGGCCCTGCGCGGCGCGGTGGAGCACCATCCCGGCCCCGGACCGGCCGCCCGCGCCCTGGCGATGCTGGTCGGGGACCTGCTGATGTCGCTGGCCGGACAGCTCTTCGTCACCAGCGGCCTGCCCGCCGCCTACCTCTCCCGGGCGCGCCCGCTGTGGGCCGCGCTGGCCCGGGAGCTGGTCGCGGGCGAGTGCCTGGAGATCCTGCACACCGGGGCCGCCGCCCCCGACACCGCGACCTCGCTCAAGGTCGTCCGCTACAAGACCGCCAAGTACACGGTGGAGCAGCCCCTGTTGATCGGGGCGCTGCTCGGCGGGGCAGGGGAGCGGCTGCGCACGGGCTGCTCCGCGTACGGGCTGCCGCTGGGCGAGGCGTTCCAGCTGCGGGACGACCTGCTGGGCCTGTTCGGGGACCCCGGGCTCACCGGTAAGGACGGCTCCGACGACGTGCGCGGTCACCGGCCCACCGCCCTGCTCGCGGAGACCTGGCGGCTGGCCGGGGAGGCGGACCGGGAACACCTGCGCACCCTGCTCGCAGCCGGTACGGAGACCGACGCCGTACGCGAAGTGATGCGCCGCCTCAAGGCCCCCGACCGCATCGAGGACATGATCACCGCCCGGGTGGAGGAGGCGCTGCACGCACTCGACGCGCTGAACCTGCCCGGTCCCGCCGCCACCGCGCTCACCGGCCTGGCGCACTCGGCCGCCGTCCGCCGCCACTGACGCGTCCCCGACGAGGGCGCACAAGCAAGGAGCACCACCGTGACCCACCCCCAGGAAACGTTCCACGCCCAGGAATCGGCCCGCGCCCGGGAACAGGCCCACCCCCAGGAGCCGGCCTACACCCGGGCATCCCTGGACGCGCTCCGCCACCGGGGCGACGAACTCGCCGACGCCACGGTCGCCACCCTCTTCGAGCGCGGCGAGGTCGGCACGTTCAACACCCTGATGCGGTACGTCTCCACCGCCGGCGCCCCGCTCCCGGACGGGCTGCCCGACGTGGCCCGGGAGTATCTGAACGCCACCGCCGCCCCGCCGTCCTGGGTGGACTGGGGCGAGATGGAGAAGGCCCGGCTGTTCTTCATCGACAACAACGTGCACATCTCCACCGCCCTCTCCTTCGCCTCCATGCCCGCCTGTTACGTCGTCCCGCACGTGGCGAGGCTGCTGTCCGCCACGCACGGGCTGAGCTACCCGTCCAAACGGATGGCGGAGACCGGGCAGTTCACCGTGTACCTGATGCGGCCCGACGCCTTCGAGGCCGGCGGCCGCTTCATCCCGGCCGCGCAGAAGGTGCGCCTGCTGCACGCGTCCATCCGCCACCATCTGCGGCGCGAGGGCGCGTGGGACGTGGCGGGCGCGGGGACGCCGATCTGTCAGGAGGACCTGATCGGCGGGCAGATGTTCTTCTCGATGCTCGTCCTGGACAGCCTGCACCGGCTCGGCGTCCACATGTCCGAGGAGGGCGCGGACGCCTACTACTACGCCTGGCGGGTGGTCGGGGCCATGCTCGGCGTCGACCAGGAGGCCGTGCCCCAGTCCCTCGCCGAGGCACGCCAGTTCCTCGATCTGTACATGATCCGGCACATGGGCCCGTCGCCGGAGGGCGCGCTGCTGACCCGGCAGCTCATCGACCTCTACGAGGAGGTCGTCCCCGGCGCCTTCTTCGACCCGATCGTCTCCGCCCTCATCCGCCACCTGGTCGGCGACACCTGCGCGGACTGGCTGGAGGTGCCCCGTACGCCGTGGGACACCGTCGCCAGGGCCGTGCCCCACCTCCTCGGCGTCCTGGAGACCATCGAGGACCGCTCCCCGCTCGGAGCCTGGGCCCTGGACCGCATCGGACACCTCACCACCGTGCTGGAGCTGTCGTCCCTGACCCGGGGGCGCGTCATGCACTACGCCATCCCCGAGCACCTGAAGAAGGAGTACGGCGTCCCGTCCGGGCCCGCCCGGACCGGCCGCTGGAGCCCGCCGACGGCCACCGTGCCCCAGGGCTGAACAGCGCACAGGGCGGCCCGCGCTCGTAACGGAACGGCACCGCACGACCGCTTACCCGAGCCGCGCGGCACCGCCTGTGCAAGGATTCCCGGGTGGACCAGCTGACCCATGACGACCCGTCACATATTGGCCCCTACAGGCTTCTTGCCCGGCTCGGCTCCGGGGGCATGGGGGAGGTCTATCTGGCGCGCTCGGCGGGCGGCCGGACCGTCGCCGTCAAGCTCGTGCGGTCCGAACTCGCCGCCGAGCCCGAGTTCCGCAGACGGTTCGCCCAGGAGATCGCATCCGCCCGCCGCGTCGGAGGGGCCTGGACCGCCTCGGTGCTGGACGCGGACACCGACGCCGCGACGCCCTGGGTCGCCACCGGATACGTGCCCGGGCCGACGCTGCACTCGGTGATCGCGGACCGTCCGGACCCGCTGCCGGAACGGTCCGTGCTGATCCTGGCCAACCGGCTCGCCCAGGCCCTCGGCGCGGTGCACGCGGCCGGGCTGATCCACCGCGACCTCAAGCCGGCGAACATCCTGGTCACCATCGACGGGCCCCGGGTCATCGACTTCGGGATCGCCCACGCCCTCGACGCGGTGACCGCGGACGGCAAGCTGACGCGCACCGGCGCGATCATCGGCTCCCCCGGCTACATGTCGCCCGAGCAGGTGCGGGGCGAGGCGCTGACGCCGGTCAGCGATGTGTTCTCGCTCGGATCGGTGCTGATGTTCGCCGCCACCCGGCGTCAGCCGTTCGGCACGTCGCACAGCGGCATGCACGCGGTGATGTTCCGTATCGCCCAGGAGGAACCCGACCTCGAAGGGCTCCCCGACGCGCTCCGCGACCTGGTCCGCGACTGCCTGGCGAAGAACCCCGCCGACCGGCCCACCCCCGCCGACGTGGTGTCCCGTACCGCCGACGCGGTCGCCGACGCGGCCGACGAGCCCTGGCTGCCCGCCACCCTGATCGCCGAACTCGGCCGCAAGGCGGCGGAGTTGCTCGACTCGGAGGCGCCCCGCACCCGCCTCCCGAACCGTCCGTCGCCCCCGCCCCCCACCACTCCCCCGCCGGTGAACCGCCCGGCGCCCGCGTTCCCGCCCCCGCCGGCCGCAGCACCCACGCCGCCGCCCGCGACACCGGCGCCCTCCACCCCGCCGCTCGCACCGCCCGCGCAGCGGCCCACCGCCCCCGACCTCCCGCCCTCCCCCGCCCCCGGCCCGCTCGGCGCGTCCGGAGCGCCCGCCGCGTTCCACGACCTGCCGACGCACACCGACGCGGCCACGCCCCACCCGGGCACCACGTCCCACCCGGGCAACACGTCCCACCCGAGCGGGCCGGGAGCGGGGCAGGGAGCCGGGCCGGGAGCCGGGCAGGGAGCCGGGCAGGGAGCCGGGCCGGGCACGTCGGCCCCGCCCGCGCCCCGCCGGAACAGGCGGCGTACGGCGCTGGTCATCACGTCGGCCGCCGCGGCGATCGCGCTGGTCGCGGGCGGGGCGACGTACCTCGTCACGGCGAACGCGAAGGGGGACGGCGACCGGACCAACGACTCGGCCAACGGCGCGGGCTCCCCCTCCGCCTCCGCGCCCTCCAGCCGGCCCGCCGCGCCGGTTCCCACCGCTTCGACGCCCGAGGGCGACCCCACGACAGCGGACCCGAACGCGTCCTCGGCCGTCGAGGGCGTGATCACGGACGAGTACCTGGGCGTCTGGCAGGGCATGGCGAAACGGGGCGGGAAGGAGGTGACGTTCCGCCGGATCACGATCACCCAGGGATCGGTCGGGGCCGACGTCGCCACGACGTTCAACTCGTTCGGTCGCGGTCTGTGCACCGGCGCGGCCGAACTCATCTCGTTCGACAACCTGATGGTGCTGAAGTCCCGCCTGTTGAGCAGCATTCCCGACGACATCTGCGTCGACGGCGGCAAGCAGACCCTGCGCGCCGGGGCGGACGGCAAGCTCGTCTGGACCAGCGGCGACGGCGACGAGGTCGCGACCCTGGACAAGGTCTCCGTGTCCAGCACCCCCGTCCCCGCCCAGTTCCTCGGCACCTGGGAAGCCGTGCCGTCCGCCGACGACGCGAAGGACGGCGGGCGAATGACGGGCACCCTGAAGCTGAGCCAGGCGCCCTACGGCGAGGTGGTCGCCCGGTACACCGGCGACGGGCCCGCGTTCCACTGCGAGTGGGAGAGCGTCCTGATCAACGCCGACAGCGACGGCGTCCGGCTCGGCCCCCACACGGTGACGGCCTCCGAACCGGAGAACGAGTGCGACAAGCGCGGCAGCCGCATGGTGCGGATGAAGGGGAAGGACGGCCTGTCGCTCACCTGGCTGGACAGGACGGCCGATCCCGTCACATACCGCCGGGTGAACTGAGGGGTGCGGCGAGGGCGGCAGGAGTGCGGCGGCGGCCGACGCCCACGAGGCGTCGGCCGCCGCCGCAGTGATCCCCAGCCGTTCCCGCCCCCGTTCCCTACGGGAACGAGCTGATCTGGATCGTCTCGGTCCGGCCGTCCCTACAGGAACGAGTTGATCTGGATCGTCTCGGTCCGGCCGGGGCCGACGCCGATCGCGGAGATCGGTGCGCCCGACATCTCCTCCAGCGCCTTCACGTACGCCTTCGCGTTCTTCGGCAGATCGTCGAAGGTCTGGGCCTTGGTGATGTCCTCGGACCAGCCCGGCAGGTTCTCGTAGATCGGCTTCGCGTGGTGGAAGTCGGTCTGGTTGTACGGGAGTTCCTCGACGCGCTTGCCGTCGATCTCGTACGCCACGCAGACCGGGATCTGCTCCCAGCCGGTGAGGACGTCGAGCTTGGTGAGGAAGAAGTCCGTCAGGCCGTTGACCCGGGTCGCGTACCGCGCGATCGGGGCGTCGAACCAGCCGCAGCGGCGGTCACGGCCGGTGGTGACACCGCGCTCGCCGCCGATGCGCCGCAGCGCCTCGCCGTCCTCGTCGTGCAGCTCGGTCGGGAACGGACCGGCGCCGACACGCGTCGTATAAGCCTTGAGGATGCCGATGACGCGGCTGATCTTCGTCGGGCCGACACCGGCTCCGGTGCAGGCGCCGCCCGCGGTCGGGTTCGACGAGGTGACGAAGGGATACGTGCCGTGGTCGACATCGAGCAGCGTGCCCTGGCCGCCCTCGAAGAGGACGACCTTGCCCTCGTCGATGGCATCGTTCAGGATCAGGGTCGTGTCGGCGACGTACGGCTTGATCTGCTCCGCGTACTGGAGCATCTCCTCCACGATCCGGTCGGCCTCGATCGCGCGCCGGTTGAAGACCTTGGCCAGCAGCTGGTTCTTCTGCTCGAGGGCGGCCTCGACCTTCTGCACGAGGATCGACTCGTCGTAGAGGTCCTGGACGCGGATGCCCACCCGGTTGATCTTGTCGGCGTACGTCGGACCGATGCCGCGGCCCGTCGTACCGATCTTGCGCTTACCGAGAAAGCGCTCGCTCACCTTGTCGATCGTGACGTTGTACGGAGTGATCAAATGAGCGTTGCCGCTGATCAGAAGCTTGGACGTGTCGACGCCTCGCTCGTTCAGACCGCTCAGCTCGGAGAGCAGGACCGCCGGGTCGACCACGACACCGTTCCCGATGACCGGGGTACAGCCCGGCGACAGGATTCCGGAGGGGAGGAGATGCAGTGCGTACTTCTGGTCGCCCACGACGACCGTGTGACCGGCGTTGTTACCGCCTTGGTATCGCACGACATAGTCCACGGATCCACCGAGGAGATCGGTGGCCTTCCCCTTGCCCTCGTCACCCCACTGAGCACCGAGCAGCACAAGTGCGGGCACAGGCGTACACCCCTTCCGGGCGGGGCATGTCCAAGGCCAGGGGGCGTACGTAAAGGTCGTACCTGCCGTACGACGATGTACGGCAGAGCCTGAGCCGTCGAACCGGGTGCCCCGGAATAGACGAAGCCCCTGGCGCAATAGCGCAAGGGGCTCTTGCACCAAGATGCTACCCGAGGAAGGACCGAGGTGTCGGCTGCAGAGCCCCCCGGCGACGGCGGCGACCAGCTCCTGGTGGTCATCGACCCGGTCGCCCGCCGGATCGACGGCGAGTCCGTCCGGATCGCGAAGGACGTGCTGAGCGCCGGCTCGCACGCCAAGATCTGCCTTCCGGACACCCCGGAGGAGTTCGCCCGGGCCCTGTCCCGGCGGGGTTCGCGCCGCCCGGTGGTGGTCGGCGACGATCACGCCCTGCTGCGTGCCGTGGCCCAGCTCCACCGGGAGCGGGAGCTCGCCGGGGGCGTCCTCTCCCTGATCCCCGTGGGGGCCGTGCAGGCCCTGGAGGTGGCCCACGCGCTCGGTGTGCCCCGGGGCGCGGTGGCGGCCGCCCGGACGGCGCTGGACGGGGCGGTGCGCCGCCTGGACCTGCTGGTGGACGACAGCGACGGGGTGGTGCTCGGCCGGCTGCGCATCCCCGCCCCCCTGCCGCTGCCCGGGGCGGGAGTCCCGCACACGGGGGTCACGGCCGTCTGGGACACCTGCCGCTCCCTGATGACGTCCCTGGTCCGCCCGGCGGCCCCGGGTCCCGCCGCCGGGATCCCGGGCACGTACCGGCTGCGGGTGGAGGCGGACGGGGTGCTGCTGAGCGACCTGGACGCGCCCGTGCGCGGGGTGTCGGTGCTCTCGCAGGGCGACGGGGGCCTGGCCGACGTGGTCGTGCGCACCTCGGCGGGCGAGGACGTCGCGGTGGAGGCCAAGGCCGTCACCGTCTCGGGCGCGGACTTCCGCTACCGGGCCGACATACAGACCTCCGGCCCGGTGCGGACCCGCACCTGGACGGTGCGGGCGGGGGCGTGGGGGCTGATGCTGCCGGTGGCCGGGGGGTGAGTCCCGGCGAGCGCGGACGGGGCGACAGGCGCACGCTGGAAGGGTACGTACGCGAATCGGCCGCGGAGGTGACCGTCATGTCCACCACCACCATGCCCAGGGTCGCTGTCGGATGGCACGTCGAGCTCGAATTCGAGGAGGACGCGCACCGCACCCGCGCCGCCGCCCTCGTCCGCCTCCCGGACGGCGCCGAGATGCGCTCCCACGGCTACGCCAGCCGCCACCCCTCGGACGAGGACCAGCAGCGGGTGGGCGAGGAGATCGCGGGGGCGCGGGCGCTCAACGAGCTGGCGATGAAGCTGCTGACCAAGGCGCACGACGAGATCGACGAGGCGTCGGGGCGGACGTCGTACCCGTTGACGTAGCCCGAAGGAGGACGTAGCCCGAAGAAGGAGGACGTAGCTCGAAGGAGGGGGCCTACACCTCCGCCACGGAGGGACCTACACCTCCACCACCAGCTCCTTCAGCCCCCGGATCACGAACCCCGGCTGCCACTCCGGCTCCGCCACCATCCGCATCTCGGGCGCCTTGCGCAGCAACTCCCCGAAGGAACAGGCCAGTTCGAGCCGGGCCAGCGGAGCGCCCAGGCAGTAGTGGATGCCCGCGCCGAGCGAGACGTGCTGGTTGTCCGGCCGGGTCAGATCCAGCGTCTGCGGGTGCGCGAACCGCTCCGGGTCCCGGTTGGCCGACCCGAACAGCAGCGCCACCTCCGCCCCGCGCTCGATCACCTGGCCGTCGACCTCGATGTCGTCCAGCACCCACCGCTCGAACAGCTGCAACGGGGTGTCGTAGCGCAGGAGCTCCTCCACCGCCGTGGGCAGCATCGCCGGGGCCGCGCGCAGGGCGGCGAGCTGTTCCGGGTGGTGGAAGAGGGTGCGCCAGCCGTTGACCGTGGTGTTCACGGTCGCCTCGTGGCCCGCGTTCAGCAGCAGCACGCAGGTGGAGACCATCTCCTGCTCGGTCAGCCGCTCCCCCTCGTCGTGGGCGGCGATGAGGGCCGAGATCAGGTCGTCGCCGGGGGAGGTGCGGCGTTCCGCGATGAGCCCGCGCAGGTACGCCGAGAACTCCTCCGACGCGCGGACCGCGGCCTTGGCCGACTCCTCGGAGGGGTTCAGCTCGTACATCCCGCAGATCGCCGCCGACCAGGGCCGCAGCGGGGCCCGGTCCGCCTCCGGCACGCCCAGCATCTCCGCGATCACCGCGACCGGCAGCGGCTCCGCGACCTCCGCCAGCAGGTCCCCGCCGCCCTTGGCCACGAACGCGTCGACCAGCCCGGCCGCCAGCCGCCGTACGGTCGGGGCGAGGTTCTCGACCGTACGCGGGGTGAACGCCTTGGAGACCAGCCGCCGGATGCGGGGGTGGTCGGGGGCCTCCAGGTCGAGCAGCCCCTGCCCGTTGAGCGTGGTGAACGGCTCGTGCGCGGCGGGCGGCGGGGTGCGGCCGAACTCCTCGTGGGTGAAGCGGTGCAGATACGTACGGCCCAGCCGGCGGTCGCGCAGGAGGGCCGACACGTCGGAGTGGTGCGGGATCAGCCACTGCCCGCTCGGCTCGAACCAGTGCGCCCGGCCGGCGGCGCGCAGGGCGGCGTAGGCGGGGTAGGGATCGGCGACGAACGCGGGCGACCAGGGGTCGAAGGACACATGCATGACCCGACGCTACCCGCGCCCGCCACCACCGCAAGGGGGTCACAGCAGGGGCCGAGGGAGCCACCCGGCGTGACGAGCCGAGCCGACCGCCGCGGGACTACCCCGGCCTCACGAGCCGATCCGACCGCCGCAGGACTACCCCGGCCTCACGAGCCGATCCGACCGCCGCAGGACTACCCCGGCCTCACGAGCCGAGCCGACCGCCGCAGGACTACCCCGGCGTGACCAACCGCGCCTCGTACGCGAACACCGCCGCCTGCGTCCGGTCGCGCAGGCCCAGCTTCACCAGGATGCGGCTCACATGCGTCTTGATCGTGGACTCGGCGACGATCAGGTGCGAGGCGATCTCCGCGTTCGACAGCCCCTGCGCGATCAGGACGAGCACCTCCGTCTCGCGCTCGGTGAGGTCCCCGATCCGGGCGAGGGCGGGCGGCCGCGGGGCCTCCGCGAGCTTGGAGAACTCGGTGATCAGCCGCCGGGTCACGGTCGGCGCGAGCAGCGCCTCGCCCGAGGCCACCACCCGTACGCCGTCCGCGAGCTGCCGGGCCGAGGCGTCCTTGAGGAGGAAGCCCGAGGCCCCGGCCCGCAGCGCCTGGTACACGTACTCGTCCAGGTCGAACGTCGTCAGCACCAGGACCTTGGCGTCGGCGTCCTGCGCGACGATCTCGCGGGTCGCCTCGATGCCGTTCATCTCGGGCATCCGGATGTCCATCAGGACGACGTCCGGGCGCAGGGCGGCGACCTGGGAGACGGCCTGGCGGCCGTCCACCGCCTCTCCGGCGACCGTGATCCCCGGCATCGCGTTGAGCAGGACGGAGAAGCCCTCGCGGACCATCATCTGGTCGTCGACGATCAGGACCCGGATGTCGGTGCCGCTCACGCCCGGCCCGCCTTCTTGTCCAGCTTGCCCAATTTGTCCAGCTTGCCGGTCTTTTCCAGGACGACCGTGACGCCCTGGGACCCGTCCGGCCCGTCCGACCCGCCCGATTCGGCCCGCCCGGCGTTCTCGGCCCGCTCGTCCGGTCCGGCCTCCGGCAGCGCTACGGGGAGGAAGACCGCGATCTCGTACCCGCCGTCCTCCGTCGCCCCGGCCGTCATCTCGCCGTTCAGCATCGCGACCCGCTCCCGCATCCCGGTGATCCCGTGCCCGGCCCCCGGCGACGGCTTGACCAGACCGGTCAGGGGCCCGTTGACGACGCGCAGTCCGAGCCCCCCGAGCACATAGGCGAGCTCGACCCTGGCCGAGGCTCCCGGCGCGTGCCGCAGGGTGTTGCTGAGGGCTTCCTGGATGATCCGGTACGCCGACAGCTCGACGCCCTGCGGCAGCTCGCGCACCGCCCCGGTGATCACCTTCTCGGTCTCCAGACCGGTGTCGCGGACGTTGTCCAGGAGCCCGTCGAGCACCGCGAGGGTGGGCTGCGGGGCGTCGGGGGCCTCGTAGTCCTCCGCCCGTACGACTCCGAGGACGCGGCGCAGCTCGGTGAGGGCGGCCACCGCGTTCTCCCGGATGGTGACGAACGCCTGCTCCAGCTCGGGCGGCGGGTTGTCCACCCGGTAGGGGGCGGCCTCCGCCTGGATCGCGACGACCGACATGTGGTGGGCGACCACGTCGTGCAGTTCCCGGGCGATGGTGGTGCGCTCCTCCAGCAGCGTGCGCCGGTCGCGTTCGACGGCGGTGACGGTGCGCTGCACGGTGACCTCGCGCTCGGCGTCGCGAACCTCCCGGTCGGCCTCGCGCCGGACCTGGACCACGGTGACGACGAGCAGCGCGAAGGCGGAGAGGGTGGCCACGGTCGCGGTGTAGGACGGGGCGCCGCCCTCCAGCACCATCCCGAACAGCAGGGTCAGCAGCCACATCCAGGCGGCGGTACGGGGCCGGGTCCGGGCGGCCACGACCACCAGGACCACGACCTGCCCGGCCAGGGCGTTGGGCGCCAACAGTCCGCCGCTGCCCAGGATCGCGCAGAAGAGGGTCGCGGCCATCGAGCCCCAGAACGCGGCGACCGGCCTGACCAGGGTCATCGCGACCGCGATCGCCGGCACCAGGCCGATGAGGATCCGGAAGCGCCACTCGGCGAACCCCGCCACCATCACGATCAGGGCGGCGAACAGCACCAGGGCGTGCGGGGTCCAGACGACGAACCGCCGCACCCCCTCGGGCAGCCGGCGTATGAACCGCCCCTCCGAGGAGAGGGGCGGCAGTGGGCGGTAGGCGAACGCATTGCGGAACAGGTCTTCCCGCAGGCCGTCCATGGCGCCGGCGGCCGCCCGGAACTCCGGGCTCTTGGGCTTCGTCTGGGTTTCGGTCACGCTTCCACGGTAGGCGGCGGCGGGGCGCGGGTCGTCAGCACCGATGCGGATCCGGAAGCGTCCGCCTCAAGTACTACGCGCGCCCGCCCACGGGCCTCCGGGACCACACGCGCCCGCCCTCAGGACGGTCAAAGGGGCGGGAGACCGGGAGATCAGGAGGCCGGGGCTCACCACGCCAGCTGGGTGATCTCCTCCGCCACGATCGCGCACGCGTCGGCGGCCGGGTCGATCAGCGGGAAGTGCCCGACGTCCCCGAGCAGCGTCAGCCCGACCATCTCGCCGGACTTCGCCGCCGCGTCGACGTAACCCTCCGAGACGGCCGGCGGGACGACGATGTCCTCCACGCCGTGGACGATCGCGGTGGCGATCCCGGTGGGCAGCAGGGCCACCGGGTCCACCTGGGCCGCCCGCTCCTCGAACTCGCCGCCCTCCCCGATGAGTTGGCTGACCGCACCACCGCACACCCCCAGCTCCACCGCAGCCCGGAAGTCCGCGATCGGGGCCAGCGCGACGACCCCGCGCAGCGGCGGCGGGGCGGGCAGCCGCCACGGCGACCCCTCGGGCAGCACATGCCGCGCCGACGCCCAGAGCGCCAGGTGCCCGCCCGCGGAGTGCCCGGTGACCACGATCCGGCGTACGTCGGCCTCCGGCAGCTCCCGGGCCGCCAGCACCGGCAGGGCGTCGAGCGCGGCGGCCACGTCGTCGAAGGTCTCCGGCCACCGCCCCGCGACGGGGTCCGGTCCCCGGCCGTCCTCCTCGCCGCCGCGCCGGTACTCCACGCTCGCCACGGCGAACCCCCGCCGGGCCAGGAAGTCCGCGAGCGGGGAGACGTGCGCCCGGTCGTAGGGGGCCCGCCAGGCCCCGCCGTGCAGCAGGACGACCAGCGGGGCGGCGGTGCGGCCGTCGCGCGGGGCGTAGAAGTCGATGACCTGGTCGGGGTGGTCCCCGTAGGCGGCGGTCCGGTCGGGGGCGACCGCTGGATGCGCGAGCGCCGACCCGGTCTCGGCGTCGTCCCGGTCACGCGCGGCGGAATCCGACATGCTGCTCAACCGTCCTATGCCTGTGTGCTGTGCCTGTGTCAGGTGCCCAGGTCCCGCGCCTTGTGCCGGATGCCTGTGCGCTGTGCCCGCGTCAGGTATCCGCGTCAGGTGCCCAACTGGGTTGACCTGCGGGGACGGTACCAGTGATCGGCACCGTCCCCGCCCGGTCGCGCACAGTTGTGACGGTACGTCAGGCCACGGGCGCCTCGTCCAGCACCTCGGCCAGGACCCGCGCCGCCCGTTCCGCGTCGGCGAACCCCACGTACAGCGGGGTGAATCCGAACCGCAGCACGTCCGGCCGCCGCAGGTCCCCCACGACGCCCCGCTCGATCAGCCGACGCATCACGGGCTCGGCGTCCTCGCAGCGCAGGGCGACCTGGCTGCCGCGTTCGGCGTGCGCGGCGGGGGTGGCGGAGACGAGGCGGCCCGCCGGTGCGTACGCCTGGACGCACTCCAGGAAGAAGTCCGTCAGCGCCAGCGACTTGGCCCGCACGGCGTCCACGGACACCCCGTCCCACACGTCGAGCGCCGCTTCCAGCGTGAGCATGGAGACGATGTCGGGCGTGCCGACCCGGCCCCGTACGGAACCGTCCGCCGGGGCGTAGTCGGGGGTCATGCCGAACGGGTCGGCGTGCGAGTTCCAGCCCGGGAGCGGGGAGTCGAAGGCGGCCTGGTGGCGCTCGGCGACGTACAGGTACGCGGGCGAACCGGGGCCGCCGTTCAGGTACTTGTACGTGCAGCCGACCGCCAGGTCCACCCCGTGCTCGTCCAGCCCGACCGGCAGGGCCCCCGCGCTGTGGCACAGGTCCCACACCGCGATCGCGCCCGCGGCGCGCACGGCGGCGGTCAGCCCGGGCAGGTCGTGCAGCCGGCCGGACCGGTAGTCGACGTGGTTGAGGAGGACGGCGGCGGTACGGGGGCCGAGCGCGGCCGGTACGCCGGCGGGTTCGACGGGCACGATCCGGTGGCCGGTGAGCCGGGCGGCGGAGGCGGCGATGTACCCGTCCGTGGGAAACGTCGAGGCGTCAACCAGGATCTCGTCGCGTCCCTCACCCGCCGGGCCGGCCAGGCGGGTGGCCGCGACGACCGCCTTGAAGACGTTCACGCTGGTCGAGTCCCCGACGACGATCTGCCCTGCGGCGGCCCCGACGAGCGGGGCGATCCGGTCGCCGATCCGCTCGGGCGCGGTCCACCAGCCGCTCTCGCCCCAGGACCGGATGCGCAGCTCGCCCCACTGGCGGGTGAGGACGTCCCGCACCCGGTCGGGTACGTGGACGGGGAGCGCGCCGAGGGAGTTGCCGTCGAGGTAGACGCCGTCGTCGAGCGCGAAGAGCGCGCGGCGGTCGGCCAGCGGGTCGGCGGCGTCGAGCTTCAGCGCCCGCTCACGGAGGCCGTTGCGTGCGGTCGTGGTCTCAGACATGGCTGCGCGCCGTCCACAGCTCGGGGAACACGTTCTTCGTGGCGCGCTTCTCCAGCCACGCCACCCCGGCGGAACCGCCGGTACCGGTCTTGGAGCCCATCGCGCGCCGGGTGGCGACCAGGTGGTCGTTGCGCCATCGCCAGACGAGCTCGCCGACGTCGGTGAGCAGCTCCCCGAGGCGGACCAGCTCGTCGTTCTGGTCGGCGGCGGAGTAGATCTCCGCCCACACCGCCTCGACCTCGGGCGACGGGTCGTAGCGCTGGGTCAGGTCCCGGGTGACGACGGCCTCGGGGATGGCGTACCCGCGCCGGGCCAGCAGAGCGAGCGTCTCGTCGTACAGGCTCGGCTCCCCGAGCGCCTTCTCCAGCTCGGCGTACACCCGGGGCGCGCCCCGGTGCGGCACCAGCATGGAGGCGGACTTGTCACCGAGCAGGAACTCCATCCGCCGGTACATCGCGGACTGGAACCCGGAGCCCTCACCGAGGGAGCCCCGGTAGGAGTTGAACTGCGCGGGGGTGAGCCCGGCGAGCGGCCGCCAGGACTCGTTGAGCGCCTCCAGCTCGCGCAGCGAGCGCTTCAGGGCGTCGCGCGCGACCGGTATGCGGTCCTCGCGCAGGGCGCGGGTGGCGGTCTCCCACTCATGGACGATGACCGTGAACCACAGCTCCATGACCTGGGTGGTGACCAGGAAGACCATCTCGCCGGGGTCGTCCGAGCGGAGGTGCTGGAGGTGGGTCAGAACGTCCGCCTGGACATAGTCCTCGTACGGAGTCGTTCCCGCGAAGTCCAGGTGCGGATTGTCCGCGCCGGTGGCTTCGGGGTCGGGGGTATGGGTCGACATCGCTGTCTCCTCGACACGAGCTTCCGGGTAGCGGTCCGCCCCTTCCATGAGGTGATGGGCTCCGGTCCCCTGCTCGCATACTAAGCGGCTCCCCGCCCGGAGCGCGTGGGCGGGGAGCGGCTCAGGGAAGGCTGCTCAGCTGAGGATGTCGGCGGCGGTCGGGGAGGAGTCGCGCAGGAACGTCGAGCAGCGCTCGTACTCCTCGGTCTCCCCGATCGACCCGGCGGCCCGCGCCAGGGCGTGCAGGGCGCGCAGGAAGCCGCGGTTCGGCTCGTGCTCGAACGGTACGGGGCCGTGGCCCTTCCAGCCGGCCCGGCGCAGGGAGTCGAGGCCGCGGTGGTAGCCCGTACGGGCGTACGCGTACGACTCGACGACCCGGCCGCCCTCGAACGCCTCGTCGGCGAGCTGCGCCCAGGCGAGCGAGGAGGTGGGGTACTTCGCGGCGACCTCGGCGGGCGGGGCGCCGGCGGCGAGCAGCTCGCGCGGCTCGGGGTCGTCGGGCAGGTGGGTCGGGGCGGGGCCCCCGAGAAGGTTCTCGTGGATGGACATGGATCAAGTGTGCCTGGAGCGGAGCCCGGGTGGGACGTCGACGCCGGCATCGTGACGCGCGCCCCGGATCCGGCGGCCCGGCCACGACCCCACCGCCCGCCTCATCGTGGACGCCGCCCGCCTCACCGTGGACGCCGCCCCCGCCTCACCGTGGAGGCCGCCCCCGCCGCACCGCGGACGCCACCCCGCCTCACCGTGGACGCCGCCCCCGCCGCACCGCGGACGCCACCCCGCCTCACCGCGGACGCCGCCCCCGCCACACCGCGGACGCCACCCCGCCTCACCGCGGACGCCGCCCCCGCCACACCGTGAACGCCGCCCCGCCCCACTGTGGACGCCCCCCGCCTCATCGCGGACGCCGCCCGCCGTCCGGTTCGCGCTGCGGCTCCAGCGGCGGGGCCACGACGCCGCAGTGCACGCTGCACTCCGGCCGCTCCTCCACCCGCTCCCGGGCGGCCGTGGCCGGCGGGGTGCGGACGGTCCACCAGGCGATGACCGCGCCCAGCACCAGCAGCCCGGCGCACATCGGCATCGCCCGCCGGAAGGTCGCCGCGAACTCGCCCGCGTCCCGGTACGCCTCCGGCCCCATCCCGGCGAGCAACGGCAGCGCGGCCACCGCGATCAGCCCGGCGGCCCGGGCGGCGGCGTTGTTGATCCCGCTGGCGAGCCCGGCCCGCCCGGTGTCCACGGCGGCCAGGACCGTCGCGGTGAGCGGGGCGACGACCACGACGAGCCCGGCTCCGAGCACGAGGACGGCAGGCAGCACCTCACCGACGTACGAGCCGAAGGAAGCGCTGTCCGCCCCCACCCGCAGCATCAGGAGCATCCCGGCGGCGGCCAGCAGCGGCCCCACGGTCAGCGGGATGCGCGGGCCGATCCGCCGCCCCAGCTCCCCCGACCAGGCCGAGAACAGCAGCATCAGGACCGTGGTCGGCAGCAGCGCGGTACCGGCCCCGAGCGCCGAGTACCCGGCGACCACCTGGAGCTGGATCGCGGAGAGGAAGAAGAAGCCGCCGAGGGCCGCGTACACGCAGAACGTCACCAGGTTGACCGAGGTGAACAGCCGCGAGCGGAAGATCGACGGCGGCAGCATCGGATCCGCCCGCCGCCGCTCCACCCGCACGAACACCACCCCGAGGAGCACCCCGCCGAGCGCCGACCCGATCACCAGCGGGGACGCGCCCCGCCCCGGGGCCTCGATCAGCGCGTACGTCACCCCGGCCAGCGCGAGGGCCCCGAGCGCGGCCCCCAGCACGTCGAACCGGCCGTGCGCCGCCGGATCGCGCGACTCCGGTACGTGGCGGAGGGCGACGGGCACGCAGATCGCGGCGAGCGGCAGGTTCAGCAGGAACACCCACCGCCAGCCGGGCCCGTCCACGAGCCACCCGCCCACGAACGGCCCCACGGCCGCCCCGACCCCGCCGAACCCGGACCACAGCCCCACGGCCCGCGCCCGGTCGTCCGGATGGAAACTGGCCTGGATGAGCGCGAGGGACCCCGGCGTGAGCAGCGCCCCGCCGACCCCTTGGAGGGCCCGGGCGGCGATGAGCACCCCCGCGTTCGGCGCGATCCCGCAGAGCAACGAGGCCGCCGCGAACCACACCACCCCCACCACGAACACCCGCCGCCGCCCATACCGGTCCCCGAGCGCCCCGCCGAGGAGGATCAGCCCGGCGAGCGTGAGCATGTACGCGTTGACGGTCCACTGGAGCGCGGCCAGATCGGTGTCGAGGTCCGCGCCGATGCGGGGCAGGGCCACGTTGATGACGGTCGAGTCGAGCATCGCCATCCCGGACCCGAGCACGGTGGTCAACACGACCCACCGCCCCACGGACGAGGCGACCCGGATCTCCCCGGGGGCGGAGCCAGCATCAGCCATGCAAGCAGCTTCCCCCAACCAGGCCCTTCCGGCGATCGAGGAGCACACCCGCAGCCTCACACCGGACGGAGCAAAATCAAGCCCCTCCGGCGATTGAGGAGCGGGGGCGCGGGGGCAGAGCCCCCGCAACGGGGGCCCGGGGGCAGCGCCCCCGAAACCACGCGCCTACCGCACGGCCCCCACCGCCCGCACCAACGCCTCCACCCCCCGGACCACCTTCCCCCGAGGACACCCCACGTTCAGCCGAACAAACCCCGGCGCCCCATAGACCGCACCGCCCATGATCGCCACCCCCTCCCGCTCCACCAGCACCCGCTGCAACTCCGCGTCGTCCACCCCGACCGCCCGCAGGTCGATCCACGCCAGGTACCCGGCCTGCGGCGGCTCCCACCCCAGCTCGGGCAGGGCCGCGCCCAACCGCTCCGCGACGTACGCCAGATTCCCCGCCACATACGCCCGTACGGCGTCGAGCCACGGCCCGCCTTCCCGGTACGCCGCGATGTGCGCGGTCAGCGACAGCACGGCCGGGGAGGCCAGCCCCTGAGCCGTCTCCATCCGCCGCAGGTACTCCGCCCGGTCCGCCGGATCCCCGATGAGCCCGTACGAACCGGTCAGCGCCGGAAAGTTGAAGGACTTCGAGCCGGAGGTGATGACCGCCCAGCGCCCGGCCCCGTCCCCGCCCCTGGCCCCCGCCACCCGCGTCCACGGCACATGCACATGCCCCTCGTGCACGAAGTCCGCGTGGATCTCGTCGCTGACGACCGCCACCCCGTGCCGTTCCGCGAGTTCCGCCATCCGGGTCAGCTCCGCGCCCGTCCAGACCCGCCCGGTCGGATTGTGCGGCGAGCACAGCACCAGGACCTTCGCGTCCGCCCGGGACAGCTCCCGCTCCAGCGCCTCCTCGTCCCCCACCGGCACCCCGCGCAGCTCCCGCCCGAGCCCGGTGACCGCCTTGCGGAAACCGTCGTACGTGGGGGTGTGGACGACGACCCCGTCCCCCTCCGCCGTCCACATCTGGAGGAGCTGGGAGAGCTGGTTGAGCACGGACGGGCCGTACACGAGCTGCCCGGTGTCGATCTCGGCGCCGTACCGGGTGGCGTGCCAGTGGGCGACGGCCGAGCGGAAGTCGTCGTGCTGCCAGGTGGTGTAGCCGAAGACCCCGTGGTCCAGCCGGGCGCGCAGGGCGGCGAGCACCTCGGGGGCGGTGGCGAAGTCCATGTCGGAGATGGTGAAGGGCAGCAGCCCGTCGACCCCGAACCGGTCCGCGACCCCGTCCCACTGGACGCACCAGGTGCCCCGGCGGTCGACGGCGGTGTCGAAGTCGTACAGCTCGGCCACGGAGGGCTCTCCTTCTCTCGGCACGGCAACGGGCCCGACCCCCTGAACGAGGACCGGGCCCGACGCCGTACATCCGTACTCACGCGTGGTTACGCGACGTGCGCGTGGCTACTTCAGCTTCGTACCCGTGGAGCGCAGGTTCGCGCACGCCTCGGTGACGCGCACGGCCATGCCCGCCTCGGCGGCCTTGCCCCAGGTGCGGGGGTCGTAGGTCTTCTTGTTGCCGACCTCGCCGTCGACCTTCAGGACACCGTCGTAGTTGCGGAACATGTGGTCCGCGACCGGGCGGGTGAAGGCGTACTGGGTGTCGGTGTCCAGGTTCATCTTCACGACGCCGTTCTCCAGCGCGGTGGCGATCTCCTCGGCGGTGGAGCCCGAGCCGCCGTGGAAGACGAAGTCGAACGGCTGGCTGCCGGCCGGCTTGCCGTACTTGGCGGAGACGCCCGACTGGAGGTCCTTCAGCAGCTCGGGGCGGAGGACGACGTTGCCCGGCTTGTAGACGCCGTGCACGTTGCCGAAGGAGGCGGCCAGCAGATAGCGGCCCTTCTCGCCCAGGCCGAGGGCCTCGGCGGTGCGGAGCGCGTCGTCGACGGTCGTGTACAGCTCGTCGTTGATCTCGTGGGTGACGCCGTCCTCCTCACCGCCGGTCGGGGTGATCTCGACCTCAAGGATGATCTTGGCGGCGGCGGCCTGGGCCAGCAGCTCCTGGCCGATGGCCAGGTTGTCGGCGAGGGTCTCGGCCGAGCCATCCCACATGTGGGACTGGAACAGCGGGTTCAGACCCTTGGCGACGCGCTCGGCGGAGACGGCGAGCAGCGGACGTACGTAACCGTCCAGCTTGTCCTTGGGGCAGTGGTCGGTGTGCAGCGCGACGGTGACGTCGTACTTGGCGGCGACGATGTGCGCGAACTCGGCCAGGGCGACCGCGCCCGTGACCATGTCCTTGTTGTACTGGCCGCCCAGGAACTCCGCACCGCCCGTGGAGATCTGGACGATGCCGTCGCTCTCGGCCTCCGCGAAGCCGCGCAGGGCCGCGTGCAGGGTCTGCGTCGAGGTGACGTTGATGGCCGGGTAGGCGAACTTGCCCGCCTTTGCCCGGTCGAGCATCTCGGCGTAAGCCTCGGGGGTTGCGATGGGCATCTGACCGCTCCTTGGGATGTGCGGGTGTGCAGGCTGTGAGTCCCTGACCTGGGGGCGACGTCATCGTCGCCCCCATCTTCCCAGACTCCTCATCCGGCTCCACCCGGCGGACCGTGTTTCACGTGAAACGGTCCGCCCCGTCCGATATGGCGATCCGGCGATCCGGCTCAGGCGAGGCCGAGGTCGGCCACCGAGTAGACCTGGACGTACGGGAGACCGGCCTCGGCGATGGCCGGGGCGGCGCCGCGCTCCACGATCACGGCGACGGCGACGACCTCGCCGCCCGCCTCGCGTACGGCCTCGACGGCGGTCAGCGGCGAACCGCCCGTGGTCGAGGTGTCCTCGACGACCAGGCAGCGGCGGCCCTTGACGTCCGTGCCCTCGATCCGGCGCTGCATCCCGTGCGCCTTCTGCGCCTTGCGGACGACGAACGCGTCCAGGCTCCGCCCGCGCGCGGCGGAGGCGTGCAGCATCGAGGTGGCGACCGGGTCCGCGCCCAGGGTCAGCCCGCCGACGCAGTCGTAGTCCAGCTCGGCGGTGGCGTCCAGCATGGCCCGGCCGACCAGCGGCGCGGCCTTGCCGTCCAGCGTGATCCGGCGCAGGTCGATGTACCAGTCGGCTTCCAGACCCGAGGAGAGGGTCACCTTGCCGTGCACCACGGCCTTGTCCTTGATCTGCTGGAGCAGGTCAGCGCGTACGTCAGTCATGTCCACGAGGGTAAGCGGTGCCGCCCCCGCCCACCGCAGGCCACCTGCTCAGAGCCGCGCCCAGCTCCAGGTCGTCGTGATCTCCAGCGGGTCGATCGGGGTGACCAGCCGGGGCGCGGTGTTCAGCCCGTTCGGCGGGCCGGACTGCGGCTCCACGCAGATCGCCTCGTCCTGCTCGTCATAGATCACGACCCACTCGCTGCGGCTCTTCACCGTCAGCTCCAGCCGCTCCGGCCAGGTGAGCTTCACCTCCACGCCGTCCGGCATCCCGAAGCAGTCGTCCCACGGCCCCGGCGCGGGGTCGACGCGGCGTCCGGTCGGCAGGTGGTCCTCACCGCGCTCCTCCTGCCAGGCGGCGTCGAAGGAGAGCTCGGCGGGCCGGCCGTCCCCGAGGGTGCGGTGGAACCAGGGGTGCCAGCCGGCCTGCGCCGGGAAGGAGTTGCCGTACGTCTCCACGGCGAGGCCGAGCGTGAGCGCGTCCTCGGTCAGCTCGAAGGTCTGGGTGACCCGGCCCGGGTACGGCCAGGGCTCGGCGAGGTCGTAGTAGAAGGCCGCCTGCGCCTTGTCCACGTGGGCGGTCTCCCAGGCGGTGTCCCGGCCGGTGCCGTGGATGGCGTGCGGCGGGGAGTTCAGGGGCAGTTGGTGGGAGGCGTCGCCGTTGCGGAACTGCCCGTACCCGGTGCGGCCGCACCACGGCACCATCGGGAAGCAGCCGTACCGCTCGCCCTGGCGCAGCAGTTCGGTGGAGCCGATCCGCAGGCTGCTGATCCGGCAGCCCTGGGCGGGGTCGACGGTCAACTCGGCGTCCCCGGCGGTCAGCCTGACGCCCGCTTCGTTCCGGGTGCTCACTTCGCCGCTTCCGGCGTTCTCTTCGCTGCTGCTCACCCGACGACCCTACTGGCGGCCCACGGGGGTGTCCTGCCGGTACGGCCGGATCGGGCCCTTACCTGCGCCGCCGCAACGCCCGGCCCAGCACCACGGCCGAGGCGAGCGCGAGGGCGGCCGCCGGGGCGACCCAGCGCAGGGCGGTGCCCGCACCGCCCGCCTCCGGCGAGGGCACGGGGGCGTACCGGCCGCGCGGGGGCGCGTGGTCGACCTCCTCCGCGCTGCGGCCGATCATGGTGCGGCGGGCGTGCGCGGCCTCGGCGGGCGGCTCGTCCGGGACGGCGAACTCCACTCCGGCGACGGGGTCGAGCGCGGGCGGGGGAACGGGCGAGTCGTATACGGAGGCGGGCTCGGCGGGTTCGGCAGACCCGGTCGGGTCGGCGGGCTCGGCCGGATCGGCGGGTTCGCCATCGGCACCGGCACCAGCTTTCGTACCGGCACCGGAATCCGTACCGGCACCGGCTTTCGTACCAGCACGGGAATCCGTACCGGCGCCGGCTTCCGTACCAGCACGGGAATCCGTACCGGCGCTGGAGTCCGTATCGGCACCGGCACCGGCTTTCGCATCGGCACCGGAATCCGTACCGGCGGAAGCCCCTTCCCCGCCCGGAGCGTCGTCCGCCGGCTCCTCGACGTCCCCCGCCAGCCCCTCGGCACTCACATCGGTCGCGGTGGCGTCCTCGTGCGCGGCCAGCGTCTCCGTCACGAGCTGCTGGGTGAAGCGGTCCAGCAGCCGTTGGGCGGCCGCGAGCGCCGCGCCCTTCTCCAGTTCGGCCAGCCGACCGTCGCCGCTCGCCGTACCGCTGTACGCGAGGGTCGTCCCGCCGTCCGTCGCCGTGAGGCCGATCGTCAGAGTCAGCTTCACCGCACCCGTCCCCCGGGCCGCGACGCCCTCCCCGGTCACGGAGAAGCGGTCGTGCCCGCTGTCGGGACCGCTGCCGGAGAGCTTCAGCTCACCCCGGTACGTGATGGTGTGGCCGCCGGCCCGGAACTTCAGCCGGCCCGCCAGGGGCGACGCCGACGCGTCGGCGTCCTGCTGGAGGCCCGGTACGCAGCGGGCGACACGGGCGGGGTCGCCCAGCGTGCGCCGCAGGGCCGGGACCGGGACCGGAACGAACACCTGATGCTCCATACCGACCGAGCCTAATCGCCCCCGGCCCGAACGTCAGGGCTTCCCCACGCCCGACCCGCGCCTCCCCGCCCCGCGCCCTGCCCGGCCTCCCCTCCCCTCTCCGCTCGGCCTCCTCCCCCGCCCCGCCACGGCGCGAGGCACTCGGGGGGCTCCTCACGCCTCCTCCCAGTAGCGCGGGTGGATCAGCGTGGACGGGGCCTGCCCCGGCAGCCGCAGCCGGTCCGCCGCCCGGGCCCCCTCGCGCAGCTCCCCCTCCCCCAGCGAGCGCGGCACGGGCGTCCCCGCGCCCAGCTCCGGGTCCCCCACCGGCCGCGCCCCGGCGAGGAGGAACCCCCAGTCCTCCGGCGACCGGCCCGCGCCGCCCTCCCGGTCCCGGCCCGGGATGCGGTACGGGCGGGTCGCGAAGCCCCCCGCCCGTACCGAGGACTCCACCGTCCAGAAGGTCCGGGGCCTGGTCGCCAGCGGGCCCGCGTGCACCGCCAGCCGCCCGTCCGGCGCCAGGGCCTCGGCGATCAGCCCGTAGAACTCGGCGGCGTACAGCTTCGTGCTGGCCGTGATCCCCGGGTCCGGCAGGTCGGAGATCACCACGTCGTAGCGGTGGTGGTCGGCCCGGAGCCAGGTGAAGGGGTCCGCGCCGACCGCCGTGAGGCGCGGGTCGCGGTAGGCGTGCCCGTTGAGCTCGGAGAGGGCGGGGTCGGTGCGGGCCAGCCGGGTGACGGCGGGGTCGATGTCGACGACGGTGACCGTGCGGACGTCCCGGTAGCGGAGCACCTCGCGGGCGGCGAGCCCGTCGCCGCCGCCCAGGATGAGCACGCGGGCGCGGGGCCCGTTCATCGCCGGGTGTACCAGCGCCTCGTGGTAGCGGTACTCGTCGCGGGCGCTGACCCGCAGCCGCCCGCCCAGATAGAGGTCGAGCGAATCGCGGTCGGCCCCGGTCAGGACGACCTCCTGCACCCCGGTCTGCACGGCGACCCGCACCTGGTCCCCGTAGACCGCCCGCCGCGCCGCCTCCTCGAAGTCGTCGACCAGCGCCGTGGCGGTGCCCAGGACCGCGATCACCGAGAGGTTGGCCAGGACCAGGAGCCACCGGGACCGGGACGTGAGGTCGTGCCGGAACACCCACAGGACCAGCGCCCCGCCCGCCGCCGCGTTGACCGCTCCGGTGAACAGCGCGCCCGTGAGCTGCCCCAGCATCGGCAGCAGGAGGAAGGGAAAGGCCAGCCCGCCGACGAGCGCGCCCACGTAGTCGGCGGCGAAGAGATCGGCGACGGCCCCGCCCGCGTCCTGCCGGTCGACGCGTTGGATCAGCGTCATCAGCAGCGGGATCTCCGCACCGATCAGCACCCCGATGGCCAGCGAGAACCCGACCAGGGCGTGGCGCGACTCGCCGAGCCAGGCGAACGACGCGTACAGCACGAGCGCCGAGGAGCCGCCGATGAGCGCGAGGGCCGCCTCGATCAGTCCGAACCCGACTGCGGCGTGGCAGCGTAAACGTTTCGCGAGAAGGGAGCCGATGCCCATCGCGAACACCATCACCGAGAGCACGACGGACGCCTGGGTGACCGAGTCGCCGATCAAGTAGGAGGCGAGCGCCACCAGTTCGAGTTCGTACACCAGACCGCAGGCCGCGCAGACGAAGACGGCGGCCAGCACGAGGAACCGGCCGGTCCTCGGCCGCACGGGGAGCGGCGCCGCGCCCCCTCGCAGCGACACCTGCTGGTCGATCATGCTGCGAACGCTACGTCACTGCCCCGTCGCCGCTTGTCACCCACACGGGTGCAAGTGGGGCGACCGAGAAGCGTCGCGCACCTCGCCGGAGCGCCCGCACGGGAATCCGCACCCCTCAGAGCACTTCAGAGCACCGGTGCGGGAATCCGCACCCCCACCCGGGTCCGGGTCACCACCAACTGCCCTTCCTGCGGGTACGCGTGCCAGGTCCGCCACCGCACCTGGCCCTCGATGCGCTGGGCGAGCAGGGCGGTGAAGGCGTACGGGCTGCCGGGGAAGGTGCCCGCCAGTCCGTGCGGGTGATCGCTCACGAGTGCGAGCAGCTCCTGCGCCCGGCCGGCGAACTGGCCCTGGGTCAGGGTCTCGACGCGCGCGGCGAACTCGTACTCCCAGTCCCCGAGCCGCTTCGCGACGCCGAGGGGCAGGGGCGTGCTGCTGCCGGGCATGCAGGCGACCGTCTCGGAGCAGGTGCGGCCGTCCTCCTGGAGGAGGACCTGGTGGGAGGCGCCGAGCAGTCTCAACTGGAGTTCGGCGCCGCCGAGCTGGAGATCGAGGGCGGCGAGGGCGGGGAGCGGCTCCCGCCCCAGCGTCCAGGCCAGGTCGGCGGCGCGGGTGTCGGAATAGGCCGTCTGGAGGGTGGTGAGCATGGGTCGGCTCCGCAAACACGCGTGGACACATGGACGCATGAGCAGCGGACGCCCCCGGAACATGCGCGTGGGAGGAGGGGAGCGCCCGATCTGGTCCAACTGGGGTCCGAGGGCTGAATGTTCTCTGCAACGAGGGAATCACGAAGTACGCCGCACTCGCAGCGTTTTTACCCAACTTGACGTGGTTTCCATCCCCTCGGGGGCAGCCCGGTTCAACTGTTCAAGAGTTTCGGTCTGCGTGGCTCAACGACACGACGCCCGGAGGGAGTTCACCCTCCGGGCGTCGTTCGGCCCACTGGCCGGGGATCACGTCACTGTCGGTGACGGCGTAGCTGTCCGCTCAACTGCCCCCGCCGCACCCGCCGCCGCCACCGCCGCAGGAGGAGGACGAGGAGGACGAGCCGCCTCCGCACGCATGTCCACCCGAGTGGCCGCCGGAGTCCCCGCCGTGCGACGAGCCCCCGCCGCTCGCCCACCAGCCGAGATCCACCACTTCCCCGTTCGCGGAGGACCGGCGGCGGCGTTCGGCGCGCGACAGGGCGGACGCCGGCGCTCGGCCGACGCTCGACCGGACGGGTGCCGGCGCCTTCTTGACGCTGCTCAACCGCACCAGGAACACCACCAGAACGACCAGGATCCCCGCAGCGATCAGCACCGTGACGAGAACGTCCATGCCCCTCACCCACCTTCTGTTCCCCCGAAGCGCGGTTCCCCCGTCGCTTCCCGGCTTGCTCCGTGCCAGAGGGATCCCCTCCCCGCAGGCGGGCCAAAGCAGACTTGAGCAACTCCAGAGCTTGGGCACAGGATGGCGCGCATGACACAGGGACGACAGGGACGACCGCTGCTCAACCGCCGCCTTGCCGGATTCGGCACGACGATCTTCGCGGAGATGTCCGCGCTGGCCGCGCGGACCGGCTCGATCAACCTCGGCCAGGGCTTCCCCGACACCGACGGCCCCGAGGAGATCCGGGAGGCGGCGGTCCGGGCGCTGCGCGCCGGCCACGGCAACCAGTACCCGCCGGGCCCCGGCGTCCCGGAACTGCGCACCGCCGTCGCCGACCACCAGCAGCGCTTCTACGGCCTGACCTGGTCCCCCGACACCGAGGTCCTGGTCACCACCGGGGCCACCGAGGCGATCGCCGCCGCCCTGCTCGCCCTGGTGGAGCCGGGCGACGAGGTCATCGCGTTCGAGCCGTACTACGACTCGTACGCCGCGTGCATCGCCCTGGCGGGCGGCGTCCGCGTCCCCCTCACCCTCCGCGCCCCCTCCTTCCGCCCGGACCTCGACGAACTGCGCGCCCTGATCACCCCGCGCACCCGCCTGCTGCTGCTCAACTCACCGCACAACCCGACCGGCGCGGTGCTCACCCCCGAGGAGCTGAGCCGGATCGCCGCCCTGGCGGTGGAGCACGATCTGCTGGTCGTCACCGACGAGGTGTACGAGCACCTCGTGTTCGAGGGGGCCCACCACCCGATCGCCGCCCTCCCCGGGATGCGCGAACGGACGGTCTCCATCTCGTCGGCCGGCAAGACGTACTCGTACACCGGCTGGAAGATCGGCTGGGTGACGGCCGCCGAGCCGCTGGTGACCGCCGTGCGCTCGGCGAAGCAGTACCTGACGTTCGTGAGCGGGGGCCCGTTCCAGTACGCGATCGCGGAGGCGCTCCAGCTGCCCGACACGTTCTTCACGGAGTTCCGCGAGTCCATGCGCCGCAAGCGCGACCTCCTCGCGGAGGGCCTGCGGAGCGCGGGATTCCGGGTCTACGAGCCGCAGGGCACGTACTTCGTCACCACCGACATCTCCCCGTTCGGGACGGAGGACGCGTACGCCTTCTGCCGCGCGCTCCCCGAACGCTGCGGCGTCGCCGCCGTACCGAACTCGGTCTTCTACGACGACCCGGAGGCGGGCCGCAGCCAGGTCCGCTTCACGTTCTGCAAGCGGGAGGACGTGCTGGAGGAGGCGGTGGAGCGGCTGCGGCGGCTGGGCTGAACGCGACGGCGGCCCGGGCGGTGGTCGTGGTGACCGCCGCCCGGGCCGCTGCCGTGGTTCGGGAGGTCAGGCCCCCGGGGACTCCGTGCCCTCGGCGTCCGTCTTGTCCTCGGCGGGCGCGAGGCCCAGGTGCTCCAGGAGCCACTTGTCGAACTCGATCGAGGCGCGCACCCAGCTGACCGTCGAGGAGACGAAGTGCTCCAGGCTGACGCCGGTGCCGATGAGCATCTGCGCCTCACCGATCAGCCGGACGGAACCCTCCTCGCCGTCCTCGCCCTCGTGGGCGTGGGCGTGGGTGTAGACCTTGGGCCACAGGGTGCGGCGGTTCCAGTCGTCGATGGCGTCCAGGAGGACGGGACGCTGGTCGAGCGCGTGCGGGCGGTCGTAGAACGTACGGACCGAGAAGACCTGCTGCTCGTCCTCGCCCCGGAACATGAAGTACGTCCGGAACTCTTCCCACGGAGCCGCGAGGTCGCCCTCGTCGTCGACGACGTACTTCAGCTCCATCTGGTCGAGGAGCTGCTTGACGAGGTCCTGGTCAGGGACGACGGGGCCCTCCGGTCCTGCCGCCTGCGGTTCGGGCTGGCCCCCGAAATTAGGAATCGAGGACGGATCGATGCTCACCGTTATTTCCCTTCGTGCGGTTGCGGCCATCCTCCCCCATGGCGGGCGGGGCATGGCAAGCCCGGGCGGCCCCTATCCGCCACAAGCTGACACGCGGCTCGCCAGGACGGGGGCCGCAGGGCGTTTGCCCACAGCGTGTGACGGAAAACGTCCCGCTGTTACGAGGCGGGGCCGACGAGGAGCCCGTCCTCGCCCCGGTCCACCCGTACGGTGTCGCCGTCCCTGATCTCGCCGGACAGGATCTCCTTGGCGAGCCGGTCGCCGATCGCCGTTTGGATGAGGCGGCGCAGCGGGCGCGCCCCGTACGCCGGGTCGTTGCCCTCCTCCGCGAGCCAGGCCAGCGCCTCGGGGGTGACGTCGAGGGTGAGCCGCCGGTCGGCCAGCCGGGCCGCGAGCCGGTCGACCTGGAGCTTCGCGATATGCGCGAGCTCGTCGCCGGACAGGGCCGAGAAGACCACCAGGTCGTCGAGCCGGTTGATGAACTCCGGCTTGAAGGAGGCCCGCACCGTCTCCAGCACCTGTTCCTTCTTGACCTCGGGCTTGACCAGGGGGTCCATCAGGAACTGGCTGCCGAGGTTGGAGGTGAGGATGAGGATGGTGTTGCGGAAGTCGACCGTGCGGCCCTGGCCGTCGGTGAGCCGGCCGTCGTCGAGGACCTGGAGCAGGATGTCGAAGACCTCGGGGTGGGCCTTCTCCACCTCATCCAGGAGGACGACGCTGTACGGGCGGCGGCGGACGGCCTCGGTGAGCTGGCCGCCCTCCTCGTAGCCGACGTAACCGGGCGGCGCGCCGACGAGGCGGGCGACGCTGTGCTTCTCGCCGTACTCGCTCATGTCGATGCGGATCATGGCCCGCTCGTCGTCGAAGAGGAAGTCCGCCAGCGCCTTGGCCAGCTCGGTCTTGCCGACGCCGGTGGGCCCGAGGAAGAGGAACGACCCGGTGGGCCGGTCGGGGTCGGCGATCCCGGCGCGCGTACGGCGTACGGCGTCGGAGACGGCCCGCACGGCCTCGCTCTGCCCGATCAGCCGCTTGCCGAGCTCGTCCTCCATCCGCAGCAGCTTCTGCGTCTCGCCCTCCAGCAGCCGGCCGGCCGGGATGCCGGTCCACGCGCCGACGACGTCCGCGATGTCGTCCGGGCCGACCTCCTCCTTGACCATGGTGTCCTTGGAGGCTTCCTGCTCCGCCTCGGCGGCCTCCTCCAACTCCCGCTCCAGGCCCGGGATCTCCCCGTACAGCAGCTTGGAGGCGGCGTCGAAGTCCCCGTCGCGTTGCGCTCGTTCGGCCTGGCCGCGCAGTTCGTCCAGGCGCTCCTTGAGCTCACCGACCCGGTTGAGGCCCTGCTTTTCCTTCTCCCAGCGGGCGTTGAGGCCGCGCAGCTCCTCCTCCTTGTCGGCGAGGTCGCGGCGCAGCTTCTCCAGGCGCTGCTTGGAGGCGGCGTCGGACTCGTTCTTCAGGGCCAGCTCCTCCATGCGCAACCGGTCGACGGAGCGCTGGAGTTCGTCGATCTCCAGGGGTGAGGAGTCGATCTCCATACGGAGCCGGGAGGCGGCCTCGTCGACCAGGTCGATGGCCTTGTCGGGGAGGAAGCGGGAGGTGATGTAGCGGTCGGAGAGGGTGGCCGCCGCGACCAGCGCCGAGTCCGCGATCTGGACCTTGTGGTGGGCCTCGTAACGGCCCTTGAGACCGCGCAGGATCGCGATGGTGTCCTCGACGGACGGCTCCGCCACCAGCACCTGCTGGAAGCGGCGCTCCAGCGCCGGGTCCTTCTCGATGCGCTCGCGGTACTCGTCGAGGGTGGTCGCGCCGACCATCCGCAGCTCGCCGCGGGCCAGCATCGGCTTGAGCATGTTGCCCGCGTCCATGGCGGAGTCGCCGCCCGCGCCGGCGCCGACGACGGTGTGCAGCTCGTCGATGAAGGTGATGATCTGGCCGTCGCTCTCCTTGATCTCGGAGAGGACGGTCTTGAGGCGCTCCTCGAACTCGCCGCGGTACTTCGCGCCCGCGACCATCGCGCCGAGGTCGAGCGAGACCAGCCGCTTGTTCTTCAGGCTCTCGGGGACGTCGCCCTTGACGATGCGCTGGGCGAGCCCCTCGACGACGGCGGTCTTGCCGACGCCGGGCTCACCGATGAGCACCGGGTTGTTCTTCGTCCGGCGCGACAGCACCTGCACGACGCGGCGGATCTCCTGGTCCCGGCCGATGACCGGGTCCAGCTTCCCTTCGCGCGCGGCGGCCGTGAAGTCGGTGCCGAACTTCTCCAGGGCCTTGTACTGGCCCTCCGGGTCGGGTGTGGTCACGCGACGCCCTCCCCTGCTCGTCTCGAATGCCGCCAGCAGCTTCTTGGCACTGGCCCCCTGCCCGTCGAGGATCTCACCGGCACGCCCGCCCTTGGCCGCGACGCCGATGAGCAGGTGCTCGGTGGAGAGGTACTCGTCGCCCAGCTCCTTGGCCCGCCGCGCCGCGTCCTGGATGACGGCCAGCAGCTCACGGTTGGGCTGCGGCGGGGCGACGGTGGAGCCGGTCACGCTGGGCAGGGCCCCGAGCAGCTTCTCGGTCTCGGCGCGCACCGTGGCCTGATCGGCCTCGACGGCGGCGAGCAGGTCGGTGATGTTCTCGTTGTCCTCACCCGCCAGGAGCGCGAGCAGCAGATGCCCGGGGGTGAGGTCGGGGTGCCCGTCCTTCACGGCCCTGTCGGTGGCCGCGTTGATGGCGTCCCGGCTCTTGTTGGTCAGCTCGGCGTCCACGTGTGCTTGCTCCTCCTCGCTGCTGGGGGTTCCTTGATGTGCTCAACGTGCACAAAGTTGAGTCTATTCCACTCAAGGCCGCGCGGCAGCCGTTTTCAGCCGCTGTTTCACGGCTCCGGCCCCCGGACCGGCAGGGCCCGGCCCCCGTACCGGCAGGGCGACGCACCCTCCGTACCGGCAGAGTGACGCCCCCCGTACCGAGTGAACCGGCCACCGCGACCGTCCGCCACCGCACCGGCGCGCCGCCGCCTACGCTTCACCCATGGCAGACGTACGCAACCCCAGCCCCGAGTACCTCGCGTTCTGGCGCGAATACCACCTCTGCACCCTGACGACGCTCCGCCCGGACGGCACGCCCCACGTGGTGCCGGTGGGCGTGACGTACGACCCGGAGGCCGGGGTGGCGCGCGTCATCACCAACAAGGGCAGCCGCAAGGTCGCCAACATCCTGGCCGCGGGCCCGGAGGGGGCGCGGGTCGCCGTCTGCCAGATGCACCGGGCCCGCTGGGCGACGCTGGAGGGACGCGCGACCATCCGTACGGAGCCGGAGGTCGTCGCGGACGCGGTGAGCCGCTACGCGGAGCGCTACGAGCGCACGCCGCAGCCCAACCCGGACCGGGTGGTCATCGAGATCGCCCTCGACCGGGCGCTCGGCAGGGCCTGACCGGGCCTGCGGCCGGGGCGGACTGGGGCGGGCCCGGGCCGGGGCGGGCCCGACCGGGTCTGCGGCCGGGGCGGCGCGACGGTCCCGGACCAGGACAGCACAACGGCGCCACCGTGTTCAGGTCACGGTGGCGCCGCTGTGTGGGGGAAGTGCCGGAGCGACAGGTGACGACGGGGGAATCGCTCAGGCACTGCGGGGGGTGGCGGAAAGGGGTTCTGCGTCGAACAGCTCGTGGTCCCGCTGGTCGAGGTTGACGAAGATCATCCCGTAACGGACGGCGCAGCGGACCGGCTGCGGCGCGCCCCGGGGACGCCGGAGGCAGCGATAGGCGCGGACGTCGTCGTCCTCTTCCATCACGACGACGATCGGCTCTCCGAACAGGGTGACCATCAACGAGTCGCCACGGCGGGTCAGTGCCGTGAGCAGATCGATGAAATGCCACCCTGAGCGATAGGCGGTTGCCATCTCGCGCCGGAAGGTGCGGTCGTCCGGCGGCGTGGTCATGCGCGGTCCTTTTCGGTCGGGGCGAAGTCCCACGCCCTGTCGGTGGGATGCGCCGTCGCTTGACGCGCCCCTGCCTGCCCTGTGGGAGCCGAGTCCCAGACGACGTCACCCGGCTTGGCCGCCTTCGACCAAGCTTGGGCTGCCTGATGAGGTGTGTCGTCTCGGATCTGTTCCGAGGCACCGAACGCCCCGAACGCGAGCCCGGCGGAGAAGGCCACCGCAAGCACCGAGCGAAGCATTTTCTTACCCATAGTCCGCTTCGTCCTTACTTCCAAGGTTTCCTCTCCCCCGCACCACAAGACGATGGCCCATCAAGGCACGTCAAACCACAGAAACGATGCATCATGTTCCTGCTGATGCATGTTCCTGGGGGGTGGAGAATTGACCACGGATGGGAAAAAAGCGACACATCCCCACTCTGTCAGCACTTTGTGCGACGAGGGGGCGCGGCTCTACGCCAGTGCGCTGAGCGTGGGGAAGATAGCTCGCGACGAGGCGGAAGCCGCTCCCTGCCTGCTGGAATTCGCCCTGCTGCACCCCGACCCGGGCGACCCCACCTGGCTGCGGCCCGTGCCGGCGTTCGCGGCGCTCACGCAGCGGCTCCACCCCATCGAGCGCGAGATACAGGAGCGCCGGCGCCTCTCGATCGAACTCACCAAGGCGTTCGAACCCTTCATGGCCGTCAGCGCCCAGACGCCGCCGATCAACCACGCGATCACAGTGCTCGAAGGGATCGACCGGATCAACGCCTCCATAAAGCTCGCCATGGCCGAGTGCCACACCGAGGTCCTCACGATTCAGCCGGGAGGCGGACGCAGTGAGGACACCCTGAACATGGCCATGGAACGCGGCAACATGCTCATGCAGCGGGGGGTGTCAATGCGCACCCTGTATCAGCACACCGCCCGCCACAGTCACGGGACTCTCAACTACGCGGCCCGCATGGCGGAAAGCAAAATGGAGATCCGGACCCTCGAGGAACTCGTGGAACGCCTCATGATCTTCGACCACACCGTTGCGTTCATTCCAGCCACGGACGACCGAAAAGTCGCTCTCGAACTGCGGCACCCGGCCATCGTCAAGTACCTCGCCAAGGTATTCGAGCAGTTCTGGCGACGAGCGGTCCCGCTCCAGGAGCAGATTCCTTACGACCCCGGGCCGGAGGGAATCTCCGGTGTACGCCACTCCATCGCCAAACTGCTGGTCGAGGGCCATGTCGATGAGGCCATCGCCCGCCGCCTCGGCATGAACGTACGCACCTGCCGCTCCCACATAGCCAAACTCAGCGTCGCGCTCGGCAGCAACAGCCGGGCTCAACTCGGTTATCTGATCGCACGGTCAGGAATCCTGGAATCAGGATCCTGACCGTGCGATCGGTCCCCCCGTGCGGTAACCCGGGCGTGACTGCGCAATGGGGGAGAGCACAGCCAACGCCCAGGTTGTGCCGGGAGAGTTCCCGGCTCTCCCGACAGGTCAACACTCCCCCCACAACTACTCTGGCACCACCGTCCACTTGTTGCACTGCACAAAGCAGGGGGATCCCAAATGGTCACCGATGAAGGCAGATTGGGACATCGTCCGCACGGAGGAACCGAGTTGTGCGACGCGGCGCTCCAGCTGTACGAAGTGGCTTTGCACGCGGGACGCGTGGCGCGAGCCGAGCTCACCGCCGCCCCCTGCCTCATCGAGCTGGCCCTGCTCCACCCCGACCCGTGGGACGACGCGTGGATGCGTCCCGTGCCGCCGTCCGCCGCCCTGGCCAACCTGTTGCAGCCGGTGTCCCGGGAGATCGACGAACGGCTTCGCCTGGCCGCCTCCTTGAGCCAGGCCCTGATACCCCTGACGGCCGTCGCCCACGACAACCCCAACCTCGCGATCACCGTGCTCGAGGGAATCGCGACCATCCAGGCGTCCATCAACGAAGCGACCACCACCGCCACCGATGAGGTCCTGACGGCCCAACCCGGCAGCGACCGCCCTTTCGGCACCCTGCAAGTGGCCCTGGCCAACGCCCACACCGCCATCGCCCGCGGAGCGCGGATCCGGCACATCTACCAGCACCCGGCCCGCTACAGCAGCTCGGTCAGGGACTACCTGGCCCAGGTGCCGGCCCAGCACCTTCAGGTGCGTACGACCGAACTCACCGTCGAACGGCTGATCATCATCGACCGGTCGGTGGCCTACATCCCCGCCTCCGCCGACCGCAGCTCCGCGCTGCGCATCAGCCATCCGGCCCTCGTCTCCTATCTCATCCAGGTCTACGAAGTCCTCTGGGCCCAGGCCGTCCCGCTGGCCGACAACCATCACACGGCCGCACCCAACGCCCCGGTCACCGCCGTCCAGCGCAGCATCGCCCGCCTGCTCACCGAAGGCCACGTCGACGACGTCGTCGCCCGCAAGATGGGCATCAGCGTCCGCACCTGCCGCTCCCACATCGCCAAACTCATGCAGACTCTCGGAGCCACCAGCCGCACCCACCTCGGCGCACTCCTCGTCGAATCGGGCATCGTGGAGGCGACGGCGTCCGGGCACTCTCCTCCCGCCGCCGATCACTAGGGCCTGTCGTCAAACCGCCGTCGAGGGGCGTACCGAGACCGCCAGGGGATCAACAGATGTGCACAACGCCGGACGCCGGCACCATGGACACCACCACCGGGCTGTGCGAGCCGGCCATGAGGCTCTACTCGACGGCTCTGCGGGAAGGCGGCATCCCGCGAACGGACATCGCCCAGGCGCCGTGCCTCCTCCACCGGGCGCTGGTCTACCCCGACCCGCACGACGAAGGATCGATGCGCCCGGCTCCGGCGTCGGCCGCGCTCGCGCGACTGCTCAAGCCGTTCGCCCGCGATGCCTTCGAACGGCTCGACGCCGCGGCCGAGCTCGTCGACGCCCTGATGCCGCTGGTGGCCATAGCCGACCACGCCCCGAATCCCGCGATCACCGTCATCGAGGGGCGCGAGCGCGTCGTGGCGGCACTCGCGGAGGCGTCCCGCACGGCCCGGCACGAGGTCCTCACGGCGCAGCCGGGCGGCAACCGCCTGGTCAACAACATGCGTCAGGGGCTGACGAACGCCCGTGCCGTCATCGCGGCCGGCGGCCGTATGCGCCACCTCTACCAGCACCCCGTCCGCTACAGCCCGCGCTTCACGCAGTATCTGGACCAACTGCCCCCGGGCCACCTGGAAGTACGGACCATGGAGCAGGCCATCGACCGGCTGATCGTCTTCGACCGGAGGGTCGCCTACATCCCCGCCGCCCCCGGCGACGACGGCGCCCTGCAGATCTGCCACCCCGCACTCGTCCGCTACCTGGTCCACGTCTACGAGGTCCTCTGGGCGCAGGCGACCCCGTACAACGAGCCGCTCCCGACCACGACTCCCGGGGCCCCGGTCACCGCCGTCCAGCACAGCATCGCCCGCCTCCTCACCGAAGGCCACGTCGACGACGTCATCGCCCGCAAGATGGGCATCAGCGTCCGCACCTGCCGCTCCCACATCGCCAAACTCATGCACACCCTCGGAGCCACCAGCCGCACCCACCTCGGCGCACTCCTCGTCCGGTCCAACATCGCCAGGGCGAACCCGTGCGAGCCCCTGACGTGAGCCGGCGGCGCTCCCGGATACGCGCCCCGCACCCACGCGCCCACGGCTAGCCTCTGGTCGAGGAGGACAATCGACGGACAGAGGGGGTATGGGATGGCTGCGAAGGCGGTATCAGGCACGACAGGCCACCCGCGGGCGTCTCGGACGGACCGCCCGCCCCGTTCCCGGCACAGTCCTCACACCGCCGAAGCGCTCTGCGAGCCCGCGGTCCGGCTCTACACCGCGGCGGTCCGAGAGGGCGGGATCCCCAGGTCCGAGCTGACTCCCGCGCCCTGCCTCCTCGGCCTGGAACTGCTCCACGCCGACCCGCACGACGACAGCCGGCTGATTCCCGTCCCGGCGAACACCGTGCTCACCAAGCTGCTGAGCCCTCTCGCCCGCGACCTGGCCGAGCGGCTGGCCTCCTCCACCGCGCTGATCAACGCCCTGACCCCGCTGGCGGCGGCCGTCCCGCCGGCCTCGGGCGTCGGCCGCCCGACCGACGCGGCCGACCCCGCCATCACCGTGATCAGCGGGAAGCCGGCCATCCAGTCCTCCATCGAGGAAGCCGGGCGCGGGGCCATGAAACACATCATGACCCTGCACCCCGGCAGCAAGCGCCCCGCCCAACTCCTGGAACAGGCGAGGAAGAGCGCCCTGCCGCCCCTGCAACGCGGCGTATCCGTACGCCACATCTACCAGCACTCCGCGCGCTACAACCCGAACCTGAAGCACTACGTGGACCGGCTGCCGTACGAAGGGCTCCAGATCCGCACCATGGAGCAGACCGCGGAGCGCCTCTTCATCTTCGACCGGGTCGCGTTCATCCCCACCACCCCCGAACGCGACGTGGCCCTCCGCATCGCCCACCCCGCCCTCGTCCGCTACCTCACCCACGTCTACGACGTCCTGTGGGCCGGAGCCACCCCCTTCGGCGAACCCCTCCAGACGTCACTGCCCGACGCCCCGGTCACCGCCGTCCAGCACAGCATCGCCCGCCTCCTCACCGAAGGCCACGTCGACGACGTCATCGCCCGCAAGATGGGCATCAGCGTCCGCACCTGCCGCTCCCACATCGCCAAACTCATGCACACCCTCGGAGCCACCAGCCGCACCCACCTCGGCGCACTCCTCGTCCGGTCCAACATCGCCAGGGCCGACCAGTACGGGCCCTGAAGGGGCCGTCACGGGCCCTGACGAGCCGGCCCGCGGTCCCCGCCCGGCCCCGACCGCCCCGCTCCCCGCTCCCCGCTCCACAAGGTGCACTGCAACAAGTTGAGGGTCCCCAACCCGCCGAGGGTCCGGCATCGTGGCGACGACCGGATCGCACGTCATCACGAACCGGGCCGCCGACCGGACTCCCCGGCCTCCGCGCTCGCCGTGCCGAGAGCCCGCGCGGCAGCGATCCGGCTCACCACCGCAGGGGGAACCGTGATCCACGCCTTACTGGCAACGGACGACATGCACTTCCACGAGCGCGTCCGGGCGCGGTTGGAGCGGACCGGCCGCGTCGCCGTCACCGCCTGGAGCCGACCGGACTTCGTCCTGCCGAGCGTCGCCGTCCACCGGCCGGACGTGATCCTGCTGGACGCGCGGGCGGGCTGCGCCGAGCCGCTGCGCAACCAGCTCCATGTGTTCAGGGAGCTGGCGCTCCACCAGAGGTTCGCCGTGTTCGCCGAGCCGGACGACGCGGCCATCGCGGAAGTCGCCCGCGCGAACGGACCGGCCGGCCTCATCGCCCCCGGCTGGGACGGCCCGCGGCTCGCGGCCGCCCTCTCCCTCGCCGCCGGCGACGAGCTGCCCCCTGCGGTCCCGGCGGGTCCGGAGACCCACGCGCGGCGGGGCCGAAAGAGCGTGAACGCCCTCCCGGCCCCGCCGCGCGAAGAACCGCTTCCTACTCCGCAGACCGCTTCTGCTTAGGCCGCCAGACCACCAGCGCGCTCGTCTGCTGCACGTCCTGGTACGGAACCAGATCGCGCCGGTACGAGGCGTGCACCTGGGCCTCGCGCTGCTGCATGGCCACCGCCGCGCCGTCCACCGCCGCCGAGAGCTCGGCGACGCGCTGCTGGAGCGCGGCCACCTGGTTCTCCAGCTCGATGATGCGCTTGATGCCCGCCAGGTTGATGCCCTCGTCCTGCGACAACTGCTGCACGGTGCGCAGCAGTTCGATGTCACGGGCCGAGTAGCGCCGGCCGCGTCCGGCCGTACGGTCCGGGGAGACCAGGCCGAGACGGTCGTACTGGCGCAGCGTCTGCGGGTGCAGGCCCGAGAGCTGGGCCGCGATCGAGATCACGTACACCGGTGATTCATCGGTCAGCTGGTACGGATTGCGTCGACGGCCGTCCATCTCAAGCTCCCTTCGCGGCCTGGAACAGTTCCGCCCGCGGGTCCTCGTCCGCGGTCGCCTTTCGGTAGGTCTCCAGCGCGTCCCTGGCCTCCTGGCCGAGGTCCTTGGGGACCGCCACCTCCACGGTGACCAGCAGGTCGCCGCGGGTGCCGTCCTTGCGGACCGCGCCCTTGCCCCGGGCGCGCATCGTACGCCCGTTGGGGGTGCCCGCGGGCAGTTTCAGGGTGACCGGGGGCCCGCCGAGGGTGGGCACCTTCACCTCGCCGCCGAGGGTCGCCTCGGGGTAGGTGACGGGCACGGTGACCGTGAGGTTGTCGCCCTTGCGGCCGAAGACGGGGTGCGCGCCGACGTGGACGACGACGTACAGGTCGCCGGCCGGTCCGCCGCGCTCGCCCGGGCCGCCCTTGCCGCGCAGCCGGATCCGCTGGCCGTCCGAGACGCCCGCCGGGATCCTGACCTGCATGGTGCGGGCCGACTTCGCCCGGCCGCTGCCGTGGCAGACGTCGCAGGGGTCCTGGGCGATGAGGCCCCGGCCCTTGCAGTCCACGCACGGGTCGGTGAGCGAGAAGCCGCCGCCGGTGCCGCGCGAGACCTGGCCGGTGCCGACGCAGGTCGGGCAGACCCTGGGGGTGCCGTTCTTGTCGCCGGTGCCCGAACACGCCTTGCAGGGCGCCTGGCTGGACATCCGCAGCGGGACCGTGGCCCCGTCGACCGCCTCGGTGAAGCTGAGCGTCACCTCGGACTCGATGTCCTGGCCGCGCCGCGGCTGTACGCGGGTGCCCGCGCCGCCCCGGTTGAACAGCCCGCCGAACACGTCCCCGAGACCGCCGCCGCCACCGAAGCCGCCGCCCGCGCCGCCCTGGTTGCCGCCCGGTGCGCCCCCGCCGAAGAGGTCGCCCAGGTCGAAGTTGAAGTTGCCGCCGGCACCACCGGGACCGGCGCGGAAGCCACCGTTGCCGAAGAGGGCGCGCGCCTCGTCGTACTCCTTGCGCCGCTTGGCGTCGCCGAGGACGTCGTTCGCCTCGGAGATCTCCTTGAAGCGCTCCTCCGCCTTGGCGTCACCCTTGTTGGCGTCGGGGTGGAACTCGCGGGCGAGCTTGCGGTACGCCTTCTTGATCTCGGCGTCGGTGGCGTCCTTGGGGACGCCGAGGACCTTGTAGTAGTCCTTCTCGACGAAGTCCTTCGTGCTCATCGACGTCCCTCCTTCCGGACGATCGGCGCGGCGGCCGGCCCGTGGGCCGGCCGCCGGGCCGGTCGGTGTGCGCCTTGGCGGTCGGACGAAATGTCGTCAGACCTCCTCGGTGCCACCGCTCTCCTCGTCGTCTGTCTTCTCTTCCTTGGCCGCCGCGGGCGTGGCGCCCGGCTGCGGCTCGGCGACGGCCACCCGCGCGGGGCGGATGGTGCGCTCGCCGATGCGATACCCCGGCTGGAGGATCGCCACGCAGGTCGTCTCGGTGACGTCCGGCGCGTAGCTGTGCATCAGGGCCTCGTGGATCGTCGGGTCGAAGGGCTCGCCCTCCTTGCCGAACTGCTGGAGGCCCAGCTTGGCGACGACCGTCTCCAGCGATTCGGCGACCGACTTGAAGCCGCCGAGCAGCTCGCCGTGCTCCCGTGCGCGGCCGACGTCGTCGAGCACGGGCAGGAGCTCGGACAGGAGGTTCGCGACGGCGATCTCCTTGACCGTGACCCGGTCGCGCTCCACGCGGCGGCGGTAGTTCTGGTACTCGGCCTGGAGCCGCTGGAGGTCCGCGGTGCGCTCACCGAGCGCGGTACGAACCTGGTCCAGCTGGGCGGTCAGACCGGCGGTCCGGTCAGTGTCGGTGTCCCCGGCCGGGGCCGCCGCCTCCTCCTCGGAGGGTGCGGCAGCCTTCGGCTCGGCGTCATCAGGGGTGGCGCCGGAGGGGACGTCGGGCTTCTCCTCGAAGCCCGGGGTCTCCTCGGTCACGCCGCACCGCCCTTGGTGTCCTTCTCGTCGTCCACGATCTCCGCGTCGACGACATCGTCATCGGCCTTGGCCTGGCCGTTGCCGCCCGGAGCCTCGGCGCCCGGCGTCGCACCCTCGGCCTGGGCGTTGGCGTACATCGCCTGGCCCAGCTTCTGGGAGACGGCCGCGACCTTCTCGGTGGCCGTACGGATCTCGGCGGTGTCCTCGCCCTTCAGCTTCTCCTTCAGCTCGCCGACAGCGGTCTCCACCTCCGTCTTGACGTCCGCGGGGACCTTGTCCTCGTTGTCCTTGAGGAACTTCTCCGTCTGGTAGACGAGCTGCTCGCCCTGGTTGCGCGACTCGGCGGCCTCGCGGCGGGCGTGGTCCTCCTCCGCGTACTTCTCGGCCTCTTCGCGCATCCGGTTGACCTCGTCCTTCGGCAGCGAGGAGCCGCCGGTGACGGTCATCTTCTGCTCCTTGCCGGTGCCGAGGTCCTTGGCGGCGACGTGCATGATGCCGTTGGCGTCGATGTCGAAGGCGACCTCGATCTGCGGCACCCCGCGCGGGGCCGGCGGCAGACCGGTCAGCTCGAACATCCCGAGCTTCTTGTTGTACGCCGCGATCTCGCGCTCGCCCTGGTAGACCTGGATCTGCACGGACGGCTGGTTGTCCTCGGCCGTCGTGAAGATCTCGGAGCGCTTGGTCGGGATCGTGGTGTTGCGCTCGATGAGCTTGGTCATGATCCCTCCCTTGGTCTCGATGCCGAGGGACAGCGGGGTGACGTCGAGGAGCAGGACGTCCTTGACCTCGCCCTTGAGGACACCGGCCTGGAGCGAGGCGCCGATGGCGACGACCTCGTCCGGGTTCACGCCCTTGTTGGCCTCCTGGCCGCCGGTCAGCTCCTTGACGAGCTCGGCGACGGCGGGCATACGGGTGGAGCCGCCGACGAGAACGACGTGGTCGATCTCGGAGAGCTGGATGCCCGCGTCCTTGATGACGTTGTGGAACGGGGTCTTGCAGCGGTCCAGGAGGTCCGCGGTCAGCTGCTGGAACTGCGAGCGCGTGAGCTTCTCGTCCAGGTGCAGCGGGCCCTCGGCGGACGCCGTGATGTAGGGCAGGTTGATCGTGGTCTCGGTCGAGGACGAGAGCTCGATCTTGGCCTTCTCCGCGGCCTCGCGGAGACGCTGGAGAGCCATCTTGTCCTTGGACAGGTCCACGCCGTGCCCGTTGGCGAACTGCTTCACCAGGTAGTCGACGACGCGCTGGTCCCAGTCGTCACCACCGAGGTGGTTGTCACCGTTGGTGGCCTTCACCTCGACGACGCCGTCACCGATCTCCAGGAGCGACACGTCGAAGGTGCCGCCGCCGAGGTCGAAGACCAGGATCGTCTGGTCGTCCTTGTCCAGGCCGTACGCCAGGGCGGCGGCGGTCGGCTCGTTGACGATGCGCAGGACGTTGAGGCCCGCGATCTCACCGGCCTCCTTGGTCGCCTGACGCTCGGAGTCGTTGAAGTACGCCGGGACGGTGATGACCGCGTCGGCCACCTTCTCGCCCAGGTAGGACTCGGCGTCCCGCTTCAGCTTCTGCAGGATGAAGGCGCTCATCTGCTGCGGGTTGAAGCCCTTGCCGTCGATCTCGATCTTCCAGTCAGTGCCCATGTGGCGCTTGACGGAGCGGATCGTCCTGTCGACGTTGGTGACCGCCTGGCGCTTGGCCACCTCGCCGACGAGCACCTCGCCGTTCTTGGCGAAGGCGACGACGGACGGCGTGGTCCTGGCGCCTTCGGCGTTGGTGATGACGGTGGGCTCGCCGCCTTCGAGAACGCTGACGACGGAGTTAGTCGTGCCCAGGTCGATGCCGACCGCACGTGCCATTTCAATTCCTCCAACTGACTACTTGAGTGGATCTGACTCAAGAATGCATGACACTCGCCCCAGAGTCAACAGACCTGAGTCGAGCAGACTCAACTTAAGTGCCCGCCCCCGCCGCCACCGGCCTCTCCCCGCTCCCCGGCCACCCCCACAGGCACCCCACTGGAGCACCCGCGCACGCCACACCCCTCGCGCACCGCCCAACCCACCATCCCACCGTGGGATCGTTCTGTCACAAAATGCCGCGAGACGGTCGCAAACACCATCGATCGGCACACCATCGGACTCCGAACCCCGGGCGGGCGCGATGCGGAACGCGAGACAGCGGCGCGTGCGGCAGAAGAACCAAAGGAAGAAGCAGCAGAGCCAGAGCCGGAGCAGGCAGGGTCAGGGGAAGCCGGGCCGGAGCCAGAGCCGGAACCAAGACCAAAAGAAGCAGTCGCCACCACAGCCACAGGCACAGCCACAGCCACTGTCGCCATCGCCGTCGCCGTCGCGGCTCCAGCACCGGCAGCCATCGCCGGCCCCCACACAGCCCCCACCGCGGCCGGCCCCACCCCAGCCCACCCCGACCGGTACCGCCAGGGGCCACTTCCCCTCCCGCCCCGCCGCACGCATGGCGGGCCTCACGGACCGGGCCGAGGGCTTCGCGGCCCGCTTCATCCCGCGCCCGTCCGCCGAACGGGTGCTGGACCTGACCCTCGGCACCGCCCTCCTGCTCGCGACCGCCCCCGCCGTCGCCGCGGGGGCCCTCGCCCTCGCGGTCCGGCGGGGCCCCGGCAACGTATGGGAACGCGACGCCCGTACGGGACTGGGGGGCCGGGTCTTCACCCTGCGCACCCTGCGCACCCGCCGGCTCCGGCTCGACCTGCTCTCCCGGCTCCCCCACGTCGTCCGGGGCGAGCTCTCCCTCGTAGGACCGGCTCCGCTGCCCCCCGGCGACGCGCGCGCCGCGTGCCCGGGGGCCCGGCAGTGGCGGCAGGAGGTACGGCCGGGGCTGACCGGGCCGGCACAGGTGCGCGCCCGCTCCGGCATGCCGTGGGACGACCCCGCCCTGCTGGACCAGCACTACGCAGAGCACCATGGAGTGGTGCTGGACCTGGCGATCCTCGCGGAAGCCGTACGCGAATCCCTGCGGACGGCGTTCCACGGGGCGCGCCCAACCAAGGCACACCTGAGCGACACAGATCACCGCTCGCCCGGCTACAGCGGGGTGGAATAAGTGGATAGTGTCAGCACAGACTAATTAAGTTACTGCTTAGTAGTAGTGGGCAGTCGTAACTGGATCCCGCTCTCGCAGGCCCGAGGAGCCCCGAAATGCAACTCGCCGCGATCATCGTGTCGCTGGTGCTGACGGTCGTCGGCGTTGCGCTCATCACCCGAGCCGTCGCGCAGATCTACCGCTTCGTCCGTCTCGGACAGCCGGTACCCGCAGGCAGCCGCACCGACGACCCCAAGCAGCGGACGATCACCCTGGTCAAGGAGTTCCTCGGCCACACCCGGATGAACCGGTGGGGCATCGTCGGCTTCGCCCACTGGTTCGTCGCGATCGGCTTCCTGACGCTGCCGCCGACGCTGCTCCAGGCGTACGGGCAGCTCTTCCAGGCGGACTGGGTGCTGCCGATCATCGGCACGTTCCTGCCGTTCGAGATGTACATCGAGTTCATCGGCCTGATGACGGTCGTCGGCATCGTGGCGCTGATGGTGATCCGGCTGCTGAACCTGCCCTCCCGGGCCGGGCGCAAGTCGCGGTTCGCCGGCTCGAAGGCATGGCAGGCGTACTTCGTCGAGTACATCATCCTGACGATCGGCCTCGCGATCCTGGTGCTGCGCGGCCTTGAGGGCGCGATCCACCACGTCGACAGCTACGACGCCGCGTACTTCGTGTCGTACCCGCTGGTCCTCGCCTTCAAGGGGCTCGGCGTCGGCACCCTCCAGACACTTATCTACTTCACCGCGATGATCAAGATCGGCACCTCGCTGATCTGGATGATCACGGTCTCGCTCAACACCAACATGGGTGTCGCCTGGCACCGCTTCCTCGGCTTCCCGAACATCTGGTTCAAGCGGAACGCCGACGGCGACGTCGCGCTCGGCGCGCTCCAGCCGATGACGACGGGCGGCAAGGAGATCGACTGGGAGGACCCGGCCGATGACGCGGTCTTCGGCGTCTCCCAGGTCGAGCAGTTCTCCTGGAAGGGCATCCTGGACTTCTCCACCTGCACCGAGTGCGGCCGCTGCCAGTCGCAGTGCCCCGCGTGGAACACCGGCAAGCCGCTCTCCCCGAAGCTCCTGATCATGTCGCTGCGCGACCACGCGCACGCCAAGGCCCCCTACCTCCTGGCCGGCGGCGGCAAGGACATGGAGGGCAACGAGAAGGCCACCGAGGAGCAGCTCAAGGACGTCCCCGCGGCCGCCCTCGCCGAGGCCGAGCGCCCGCTCATCGGCACCGCCGAGGAGAACGGCGTCATCGACCCGGACGTGCTGTGGTCCTGCACCACCTGCGGTGCGTGCGTGGAGCAGTGCCCGGTCGACATCGAGCACATCGACCACATCGTCGACATGCGCCGCTACCAGGTGATGATCGAGTCCGCGTTCCCGTCCGAGGCGGGCACGATGCTCAAGAACCTGGAGAAGAAGGGCAACCCCTGGGGGCTGGCCAAGAAGGCGCGCGTGGAGTGGACCAAGGAGGTCGACTTCGAGGTCCCGATCGTCGGCAAGGACGTCGAGGACCTCACCGAGGTCGAGTACCTGTACTGGGTCGGCTGCGCGGGCGCGCTGGAGGACCGGGCCAAGAAGACCACCAAGGCTTTCGCGGAGCTGCTGCACATCGCGGGCGTCAAGTTCGCGATCATGGGCGGCGACGAGAAGTGCACCGGTGACTCCGCCCGCCGCCTGGGCAACGAGCCGCTGTTCCAGCAGCTCGGCCAGGAGAACGTCGCGATGCTGAACATGGCGTACGGCGAAGATGACGACGAGCCGGAGACGAAGAAGCCCAAGTCGTCGAAGAAGATCGTCGCGACCTGCCCGCACTGCTTCAACACGATCGCGAACGAGTACCCGCAGCTGGGCGGCGAGTACGAGGTCATCCATCACACGCAGCTGCTCCAGCACCTCATCGACGAGGGCAAGCTGATCCCGGTGACCCCGGTCGAGGGCCTGATCACGTACCACGACCCGTGCTACCTGGGCCGTCACAACAAGATCTACACCCCGCCGCGCGAGATCATCGCGAAGGTGCCGGGGCTGCGGAACGAGGAGATGCACCGCCACAAGGAGCGCGGCTTCTGCTGCGGCGCCGGCGGCGCGCGGATGTGGATGGAGGAGCGGATCGGCAAGCGCGTCAACAACGAGCGCGTCGACGAGGCCCTCGCCCTCAACCCGGACATCGTCTCGACCGCCTGCCCGTTCTGCCTGGTCATGCTGACCGACTCGGTCAACGGCAAGAAGAACGACGGCCAGGCCAAGGAGTCCATCCAGGTCGTGGACGTCTCGCAGCTCCTCCTGGAGTCGGTGAAGACCCCGGCCGATCCGGCGGGCGAGCCGGAGCAGGTGGACGCACCGGAGCCGGAACCGGCAAAGTAGCGGTTCGCGGCACGACAGCGCCGTAACACGGCAACACAGCACAGCAGCACGACGGAAGCGGCCGGACCTGCCTCGGGGGCAGGACCGGCCGCTTCCGCATGTACCAGGACCGGCCGCTTCCGCATGCACATCGGTATGTACATCGGTGCGAGCCCGATGTGCGCCAGGTGTGAGCCCGGACATGTACGCGGCGACGTATCTGGAGCATCATGTGCCCCGGAGGCCACAGGTGCGCGCCGGCTCCGCGGCGCCGAGTCCAGAAGCGGACCGCGATCACCGCCCCCTGGACCCACCCCACGACGACGACAGCGAACGAGGGCCCGTGCGCAGACGCATACCGCACCCGAAGGCGGCCACGGGGGCAGCTCCCCAGACGGCCCCACGGGCGGCCTCCGGGGCGGCCGCCGCCCTCGCCGCATCCTGCGCGGCGCTCCTGCTCACCGTCACGGCCTGCGAGGCCCCCTCGACCGCGCACGCCACCCCGCCGCCCACCTCAGCGGCCGCAGCGGACGGCAAGAACGGCGACACCGACCCGAAGGCCCGGGCCCAGGCCGAGATCGGGACCCGGCCCGGGGCGGCACGCGTCCCCGTCCCCCACGGCACCGGCAGCCACGCCCCGTACGACTTCAACGGCGACGGCCACCGCGACCTGGTCATCGACGACCTGGTCAAGGCCCCCGAGGACCTGCACGGCGACGACGCGGGCATCGGCATCGTCTACGGCACCGACGACCGCCCCCTGGACCCGGCCGCCCGCCAGCTGCTGAGCGCCCGGGCGAACGCGGCGAAGTCCGGCGACACCCTGCCCGCCGCGTTCGACGCCGAGGCCGCCTGCGACCTGGACCGGGACGGCTTCACGGACCTGATCGTCGGCACGGACCCCCCGTACAACGGCATCGGCGCCCCGCCCGTCCCCCTCCAGGTCCTCTTCGGCTCGCCGTCCGGCCTCACCGGCAGGGCGGTCACCCTGCGCATCCCGCGACAGGCCCGGTCCGGCGACGAGTGGCCCGAGCACCCGGTCTGCGGCGACTTCGACGGCGACGGCCGCACCGACCTCGCCGTGACCGCGAGCGGCGGGCAGGTCACCTTCCTGCACGGCCCCTTCACCCGCACCGGGACCGCGCGCAGCGCCGACCTGCTGCCGGACGGCGGCCCGTACCTGTACGCCCCCGAGCCCCGGGCCGACACCGACCGGGACGGTTACGACGACCTCGTCGCCGCCACCTCCCCGCACGCGCCCGGCCAGGCGGCCAGGGGCACCCTGCTGCTGGGCTCCGAGAACGGCCCGGCCCGCCCCGGGGGCGCGTACGCCTTCCCGGCCGAACACCTCCCCACGGCCCCCCTGAGCACCGCCGCCCCGACCCGCACCACGCTCCTGGACCACGGCGACTTCGACGGCGACAAGAAGACGGACACGGTGGTGCGTACGCACCGGGGCGAGGGCGAGGACATGATCGCCCTGTACGCGGCGGGTACCACGGACCGGCCCGTACTCGCCTTCTCCACGGCGCTGTTCCTCCCCTGAACTCTCCCTGCGCTCCCCGCCCCCACCGCCCCTAGGGGATGTCACAGCTCGGCCGCAATGGCGGACGGGTTCCCCCGGCCCCCGCTCCCCCCGCCCGGGGACCAGGTACGTTCGACGGGTGGCTGGATTCAGGATCGGACGCGGCCGGGACAACCGCACCCCGCAACAACCGCAGCAGCAGCGGCAGCAGCCGTACGGAGGGCAGGCACCACAGCCGCCGTACGGTGATCGGCCGTGGCCAACGGCAGGAGGCGGCGGCAACGGCGGGGCGCCACCGCCGTACGGAGCACCGCAGGGCGCCCCGTACAACGGCGACGGCTACGCGGGCAACGGGCACGACGGGTACGGACAGCGCCCCCAGGGCCAGGGACACGGCTCCCACGGCTCCCACGGCTCCCACGGCCAGGGTCCTCACGGTCACGGCGAGCCGGAGTACTTCGGCGACCCCTACGCCGGCCCCGCGCCCCACGACCCGTACGCCAACAACCCGGGTCACACGCAGGCGTTCAGCATCAACGAGGACCCGTACGGCGACGGCAACACCTACCGCGCCGGTCACGCCCCCGCCCAGCCGGCCGGCCCGCGCCTGCGCTGGAAGGAGCTGCTGACCGGCATCGTGACGCGCCCCGGGCCGACGTTCTGGCAGATGCGGGACTACCCGGTGTGGGGCCCGGCGCTGATCGTCACCTTCCTCTACGGCCTGCTCGCGCTGTTCGGCTTCGACCAGGCGCGCGAGGAAGCGATCAACGCGACGATCTCGACGGCCGTCCCGTACGTCCTGTTCACCGGCGTCGGCTTCGTCATCGGCGGCCTGGTCCTCGGCGCGGTGACCCACACCTTGGCCCGCCAGCTCGGCGGCACGGGTTCGTGGCAGCCGACAGTGGGCCTGTCGATGCTGATCATGTCGCTCACCGACGCGCCCCGCCTGCTGTTCGCCGTCTTCCTCGGCGGTGAGAACTCGCTGGTGCAGATCGTGGGCTGGCTGACCTGGCTGGCGGCCGGGGCGCTGTTCACGTCGATGGTGAGCAAGTCGCACGACCTGCCGTGGCCGAAGGCGCTGGGAGCGTCGGCGATCCAGCTGATCGCGCTGCTGTCGATCATCAAGCTGGGCACGATCTGAGGAATCCGCCACCCGGCGAAGGCCCCGGAGCGCATGCGCGCACACCGGCGTCCACTTCAGGCCCCGGCTGCTTCGCCCCGTCGACCGATCGTTGGTCGGCGGGGCGAAGTGCGTCTACGGGTAAGGGTGTTCGGGCTCATGATCGGCCGGCGAGGTGAGCGGTGGGGATCACACGCGAGGCGAGACGCTCTTCCCGTGGCCGCCGGATGCGCGGGCGGCACGACGGAGTCGGAAGTAGCTGTTGACGGCCGGGAGGAACATGAGCACCACGGCGGCGAGCACGGCGACCACATGCACCACACGGCTGGCCCCGAAGACCAGATCCATCGCTCCGGCCTCCGCGCTCCAGCCTCCGCCAGTCCCGCGCCCAAGCGGCCCTGGGCCAGGGCCTGGATCGGCTCAGCCACCATCGACGCCGTACCGACCACGCCGAGGCCCAGCGTCAGAACGATCCGGGCCCAACCATGGCCACGGCGCATCCGGTACGCGACCAGCAGCGCCACGGCGAAAACGGGCAGCCGCACGGCGAGGCCCACGGCGATCTCAGCCACGGAACCCGAGCCATGGAACCCGAGCCATCGACCGCCGGCCCGCCCACCGCCAACACCGTCGCCACGGCACCGGCCCTGCCCCGCGCGTACGCCAGGGGTTACCCCCACCGCACCCGCCCCTTCACGCCACTCCGCGGCACTTCACAGCACGCCGCCCCGCCGACCGAACGATCGACGGGGCGAGCAGCCAGGCCCCCGAACTCCTGCGCAAGCATCCGCATCCGCGCCGTATCCGCGTTCCCTGCGCATCCGACACTCCGGCACCCCGACACTCGGGACTCCGGGACTCCGGGACTCCGGGACTCCGGGACCCCCTCACGTACTACGTACGTAAGGGCGGCGCACGCACTACCCACGTATCGGGCCTACGCGTCCAGAACCTGGCCGTCCCGCCGAACGACGGGCTTCTTCACGCTCCAGGGGAAGTTGATCCACTGATCGGTCTTCTTCCACACGTACTCGCACTTCACGAGGGAGTGGGACTTCTCGTAGATGACCGCGCTGCGGACCTCGGCGACATGGTCGACGCAGAAGTCGTGGACGAGCTTGAGCGTCTTGCCGGTGTCGGCGACGTCGTCGGCGATCAGGACCTTCTTGTCGGAGAAGTCGATGGCGTTGGGCACGGGCGCCAGCATGACGGGCATCTCCAGGGTGGTCCCGACCCCGGTGTAGAACTCGACGTTCACGAGATGGATGTTCTTGCAGTCGAGCGCGTACGCAAGCCCGCCGGCGACGAACACGCCACCCCGAGCGATGCTGAGCACGACGTCGGGCTCGTACCCGTCGTCGGCGACGGCCTGCGCCAGCTCGCGCACGGCCCGCCCGAAGCCTTCGTAGGTGAGGTTTTCCCGCACGTCATTAGCCATGGTCGATCACACCTGGGTCCGATGGAAGTTCTGGAACGACCGCGAGGCTGTCGGACCCCGCTGCCCCTGGTACCGGGACTCGTACCGCTCGGAGCCGTACGGGAACTCGGAGGACGAGGTCAGCTTGAACAGGCACAGCTGCCCGATCTTCATGCCCGGCCAGAGCTTTATGGGCAGGGTCGCGAGGTTCGACAGCTCCAGGGTCACGTGCCCGGAGAACCCGGGGTCGATGAAGCCGGCCGTCGAGTGCGTCACCAGACCGAGCCGCCCCAGTGAACTCTTCCCCTCCAGCCGCGAGGCCAGATCGTCGGGGAGCGAGATCACCTCGTACGTGGACGCCAGCACGAACTCCCCGGGGTGCAGGATGAACGCCTCGTCGCCCTCGGGCTCGACCGTGCGGGTGAGATCGGGCTGTTCCACCGCCGGGTCGATGTGCGGATACCGGTGGTTCTCGAACACCCGGAAGTAGCGGTCCAGCCGCACGTCGATGCTCGACGGCTGCACCATCGACGGGTCGTACGGGTCAATGCGGACTCGCCCGGCGTCGATCTCGGCCCGGATGTCCTTGTCTGAGAGAAGCACGCCCCGAGGATACGCAGAAGGCACGACCCCACCCCAACCGGACCACGGCCCAGGCCCGCGGCCACCACCTCCACCGCTCCTACAGCTTCTTCCTCGGCCGCCACCTCCACCGCTCCTACAGCTTCTTCCTCGGCCGCCACCTCCACCGCTCCTACAGCGTCTCCCTCGCCCGCTCCCTCTCCTCCCTCAGCCTCCGCCCCTCGCTCCGCCTCTCCCTCACCGCTTCTCGGACCCCACAGGAACGGCCTGCCGCAACCGGGCACACCGGGGGCACCGGATCAACCGCCCCGGCCCGATCCGGTCGGCCCCGAGCTGCTGCATCGGAAACGACGAGGTAGCGAATACGTGCCCTTCGGCACAGCGGACGACGGTGCGCTCCATCGACTCCATCAAGCCCCTTCCCCAACCGCATACGGACGAGAAAGCCACATTAGGGGATGAACAGGACACCACCGCAACCGGCACTCCGACGCCTCACGCTACGCCCCCAACTCCCGCCCACCACACCCGCATCCACCCCACCCACCTCCCGGCGCACACACGAACGAGGCCCCACGGCTCATCCACCGGGGGCCTGACATGGGGTACAGTGTGTGACGATGCAACGCCGGTCATCGGCATGCTTCGCGGGTGTAGTTTAATGGTAGAACATGAGCTTCCCAAGCTCAGAGCGCGAGTTCGATTCTCGTCACCCGCTCTTTCGTAAAGCCCCAGGTCGGAGACCTGGGGCTTTATTGTTGTCTAGACCTCTCGGACGCTGCGTGCCATTCGCATGCCATAAGAGACCTCATGCGACGTCAGGCCAGATGGCCATCCGGACTACGCGTCATCGGGGATGACGCCTCGGACCAGACGGATCTAGCTCGAGTTCGCAACCCCGAGGTCGCACCTGCAGACCGGCAAAGTCGGCACGAGCCCGACAGAAACCGACCGGCACGAAGCCTGCTCCGCTATGCGCGCGAATGGGTGATGATGGCGCCGTAATCGTGGACCTGAGCAACTACGAGCTGGTGTGGCCGACATCGCTGTTCGTGTCGGAGGGGGAACGCATTCTGAGGACCAAGGGTTCTCGTTCCTTGTGGGAGGAACGCGTGGAGTGGCTCCTGACCGAGGCCCTTGTCGGATCAACGGCTGTAGCGGATTTCCAGGAGGTCGAGGCCAGCCATAGCGATTGGGGCTCCACACGGGAAAGCCGGTACAGGGGAGGCACTCGGGAAGACTGGTTCTCGGAGTTCGTCAGCCGTGCTTCGGAGATCCGGCTCGCCATCGCGCCCCGCCCGTACTGGCCTGAGCGGCATCGCCGCGGCTTGTCTGTCGATGGGAACAGCGCCCGAGACGCCCCGCCGCGACTTCGCACGGATCATCACTGCCTTCATGGACAACGGCTACCTGGTCGAGCAGTTCGGCGAGGAGTGCGTCGACGGGTCGGACGACCTACCCGACGCCTCCGCGCTGATTGAACGGCGCCTGGGCATTCCAGACCTGTGGCCCCTGGCTCCGGCCACCTGGGACGAGGACACCTTCTATGGTCTGATCGAGGTCTTCCACGACCTCGTAAGCCGTCCCCGACGCCGGAGCTTCCATTCCTACGGCGGGTGCGGCTGGCACCACTCGGAATTCCACAACGGACCGGCCCGCATCCTCTATCGCGCGAAGATCAACGATCTACTGCGCGAAGCCGGAATCGGGTACGAGCTCGCCGCTGAAGGTGAGGACCTGGGGCGGCTTGTTGCGATAACCGACGACTCGCGTCGTGAGCTGGTGCACCATGTCCTCAAAGACAGTCCTCCCGCCGTCACCGACCGCGTCCGGCATGCCATCGCACTCTTCCGCGCCCGCGACGCATCTCTGGAGAGCAAGCGGTCGGCCATCGTTGCCGCCGTCGGCATCCTGGAGGAGCGCCGCGCCCTGATCCGCGAGGACCTGGGAAAGCCTGACGATGGCGCGCTGTCGAAATCGCCAACAGATTCGGCCTACGTCACCGTCGCGCGGACCAACTCGCCAACTACAGCGACGCCTTCCTCGACTGGATCTTCTGGTGGTACCTCGCCACCGTCGAACTGACCAACAAACTGATCGAGGCAGCGGAACCCCCGAAGGCCGGCCCCGCATCCGAGCCTCCCTTTTAGGGGGTGAGGGGCAGCAGGCGGAGGTCCACTCTGGACCTCCGCCTGCTGCCCCTCACCTCACCCGCGCAGCTCCATCCGAGCCCGAGGGCGGAACCGGGAACCTGTGGACAAGGGTCGTGCCTCCACCTGGACTCCGCACCGTCGTGCGCTGCCGGCGTACGTCGGCGTCGATATCGTCGGCAAGCTTGCGCTGATGCGCCTTCGTGGAGTGCTGGTAGATCAGCTGGGCCCGTTCCGAGGACTGGCCGGCGCGGACCATGAGGTCCTTCAGCTTGGCACCGGTGTCAGCAGCGAGTGGGCGGTCAGGAACAGAGGCCGGTGCTCCGGTTGGTCCAGTAGCAGCCGTCGTCGATGGCCGGGCTCTTCGGGTGTCGCCCCCTGCGGCTCGCGGCACGACCAAGCCCGATCATCCTCCAGAAGCGCCTGCGATTCTGTCCTCCAACAGCTCCAACGCCTCCTCCCACCGGAAGCGGTCCGCTCCACCTCCCGTCTTCGGCCGGTGCGGCTCGTACGACCCGATCCGTACGCCCATCCCGCGGAGCTGGTCCAGGCTCCGGCCGTACGCCGGGTGGGCGGCCATGGCCGTGTTCACGTACGGGAGGACGGCGGTCGGGATGCCCATCCCATACGCCTCGCACAGGATGCCGAGAGCCAGGGTGTCGGCGATGCCGGCCGTCCATTTGTTGATCGTGTTGAAGGTGGCGGGCGCGACGGCGATGGCGTCGGCGGGTGGCAGCGGGCGCGGGTCTCCGGGACTGCGCCAGGCCGAGCGGATCGGGTAGCCGGTCTGGGCCTCGATCGCTTCCGTGTCGAGGAAGCCGAGCCCTTGGGGCGTAGCTACGGCCCCGACGCCCCAGCCCCTGTCCTGTGCGGCGGTAATCAGCTTGTGAGTGTCACCCGCGATCCCGGCTGCGCAGCCCACGACGTACAGGAAGGGTTGTGTCGTCACGCTGGGGCTCCCAGTCGTCGGCTCAGGCGGTGGAGTTCGGGCAGCGTACGTCGCCGGTCACGGGCGGCCATGTCGACCACCAGGTCGCGGACCGCGGGGCGACGTACGTCCTGGGCGGCGCAGGATTCGGCGATACGGAGAGCTTGGTAGCCCTCCGCGAGGCGGCCCTGCTGGTTGTAAGCGCGGGCTGCTTCGACCCACAGGGCCGCTCGGCGTTCTGGGACGGGGATGTGCCGCCGCATGAGGGGTGCGGCGGTGTTCAGGGCGATGCCCGCATCACCGAAGGCGACTGCGGCGCTCACGGCGTGCAGGGAGAGGTTGGTGGGGCTGAAGTTCGCCCAGGCGTCGGGCTGGTCAAGCGCGACGTAGCGGGCGACGTTCCGGGCTTCGTCGAGGAATTCGCGTGTGGCAGCGCGGTCTCCGGCTGTGCTGGCGGCTGTGACGCCCCGGAGGAGGAGTAGCCCCACAGCGGCCAGGTAGCGAGGGGACCGCTGGTCGTATGCCCCGGCGAGCTGGCCCGCCGTGTGCCGGACGAGAGTGACGGCTTGGGCGGTGTGTTTCTCTCGGGTCAGGACGTGGGCGTGCACGCGGACGCTGGAGGCGAGGACAACGGGGTCGCCGGAGCGCTCGGCTTCGGAGAGGGCGCGGCCTACCGCGAGCCAGGCATTGCCGTGGTCGCCCTGCTTGAGCAGCAGGCTGGTCGACGTCTGATACGCGGTGGCCAGGAGTCCGGACGCTTCGGTCCCGTTGCGGTGGCCAGCCGCAGCCTCCCGCAGGTCGGCGAGCAAGGCGGGCAGGACGGTTTCCAACTGTACGTAGTCGCACACGGAGAACAGGCGCCGGGCGGCGGCGACGCGGGACTCCAGAGTGGCTGTGTCCGAGGCTCCTGCCTGAGCGGACGTGATCTGGGGGCCGGGGAGAAGGGCGCGGACGAGGTCGGCGTGAGCGGCCGTGGCAGGCGCGGTGTGGGCCGTGAAGGAGGCGATGCTCCCGGCGAGGAAGGTGCGGCGGCGCATGTCTTCTGTCTCGGGATCGTCGGTCGGTTCTGTGGGCGGGCCGGCAGTGCTGAGGCCGAGGAGGCGTAGAGGGATGCGGAGTTCGGCTGCGACTGCGCGTAAGACCCGGGTGTCTTCCGTACCCCGCCCGTTCTCCAGACGGCTGAGCTTCGACTGGTGGTAGCCCAGGGCGGTGGCAACGTCGGTCTGCGAGCGGCCGGTGCGCTGGCGGGCGTGCTTGATCGCCTCGCCGATCTTCCCGGCTTCGGTCTTCACGTCTGCCATCCATGCCCTTCCGTCCTCACCGAGCATGCCCTCGTGAACGAGCGTAGGCGAGCGGCGCAGGGGCTTCATGCAGCTTCTGCATAGACGATGCGGTATGGGCACAGGGCATCGCGCACTGCTTTGTGAGCACGGTTTCTTGGGGTGGTCGCAACCGACTCCTGGAGGCCGCTCGTGGAAGCGCACCAGCTCACCTTTACTCTCCCGCCGACACCGGTTGCCGTGCCCGTGGCGCGGCGCCGGGTGCGTGAGGCCATAGCCGCATGGCCGGCAGTGCTCGCGATTCCGGAAGTCGCCCACACGGTCGAGTTGGTCGTCAGCGAGCTCGTCACGAACGCGGTCCGTCACGCCGGCCACCAGTCGATCGGCGTCAGGGCTCAGCCCTCCGGCGGGGTTGTGCGGGTGGAGGTCAGCGACGCGAGCCGCGACGCGCCGAAGCCGGCGCTGCCGGACGAGGACAGCGAGGGCGGACGCGGTCTCTTCCTCATCGGCGTCCTCGCGGACCGCTTCGGTACGACCACGACGGACTCCGGCAAGTGCTGCTGGGCCGAGATCGACGCGTCGGTTCCACCTTCCGCCGGGGCTGTATCCGCCTCGGCCCCTCCTACACAGAGGAGTTGCACGTGAATACCTGTGCCCCCGCAGTCACGTCCGAAGTCATCGCGATCCGACCCGGACGACCCCTCACCGGTGCCGTGAGGGTCGACGGCTCAAAGAACGCCGCGCTCCCGCTCATCGCGGCTGCAGCCGCCCTCCTTCGACCCGTACGCCTCGACAACGTGCCTGCCAGCTCCGACGTACGGACTCTGCTCGACCTGCTACGGCAGGCGGGCTGGAACGCCGCTCACCCGGTCAATGACGGCCCAAGCACCCTTGTGCTCCCCGGTGAGACGGATCTGGCGCCCGAGGATCTGGGTGAGGCCGCATCCAGCATCCGTGCTTCGTACTACCTCGTCCCTGCCCTTATCGCCCGGTGCGGCCGGGCCCGGCTGCCCTGGCCCGGCGGGTGCCGGATCGGCGACCGTGGCATGGAACAGCACTTCAAGGTGCACGAAGCCTTCGGTGACCGGATCCGCGTGGATGATCGCGGGTACCTGGTCGAAGTCGGCAAGGCGGTACGGGGCACGGTGTCGTTGGTCCTGCCGTTTCGCTCACGCGGGGCGACGATCGCCGCGATCCTGCGCGCCGTGGTCGCCGGTACCCCGCTTCGGCTCGGTCCGCCGAACCTCTCTCCGGAGGTCCTCGGCGTTGTGAACGCGCTGAAGGCCATCGGTTACGAGTGCCGTGCCGGTGAGCGCGTCCTCACCCTCGTAGCACCGTCCTCCGTTTCGCAGGACGTACCTGCCTGGAAAGTGCCAGGAGACAAGATCGAGGCCGGGACACTGGCCTGTGCCGTGGCGGCAACCGGCGGCACCGCCCGGGTCGAAGGAGTCCACGGCTCCGACATAGCACCGCTGATTGCGGCGCTGAACCGGGTGGGCATCCCTACCGCCTTCGAAGCCGAGGCGCTCGTCGTACAAGGTCAGGACATCCAGCCGACCGGTCGGCCGCTCCGGGCCATGGCCTCCCTCGCCCCCAACGGCCTCGACGCCGACTTCGAGCCACCGCTCCTCGGCCTCGCCCTGGGATTCCCCGGCACCCATTTCTTCTCTGACCCGATCAACCCCGGCCGCCACAGCAACCTCATCCCTCAACTCGTCCGCATGGGCGGAGACATCACCGAACTGTCCACCACCGAATGCCGGTTCACCGGACCGCAGCGGCTCACGGGTGCCGGAGTGGAGGCGACCGACATCCGCACGGGTTCGGCGCTGATGATCGCCGGGCTCACCGCTCGAGGCGTCACCACACTCGGCAGAGTCGACCAGATCCGCCGCGGCCACGCCGACCTGCCCGGCAAGCTCCTCGCACTCGGCGCCGACATCTGCGAGGTCACCTCATGACCGAGCCGAGACGCCTCCAGCGCATCATCGCCACCACCGACTTCCACTCGGCGTTCGACGACGCCGCACCGATGCTCGCACACCTGCACGCCATGAGACACGACAGCCTCGTCGTCGACTGCGGGGACTTCTTCGAGGGGACGGGCTACTACCGGCTCGGCCGGGGACGCATCGAGCGAGACGTCCTCCTCCGCCTCTACGATGCCGTCGTTCCGGGCAATCACGGCTGGGGCCATCACCTTGAACCCGCCCTCCACGACATCACCGTGTGCGCGAACGTCGTCGGCGACGACACCGGTGAGCCGCTCTTCCACCGAGTCCGCCTGGTGCACATCGGCACCCGCCGCATCGCACTCACGGGCATCATCGGGCCGCAGGCGTTCAACGCCATCCCACCCGACCAGCGCGCCGGCCACCGTGTCGTCGAGCCCATGCGTGCACTGCGCGAGCTGATGCTGGCCCATCACCACCACGCGGACTCCTGGGTGGTTCTGAGCCACTCCGGGTTCGACGAGGACCTCAAGCTGGCCGCCGCCTGCCCGTTCCTGGACGTCGTCTTCGCCGGACACTGCCACAGCAACCGTCCGAAGCCGGTGCCCGTCGGAGACACGCTCGTCCTCAAGGGACGCGAGCTGGCAGCGGGATACGCACTCGCGCAGCCCTTGCACTCCGGCTGGGCGGGTCGACTGGCCGACTTTCCAGCAGCAGGCGGTCTTCCGGACGAGCTCACGCCGGTACGAGAAGCCATCGACACTGTCCGCGAGGAGCTGCGCACACCGCTCGGACCGATCCGGCATCCGTACGAGAACCGCCTTCTCGAACGTCGGGCCCTCCTCCAGGACCTCTCCAACCGCCTCCACAGCGGCCTGGGCGCCGAAGCCGTCGTACTCAACGAGACGGCCCTCCGTGCGGTCCAGCTCGGGACCACGCTCACCACAGGAACGCTCCTTGCTGTCGAGCCTTTCAACAACCAGCTCGTCCATGCCTGCGTGCCCGAGCCCTTCGCCACAGACCCGGCGGCCCTCCTCTCTCATCTCGCGGAGAGAGCCGGCCCGATCGTGTTCGCTCCCGAGCCCCTGCCCGACCGCGTGCCGACCGTATTCACCACTGGCTATCTGGCCGAGACGTACCTCGGAGGCCGTACCCAACAGGCTGGCATCCCCCTCGGCCAAGCCGTGCAGCACACGCTCACCGATGGAGGCTTGCGATGATCCTCACCGGTCCCGAGATCACCCAGGCCGCGACCGACGGCCGCATCCGCATCTCCCCGTTCGAACCGACGCAGGTCAACCCGAACAGCTACAACGTCCGTCTCGGCGGGACCCTGCTCACGTACGCCGACGACACGCTCGATGCCCACCAGCCGAATCCCACCGTGCCGATCGAGATCGGCCCCGACGGCTACGAACTTCAACCCGGCCAGCTCTACCTCGGCCACACCATTGAAGAGGTCGGCTCCAACACGTTCGTGCCGCTGCTCTTCGGCCGGTCCTCGGTAGGCCGCCTCGGCCTGTTCGTGGAGATCACCGCACCCATTGGCGACATCGGTTTTCACGGTCAGTGGACGCTCATGCTCTCCTCGATAAGGCCGTTGCGTGTGTACCCCGGCATGCGGATCGGCCAGATCATGTTCTTCGTGTCCGTCGGCCCGGTGGCGCTCTACGCGGGCAAGTACCAGTCCGCTGCCGGCCCCCAGCCCTCCGCGTACTGGCGCGACCTCGCCGCCTTACGGGCGGTGGCCTCGTGATCCTCACCGGACCAGCCATCGTCGCCGCCAGAGCCGCCGACGAGATCACTATCGAGCCGTACGAGCCGCAGAGGGTGTCCCCCAACGCCTACGACTGGAGCCTCGGCGACACCCTGCGCTTCCACGACGGCTCCTTGGACGCAGCCAAGCCGACCGAGTTCCAGGAGGTGCCGATCCCCGCCACCGGCTACGTGCTGCGGCCGGAGGTCCTCTACCTGGGAGCGACGTACGAGCGAACCGGCTCGGAGACGTACGCGCAGCTCCTCAACGGCAACCGAACGATCGGCGCGCTCGGCATCTGGGTCCACGTCTCCGCGCCCCTCGGACACCAGGGCCACGCCATCCGCTGGACCCTGGAGATCCGCGCCAGCCGACCGGTCCGGATCTACCCACGCATGACCTTCGGAAAGCTGGTCTTCCTCCAGGCCCTCGGCGCTACGGCCAGCTACCAGGACCACGGCCTCAAATACCGAAGCAGCCAGGGCATCGAAACGTCCCGCCTCTACGAGGAAAATCCTGGAGGCCCCGCGTGAACCCCACCGTCCTCACAGCCCTCGACTTGCCGTTCCCGAGCCCTGGCGGCAGTGTCGAGCTCTTCCTGGACCTGTACACCGGCAGCGATCCGCTCCTGCCCGCCCGAGCCTTCATGCTCGCGCCGGAGGGCAGGGGGCCGAGGCTGACGGCACCAGCAGGGCTGGGTCTGGTGGAGGCGCCGGGCAAGTGCCTGACTGGATATGCCTTTCAGCGCTACGTCGCCACCCTCCAGCGGGCGCTGGTCAGGGCGGTAGATCCAGCAGACGTCGGAATCCTGCATCTGCAACACCTCGCATTCGGGGCGACACCAGCGTTGGTCCGGGCCTTCCCCCAGCACCCCCGAATCGCATTGGTGCACGGCACCGATCTGATCTTCGCCGAAGCACACCGCGAGCAGCTCCAGGCCCTGCGAGCGACCGCCCGCGCCGCCGACGCCATCGTCGTACCCACCAACGCGATGGCCGATCACCTTCTCAAGCTCTCTCCGGAGACCGACCGCCGCAAGATCACCCGTATCCCGTGGGGAATCCCCGACCACCTCCTCACTCAGCCGCCGACCCAGCCCGTACGCACGACCGGGGGCCACTTCCGCTTGCTGTACGCGGGTCGGCTCACCGCTGAGAAGGGCGTGGAAGCGCTGATCCGGAGCGTGGCCCCGCTCAAGGGCGTCGAACTTTCGATCGCCGCTCCCAGCTCTCAGTTCCGGGCGCTGGCCCCACAGCTACAGCAAGCAGGGGTGAGGGCCCGCTATCTCGGATGGCTCCGCCGCCCCCAGCTGTGGAGAACGTTTGCCGAGCACGACCTACTCGTCATGCCCTCCACAACCCTGGAGGCCATGGGCCTGGTCGCCCTCGAAGCCCAAGCCTGCGGACTCCCCGTCCTGTACCAGCCGGTCCCCGGCCTCAACGAAGCCCTCGGCCCCTCCGGTATGACCGCCGACTTCACCCGCCCCTCCGCGCTCAGCCGGGATCTGGATCGCTTGCGAACCGAACCCGGGCTCCTCGCCGCTCGCAGACAGGCCGGATATGCCAACGCTGCCCTATACCCACTGTCGAAGACCGCCCGAGATCTGACCGGCCTCAGCCGCCAGCTCACCTGAGAACAGCGGGCCGGGCAACGCGCCCTGCATCCCAGCGGCACGCCGCTGCCCGACCCGCACCCTTCACGTCACTACCCTTCACGTCACTACGCTTGACGCCGGGATGCCCCACACGAAGAGGGAGACCATGCCGTTCCACACCGACCGCATCGAGCATCTGCTGAGCGAAGGCGTCCGCGACAAGGTCTATCCGGGCGCGGTGTGGGCTGTCGGCGACTCCGGCGGAGTCCGGACGGCTGGTGCCGACGGGGCTTTGAATCCCGATGAACCCGACGTGAGGATGCGGCCGGACACCGTCTTCGACGCAGCCAGCCTGACCAAGATCCTCGCGGTCTGGGCATCCATCGGTGCGCTGTGGGAGGACAGCGTCCTCGACCTCGACGCCCCGCTCGGCACCTTCTGGGACGAGGTCACGGGTCATGCCCTCGGAGCCGTAACAGCTCGCCAACTCCTGACCCACACTGCCGGTCTGCCCCTCCGCGCCCAGCTGAAGAACCTCTATGGCAGCGATCGCGTCGCCATTCGCCGCGGGGTTTTGCGAGAAGCCCTCAACCGGCCGCCCGGGGAAGCCGTCGAGTACACCGACCGGGCCGCTCTCATCCTCGCCTACCTCGCCGAACACCTCTCTGGCCAGCCGCTCGACCAGCTAGCCAAGGCGAGGACCTGGCGCCCGCTCGGCATGAACTCCACCCGCTTCGGGCCGCTGCCAGCTGACATCGCGGCCCGGTGTGCCCCCACGGAACTCGACCAGGAGACCGACACCCACCTCAAGGGCGTCGCCCACGACTTCTCCGCCCGGCTCCTCGGCGGCGTGTGCGGTATCGCCGGCGTCTTCACCGTCCTCGACGACCTGGCCGTCTTCCTGCGCTACATGCTCGCCCCGACCAAAGCCCCCGCCGAGGCCGGCTTCGGTGCCAAGTGGAGCGCCCACTCCCTCACCGTGCAGACCGGCGGCCTCCAACCGGAACGCGGCCTGTTCTGGCACCCGGCCCCCAGCGCCACGGACGAGCAGGACGTCTGGGTCCACTACGGCTTCACCGGCACCGGCATGTGGATCTCCCCTGCGCAGGACCGCTGGGCGGTCCTGCTGACCAACAAGCTCTACTACACCCGCGACCGCCAACCGCTGACGGACGTCCGCAACGCCTTCCGCCAGGAGGCATTCGCCTGACCTCTCCGCGCGGCCCAGAGCAGAACGCCGATGTCATTGACCGCAAACGGCTCCAAGGACGAGGACTCGTGGCCCTGCTGGACGCGCGTGGCGAAAGAGAAGCGTCGCCGACTCCTGCTGCCTATCAAGACGTTGAGGCCCTGTTCCCACATACCTCGCCCCCGCCTATTCTCGCGATCAAGCGGCAAGGGGGACGGCGCGTGACAGGCGAAGCGACAAGCTGGCAGAAGGAACAGATCAGCCGCGCGTACGTGCACGCCCTCGCTTCCCAAGGTGGTTACACAGTGGGCGAGTGGAACGTCGACAAGGACGGCGTGGACGTCACGCTCCGGCATCGTGGCCTGATGGTCGACTTTCAGCTCAAGTGCACCCAGAGCCCTCGGGTCGTCCGAGGCGGGTACAGCTTCGACCTGGATGTCAAGACCTACGACAAGCTGCGCAGCACAGAACGCTCGGCACCTGGGCACTTGGTCCTCTTGGTGGTGCCGCCCAACCTCGAACTCTGGGTCACCCAGAACTCCGATTCCGTCGTGCTCGCCTGCCACGGATACTGGGCCTGCTTGCACGGTCGCGACTCGGTGGCCAGCCGTGCCACGACCGCGATCAGTCTGCCTGAAGAGCAACAGCTCTCGGTGGAGTCCATGCGTGGCATGTTCAACATGGCACGCAGCATTCTTCTGTCCGGCAGTGCGGGGGTGCACTGACATGGCTACCGACACGCTTCCCTTCGGGCCCGACGAAATCCGGAGCTATCTCAAGGTCACCGGCTGGTCCACCGTGTCCGGAGGAGAGATCGCCGAACTCTGGTGCCTGCCAGGGCCGACCGAGGAAGTCGTGCTCGTCCCCATGAAGCCGGGCGCCCCGGACTTCGGCAAGCGCGCACGCATGCTCGTCGAGGACCTGGCGCGTGTCAGCGCCGAAGACACGCGTACGGTCCGGGACGCCATCGCGTCCGTGTTTCACGACGTCACGGACCTCAGGGCCTCCCACTCCAGCATTCGCGACGGATCGATTCCCCTGGACGCCGGATTCGAGCTGTTCCAGTCCGCGAAGCGACTCCGCGTGGCCTCGGCCGCGGCCACCATCCGCCGCCAGGGACACTTTCGCAATTTTCCCACTCGTGCCCGGGACCAGGCACGTGACGTCCGCCTTGGACAGACGCGCAAGGGTTCGTACATCGTGCCCATCATTAGCCAGGCGCGGTCGCCTCTGGAAGTGTACGAGCGGGGACAGGAACAGATTGACATCGAGGTCGAGGAGACGCTCTTCGATCGGCGAGTCACCGCGACCATGTCCCGCGCCCTGGGCGTGCTGGAGGAGATGGCCGGTGCCGAGCGGGTACCCACGCCCAGCGAGATCACGGATTCCATCGGGGAAGGCGTCTCGTACGAGCTCTGCCAGGCCCTGTCGAAGGTCGTGAACAGCGACGCGGTCGACACGCTGGACGTCACTTTCAACTGGTCCCGCGTGGCTTCAGCCCCACCCGGCACACCACGCGAGGTCGAGTTCAACCACGAGGCCATTGCCATCGTGGAGCGGGTGTCCGACCGGCTCAAGACGAGCGTCTACAGCCGCGAGAACGTGATCTTCGGCTTGGTCACCCACCTGACCCGGCATCCGGACGACGAGACAGGCAGGGTGGGCGTGCAAGCGCTCATCCAGCGACGCAGCCGCACGGTCTGGATGGACCTCCCCGACGCCGGATACCACGAAGCAGTCCGCTGCCACGACTCCGGAATCCCTGTACGCGTCCGTGGGGTGCTCAACAGCCCACCCGGCGGATCCGCCACCCTGCGGGTCGCCGACTTCGGACCGGATCCGTCCCTGGGGCAGTAACGGTCGGCATGTTGCGCAGCTCATCCACGTGCTGACCTATGCCCCCGCTACGACGACCGCTGATCACGGCCTGCGCGGAAGGGGCTGGGGCCGGATGGCCGGAGCTCGAGTGCTTCCGGCCATCTCAGGCGTTGCCTCTCGCTAGTCAACGATCACGTGCATCCCCCGGCCACCGCGAGGAAGGTCCCGATCGCTGCCGGGAGGCCCCCTGCGGTCGCGACGGCGACAGCCGCCACCGCTGCGACCGCGATGATCACCGCCCAGCGAAGCGGCAGCCGCTCCGGATCACGCTCGGGCTCGTGCGGATTACGAGAATTGCGTACGCTCGACAACAGGTGCACTCCTTCTTACCTACCTACTTAGGGGCGAGGCACCGGATGAGTGGCCCCCGGCTGATCCCCGGGGGCCATCCGCATTCCTGCGGCCAACCGCGCCTGCGCTTCTTACCTCTGCCGAGCATGCCTTCAGAGAGCCACGGGGCGCGAGTACACTGGGAGCACGTCTTGATCCGCCAGTGACACCTAGCGATAAATGTTGGCGAGGCCATCACTGGCGGATCAAGACGTTCAGAACAAGAAGGGGTAAGAGACTTCCATGATCTTCAGCCCCTCTCGGCGAGCGAGCGCAAGCGCTACGAAGCACGCCAGGTGAAGCTTAAAAAGAGCGAGGCGCAGGTCGGCGCCGCGTGTGAAAAGTTCGCCGAGGTCGAGACTGGAAGGCACCTGCGGGTCCGGTCCGAGTTCATGTTCCGCGACAAGCCAGCCGAGCTCCCCGGGGACCCGTCAGACCGGCGCCTTCCGCTGCCGCAGGATCGTCCGCCGTCAACGCGCCTGCCCTCTCCCCGCGGCATCGCCCTCAGGGTCTATCTCACGGCCCTCTTCGTTGCCCAGTCACGGAATCCCGGCACTCACCCCGGTAACCTCCTGCCCTTGAACGACGTCGACATGCTGAGCTGGGTCGACCTGTTCGCTACGCCGGCAGAGCTGAGCCGGAAGGGCGACAGGAACTACGTCACCGTGCGCGACAAGAAGGTGCGGCAGTTGCACAGCGCCCTGGACCGTCTGTCAGGAGACGCGTTCCGGCTCATTCACTTGCCCAACGGCAACAAGAGCAGGGGCAAGTACGAAGGGTTCCAACTTCTCCACGAACGCGGCACGCCATACGGGGGCGGCAGCAACCCTGACCGATACATGGTGCCGACCGAGGAGAAAACCCCATGGTTGCCAGCAGGGCTGTTCCTCAACGGGTGGATCCATCTGCTGGAAGACACTGAGATCAACTTCCTGCTGATGCTGGCCTGGCTCCACTACCGGTTCGGTGCGCGGTCCGTGTTCGTCGCCAGCGACATCCGACTCAAGCAGTTCGGCCTCGGCAAGGACGCATATGAGGCCCACCGGATGCTGGAGCGGTTCGGCCTCGTGGATGTGGAGGAGGACCCTAACCGGCACCTCGATGGCTACCTCGTCACCGGCTACAACGAAGGAACCATGCCGAAACTCCACCGCTTCGAGCTTCGTCACGAGGGCTTCGACGAGCAGGCCGTGCCCAAGATCCGCTCAGCGATCGAGCGTCGCTTGCGCTGATCAGCGCGATACCCACACCGGGCAGACGTCGTTCACACGCTGATGCTCGTCCTTGACCAAGCGTGGTGTGCCACAACGTGCCAGTAGGGGCGGTGCGCAGCGGTCAACAGGGGTTCGAATGGGGTGTCCCAACCCACCTGGTACGAAAGCCGTTCCCGCAGGTCAGAGGCCATACATGGACTCAAGTGCCGGGTGATTCCCAAGCTCAGAGCGCGAGTTCGATTCTCGTCACCCGCTCCACGACTGAGGCCCAGGTCATCGACCGGGGCCTTGTTTGTTGTCTGGACCTCTTGCCGTGCGGCGCGCCCTCCGCGTGCCCTAACTCGCCAGAGAGCACTGCTCACGAGACTGCCTCACAAGCCGTTCGTGGCCCACCCAGGGAGCACTCGCCCAGACATCTCAGATCGCAAGACGTATTTTTCGTCGAGGGGAACAGATCGGCGAGCACGGCATGGAGCAGCACTTCAGGGTGTACGAGGCGTTCGGGGACCAGTTCGCCGTGGACAACCGCGGATACACCGTCGTGGCCGGGAGCGCTCGTGCCGACTCCGTATCGGTCATGTTGCCCTTCCGGTCTCGCGGCGCGACCGTCGCCGCCATCCTCCGAGCCGTGGTCGCGGGCCGCCCGCTCCGTCTGCGGCACCCGAACCTGTCGCCCGAGGTCATCAGCGTCCTGGACGCGCTGAAGTCAGCGGGTTGGGGCACGCGTCGTGAAGCCTGCTGGAGAGTTCCTGCTTAAGGCGAAAAGCCACCTTGTCCAGAGTCACCAACCAGTGCCTATGCCCCATTGGTGATGACGCGCTCCGACTCCGGAGCTGAACAATTCCGACAACAGTCCTTTCGGCAGCCGAGTGGTAGCAGCCAGGCGGGTGGGACGTCTACCTGGGCCCGAAGGGTTTCTGGCGCGACGGCCAGTTCATGCCCTACCCGCTGGAAGGGGTCCCAGGACGGCGACTTGGTGTGCCGAGCAACCGCCGCCGAGGCACTGCCCGCACTCGTCAACCTCCTGAAACCCCCAGCTGGTTGATTCACCTGCACGAGGAGGGCCCTGCCGGGTGTTGGCGCTAGCGTGACGCATCCGGCTGGCCCGGACTCCCCTGGGCGGGCGAGAGGCAAGGAAAGGAGCGTCGACCCCATGCGCGTATCCGTCATCGGTTGTGGTCACCTGGGTATCCCCCACGCCGCTGCCATGGCCGAGATCGGCCACGAGGTCATCGGCGTGGACCTGGACCAGGCGAAGATCGACCGCCTCAACGCCGGCGAGTGCCCCATCTATGAGGACGGCCTGCCCGAACTCCTCAGCACCCACACCGCCACCGGACGCCTACGGTTCACCACCAGCCTCGCCGAGGCAGCCGAGTTCGCCGACATCCACTTCCTCGCCGTGGGCACGCCGATCGACGCGGACGGCCGGAGCTACGACACCGGCCAGGTCTTCGGCGCAGCCCGCGCCCTCGCCCCGCACCTGACCCGCCCCACGGTCGTCATCGGCAAGTCCACGGTCACCGTCGGCACCTCCCGCGACCTCGGTGCCCTCCTCGCCCGGCTCTCCCCGGCCGGTGAGGACGTGGAGGTCGTCTGGAACCCCGAGTTCCTGCGCGAGGGCCACGCCATCGACGACACCCTGCGCCCTGACCGTATCGTCGTCGGCGTCCCCTCGGCCCGCGCCGAGGACGCGGTACGCCAGGTCTACGCACCCCTCCTGGCGAACGGCATCCCGCTGTTCGTGACCGACCCTGCCACCGCCGAACTCATCAAGGGTGCCGCCAACGCCTACCTCGGCATGAAGATCTCGTTCATCAACGGCGTCGCCGACATGTGCACCGCCGCCGGAGCCGATGTCCAACAGCTCACCGAGGCCATCGGCCTGGACCCCCGCATCGGCCGCGGCGGCCTGAACGCCGGCCCCGGCTACGGCGGCGGCTGCCTCCCGAAGGACGTCCGCGCCTTCACCGCCTCCGCCCGCACCCTGGGCGCCGCCGAGGCAGCGACCATGCTGCGCGCGGCGGAGGAGGTCAACGAATCCCGCCCCACCGCCGCGCTGAAGCTCATCGAGCAGACGCTCGGCCGCCCCGTCGACGGCGTACGCATCACCGTCTGGGGCGCCTCCTTCAAGGCCGGTACCGACGACGTCCGCGAATCCCCGGCCCTGGCGATCGCCGCCCTCATGCACCAGCGCGGCGCGACCGTCACCGTCCACGACCCACACGCCGTGCCCACGGCACTGCGCCGTCACCCCGAGCTCGACTACTGCGAGGACCTCGACGGCTCCCTCGCGGCAGCCGAGCTGATCGTCCTGGCCACCGAATGGCCCCACTTCCGCGAGGCCGACCCCAAGGCCCTCGCCCCACTGGTCGCGGACCAGGTCCTCGTCGACCTCCGCAACCTCATCGACGCCGACGCCTGGCGCATGGCCGGATGGACCGTACGCCAGCTCGGACGACCCGCACAGGAATAGCCGAACCCATCGACCGGAGGTCCGACGTGGACACCCTGTGGGACAACATCGAGAAGCTCTCCGCCGTCTGCCGAGCGGCCGGCACCCACCTCCCCGACGAGGAACTCAAAGCCCTCCAGGTCGGCAAGGTCGCCGAGGAAGCCGGCGAGGACATGCACGCCCTCCATGGCCCGAAGGGCCTCACCACCTGCGGCGACAGCCACACCTGGTCCGAGGTCCAGAACGACCTGGTCGGCGCTGTCATCGTGGGCCTGCTGGCGATGCACTACATCGACCCCACGGGGGCCCGCGCCACGTTCGACGAGAGCCTCCACCGGCGGACGCGAAGGGGCCGCGAGGCCGCTGCGGCGACCTGACGGCCTCCGGACGTGGCCGTCGACCGCTCCAGGTGAGCGCGGTCGACGGCCATGTCCGCCACACAAGCTGCGGTGGGCACCTGCTATGAGCGCGGCAAAACTCTCCCTTCGCCATTAAGGCACCCGACTGCGCCTGCGCTGCTGCCTTCGGCCCGCTCGGCGCTGCCGCAGCCGACGCAGCCCGCTGTGTAGGCCCGTGGGGCATGAGTCGAGAACCAAGCCCGCGGCTTCAAGAGGATGCCTCCGGCGGGGGCGCTCAGACTCCGGGATGGACGGGGCGCCGTTCGCGAGTGCCGGCCGGAGTAGGGCGAGCTTCGTGGGGCTCCCATCCCGACCACCTTCGACCCAGGCAGAGCCGAGCAGTCGCGGCCCAGGGCGTCAAGGTCGTTCGTACAGTGGCGCGCTCCACCTTGACGCCCTGAACCACGACCGCTCCACGGTGTGTGGGTCGAAGGCAGACGGGATGGGAGCTAGGAGGAGTGATGGGCAGGCGGCGAGCTCTCACTACCTCACTCCGAGGCGGGAGTGCTTCCGCCTTCAGCTCTAAGCCACCCCTCGATCTCGCTGCGCGTCCAATACAGGCGATACAAGATTCGGTGTGGTGACGGGAACGGTCGTCTCTTTGGCCCCTTACGCGCCAACCAACTAGTGATCGTTTTCGGGCTCACCCGTGCAAGTGCAGCGGCTCCAGCAGTATCAACCCATACATCGTCATCGGGTAGCTCCGGCAAGCCGAACAGCCGCCCTGCCGGGACCTCGTCGGGCCGGGCCAGGGCCTCCAACAGCGACTCATAGTGGACGGCCAACGTCACGCTTCTGTCGTTCACTTGTCCCTCAATCGCAGTTTTAAGACTGCGATCCAAGCTACACTGCCCTGCCCCAGGAAATCGCTGGTTTCGAATGGCCGAGTTGGCTATTCCTGCGTAGCGTCCGGTTCGGCGCCAAGCTCACGGAATACTGAGGCCACCTGGTCGTCAGGGATCCGCTGAAGCATCAGCTGCTTCAGTTCACGATCTGCCCGCTTGCTCCTGTGGTCGAGAATGTCGCGAATAACGCATCGCAGCACCCACGCCACTCCGGGAAGACTTCCCAATGACGCCAGTTCACCAAGGATTTGCACCTGGGTCTCCTGGAGTGAGAAGTGGCCCGGCCGGCCAGCCGCCGACCGAGCCCGTTGGGTCGCCAGCCCCATTAGGGAAAATGGCAACAAAAAAGCCCGAACTTTGGGTTCGGGCAACAAAATAGGCGGAGAGTCAACTCTCCGCCTCCGACCTCCGGGCATGCCGGGGTTGCCCCCCACTATGCGACACCTGACATCAGGTGTCAACGACGAACCAAGCACAGCAGGTCAGGGGTGCAACTAGCACCTCCCATCAGGCACAGCAGCCCAGTTGGGTGACAACTACGCTTGTCACCATGCCTCGACCGACAGACGACCCGATCACCCTGCACCTCTACGGCATCGCATGGGAGAAGGCGATGGAGCGACTCCCAGGGCCCCCTCACAGCACGTCCGGCCCGGTGACAAGCGCAGGGCACCTGGCGCTGCTCGCTACGCTGACCGACTTCTCTGAAGGACTAGAAACTAACGTACTTACCGCAACTTATTTCGCCTGCGAATTCAAGGTGACTCAGGCCGAGATCGGACGAAACTGCGGAATTTCTCGCCAAGCAGTTCGCCAGCGACTAGGCAGAGCTACGGCCACAAGGAAAGAGAACCAGCGGAAATCACCTGACTGGAATTACGACTACACAGAAGATGAGTAGGGATGAGAAATCTGATAACCAGAACAGGAGCTTCGATGAGATCCTGCCGGCCGAGACGTATCATGGCCCGGACCTCGGTCACTCACGGCCATAGGTTGTGTGTCCTACAGCAGGTTGTCGCAGTCGTGGCGGTAGCCACCGTTCTGCGCCATTCCGACCGGGAGGCCCCATGACTGCTTCGTACCCGCCGAGAGTGCCGCCGGGCCGCCCGGACGCGTGTGACAGGGGCAGTCGCTGCTATCAGCCGTACAGCAGCGAGCTACTACACTTGGCTAAAGTCGCCTAGCGGCAGGTGTACCGCCACCGACCGATGCACTTTGAGTTGCGGATCAGAAGCCAGCCGTGCCAGAAACGTGCCACCAGGCGCGGTGACCAGCGGTCACCAGGGGTCGGCCTCTGATCGGCCCGGCAGGCTACCAGCCACTGTAACCCCAGGCCAACGGCCCGTTCGGGGCAGGAGTACCAGTGATTCCCGCGCTCAGAGCGCGAGTCTGGATTCGTCACCCGCTCTTCTGTAAGTCCCATGTCAACTACCCCGGATTTCACTGCTGTTCAGAGTTCCCCAGCCGACCTGTTCCGCCTCCCGTGCTGGGTTCTTTCCATTTCGACAAGGCGATCTACCGGCACCGCAACGAAGCCGAGCGGGCCATCACCCGGTTCAAGAACTTCCGAGCCATCGCCGCGCGCTTCGACGCGTGGGCGTACGTCTTCTACGGGACAGTCTGCGTGGCCGCGGATCCCCCTATGGCTCCGTCCGCAGTGAAGCGCGCGTTCAGAGGTCCTTGGCACCCGGGTAGTGACGGCGAAGTTCGCTGAGTACGCGCTCGTCGACAGCCCCGACGTCCCACAAGGAGCTGTCGAATTCGGTCAGGACGAGTGTCAGCTCGTCCCCGGCGAACCCGCGTGCTTCGGCGTCGATCAACTGGAGGGAGGGGGTCGTCAACGACAGCAGTGTCAACGTGTCCATGCCCGCGTCCGCGGACCTGCTCTCCATCTCGGCACAGCGAGGATCGACGATCTCGTCGAATGCGACGTGCCACGTCAGGTCCAGGCCGAAGCTGCCGAGGCGAACCAGTAGCTCAGCCAGGGTCACGTGGTGCTGTCCGTGCCAGGCGGGGAACTCGATCCCCTTCATCCCCGCCTCTGCTTCGGCCGTACCGCGTGATGCGAGCCCCCCTCCGTTCAGCGAACACTGGACCACGCCCCTGATCAGCTCATACGACCCATCGGACAGCGCCTGGTCCACGGCGGCCGCCGATCCTACTCCCGACCGTGCCCAGCGGAACGGTCAACAGCGCTGAACAGCAGTACCGAGAGTCCTTGGCGGAAGGGCGCTCAGGAATACGGATCACCGGGCCAAGCCGGGCCGGGTGTGGCCGCTCAAGGAGCGCTGATTCCCCAGCCCGGGGTGCGGGTTCGACTCTCGTCGCCCGCTCCTTGATGAGACCCCAGGCCAGCAGCCTGGGGCCCATCGTTGTCCCGACGTGATCAGGAACCGGTGACCCTCGACCAGCAGGAGAGCAGCACCGGTTCGGGGCTGTGCAGGCCGTTCGTGTCCACGTCGAAGACCTGGAGGGCGCGGAGGATCCGGATGGCGTCGACGGCTTCCGGGCCGGGGTCCAGGCCGGCGGCGCCGGCGGCGGCTTCCAGGTCCTCGAAAGGCAGGCCCTGCTGCGTCATGAACTCCAGCACAGCGGTGAACGCCGACCAGCGGAACGTCTCCGGTACGAGGCCCACCTGGGCCAGGAAATCGGCCGCGCCCTCGATGCTCTCCAGCCGACTGCGTACCGACTTCAGGGCAGCGCCCTCCGAGTCGCCCCGGGATACCTGTTCGGAGAGTTGATCGATGAGCAGCGGCCAGCCGCCCGTGGCCTCCGCCACCCGTTGCAGCGCCGCCTCCGACGTAAAGGAGTTCTGGTCGAGGGACCAGGTGCGCAGCCCGTGCCGGGTGAAGCGTCGCAGCGGGACCACTCCCACGCCGGACGTCTGCTCGTCCGACAGCAACGATGCCCACAGGGTGAGCTGCTCCAGCCCTGCCACGACCACGGCGGAGCGCGTGACCCCCGGGCCGTCCGGCAGTCGGGTGGTCGCCAGCTCCGGGGAGATGAGGCAGGACTGCTCTCCGGGGGACTTGACGGTCAGGTCGGAGACCACGAGCCGGCTCATCCCCGGCTCGCCGCCGACGAGTTCGCGCTCGAAGTCGGCCCTTCGGGCCACATGCGGCATCTTCCAGCCGGTGGTCTCGGCGATCTCGCGCAGCGCGGTGGTGACCCGGTTCACGCCGGTGGCGGGAGAGCCGAGGACCACCCGAGCCAGATTCCGGCGGCCCGGTTCGGAGCCGGAGACCTGCCTGCCCGGCAGGATGTCCGCGATCTGCGCGGCGGTCAGCGGACAGTGCGAGTGGGACTTCGCGGACTTGTGGCGTGTCTCCAGGGCGGTCAGCCGCTCGGTCACCTGCCGGCTGGAGGTGTTCTCCAACTGCGCGTCGACGTCCTCCAACGTGCCGATCATGCTGAGGGCGTTGGCGCTCCGCAGATGCCAGCCCCGGTGGTCCGGGTCGGGGGCGAGGACCCCGAGGCCCTCCATCTCCGTGAGGTAGGCGCGGAACTGGTCCGGGTCCAGGTCCCTGAAGCCCTCCGCCCACCAGTAGGTGCACGCGTCCCGCAGTTCGGCATGGGTCATCCGGGCGTCGATCCCGTGGTGATGAGCGTGGTGCGCCACCACGTTGGCGATCATGTTGTACCGGGAGTCGAGCCGCAGGGTGTCATGGAAAGCGGCGGTGATGCTCCGCTGGAGGTCCTTGTCGGACTGTACGCGTTCGACGTCGTCGCGGGCGATGAAGTGCAGCGGCCCCGACTTCGCCTCCCGCCTCTTGGCGTGCATGGTCTGCACCAGCCGGTGCGCGAACATCTGGAGCAGGAACGGCTGGTACGAACAGTGGCCGAGGATGCGGTGCACCAACTGCGGCTCCAGGAACTGGTATCCCAGGGCGGCCAGCGGCTTGAGAAGCAGGTTCGCCGCGTCCTGGGGCTGGAGCGGGCCGATGACCGTCGGGTGCTGGGAGAGGTGGCTGAACGGATTGTTCGCCGCGAGGGTGGCGTACCGCTGTACCGAGTGGAGCCCGGCAAAGACGATCTTGACGCCGTCGTCGGTCTCGGAACTGAGGTCACGCAGTCGCCGGGTCTCGGTGAACCTCGGCGAGTCCGACTCGAAGAATCCGTCCGCCTCGTCCAGCATGATGAGCATCCGCCGGCTGTTGTCGGCCTTCAGCCAGGCCCTGATGCCGGTCAGTACGTTGTCGTAGGTGAGGGTCGCGTCGGCCCGTACCCGCTTGGGCAGCGGCAGGGCGCCCTCCTCCAGCAGTCTGCGCCCGATGAGATTCCACACGGCCGAGGACTGGGCACTGGTGCCGTTGTAGGTGGAGTCCAGGCTCAGAGCCATGCTGATGTGAGCCGTGGGCGCCTGCGCGGTGAACTTCCGGCCCGCTTCCTTCAGCAGCGCCGACTTGCCGAGCCCCCGGCCCCCGAACACCACCTGGTTGCCCACCGGGTTCTGTACGGAGCCGAGTTCCTCCAGGCGCCCGAAGAACATTTCCTCGGCGACCCGGCCGCGCTTCTCACTGACGTACGGGTTCACGGCCGAGAACGGCAGCAGCACCCGCATCGCCGGGTCGAGCAGCTGGTTGCCCCGGGCGGCGAGGTAGGCGAGGGCCGCGTCGTCGAGCACCACCATGGGCCGGCGTCCGACGCTGAGCGCGGCCAGTGAGGTCCGGGCGTGCGCGGAGAGAGTGCCGAAGTACGCGACGAGCAGGCTCTCCTGGCTGGGGTCCTGCTGCACGCGGGCCATCAACGCCTCCGGAGTCGGCTGGCCCCACGCCAGCATGACCCGCAGCCTGCCGCGCAGGGCGGACCCGAAGGACGGCACCAGGGCCTCTCCCGTGTACCGGACCTCCTGGAGGTCCAGGAAACGGTGTTCGGGGGTGGTGCTGCGCTGGCGGTCGCGTTGCGGTTTGCGCAGGCTTCGGTAGCCGATGAGACGGAGCGCCGGCATCAGCAGGTTCTCCTCACTCAGGCCCTCCGTCCTCCTGACGCCCCGTCGTGAGGCCATCTCACGCCAGCCCGCGAGGCCGTTGGCCGCCTGATCGGTGAACTCCTGGGACATGGCGGAGAAGTCGAGTGCGTCAAGGTTCTGGAAGCGCCGCCGGTCCCGTACCGCCCGAATGAGTTCCTCGGTGATGCCCTGGGGCAGGGCATCGGGCACCGAGGGGAAGAAGGCGTTCAGCGGGTGGTCCCCGTAACGCGTGTCGGGGATGCTCTCTCCGTTGGAGAGGTGCGAGATCAGCTCCTCGGCGGTCAGCAGGTCGCCGTCGTCGAGGAGAGGGGCCACCCGTGCGACGTCCTCAGCCTTCAGGCCGGGGATCTCCATGAGCCGCGCCCGCAGTTTGGCGGTGGCCGTCGCGTGGGCGCGTTCGAGCTCCTCCGACAATCCGTCGAGCCGCTGCCGTGCGGCGGCGAGGTCCGATTTCGTGGTCAACGCGGATGCCTGGAGCCGGTGTTCGAAGTCGCGTTCCTCCTCCTCCTTGAAGACGCCGTTGACGCGCGTGCGGCGCAGCGAGTCCTCCAAGACCCGCCGCTTGCCTTCCAGGTCGGCCACCGTACGCCGCGCCGCCTCCCCCACCGCGAGGTGCACGCTCTCGTCGGTCAGCTCTTCGTGGCCGTTCGGGCCGGGGGGCAGGAGACGCATCTCGGAGAGGCCCAGGAGGTGGGCCGCAAGGTCGAACCGTTCGGCCGCCCGATGGCCGTCGATGACGTCCAGCCACGACCGTTCGGTGCCCTCGATGATGCTCTCGGCGGTCAGCTCCGGTGGGATCACGCGTCCCGTCGCCTCTTCCACCCGCACGCCGGGGAGCTTGAAGAGGTCCATGCCCAGGACCACTTCCGCCGGGTACTCGGCGGGATCGAGCCGGGTGTCGCCCGCCAGCAGATCGAAGGTGAGCCGCAGCGAATCTGCTGCCGCTCGCACGGCGGACCGGGTGTAGGCGTCGTCGGCGAGCGACTGTGCCGCCAGGTCGTCCAGCACGTGGTCGCGCAGCGCCAGCACGGCCGCGCGCATCGCCTGGACCTGGTCGACGCTCCAGTCGTTCGCTCCGACGTCGAGCGCGCGAGCCGCGACGACCCACTTGTCGGCCGAGCGCAGCCGGTCGTTCATCAGCCGGAGCAGGTTCTGCCTGGCGGGGCCTTCCAGACGGCTCCTGCTGGATTTCATCAGCCTGCGGTCGACCTCGTTGAGTTCGTCCTGGAGGGCGGACCCGTTGGCCAGCGTCCGCACGCGGTCCGCGACCTCGTCGAGGCCGTCCCTGTCGTCGTCGGCGGCCCGCCGGAGCAGGCTGCCGATGAGCCCGGAGGGTGCGAGCCAGAGCCGTGTGATCTCGGTGGCCCGGTTGAACCGGATACGGGGCAGTTGGTCCAAGCCCTGCCGGCATTCCTCGCGGGCCTCCTGGAGGGAGCGTTCCAGCTCGGCCGTGCCGCGCGCCAGGGCGAGCGGCGGGGAGTGCAGCAGCATGGACTGGAGCGCGCACCGGGAGACCTCGTCGGCCACGGACACGAGGCTCGGCGGCAGTACGGCGGCCACCTGCTGGAGCGGGGCGCTGGTCTCGGCGTCCCCGGTCACGAGAACGACCCGCAGCAGAGCGGCCGTGACGAGAGCGGCGTCGGGGCGGCTCCGGACGAGGGCGTCGACGTCCATCCCGGCCAGTTCGGCGCGTACCCGCGAGGCGCACTCCCCGCTGGAGGAACGCAGTGCGAGGGCGTACGCGGAGATCCGCAGGGCGGCCGTACGGAACCCGGGCTCGGCGTTCTGCTCGGCCAGCGCCGCGGCGGCACCGTAGCGGTGTTCCGCCACCAGGGGGGCGAGGACGGCCTCCGGGGACTCAGCCGACACGAGCGGGGTGCCCGTCTTCACCGCCGTGTGGGGTGAGTCCACGTCGGCCTGGTGCGGGCGCTGCTGCGGCAGGGAGGCGCTCGAAGCGGGGGGCTGCGCGGAAGCGGGGGCGGGGAGCGGGGTCTGCCGCTGACCGGCCGTGAGCGCCGAAGCGGGGGCAGGGGGCGGGGTCTGCTGCCGGCCGGCGGTGAGCAGCGGGCCGTCCCCTTCCGCCGCGTCGGCGGAGCGGGACGGCGCAGCGGCGGAGTGGGACCGCGCGTCGGCGGAGCGGGACGGCGCAGCGGCGGAGTGGGGCGGCGCGTCAGCAATGGGGGATGGCGCGTCGGGCTGTGTCGGGGGCTCGGCGGGCTGGCGGTCCTCCCCCGGGGCCGGGGCCGGTCCCCGGCGCGGTTCGGATGCGACGCCACGGTCTGCGGGGACGGCGAGTCGGTCCGCAAGGTCGGCGGGACGGTCCGCGGATGCGGCGGGACGCTTCTTCCCGGTCCTCTGCGAGCCAGGCTCCGTCGTACGGGTGCCTCCGTGCGGGTGCGGGTCGCCGGAGACGGAGGTGTCGAGGGCACCGTGAGCCTGTACGGCATCGGCGTGGGCTGCTTCGCCGGGGTCGGGTTCCGCTCCCGTTCCCCCGCCTGCGGCCGGCTCGACGACCGCTCCCGTCACCCCGTCCGCAGTCGTGTCCGGGGCCGGTTCCGAGGCGGTTTCGGGGGAGGAGGCGAGGCCGGCGTCCGGGGCGGGCCCGAGGGTCAGGCTCCCGTACTGTGCGGCCAGCATGAGGAAGGCGGGAGCCTTCGCGGGCATCTCCTGGAGAAGCCCGAGGATCTCGGCCGAGCGCTCCTCGCCGCTGTGGGCGAGTTCCACCATTCTCAGCAGCATCCCGAGGGCCTCGGCGTCCGACCGGTCCTGCTGGGACCACTCCGCTCGGGCCAGCAGCGCACGGGCGGCCTCCTGCGCTTCGGACACGGTGGCGGCGGACAGAGCGGACCCTGGCGCGCGGCGCAGCTCGTCCACGTCGGCGAGCCGGGTGCGCAGTGCTTGGGAAGCGAGCTTCTCGGCCACCGACACCGTGCATGCGCGCAGGCTGCCAAGGTCGGACGCGGGCTCCGCATCGCAGGCCCTGAGCCCTGCCAGCGCGTCATCGAACGCCGCCGTGAGTTCATGGAGCGCGACGAGGTCCGCGTCGGCCGGCCGGCTCTGGGCGGACACCGCGCCGGCCAGCCGCCGGACCGGCTCGCGGGCGGCCGTCAGCGCCCGTTCCACACGCTCGACGGCCACGGTGAGCGCGGCGGCGTCGGGCTGGAGTTCCATGGTGCCGCCATGGCCCGCGAGCTCCCGTGGGGCTGCGGTCACGGCCGGTTCCGCCCCGGTACCGGTGCTGGTGCCGGTGGAGTCGTCTTCTCCGTCGTCCTGCCCGTCGCCCTCTCCTCGCGGGGGCTGCGGCGCCGGGGCGAGTTCCTCCACCCGTCGAGCGGCCTCACGCACCGCCGAAACCGATTTGACCGGTAAACCGTCTGTCATCCAGGACTGGTCGAGAGCCCAGAGCCACAGCGCCCCGTCCTCCGCGCTGACCCGCAGATGCGCCCACCCGGCCAGCCGGAGCAGTCCCGGACTCCAGCGCCGGGTGAGTGGCACCCCTGAATCGGCGGCTAACAGCAGGTCGTTCAGAAGTGGCTGGGTCAAGTGACCTGCCGCGTGGCGCGACTTGGCGGAGGAAGGGTCCCGGATCATCCGCGTGAGCACATCACGGCACAGGGCCGGGCTCACGCGGGTGCCCGCCACCGGAATCCGCAGCGCGCCGAGGATATGGCGTCGCCACTGCATCGGGGTGGAGTTCAACGCGTGTTCGACGTCAGCCTGTTGAAGCTGTCCGACGGCCGCGCCGACCGGCGACGGCAGGGCACGGAGCGCCTGGGCCAATGCTTCCAGGGCGTCGGTGAGAGCCGGTGTGTCCGACGCCCCCTCCACCACGGAGAACGGCATGTCCGACTCTCCGCACAAGTGCATTCCACGACGGGGTGATGTCACACGAACTCCTGCGAACCGGATTGCGGGGAGCGGCCGTTCAGCAGCCCCGTTGATGCGGCCGTACGTAGGTATAGCCGGGGGGCAGCTCAGGGCTGCCGACGAGGCCGAACTTGAGAAAGTCCTGTCGGAACAAGCGTCGCTGTTCCGGGCTCGCTTCGTACCCCAAATGGCCTATGTAGCGCAAAGATCCCGGCACATGGTGCATGGCCTTCGAACGGACCGGCGGCGCGCCGCCCTCCGTATCCCCGTGGCCTCTGGGCCGGTCCTCCACCACCTGCGGTGTGTAGCAGAGCAGTTCGACGACGCGTTCGCCGAGTCGGGCCGGGTGGTGCGGCCTACCTTCATCGCCCCGGCTGCCTTGCAGACGGGTCAGTGCTCCGGCGGCGAGCAGTTCGACCACCGCCGCGCCCACCAGCTCGGCCGTGGGGTTTTCCGGGGCATCGGTCATGACCAGGGGCAGGGCGGGGGCCAGGAGTTCACGAGCCAGCATGGCCCGGCCCACGACGTCCAGCAGGCCGAACCTCCGTACCGCCGTCATGACCAGCCACCGGGTGCGGCCGAGGGGTGTGTCATCCGGTGGCCGCTGCCGCGCACCGTCCCTCGTGCGCACCCGCTGGTCGTACCGGTGCTCGACCGGCTCCCCGTCGACGGTCCTCGGCCGGAGCAGCGCGGTCGTCCTCGCTTCCACGGTCCGGCTGCCGCGCTGCCAGGCGAGGTCGAGCAGGATGCCGGGGAAGCAGGTGGACGGCCAGCGCAACCCGACGAGCCGGCCCTCCTCGTCCATCCGGACACGCTGTACGGAGGGCGGCTGACCGTCGTGCTCCAGGTGGAAGACGACGTCCGGGCTCGGACTCGTACTCGGGCTCGGACTCGGCCATAGGACCGACCCGTCGCGTGGTGCGCGGCCCGGTGGTTGCGCGGCGCCCTGCCCGGTCGTCACGGCCAGAGGCATCGGCAGGTATCCGCCCTCCAGTTGCCGGGCGCGCAGGGCCTGCTGCCACTCCAGCCGGTCCGGCCCCTCGTGAACCAGAACAGGTTCCCCGAGATCGGGCTCGTCCGGCCACGGCATCACGGGATACGGGGTTCCGGGCTCCGGCGGCACCTCGCGCGCCCCGTCGCGCGCACCCGGAACCTGGCGCTCCCGGCATTCCGCCCAGCCCCGCCCGGCCGGCTCCTCCAAGGCCCCCCGGAACACGTCCGACGCCGCATCGTCCCCCACGTGCTCGGCCCGCCACACTCCGCCGCCCTGCCAGCGGTCGTCGAGGGCGACCCGTACGCCGGTGGGCAGCAGGCCCGTCTTCTCGTCGGCCTCACGTCGTACGTGGTCCATCAGTACGACGTTGGCGTGGAGGACGGCCGAGGGGTACCTCGTGCCCCGCATCAGCCTCGCGGCCTCGGGCAGGGAACACAGCGCGGGCCCGAGAGCGGTGTAGATCGGCCGCCTCCGCACCGCTGTCCCGCGCCCGACGATCGGGGCGGCACCGCGCGCCACGGACCGAGCGAGTGTCTCCAGGGCGTCACGCCCCAGCGGTCCACCGTCATCGAGGTGGGCGGCCATCGAGGCGCGGGTGAAGGCGTACTCCCCCCACAGGCGAATCCCGGGGAGCGACGCGAGAGCGCGCCGGACCACGTGCACCAGGTTCCGCAGTCCGGCCTCCTTGTCCTGCGAGGTGGCATCGGGAGGCAGCATCAAGGGCAGAGGCATGGGGGCGAGGGAGCTGTCCAGTTGGTCCCTGCCGCGCGTCATGAGATAGCGCAGGTAATACGACGTGTCGTCGAGGTCGCTATCGGGCCGGCAGCCGCCGGACCGGTCGCCGCCGGACCGGTCGTACAGACTGTTGACGACCAAGGACCCGTGCGCGTCGATGGTGCCGCGGCGGCTCAGCCTGTGCAGGCGCGCACCGGAAGCACCCAGACCGGGCCCGAACGCGTCGGCGTCGAAGACCAGTCGCTCGCGCAGTGAGGTGGCCTTCGCCCCGTCGAACTGGTCCGGACCCCACGCGCCGGCGGGAGCGCCGGACAGCCAGCCCGGTATATCGCCCTCGACGCCGAGTGCCTCGTGGGCGCCCTCCTTGTAGACGATCTCCGCGGGCAGCAGATCGCCGCCGGTCCGTACGTTGATCATCGCGCCGACCGGCAACGCCTCCATCTCGTCGCCGAGCGCGACCGAGGGGAAGTCACCGATGTCCAGCGGCCCCCCGGCGTATCCGGCGGCGTCCGTGTCGAAGCCGAAGTACACGGCGTTGAAGGCGACCGCGACGTGGACGGGAGCGGTTCGCCGCTCGACGAGAGCCAGGAGATAGCGACGCAGCCGCGCTTCGTCCGCCGGTTCGCCGGCTCCCGGCCTGATCATCCAGGGAGTGATCAGTGGAGGGTCTACATAGGGCCGCCAAACCCCGTCCGAAGTCCCCTCCGTCGAAGCTCCGGTCACCGGTGTTCCTCGCATATGCCCTCATACTCACGCCTCGCCGGAGGAATGAAAAGGGTCGGGACTCGCGCAGGTGCGTCGGCCGGCCGTCCGCAGCCGCGCCGGATGCGGGCGGCCATCGTTCCCGGGCGTACGGATGCTTCCGTGCCACGGCATCATGCAGGCATGATCACCATTCACCTGAAGTACGAGATCGACGCCGAAAAGCTCGAGGATTTCGAGGAGTACGGTCGCCGCTGGGTCCGGCTCGTCAACCGGTTCGGCGGGACGCACCACGGCTACTTCCTGCCGGGTGAGGGTGACAGCGACATCGCCTACGCCCTGTTCTCCTTCCCCAGTCTGGCCGCGTACGAGCAGTACCGCTCGGACAGCATGACCGACCCGGAATGCCAGGAAGCGTTCGAACTGGCTCGTGAGACCCGCTGCATCAAGCGTTACGAGCGCCGGTTCCTCAGGCCGCTCGACGAGCTGTCCTAGGCGGGCGGGGGGGTGCTGAGGTTGGCTCACGTCAGGCCGGAGTCGGCAGGACGGGTCCGGCAGGCCAGGCCGTCACGCCGGGTCCGGCGAGGACCGGCTCGGCCCGGTTCACCGACCGGCTCGCGGAGCAGTGGCGCATCCACACCGCGCTCGTACGTCGTCGAGCCCCGCTTGTACGTCATCGAGCCCCGCTCGTCGCCCAGCCGGGCTCCGGCTCCGGCCGGAGCGCACAGCTCCGCGCGATGCCCGGCATCGGCAAGTCCGTACTGGCCCAGGAGTACGCGCCACGGTTCGGCTTCGCGTTCCCCGGCGGCGTGTTCTGGTTCGGCCTCCCCCGGACCGCCTTCGTCCTGGCCGATCTCTGCGGCGTGACCTCCTGCATCCGGCCGGGCCGAAGGAGCGGTGAGGCGGTCCGCGCCTCACCGCGCCGCACGTCAACCGTGTTCGGCCACGTCAACCGTGTTCGGCGGGGCGGGCGGTGGTGTCGCCGGTGCCGGGCAGGAGCGGGGTCGCGCCTCCCGTGCGGCGCGACCGCGCGCGCTACTTCAGCGCGTGCGCCGCGGCCTGAGCGAGGGTGCTCGCCGCCTCGGAGCGCTCCGCCTTGGTCGACTTCTTGTCGGCCAGGACCTTGGCGGCGGCGGTGAGGATCTTCTTGCCGGGCCTGCGCCCCGAGGAGGCCGGGGACTGGGCCAGGGCGCTGGCCGCGGCGCTTTTCTCGGACTTCGAGCGCTTCTTGGCCCCCACGGTCCGGCCCGCGGCGGAGGCCGCCCCGGCCTTGGTCGTCTTCGCGTCGGCCCTGCCGGCCTTGCCGGAGGTCTGCGACAGGGCGCTCGCGGCGGCCTTCTTACTGCTCTTCGACTTGCCGCCCTTGGCGGCCCGGCCCGCTGCCGAGGCGGCCTTCGGGTGCGTGGTGCCGGATGCCTTCGTCTTCGCCATGGCGTTCTCCCTGCTCGTCCGTCTGCTGAGTCGGTTCAGCCGGTTCGTCGTCCCCGTCAGGTACCCGAACTTCCTGACATGGAACGGCTGGAGGTACGACTCATGGACGCCGACGCGTCACGCGGATGCGCCACGCGGATGCGTCACACCGACGCGTCACGCCGGGCTCGCCAAGCGGGGCGAACAGGACGAGCGGGGCGAGCAGGACGAGCTTGACGTGTTCAAGTACGGCTCCCGCGCACGTACCGGTGTGCGGAGCCCGGACGCGAACGTGGCCGGATCCGCGCACAGCGGTCCGGTCAGGGGGCCGAGTCGCCTCGCCGGGCGGTCGTGTCGAGGAGTTCCGGCAGGTCCCCGAGTCGGTCGAGGCCCTTCACCGCGCGGGCCGTGCGGTGGTTGGCCGCGAGGCGGGCGCGGTGGCGGTGGAGGAAGGCCCAGTAGCCGGCGGTGTAGGGGCAGGCGTCGTCGCCGGTGCGGTGGGCGGGGCGGTAGGCGCAGGGGCCGCACAGGTCGCTCATCCTGTTGATGTAGGCGCCGCCGGAGGTGTAGGGCTTGGTGGTCATCAGGCCGCCGTCCGCGTACTGGGACATGCCGACGACGTTGGGGAGCATCACCCAGTCGTAGCCGTCGACGAAGCAGCGGTGGAACCAGTCGGTGACGGCCGCCGGGTCCCAGCCGTCCTGGAGAGCGCGGCTGCCGAGCACCATCAGCCGGGGGATGTGGTGGGTCCACCCCGTGTCCCGTACCTGGGCGAGGGCCGTGGACAGGCAGTTGGCGGTGACCGCGTCGGCGTCCAGGTCCAGGAACCAGTCCGGCAGGGGTGCGGTGTGGCGCAGCGCGTTGCGGTGGCGGTAGTCCTCGCCGAAGTGCCAGTACAGGTGCCAGACGTACTCGCGCCAGCCCGCGATCTGCCGCACGAAGCCCTCGACGCTGTTGAGGGGCGCGTCGCCCGCCCGGTACGCCCGTTCGGCGCGCTCCACGCATTCGGCGGGGTCCAGGAGCCCGAGGTTCAGGGGTGCGGAGAGGAGGCTGTGGCTCATCACCGGGTCGGCGGCGAGCATGGCGTCCTCGTAGCGGCCGAAGTCCGCAAGGCGGTGGGTGACGAAGCGCCGCAGCGCGGACAGCGCCTCGCGCCGGGTGGCCGGGAAGCGCCGGGGGCCGTCGCGGCCGACGAACGAGACGTCGCCGTCGCGTTCCCAGCGGTCGAGGTCGCGGCGTACCTCCTCGTCGATCTCGTCCTCGGTCGGCTGCCAGGGGCCCCGGACGTCAAGGGTTTCCTGTTTACGTGGCGGGGGTTCCCGGTTGTCCTGGTCGAGGTTCCACCGCCCGCCGGCCGGTTCGTCGCCGTCCATGAGCAGGTCATGCCGCCCGCGCACCCAGCGGTAGAAGCCCTCCAGCCGCAGCGCCCGTCCGCTGCCGCTGCCACTGCCACTGCCACTGCTCCGGTCGGCCCACTCGGCGAAGTCGCCGTGGCGGATCAGGAAGCCCCTGGCCGGCAGGATCTCCACGCCGTCCAACGCGCCGACGAAGTCCAGCGCCCGGCGCGACGTGGGGTGGCAGACCGTCAGCAGGTCACCCGCACCGTTCTCCTCCGACCCCGACCCCGACCCGCCGCCCCCGCCCGCGCCCCCGTCGTGCGTGCCGGACCGGCGGGGCACGGGGCGGCCGAGAGCCTGTTCCAGGCCCTCGGCGTACGTCTCGGCCCGGATGTAGGTGACCCTGTCACCGAGTTCGGCGGCACGGTGACGCATCGCCGAGAGCACCAGATGGGCCTTGGCACGGTGGAACCGGCGTCGGCGCAGCACCGAGCGCGCCTCGATCATGACCACCGGCGCGTGGGCGTCGGGGCCGCCGTGGCGCGGGTCGAGGAAGTGCGGGCCGAGCTGGTCCCCGAACAGCAAGTGGGGGCGTGGCGCCATGGGGTTCCGCCTCTCGCGTCCGGCGTGCCGGGGTGCCGGTGCCTTGTGCCTTGTGCCTTGTGCCTGGTGCCTGGTGTCCGGTGCCCGGCGTCCGGTGCCTGGTGTCCGGTTCCTGATGCGCGGAGTCCGGGCCTGCCCCGCCCCTCCCGGTCCCCGTTCCGGTCCCGGTCCCGGTCCCCCCGACGATGCTGGCAGCCCGCACCCGCACCCGTACGCCGACACTCCGTCACTCCGCCACCCCGCCACTCCGCCACTCCGCCACTGCGTCACGTACCGGCCGTGTCCCCCGATCCCGCCCCCGCCTCCCCCGTAGGGTCGGGTGCGTGAACCAGCCCCCCGAAGAGCCCGAGCAGCCGGCGCTCTTCGGCTGGCGCGACTGGGACGACTGGGACGACACGGCTCCCGCACCCCCACCGGGCGGCGGGTTCAGGGACAGCCCGCAGGCGCGCCGGATGCTGGACATCCGGGAGGTGTACGCCGAACCCGCCGCGCTCCTCTCCCCGCGTGGCCGGCAGATCATGGCGCGGCTGCCGGGCGTTCCCGTCACCGAGGTGCCTGGTCACTGGCGCATTCCGTCCCTGCACGGCAACGACGGCAACATCGCCCGCTGGACCCGCGTCAAGACCGAGACCCTGGTCCTGGGCGTCAGGCAGAGCCTCACGACCCGGCCCAACGGCAGGTCGGCCGACTGGATCGCCCCCGGCCCCTCCAACGGCTGTGCCATGGCCTGCGCGTACTGCTACGTCCCGCGCCGCAAGGGCTACGCCAACCCGATCACGCTGTTCACCAACATCGAGGCGATCATCACCCACGTACGACGGCATGTACGGGCCCAGGGCCCCAAGCGGGAGCCCACCCAGTGCGACCCCCGCTCCTGGGTGTACGACATCGGGGAGAACGGCGACTGCTCCGTCGACGCCCTGGTCTGCGACAACACCGCCGACCTCGTCGCCGCGTTCCGCCGGCTGCCCACCGCGAAGGCTTCGTTCGCCACCAAGTTCGTCAACCCCGACCTGCTCACGCTGGACCCGCAGGGCCGTACCCGGGTGCGGTTCTCGGTCATGCCCGCCGCCGATTCCCGGCTGCTCGACATCCGTACGAGCCCGGTCGCGGAGCGCATCGCCGCCGCGGCCGACTTCCTCGACGCGGGGTACGAGGTCCACTTCAACCTCTCCCCGGTGGTGCTGCGCCCCGGCTGGCAACGCGACTGGGCCGACCTGCTCGACCACCTCGACGACGTCCTCCCCGACCGGGTGAAGGAGCAGGCGGCCGCCGAGGTCATCATGCTGACCCACAACCAGCAGCTGCACGAGGTCAACCTCGGCTGGCACCCCCGGGCCGAAGAGATGCTGTGGCAGCCGGCCGCCCAGGAGACCAAGCGCTCGGAGAACGGCGCTCTCAACGTCCGCTACACCCGCGAGGTCAAACGCGAGGCCGTCGCCCGCCTGCGGGAACTGATCGCGGCGCACGCGCCGTGGCTGCGCATCAGGTACGCGTTCTGAAGCCCCGGTTCGCGGCAGCGCAAGGCGTGGAAGCCCCGGTTCGCGGCAGCGCAAGGCGTGGAACCCCCGGTTCGCGGCAGCGCAAGGGGCGGGTGCCGCCCTGCCGCCTGCGGCCCGATAGGTTCTTGCGCCGACCGATCTATCACTTGTACGGGGAATCACCTTGACCAAGCACATGCCTGGGCCGCTGCGCGTCGCCGCCGCGCTGGCCGCCTGTACCGCCCTTCTCGCCGGTTGCGGCACCGGCGAGGGGTACAACCTCACCAAGCCGCCCCACGCCGACAGTCCCGCCTGCGACACCCTCACCGGCAAGGTCCCCGACGAACTCGGCGGACACCGCCTGGCGAAGTCGAGCGTCACCGGTGCCGCTGCCTGGGGAGACGGCGACATCATCCTGTACTGCGGCATGCCCGAGCCCGAGGCCGCTGACGACGACTGCCTCACCGAGGACGGAGTCGACTGGACGTCCCAGAAGCCCGCCGACGACCGGACCGCCGCCATGTACGCCACCCATGACCGCAGCCCCGCCGTCCAGGTCCGCTTCACCAGCGAGGACGCCGACGCCCCGGCCGTACTCGCGGCCCTCGCTCCGGCCGTGAAGGACATCAAGACGGGCGAGTCCGGCGAGTCCAGCAGGGCCGGCAAGGCCGACGAGCGCTGCGGGTCCGCCGGCTGACCTCCGTATCCGTGCGTACGAGAACGGGGCCCGCACCCAAGACAGGGTGCGGGCCCCGCTGTCACCGCCCCTCGCCCGTGCCCCCTCGCCCCTCGCATTTCGCCCCTCAGTCCTGCCGCGCGATCCACTCGCCGCCGCCCGGCGGATAGTCGTAGCCGGGTCGTCCGGCGTCGGCGCTCGTACGGAACGGGATGCCGGCGTTGTCGATGTGCACCGTCCCCCGGCGGCCCCCGCTGGACCACTCCAGGCTGAGGTCCCAGCGGACGTCGTGCGCCTTGGTGCGCGCGGTGATGTAGAAGACCTCCGGGTCGGCCTCGCTGACCTTGTACGGGAAGTCGCGCCGGCCGTTCCTCACCTCGACCGTGGGGCTGCCGTCGTCGAGGTCGAGGTCGAAGGACTTGGTGTCGACGCCGCCCCCGCAACCGACCCCCATGGCGTAGTCGTTCCAGGCGAGCGGAGCGCCCTTGGCGACGACCCGTATGTGCAGTGCCTCCAGGACCACCGTCTCCCGCCCCGCGCCCTGAACGGTCAGGGCGACCCGCTGCTCCCCCGAGGACACCGCGCCGTAGGCGGCGGCCCAGCGCGGTGCGTCCTGTTCGGTCGCGGGCGGGCCGACGTGCGCGGGTGCGCTGTCGACGAGGAAGTGCTGGCTGCACGGGCTGTCGTAGACGTACGGGCGGGCGGCGACGTTCAGCGGAAGGGCGGAGCTGCCGCCGGTGTTCCCGGCCCCGCCCCGCTCGCCGTCGCCGCCCTTCGAGGAGCCCGGCCCGTCACCGCCCGGTCCGGGGGCGGCGGAGGCGGACGGGCCGCGGCTCTCACCGCCCGGGGAGCTCGGCGAACCCGGGGAGCTCGGGGAACTCGGGGAACTCGGGGCAGGCGTGGCGGAATCCGCCGCTGACGGCCCCCGTCCTTCCGTATCCGCCGTGCCGGTGATCGCGGGGGAGGCGTCCGCAACGGTTCTCCCGGTGTCACCGGCGCCCTTCCCGCCCCCGCCGAACGGGCCGTGAACGGTGAGCGCCACGACCCCCAGCAGGGCCGCCGCCGCTGCGGAGGCGATCAGTGCTCTACGGCTGCGCCATGGCGTCGCGGGCTTGGACGGTACGCCGGCCGATACGCCGCTCGGCACCCCGCCCGGTACGCCGATGCCGACCGGCTCGTCGGTGGCCTCCACCGGCTCGGTGGCCTTCACCCGCTCGGTGGCCTTCACCCGCTCGTCGGTGGCCTCCTGTGTCGTGGTCGGATCAGCCCCGTCGCTCGATCCGGCCGTCGCCGCCGTAGCTGTCGCCGTAGCCGTCGCCGCAGGCGTGGCCGCCGCCGCAGGCGTGGCCGTCGCCGCCGTGGCCCGGTCCGGCCTGCCCGCGCGGGCCGCGTCCGCCAGGATCCAGCGCCGGTGCAGCTCCACCAGCTCCTGCGGCGTCGCCCGGCACGCTCTCGCGAAGCGCTCCACCGGTGCGTACTCGTTGGGCACCGCTGTGCCGTTGCAGTAGCGGTGCAGCGTCGACGTGCTCAGGTGCAGCCGCTTGGCCAGGGCCCCGTAACTCAGCCCCGAGCGGACCTTCAGCTCCAGCAGCAGCGCCGCGAACTCGTCCGTCGCTTCGGCCCCTTGTGCCTCGGACAACCTGTTCCACCATCCCCCATGTCCCATTCAGGCGTTCCAGGGACACCACATCTTGCCTGGTCAGAGCCTATGTCGGTGTTCCAGTGTCCCCAACTCCCCGCTGTCTGTGGCGGCTGGGACGAATCACCCCACAGGCTCGAGTCATCCAAGCACCACCCCCACCCGAACGCCGAAGGGGCGCAACCACATGTCCAGTATCCGGAACTCCCGTACCCGCCTGGTGACCACCGCCGTGGGCGTCGCACTCGCCGCCCTCTCCCTGACCGCGTGCGACGAGGGAACGGGCACGAGGGACGAGGGCGCGGCGGCCGGTTCCTCCGCGAGCGCCTCGCCGTCCACGGCTGCTCCCGGCCCGTCCGAGTCCGGTTCGGCTTCCGGTTCCGGTTCCGGTTCCGGTTCCGCCGGCAGTGGCTCCTCCGGAGAGCCGACCGCCACCGGCACCTCGAAGCCGCCGACCGCACAGGCCCCCACCTCGACGGCTTCCGGCGCGAAGGCTCCCGCCCCCTCCGGGAAGGCGGTCACCTGTGAGGGCTCCAACACCAAGACCGTCGCAGCTCCGCTGACCCGCCCGATCAACCACATGCTCCTCACCGTCACCAACACCGGCAGCACGATCTGCCACCTCTACGGCTACCCGGCCGTGCGCTTCGGCGAGGCCCAGTCGGTGCCTCCGGTGATCGAGGACTCCCGCCCGCAGGCCGTGGTCACGCTCAAGCCGGGCGAGTCCGGCTTCGCCTCCGTGAACCTGTCCGCCGCGGACGGCAGCGGTGCCCACGGCCGTACGGAGAAGTCCCTGACCGTCTACTTCCAGGGCCGCTCCGGAACGGAGAGCGTCGGCTCGGGCGCCCGCCCCTCGCTGCCCGGCAAGGGCGTCCACATCGACGACTCGCTCAAGGTCACGTACTGGCAGCAGTCGATGGGCGACGCCATCTCCTCGTGATCCCGCCTCCGTACACGGTCGGCTCGGCATCAGCCGGCCCACGGTGCGGTTCCACGTCGAGGCACCCGCCTGACGGTCACAACGTCACGGCATCACAACGCCACGGCGTCACGGCATCACGACGTCACGACGTCACGGACAGACGACGTGGGCCGGGTACGCGTACGGGGTATCGCCCCGTACCCGTACCCGGCCGTCGAGCACCACGTAACGCCGTCACCGCGTCAGTACGCCGTCACCGCGTCACCTCATGAAGAGGTATGAGCAATTACGGAACGAGCCTGAGCAGCTTGTTCGGGGAGCCGGCCCCGACGCCGGTCAGGACGTTGTTGGTCGCGCCGTTCACGATGGCCGTGCCCACGGCGGCCGGGGAGGCGCCGGGGTGGTTCGTCAGGTAGACCGCGGCCGCGCCGGCGACGTGCGGCGCGGCGAAGGACGTGCCGTCGCCCGTGTAGGTGGCGGTGTCCGAGGTGGCCCAGCCGGCCGTGATGGCGGAGCCCGGCGCGAAGAGGTCCACCAGGGGCCCGTAGTTCGAGTAGCTGGCCCGCGCGTCCGTACGGGTCGAGGCCCCTACGGTGAGCGCGGTCTCGACGCGGGCGGGCGAGTAGTTGGAGGCGGGGGCGTTGGAATTGCCGGCCGCGATCGAGTACGTCACACCGGCGGCGATCGACCGGCGTACCGCGCTGTCCAGGGTGGTGCTGGCCCCGCCGCCGAGCGAGACGTTGGCGACGGAGGAGGACGTGCGGTTGGCGGTGATCCAGTCGACGCCCGCGATGACCCCGGCGGTGGTGCCGGAACCGCTGTTGTTGAGGACCCGCACGGCGACGATCTTCGCCTTCTTCGCGACGCCGTACCGGGTTCCGGCGGCGGTCGTGGCGACGTGCGTGCCGTGGCCGTTGCCGTCCTGGGCGGTGGCGTCGTTGTCGACGAAGTCCCAGCCGTACGAGGCCCGGCCCGCGATGTCCTGGTGGGTGATGCGTACGCCGGTGTCGAGCACGAAGACGGTGGTGTTGCCGCCGGCGGAGTCCGGGTAGGTGAACGTGCCGTTCAGCGGCAGGTTCGCCTGGTCGATCCGGTCGAGGCCCCAGGGCGCGTTGGTCTGGGTGGCGGTGGAGTGGACCTCCTGGTCCTGCTCGACCGAGGCGACCGCCGGGTCGGCGGCGAGCCGCTTGGCCCCGGCGCTGCTCAGCTTGGCGGCGTATCCGTTGAGCGCCGACGTGTAGGTGCGCTTGATCTGGCCGCCGTAGCCCGCTATCAACTTCTTGCCCTGGGTCGCGGACGCGCTGAACCCGGCCGTCTCCTTCAGCGTCACGATGTAGCTCCCGGGAACCGCCTCGGCCGCTCCCGCGTGCAGGACTCTGCCCTCGGGGGCCGGGGCGGGGGCCGCCTGTGCCGGTAAGGCCGCTCCTGCTCCGACCGCGAGCGCCAAGATCGTCGCCGCGGCGATCGCTCCGGCGATCCGCCGCTTGGTGGTGCGCACTGCTGCCATGAAGAACTCTCCTTGAAAGGTGGCGCGTTGGGGGGAACTCACGCGCCGGAGGGGAAGGCGCACGGGGGTTCGAACGCCTCACCCGACGATGGCGCGGCGCGTTCGGGCGGGACAAGGACGCCCGAGGGAATGTCATGCCCGCGCCACAGAGTTAACCGTGCGTCAACTCCCCTTACACACACGGCAATACGACCGTCGCGCACCGTGCATGAACCGCTCCCCCGGCATCCGCCACCCCTCGGCCACGCAGCGCCTCAGCCACTTGCCCGCTCGTCCGCTTGCCTGCTTGCCCGCTTGCCCGCTTGCCCGCTTGCCCGCTCGTCCACTCGTCCGCTCGTCCGCTCGTCCGCTCGTCCGCTGATTCCGCTCAGCCGCTCCCCCGCTCCCCCGCTCTCGCTACGATCTCCAACTCCCGAGCATTCTCCCGAGCATTGGAGTACCGCCATGAGCGAACGCCCCGTCCACACCGTGGAAGTGCCCCTGGGCGACGGCACGGGCACCGGCTCCGGCTCCGGCTCCGGCGACGAGACCATCCGGATCCAGATCCGCGAGGTGGACGAGGCGCTCGTCCGTGTGGGGCGGGGCGGCCGCACCGTGGCACGGGCCGAGCGGACGCTCGGGCAGATGCTGGACACCGTACGTCCGGTGGCGGAGAGCTTCGTGGGCCGGTTCTCCGGCATGGCCCAGGCCCCGGACGAGATCACCCTCGAATTCGGGGTGTCCCTGTCCGCCGAGGCGGACGTCGTCATCGCCAGCACCGCGACGGCGGCCAACTTCTCCGTCACCCTGACCTGGAACAGGCGCGACGAGCCGGATGCCGCCGCGGATACTGTGGGACAGCCGCGCAGTTGATACGGGTGGGGGCCCAGTGACACACGCACCGCAGACCGGGCCCGGAGACGACCGGCGGGCGACCCCGGAGCGCACGGCCGGTCGCCCCGACCCCGCGTACGACCCCGAGACGGCCCTCTCCTCCGCCGTCGTCCGCGTGAAGGGCCAGGACGGGGTCGTCGCCGGTGCGGGCTTCCTGGTCGCCGACGATCTCGTCCTCACCTGCGCCCATGTGGTCTCCGACGCCCTCGACCGGCCCCGGGACGAGGCGGTGGAGCCCGGGGCCGAGGTCGCCGTCGACCTGCCGCTGGCCGGGGACGCCCAGGGCGCGTACGACGGCGGCGACCGTACGGCCGAAGTGCGGCGCTGGATACCCGTACGCCCCGACCGCACCGGTGACATGGCCCTCCTGCGGCTCCCCGAACCGATCCCCGGCGCCCGGCCGCTGCCCCTGGCCGACCCCCCGCAGGGCGTCTGGCGGCACGCCGCCCGGGCCGTGGGGTTCACCGACGACCACCCCGGGGGCATCTGGCACAGCGGTACGTTCCGGGGGCCGACCCGGGAGGGATGGGTCCAGCTCTCGCGGGGCGACGGCGAGAGCGTGTACGTCAAGCGGGGATTCAGCGGCAGCCCCGTCTGGAACGACGAACTGGGCGCGGTCGTGGGCCTGATGGTGGCCGCCGAGCCCGTACGCGAGGCCCAGCAGGCGTTCGCCCTGCGGACCCGGACCCTGCTGGACGCGCTGCCCGAACTGATCCCGCTGGTCACTCCGGACAACCCGTTCCGCGGGCTCGCCACCTTCAAGGAGTCCGACGCCGACGTCTTCTTCGGGCGGGACGACGACATCGGGCGGGTGGTCGCCTCCCTGGGGGGCGAGGGGCCGGCCATCCTGTACGGGCCCTCCGGCTGCGGCAAGTCCTCGCTGGCGCTCGCGGGGGTGGCGCCGCGGATGCGGGAGGCGGGGTACGCGGTCGTGGTCGTCAACGCCGGGGACGTCGGGTCCCTGCGCCACGCACTCGCCGTCAAGCTGTACGAACTGCACGTGCTGGAGAGGTCACAGGGCGCGGAGAGGTCGAAAGGCGCGAAGAGGCCGAAGAGCGCGGCGCAGCCGGGGGAGTTGGGCGTCCCCAATCCGGTCGGCAGCCCGGAGGAACTGAGCGCCCCCGCCCCGGCCGGCAGCCCGGAAGAACTGGACGCCCCCGCCCCGGTCGGCAGCCCGGAGGAAGTGGGCACCCTGCTGCGGACGGACCGGCTCGCCGATGTCCTCCACCGCGTCCTGGGGAGCACGGGCCACCGCGTTCTCGTCCTGCTCGACCAGGCCGAGGCCCTGCTGGACCGGACCGAGGCCGAGGTGGCGGAGGCCGCCGACCTGCTCTTCCGGAAGGGACAGCCGAAGGGCGTCCGCGTCCTGCTCACCCTCCGCGCCGACTTCGTGGACGTGGCGCTCAACCACCCGGTGATCGGGGAGGCGTTGACGAGCGGGACGAACGTGCCGCTCGCCCCCATGTCGGAAAGGCAGCTCGCGAAGGTGATCCGCGAGCCGGTCAGGCCCCTGCCGGCCGTGGCGTACGACCCCGGTCTGGAGGAGCGCATCCTGAAGGACGCCGGGGACGCGCCCGGCATCCTGCCCCTGCTCGGCTTCGTCCTCTCCCAGCTCTGGGAGAGGCAGGCCGGGGGGCGGCTGCGCCGGTCGACGTACGAGGAGATCGGCGGGGTCGCCGGCGCCCTGGAACGCCACGCGGAACAGGCGTGGCAGGAGTGCGTGCGTCCGGAGGACGAGCCCGACGCGCTGCGGCTGCTCACCGGGCTCGTCCGGGTGCTGCCGGGCAGTGAGGCCCCGCTGCGCCGGATGATCACCCGCAAGGAGGCGGGTGAGGAGCGGTGGCGGATCGCCTGCGCCCTGGCCGAGCGGCGACTGCTGGTGCTGCACGGGAGGGTGGGCGAACCGGAGACGGCCGAGCTCGCCCATGAAGCCCTCACCAGCGCCTGGCCGACGCTCGCCCGCCAAGTGCACATCGACAGCGCCCTGTTGGCGGCCCGTGCGGAGCTGCACCACGACCTCGACCGCTGGGAGGCGGCGGCGCGCTCCCCGGACCTGCTGCCCGGCCCGATCCATCTGGCGTCACTGACACGTCGGTTACGTGCGCGGGAGGCTGAACTCTCCTCCGAGGAACGCGCGTTCATCGACCTCGCCACCGGACGACAACGTCGCCGCCGGACCCGGGTGCGGGTCGCCTGGGGCGCCGCCGCGCTCGTCCTCGCGCTCATCGCCGGGCTCGGCACCTTCCTCGTCCAGCAGTCGCGGGTCAGCGCGGAGCGGGAGGCGGACGGGCGCTCGCGCTCGCTGGCGATCCTCTCGGACGAGCTGGCGCAGCGGGACCCGGGCGCAGCCGCCCTGGTCGCGATGGCGGCCCATGACCTCGCCCCCACCCAGGAGGCCGACAACGCGCTGCTGCGCCGCTACGACCACTTCGTACAGGACCGGTGGGCCCTGACCTCGGGCGAGGGACGGGTGAGCCAGGTGGCGGCGAGCACGGACGGGCGGGTGGTCCTCATGACGACCCGGCTCGGGGGTTCGGGGAACTCCAAGGGGGGCGTGGTGCTCTTCGTCCGGGGCGCGGGCGAGCGCACCGTGCGCGCCCGGCTCCCCCTCGCCGAAGGGGCCTTCCTGCCGCTGGTCAGCCGGGACGGCCGCAGGATCGCCTACCTGTCGACGAAGGCCGGCGGCACCTTGTTCTGGCACGACGTGGACCGCGCGGGTACGGACGAGTCGGCGGTGCTGGGCCCCGGACGCAGCATCCGCGGCGCGGAGTTCGGGGAGCAGGTGACCGGGCTCTCCGACCGCCTGGGCGTCGCGGACTTCTCCCCTGACGGGGGTGAGGTGGTCACGGCGGCCGAGGGGCGCGTGAGGATTCGAGAGCTGGCGGGGGAGCGGTCGGTGGAGCTCCCCGGCCGGACGCCGGGCGTCGGCGCGGTGATGTTCGGGCCGAACGGAGACACGCTCGTGGCTCAGCTGCGGCCCGACGCCGAGCAGAAGAAGACGGACAGGTCCTCCCTGGTCGCGATCGACATCCCGACCGGGAGGACGCGGGAACTGGCGGACGGCGTCAACAGGTCGTCGACACCCCGTCTCGCCCTGTCGGGCGACGGCGAAGTGCTGGCCGTCTGCCGGGCGGGCCCGCTCGGTGGCCACGCGGAGTACGAAGCCGTCCGGGTCGCGGACGGACGGACGCTGACCCGGCACCGGTTCGAGGAGCCCATCAGCAGGTGCGAGGGCATCGCGATCGACGGGACCGGGGAGCACTTCGCGGTGCGCAAGCGGCAGACCTCATGGGTCCTGGTCGGGACGCGCCCCGGCAGCGGGGCCCAGGAGATCGAGGGGCCCAGCGAGCCGATCGAGGACGACGACGACCTGTCCCTCGTGGGCGACCCGGCGAACCCCGTTCTGATCATCCGGGACGAAACGTCAGTGCTCGGGCGGCCCCTGGTCACGGACCCGGTCGTCGCGGACGGCCCTCCGGCACTGCTCGGCGGCACGGCCTGGGGCGAGAAGGGGGACATGCTGGTCCGGATGGGCGACGAGGCCGACACTCTGGGCATCGTCCGCATGGAGGCGGACGGGTCGACGACCGTCCAGAAGACGGTGAAGCGCCCTCCGAGGGAGAGCCCGTCGCTGTACGTCAACATCGCGCCCGACATAGAGGTGGACCGGGCGGGAACGCTGGCGGCCGATCTCATCAGCTGGAACAAGGTGCGGATCTGGGAGCTCCCCTCCCTGCGGACCGTCACCGACATCACCGTCAGCATGCCTCCTCCCGCCGGCGGCGGCCGCCATGCGCCGAAGCAGGGCGTGGGGCTGTATTTCGGCCCCGGTGACGAGCTGCTGACCGTCTCCGGATCCGTCGTCGAGCACTGGAACGCCCGGGACGGCCGGCGCCTGTCGAAGCCGCTCGACGTCCGCAACGAGGGGATCGCGCCGACGCCTCCCCCGGGCTTCACCGCCTCCTTCCACCCGGAGCCGGGACACGTGCAGCTCTCGATGCACGGCGAGAAGTTCCTCCGCGCCTTCTCCCTGCGCACGGGCCGGGAGAACACAGCACTGCGCATCGAGCTGGGGCCGGAGACGGACTTCGCCGTTCTCGACCGGACCGGGAACTTCGCCACCGTGCAGACCAAGGGAGCCATGATGGAACTGTGGTCGGGCGGGCGGACGGGGAAGCCCCCGCGGCGGGTGCTCGGCCCGATGGGGCCCCTGAACCTGTGGGAGTACCGGCAGGGCTTCCGGAGCGACGGCTCGGTGTACTTCCTGGCCAACGGGAACTCCGTACGGTTCCAGGACGCGGCGAACCCCGAGGACCGCGGCACGTCCTACGTGTTCGGGGAGGAGCAGAAGTTCCTGGCGGTCTCCCGCGACGGCGGGACCCTGCTCCGCACCGTCGACGAGAACACCATGGGCATCCTGCACCTCGACCCGGCGCTCTGGAAGAAGGAGTTGTGCGCCATCCTCGGCCGCGACCTCTCCGAGAACGAACGCCGGGGCCTGCCCGCCTGGCTGCCGGACCGGGTCTGCCCGCCGGGCGGCCGCTGAGGACAGACCCTAGGGTTCTTCGCTTCCCGGGGACCGTTGTTCCGTACGGGCCCGGCGGGCCGCCTCCTCCGGGTCCAGCCGGGCGCCGTTCGCGTACGCCTCCGAGAACGCGTCCTCCCCCAGGACGGCCCGCGCCGACGCGGTGATCCGGTCGACGTCGGCGCGTTCGGCGGGCGGCAGCGGGGCTCCGGCCCGGCGGCGGGCGGCGTCCGCCGCGCCCAGCAGGAGCGCCGCGCGGGTGGCTGCGGGCCCGTGGCCGGTCAGGGCTGCCGCGCCGGCGAGGCCCTCCAGGGAGAGGGCCAGCGCGCGGGGCTCGGCGAGGGCCCGGGCGATCTCCAGGCTCTCCAGGTGGTGGGCGGCCGCCCCGCGCGCGTCGCCGCGCAGCTCGGCGACGAACCCGAGCTCCGCGCGGAGCAGGTGGTCGCCCGCCTGGGAGGAGACGTCGGCGTAGCCGTCCCGGATGTGCAGCAGGTGCGCCTTCGCCCCGTCGAGGTCGCCGGAGCGGCGCGCACCGAGGGCGAGGCCCATCTCGGAGTGGATCTCACCGTATTTGTAGCCCTGTTCGGCGGCGATCTTGCGGGCCTGCTCGTGCAGATCGCGGGCGCGGTCCCAGTCGCGGGCGAGCAGGGCGAGCCGGCCGAGTCCGGAGAGCCGCGCGGACACCTCCGCCTCCAGCCCCAACTCCCGCGCCATCCGCAGCCCTTCGTGTTGGCGTCGCTCCGCGTCCGCGTATTCCCCCTTGATCTCCGCGAGCGCGGCGAGCGGGGACACCGTCTGCAACTCGCCCCACTGGTCTCCCAGTTTCCGGAAGAGCGCGGCACTGCGCGACCCGTCCCGGCCGAGCCCGTCGAGGTCGCCGCGGACGAGCGCGAGCGTGGCGCGCAGGCCGAGGGCGGCGGCGGCGCCCCACTGGTCGTCCGCGGCGGTGAAGAGGGCGAGCGCACGGGTGTTCAGCTCGTCGCCCTCGTCCGCGTCACCCGCGCTGAACAGGCCGTACGCACAGAGCCACAGCGCACGGGCACGGCGTACGGGGTCGGGGACGGCCTCGGCGGAGGCGAGGGCGGAAGCGGAAGCCATGGCGGAAGCCGAGGCAGTGGCGGAAGCGGCGGCAGTGGCAGTGGCAGTAGCAGTAGCAGTAGCGGCGCGATCCCCGGTGAGCAGCGCGAACGCGTCGTGCAGGAGAGCGAGTTCAGGCGGTCCGCCTGTCGCCGCCAGCACCGCGCCCAGGCTGCGGCGGGCCTCCGTGAGGCGGCCGCGCAGCAGCCACCACCAGGCCAGGGCGGTGGCCAGCCGGACCGCCTCCTCCGGCTCGCCCGCCCCCGCGCGGGCCACCGCCGCGTCCAGTGCCGTGCGGAGGTTGCCCGCCTCGGCGTCCAGCCGGGCCAGCCAGGACCGCTGTCCGGCCCCGCGCAACCGCGGCTCGGCGTGTTCGGCCAGGTCCCGGTAGTGGAGGAGATGGCGGTCCCGTACGGCGGTGAGGTCCTCCATCTCGTGGAGCCGCTCGGTCGCGTACGCGGCGACGGACTCCAGCAGCCGGTAGCGAGGACCGGTGGGCCCGGCCACCACGACCACCAGGGACCGGTCGACCAGCCGGGTGACGAGGTCCAGCACCTCGTCCCGGGCGACGCCGTCCCCCGCGCAGACGGCCTCGGCGGCGGCCAGGTCGCAGCCGTCGCTGTGCGCGGCGAGGCGGCGCAGGACGATGCGTTCGGGCGCGCTCAGCAGCTCCCAGCTCCAGTCGATCACCGCCCGCAGCGTCTGCTGGCGGGCCGGAGCGCCGCGCTGCCCGAACGTCAGCACCCGGAAGCGATCGTTGAGCCGCGCCGCCAACTCCCGTACACCCAACGCCCGTACGCGGGTGGCGGCGAGCTCCAACGCGAGCGGGATGCCGTCGAGGCGGCGGCAGATCTCCGCGACGGCCCGGCGTTCGGGCTCCTCGGGCGCGCCCGGGTCGCGCGGGAAGCCGGGGGTCGCGGCGGCGGCCCGCTCCATGAACATCCGGACCGCGTCGGCGGGCGGCAGCGGCTCGACCAGGAACACCGCCTCGCCCGCCAGGCCCAGCGGCTCCTGCCCGGTGGCCAGGACCCGCAGACCGGGGGCGGTGCGCAGGAGGAGGCCGGTGAGTTCGGCGGCGGCGTCGACGACCTGCTCGCAGTTGTCCAGGACCAGCAGGGTGCGGCGGTCGCGCAGGGCTGCGGCGAGGCGGTGCGGCAGGGAGGGGGCGCCCGACCCTGCGGCGGGCAGCGAGCCGGGGGCGTCGTCGCGGATGCCGAGGGTGGCGGCGACGACCTGGGCGAGGTCGGCGGGGGTGCCGGCGCGCATGCCGGCGAACTCCACGAGCCAGGCGCCGTCCGCCAGTTCGCCCGCCTGTGCCCGGTCCCGCTCGGCGGTGGCCGCCGCCACGGCCAGCCGGGTCTTGCCCACACCGCCCGGCCCGGTGAGGGTCACCAGCCGTGCGTCGGAAAGGAGTTGGGAGAGCTCGGCGAGCGCCTGGCGGCGACCCACGAGGGGGGTGAGGGGGACGGGGAGGTTGGAGTGGGGCGGCGGGGTGTCGGCGGGCGCGGTGGATACGGCTCGGGTGGGCGCTGCGCCCCGGGCCGGTGCGTGTTCCGGGGCCGCGCCCTCTGTCGTCGTGCGGTCCACCGCCCCGGCGAACCCGCCCGCCGAAGCCACGTCCCCCGTCGTCGCACGGCCCGCCGCCCCGGCGAACCCGCCGCCCGAAGCCGCGCCCCCCGTCGTCGCACGGTCCGCCGCCCCCGCAGACCCGCCGCCCGAAGCCCCGTACCCCGTCGTCGTGCGGTCCGCGGCCCCGGTGAACCCGCCGCCCGAAGCCACATCCCCCGTCGTCGCACGGTCCACCGCCCCCGCAGACCCGCCCGCCGAAGCCCCGTACCCCGTCGTCGTGCGGTCCGCGGCCCCGGCGAACCCGCCCCCCGAAGCCACGCCCCCCGTCGCCGCACGGCCCACCGCCCCCGCGAACCTGCCGCCCGAAGCCCCGTACCCGTACGTCCCCGCGCTCAGGCCCGGCTCCTGTCGCAGCACCGCCCCGTGCAGGGCGGCCAGTTCGGGGCTCGGGTCGACCCCCAGCTCCTCCGCGAGGCGGGCGCGCAGGTCCTCGTACGACGTCAGCGCCTCGCTCTGGCGTCCCGCCGCGTACAGGGCCCTCATCTGCGCGGCGCGCAGCCGCTCCCGCAGCGGGTGGAGCGCGACCAGGCCGGCCAGCTCCCCGGCGAGGAGCGCGTGGTCCCCCGCCTCCAGGCGCGCCTCCGCCTGCTCCTCCAGCACGGACAGCCGCTGCTCCGCGAGGCGCTGCGCGGCCTCCCGTACGAAGGGGCCGTCCGCGAAGTCCGCGTACGCCGGTCCCCGCCACAGCTCCAGGGCCCGGGTGAGCAGCGCGGCCCGCGCGCGGGGGTCCTGGAGAGGGCGGGCCTCGGTCACCAGGGCCCTGAACCGTGCGGCGTCCACCTCGTCCGGGCCGCCGTCGAGCCGCAGCCGGTAGCCCGGCGGCTGCCGGAGCACCCGGTCCCGGCCCAGGACCCGGCGCAGCTGCGAGACTTTGGCCTGGAGAGCGCCCGAGGGCTTGCCCGGGGGCTCGTCGCCCCACAGGTCCTGGATGAGGCGGTCGGCGGAGACCGGAGCCCCGTCGTTCGCGAGCAGGTCCGCCAGCAGGGCCCGGACCTTGGCCTCGGGGACGGTCACTTCCCGTCCCTCGCCGTCCCACACCACCAGTGGCCCGAGCACCCCAAAGCGCATAGCCGCCACCGTACAGGTGCCGGAGCCGGTCCCCCGGCCCCCACCTGCACCGGACCGCCCCCCGCACCCACACCGGCCCGGCCCGGTCCCCGTCAGCCGGCCCGAAGGTTTTCCGAAGGTTCCCCGAAGCGCCGGCGCGCAGAGTCGTCCTCGCGGGAGGCCGGCGTGACGCACCGGCGAAGAAACCGGACATCGAGCACCATCCATCGGTCACCGGGCCTCCCCGGAGGGAGCGGCAGCCATGACCAAATACGCGCAGCGGCAGGCCCTGGTCGTCGGTGAGGTCACCGGCATCGGCCTGGCCATCGCCAAACGTCTCGTGGAGGGCGGCGCGAGCGTCCTGCTGACCGCCCACGCCGGCCAGGAGCACGCCCGCGCGGTCGCGGAACTGGGTTCCGCCGCCCGCGTCGTCGCACCGTTCGACGTCGGGACCGCGCTCACGCCGCGGGGCCCCGCCGGATTCGGCGGGGCCGGCGTCGACCTCCTCTTCGCCGACGCGGTCCCGACCGTGCGGCCCCTGCTGCCGCACCTCAAGGACGGCGGCGCGATCGTGCTCACCGCGCCCGCCCCGTGCCCGGACGCCGTGCGGGCGCTCGCCGCCGAACTCGCCGCCCGGGGCATCCGCGTCAACGCCGTGGCCCCGGGCTGTATCGAGGCGCCGGACGTCGGCGACGTACCGCCGTCCTCGCCTCCACCGTCCCCGTCGTCCCCGTCGCCCCCTGGGCCTCCGCCGCCTCCGCTTCCTCCACTGGGGCGTCTCGGCGCAGCCGAGGAGGTGGCCCGCGCCGCGCTCTTCCTGGCCACGGAGGCGACGTTCACCACCGGCGCCCGGCTGCCCGTCGACGGCGGCCTCGGTCCCCCCGCCGACGCCCACGCCCACGCCCACTCTGCCACCGCCTCCTCCCCCGCCCCCTCCCTTCCGGAAGACCTGGAGCACACCCCATGAGCAGCGCACCCGACACGGCGCCCGCAGCCGCTGCGGCACCGGCCCCGAAGAGCGGGGGCGAGGAGCAGCGGAAACTCCCCCTCCTCGCCCTGCTCGCCCTCGCCACCGCCGTCTTCATCACCAGCCTCACCGAGACGCTGCCCGCGGGTCTGCTGCCCGCGATGAGCGAGGACCTGCGGGTCAGCCAGTCCGCGACCGGCCAGACCGTCACGGTGTACGCGATCGGCACCGCCCTCACCGCCATCCCGCTCACCGCCGCCACCGCCGGCTGGCGGCGCAAGAAACTGCTGCTCACGGCGATGGGCGGGTTCGCCCTCGCCAACACCGTGACGGCCCTGTCGTCCGTCTACGAGCTGACGATGGCGGCGCGGTTCGTCGCCGGTGTCGCGGCCGGTCTCGCCTGGGCCCTGCTCGCCGGGTACGCGCGGCGCATGGCTCCCGTACACCTCCAGGGCAAGGCGATGGCCATCGCCATGGCGGGCATCCCCGTCGCGCTCTCCCTCGGCGTGCCCGCCGGCACCTTCCTCGGCGACTGGCTCGGCTGGCGCGTGGCGTTCCTGTCGATGACGGCGCTCACGGTGGTGCTCCTGGGGTGGATCTTCGCGGCCGTGCCGGACTTCCCCGGGCAGGGGCGCGGCGAGCGGCCGAAGATGCTGGGGACGCTGCGCATCCCGGGCGTGACCCCGGTCCTCTTCGTCACGCTGGTCTTCGTCCTGGCGCACACCATCCTGTACGCGTACATCGCCACGTACCTCGAAGACCTCGGCCTGGGCGGCTCGACCGGCCTGATCCTCCTCGTCTTCGGGGCCGCCTCGCTGGCGAGCATCTGGATCGTCGGCTCCCAGATCAACCGCCGGCTGCGCGGCCTCACCGTGGGCGGCGCGCTGCTGGTCGCCGTCGCGTCGCTGCTGCTGGCCGTCCTGTCCGACACCACCGCCCTCGTCTACGTCGCGGCCGTGCTGTGGGGCCTGGGCTGGGGCGGCGTGCCCACCCTGCTCCAGACCGCCGCCGGGGACGCGGGCGGCGAGTCCGCCGACGCGGCACAGGCGATGCTGGTCACCCTTTGGAACGTCGCGATGGCGGGCGGCGGCATCGTCGGCGGCATCCTGCTCGACGTGATCGGCAGCGAGTCCTTCCCCTGGGCCGTCCTGCTGCTCCTGCTGCCGGTGATCGCGGTCGTCCTGTACGCCCGTCAGGCCGGATTCCCCGCCCGGCGGCCGGTGGCCCCGGCCACCACCCCGGCTCCGGCCGCGGGGGCTGGCCCGGACGCCTGACGCGTACGACACCGCCCCGGGCGTCCCGGACCGGCGTCGCCACGGCACGGGCCCTGCCACCACGGAATGAACACCATGAACACCATGAACACCATGAACACCTCGTGAAGCAGGGCCGATCGACCTGGGCAGCGGCCTGCCCGCCCAGGCACGCTCGGAACGCCCCCTCCCCCGCCCTCGCCCCCGCATCCCCACCCTCGCCGTCCCCGTCCCACGTGCAACCAACCGCCCCCATGCCGGACTTCGCAGGAGGAGACCGCACCGTGCCCGCCACCCCAGCCAAGAGACAGGTGCACCTTGCGGCGCAGCTGCCCGGCATCCACAACGTGACCGTCTGGTCGGACCCGCGCTCCGAGAGCCAGATAGCCATCGACTCCTTCATCCGGCTCGCGCAGACCGTCGAACGCGGCAAGTTCGACTTCTTCTTCCTCGCCGAGGGGCTGCGGCTGCGCGAGCACAAGGGGCAGGTGTACGACCTCGACATCGCGGGCCGCCCAGAGAACCTGACCGTGCTGAGCGCCCTGGCCGCCGTCACCACGCACCTGGGCCTCGCCGCCACGGTGAACGCCACCTTCAACGAGCCGTACGAGGTGGCGCGCAGGTTCGCGACCCTGGACCGGCTCAGCGGCGGCCGGGCCGCCTGGAACGTGGTCACCAGCTACGACGCGTTCACCGGCGAGAACTTCCGCCGGGGCGGCTTCCTCCCCGAGGCCGACCGCTACACCCGGGCCGCCGAATTCCTCACCACGGCAAGGGAGTTGTGGGACAGCTGGGGCAACGGCGATCTCCGGGCGAACGCGGCGGCGGGCGAGTTCGTCCGGGCCGGGGCCGGCCGTTTCTCCCACCACGGGCAGCACTTCGGCATATCCGGCCGGTTCACCACCCCGCCCGGCCCGCAGGGCCACCCGGTGATCATCCAGTCCGGCGAGTCCGACGCGGGCCGGGAGTTCGCCGCGTCCGACGCCGAGGTCATCTTCAGCAAGCACAACCGGATCGACGTGGCCCGGGACTTCTACCGGGACGTGAAGCGCCGCCTGGCCAAGTACGGCCGCCGCCCGGACGACCTGCTGATCCTCCCCACCGCCAACGCGGTCGTCGCGGACACCGACGAGGAGGCCGCGGCGTACGCGGAGGAGATCAGCCGCGAGCTGGTGAGCCCGCAGACCGCGATCGCCCACCTGGAGGCGGTCTGGGGCCGCGACCTGTCCGCGTACGACCCGGACGGGCCGCTGCCGGACGTCGAACCCGAGGACGACGCCCACTTCCTGAAGGGGCACTCCGTCTTCCGCAAGGGCCGGGCCGAGACGGCCCGGGCGTGGCGCAGGCTCGCGCAGGAGCGGAACCTCTCCATCCGGGAGCTGGTCATCGAGGTCGGCGGACGCCAGACGTTCGTCGGCAGCCCGCGGACGGTCGCGGACGCCATCGACGACTACGTGCAGAGCGAGGGCGCGGACGGCTTCGTGCTCGTCCCCCACCTCACCCCCGGCGGCCTGGACGACTTCGTGGACCGGGTGGTGCCGCTGCTCCAGGAGAAGGGCGTGCACCGCGACGACTACACGGGCGCCACGCTCCGGGACCACCTGGGCCTGTCCGACGCGCCCCGCCCGGCCGGATGGGGCGGACAGACCGCACGCGACGGGCACGACGAGAAGGAGATCCCGGCATGACCGGCACCACGGGCACCCCCGCCACCCCTGCCACTCTGGACACCTCCGCCACTTCGGCCACCCTGGCCACTTCGGACACCTCCGCGACTCCGACCACTTCGGACACTCCCGCCACCCCTGCCGCCCCCGCCACCCCCGCCACCCCTGCCGCCCCTGCCGCCCCTGCCGCCCCTGCCGCCCCTGCCACCCCTGCCACCCCGGAAACCCCCACCGCACCGGCCACTGCGGCTGCTTCGGCCGCCTCCGCCACCCCGGCCGCCCCCGCCGCTCCCCTGCACCTGGCCGTCGCGCTCGACGGCGCGGGCTGGCACCCGGCCGCCTGGCGCGAGGAGGGGGCCCGGCCGGGTGAGCTGCTCGACGCCGCGTACTGGGCGGACCTGGTCGCCGAGGCCGAGCGCGGGCTACTCGACTTCGTCACCTTCGAGGACGCCCTCGGCCTCCAGTCCGCCGCCTTCCACCTCCCCGACGACCGCACCGACCAGGTCAGGGGCAGCATCGACGCGGTGCTGCTCGCGGCCCATCTCGCCCCGCTCACCACGCACATCGGCCTGGTCCCGACCACCAACGTCACCCACACCGAACCGTTCCACCTGGCCATCGGCATCGCCACGCTCGACCACGCGAGCCGGGGCCGGGCCGGCTGGCGGCCGCAGATCGCGTCCCGCGCGGCCGACGCCGCCCACTTCGGCCGCCGCACCACACCCCAGCTCACCGAGCAGGACACCGCCGACTCGGAGCGGATCTCCCAGCCGTTGCGCGCGCTCTTCGCGGAAGGCGCGGAGGTGGTGGAGGCGGCACGGCGGCTCTGGGACAGCTGGGAGGACGACGCGGAGATACGGGACGCGGCGACGGGCCGCTTCCTCGACCGCGACAAGGTCCACCACATCGACTTCCAGGGCTCGGCCTTCAGCGTGAAGGGCCCCTCGATCACCCCGCGCACCCCGCAGGGCCAGCCACTGGTGGTGAGCCTCGCGCACGCGACGACGCCGTACGAGTTCGCCGCGCTGAGCTCCGACGTCGTCGCCGTCACGCCGCACGACCGGGCGGGCGCGGCGGCGATCCTCGCCCAGGTGGCCGAGGCGGTGGAGCGCACCGGGCGGAACGTGGCGGACCGCCCGCTGCGCACCTTCGCGGACCTCCTCGTCTTCCTGGACGACGAGCCGGGCGCGGCCGCCCGCCGCAAGGCCCGCCTGGACGACACGGCGGGAGCCGAACTCGCCTCCGACGCCGAGGTGTTCACCGGCACCCCCGCCGAACTGGCCGACCTGCTGCTCGACTGGCGCGCCACCGGCCTGGACGGCTTCCGCCTCCGCCCGGGAGCCCTGCCGCACGACCTCACGGCGATCACCCGGAGCCTGGTCCCGGAGCTGCAACGGCGCGGGGTGTTCCGTACGGCGTACGAATCCGACACGCTGCGCGGCCACTTGGGCCTGCCCCGCCCCATCAGCCGCTACGCGAAGGCGGGTTGACGAGCTCCAGGAGCGAGCCGGGACAGGCGACGGGCGCCAGGGTCGGATGCCGTACGGCGTCGGGGTCAGGCCCCCGTCGTCGATCCCGGCCGGACGATCATCAGCACGACGACCGTCGCCCACAGCAGATTGAAGATCCCGGTGGTCATGGCGAGCCGCGCCGCCGCCGACCGCCGCTCGGCCACCGTGAGAGTGCCGCCCCCGGACCCGTCGCCCGCCCCCGCCTCCGTACCGGAACCGCTCCCCGCCCCCGCCCCCTCCACCAGCAGCTCGCGCTGTCCGGGCAGGACCATGGCCATGAGCAGGGCGGCGGCGATCGTCGTCAGCACGATCGACGCGAGCAGCCAGGCATCGCCCAGCACCCCCATCTGCGCCCCGGTGGCGAGGCCGAGGACGGGGACGGCGATGCCGACCAGCGCGTACGCCCGGCAGATCTTGTGCAGGAAGGCCGCGGTGCGGGTGTCGTGGTCGTGCGGGCCCTCGCTGCCGGGCGCGGGCGGCTTGGCGTAGCGGGGGAACATCGAGGCCGCGACGGTGATCGGCCCGACCGCCAGGATCGACGCCAGGACGTGCAGCGAGAGCAGCAGCTTGGTCACGGAGAGCCCTTCTGGATTTCCTGCCAATAGGTTGTCTGCCAAGGCATCGGCCGACGCCTAAGGAATAGCACGCCCGAGCCCTTTTAGGTAGGCTGCCTACGCATGAGACAGGACGCGGTACGCGGACATCTGGACGGTCTCCTCCTGGCAGTGCTCGAACCGGCCCCGCTGCACGGATACGCGATCATCACGGCGGTCCAGCAGCGCAGCGGCGGCGCGCTCGAACTGCGGACCGGCACCATCTACCCGGCGCTGAACCGGCTGGAGCGGATCGGCCTGCTGCGCAGCACCTGGGAGGCGGAGGGGCAGCGCAAGCGCCGTTGTTACGCGTTGACGGAGGCGGGAGCACGCTTCCTGGCCGACGAGCGCACGGCGTGGCAGGACTTCACGGCCGCGATCGGCTCGGTGCTCAACCCGGTGGCACCGCACCCGCACCCGCAGCCGCACGGACAGGGCGCATGACCGGCAGCCCGCCGCGCGATGACAGCGACAGCGACAGCAGCGGCGACCTCAGCGGCGGCGACATCGGCGACCGCGACCTCCGTCACCGTGACCTCGGTGACCGCGACCTCAGTGACCGTGACCTCCGTGGCAGCGACTTCGTACAGGAGTACGTCACCGAGCTGGACGCCCTCCTGCGCGGCCCCGCCCGGGCCAAGTCCCGTCTGATCGAGGAGGCCCGCGACGGGCTCACGGAGACCGTGGCGGCGTACACGCGCGAGGGCGAACCGTACGAGCGGGCGGTGCACCGCGCGGTGGCGGAGTTCGGCTCGGCGCGCGAGCTGGCCGGGAGCTTCCAGCGCGAACTGACCGTCGCCCAGGCCCGGCACACCGCCCGGGCGGTCGCCCTCAGCGCGCCGTTCCTGCTGGCGTGCTGGCTCCTGGTGCGGAGCACGGGCGGCCCGCAGGACGCGGCGGTGCCCCGTGCCGCGCATCTGCTCGCGACGAACCTGGCCGCGGTCGCGGGCGCGGCGGTTCTCCTGGCGGCGGCCACCCTGGCCGCGACCGGGGCCCTGGCCCGCCGGCTCCCCGTCCCGCACCGGCTGCCCCTCACGGTGGCCTGGACGGGCACCACCGCGAGCGTGTCCATGGCGGTGGCCACCCTGGCGCTCGCCACCGCGTCGGTCCTTGCCGAGAACTGGCCGGCGACGGCGGCGGCCTGCGCACTGGCCGCCGCCTCCCACGCGGTCGTCGCCGGCTCGGCCCGGGCCTGCCGCCGGTGCGCACGCCTGCCGGCGGGGGTTCCGGCCACGATGTGACCTCGCGAAACTGGGGCCCGTAGCGCTACGACCCGTAGAGCCGCGGCCCATAGAGCTGGGGCCCGTAGAGCTACGACCCGTAAGGCTGCGGCCCGTAGAGCAGCGGCCCATAGACCACCCGGTTCACCGAGCCCGGCCGGACGGCGCGCTCCGGTGCAGGCCCTCCAGCAGCTCCAGCGCGTCCGCACCCAGGCGCAGGGCTCCGGCGGCCACGTTGGCGGCCAGGTGGTCGAGGTCGCCGGTGCCGGGGATGGCCAGCACGTTCGGACCCCGGTGCAGCGTCCACGCCAGGCGGACCTGCGCCGGGCTCACCCCGTACGCCCGCGCGACGGCCAGCACCTCGTCGGGCTCGGCCCCGGTCGCGCCGCCCTCCCGGCCGGCCCCGGCGATCGCGTAGAACGGCACGAAGGCGATCCCCCGCGCGGCGCAGTCACGGACGAACGCGTCGTCCTCGGGGCGCACGCCGATCCCGTACCGGTTCTGCACGCAGACCACCGGCGCGATGGCCAGGGCCTCGGCGAGGTGGGCGGGGGTGACGTTGGAGAGGCCCAGATGGCGGATGAGACCGGCCTCGCGCAGCTCGGCCAGTGCGCCGAACCGCTCGGCGACCGGCTCCTTGCCGCCGCCGACGCGCAGGTTCACCACGTCGAGGTGGTCACGGCCGAGCTGGCGCAGGTTCTCCTCCACCTGGCCGCGCAGCGCCTCGGGGGTACGGGCGTGGTCCGCCCACTTTCCCGTCCCGTCCCGGGCCGGGCCGACCTTGGTGGTGATCACGAGGTCGTCCGCGTACGGGGCCAGGGCGCTGTTGATCAGCTCGTTGGCGGAGCGCAGCGGCGAGAAGTAGAACGCGGCGGTGTCGATGTGGTTGACGCCGAGCTCGACGGCCCGGCGCAGTACGGCCAGGGCGGCGTCGCGGTCACGGGGGACGGCGTCGGGAACCAGCGTCTCGCCGGTCTGCGGCAACCGCATCGCGCCGAAGCCGATGCGGTTGACCGGCAGGTCTCCCAGGGTCCAACTGCCCGACGCGTCGGCGGTGATCGTCTGTGGGGTCACGGAAGTCATAGCCGGGATGATCTCCGCCCGGAGGGCTCCCGGCCACCCGGTTCACCGAGCCCGGCCGGTCACTCCGGGGTCGGGTCACCTCTGGGCCCGGTCGCCCCGGGGCCCGGTCACCCCGGAGTTCCGGTCGCAGCCTCGCCCCGCTGCTCTCCCTCGCCCCGCTCCCTCCCGTCACTCCCTCCCGTCACTGACTCGCGTCACTCCCTCCCGTCACTCCGTCGCGGTGAGCGGGGCGTACGCGTCGGGGCGGCGGGTGGTGAGGAAGGGGAACAGTTCCAGCCAGTCGCGGCGGGCGTCGAGGTCGAGGTCGGCGACCAGGACGGCGGGCTCGTCGCGGGGGGCCTGGGCCAGGACGCGGCCGTAGGGGTCGACGATGAAGGAGCTGCCGTAGAAGGTGAGGCCGTTCTCGGAGCCGATGCGGTTGGGCACGACCATGAAGGTGGCGTTGGCGATGGCGTTGCCGGTGATCACCTTCTGCCAGAGCGGCTGGGAGTCGAAGCCGGGGAAGCCGGGCTCGGAGCCGATGGCGGTCGGGTAGACGAGGATGTCGGCCCCGGCGAGCGAGTAGGCGCGCGCCAGCTCCGGGAACCACTGGTCCCAGCAGGTCGGCAGGCCGAAGCGGGCCTCGTCGACCGTGACCAGCGGGAAGGCGTCGTCGCCCGCCGGGCCGGGGCGGAACCAGTCGTCCTCGTAATACCCCTCGGTGACCGGGATGTGGGTCTTGCGGGTGCGCTGCGCGAGGGAGCCGTCAGGGGCGAGAAGGATCGCGGTGTTGTAGCCGAGGCCGTCCTCGCCGTCGGGGCCCGGGGCCTTCTCGTACAGGGAGGCGTGCACGTACACGCCGTGCTCGCGGGCGGCCTCGGCGGCGAAGGTGAAGGTGGGGCCGGTCAGCAGCTCCTCCGGCTCGGCGGGCGCGGGGTGGTCGGCGCGGCGGACGACCGCGAAGTACGGCGAGAGCGTCAGCTCCTGGAGGCACACCACCCGCGCCCCTTCGGCGGCGGCCAGGCGGATGCCCTCCCGCAGGGCGGCGCGGTGCTCGGCGGGGTCGCGGTGCCAGCGCTGCTGGACGGCCGCGACGCGCAGGGGGGCGCGCTCGGCGGGGCGGGTGCGGGTCGGGGAGGCGGGCGGGTTGTACGCGGTGATCAGACGCATGACCAGTTCCAGGGGTGGGCGGGCCGAGGGGGCACGGCTAAGGATTGCCGGAACGTTCCGGCGCTGTCCGAATCTAACCGTGCCGGAACGTTCCGGCAAGCCTCTGCCCCGTACGTTCGCGAACGTCTAGACTTCACCCCCGTGACCTCCCGGACCGTGACCCTGCTCGACGTAGCCCGCGCCGCCGGGGTCTCCAAGAGCACCGTCTCCGACGCCCTCCAGGGCTCGGGCCGCGTCGCGGAGGCGACCAGGAACCGGGTCCGCGCGGCGGCGGAGGAGCTCGGCTACCGGCCCAACAGCGCGGCCCGGCGGCTGCGCCGCTCCAGCACCGGGGCGGTCGGGCTCCACCTGCCGCAGACCGCGACCCGGCTGGACTACTACATGAACCTCGCCTTCGGGGCCGTGGCGCGCGCCCAGGAGGAGGGGCTCGACGTGGTGCTGCTCGCCCCGGCGAGCGTCGCGGGCGCGGCGAGCGGGCCGGTCGCCTCGCGGGTCGACGGGCTGCTGGTGATCGACCCCGAGGTGGGCGACGACGCCGTCCCGGGGCTGCTGGACGCGGGCGTTCCGGTGGTCACCGGGGAGCGCTACCTCGGGCCCGCCGCCGCCCCCAGCGGGGCCGTGGTCTGCGACAACGCCGCCTCCCTGACCGCCCTCCTGGACCACGTCACCGAGCGCGGCGCCCGCCGCCCCGCCGTCCTGGCCCCCGCGGGCGCCTCCGCCTGGGCCACCGCGCTGCGGGCCACGGCGGCGTCCTGGGGACAGGAGCGCGGGGTGGAGGTGGCCCTGCGCACCGTGCCGTTCGCGGCCACCCCGGGCGAGGCGGAGGAGACCACGCGGGAACTGCTGCGCACCGACCCGGCGGTGGACGCGGTGATCTGCGCCCCGGACGGTACGGCCCCGGGCGTCCTCCGAGCAGCCGCCGCACTGGGCCGCACGGTGGGCGGGACCCCGGACCGTACGGGGGGCGGGGCCCCGGACCGTACGGGGGGCGGGGCCCCGGACCGTACGGGGGGCGGGACCCCGGACCTTACGGCGAGCGGAACCGACAGAGGCCGACGCACCCCCCTCCTCGTCGCCTCCTGCGTCGACGGCACCGCCGCCCGCACCGCCGGGCCGCCGGTCACCGCGGTCGACCTGCGCCCCGCCGCGTACGGCCGCGCCTGCGCCGAATTGCTCTGCGACATCCTCGCGGGCCGCACCGCCCCCGACACGGTCCGCCGCCACGCCTGGGCGCTGGAGACGAGGGCCTCCACCGCACCGGCCGGCTGAACCCACCTCCGCCGTCCGCCCGTTGTGGCGCGAATGCACAGGGCACGAGCCCCTCAGCCTCCTCACGACGAAGAGGTCGGCCAGGAGGGCGAAGAGGATCATGACGTCCGTACGAAGAGGGCCACGCCGAACCCGGGCAGCGACTCTGCATACGAACACTTATTTTCGGTCAACCTGAGCCGCCCCCGCGCCAACGGAAGTGCGCCACAGAGGCGGGATCCGGACATCTCACCCGCAGGGGCGGGGCCCGCACGCGAAGGCCGCCCCCGGAGGTGGGGGGAACGCCGCCCCGGGGAGAAGAAAGAAGAATGAATCGGATCAACCCGTCGCGACGCGCGCGAAGCCCCGCGAGCGCCGCCCCGGAACGTCCCGTGGATCGCGAAAGCCCTGCTCAACGCCCGTACGGTCGCCACTCGGACGGCGGAGCTCCGCACCCGGCCCCGGGCCCGACGACCCCGGCCGCGGCGACCGGTCGGCGCACACCCCCTCGCACTCCTGGGCCCGACACGTCACACTCGTAACACTCAACAGGGGAGGTCTCGGGCGTGGATGTACCGGTATGGCTCTGGGTGGCGTTCGCCGTAACGGTGGTCGTCTCCCTCGCAGTCGACTTGCTTGCCCACCGCAAGGCGCATGTCATCGGATTCAAGGAAGCGGCCTGGTGGAGCGTGCTGTGGGTGAGCCTCGCGCTCGTCTTCGGCGTGGTCGTCTTCTTCGTGCTCGGGACGACCGCAGGAACGGAATACACGACCGCTTGGCTGCTGGAGAAGAGCCTGTCGGTCGACAACCTCTTCGTCTTCGCGCTGATCTTCGCGTATTTCAAGGTGCCCCGGGAGTATCAGCACCGGGTGCTGTTCTTCGGCGTCATCGGCGCACTGGTGTTCCGCGCCATCTTCCTGACCGCCGGCGTCGCGGTGGTGAACCGCTTCACCTTCGTGCTGTTCCTCTTCGCCGCGATCCTCTTCTACAGCGCGTACAAAATCCTCAAGGGCGATGAGGACAACTTCGACCCGGGCAAGAGTTTCGCGGTGCGGCTGCTGCGGAAGATCATGCCGGTCCGGGACGACTACGCGGGAACGCACTTCGTCATCAAGGAGGAGGGGAAGCGGGTCGCCACACCGCTGCTCGCGGTGGTCGCCGCGATCGAGGCGGCCGACCTGCTCTTCGCCGTCGACAGCGTGCCCGCCGTGCTGGCGGTCAGCGACGACGCCTTCATCGTCTACACCAGCAACGCGTTCGCCATCCTGGGACTACGAGCCCTGTACTTCCTGCTGGCGGGGCTGCTGGACCGCTTCCACCATCTGAGCACCGGCCTGGCGATCATTCTGGCCTTCATCGCGGTCAAGCTCATTCTTCAGGCATCGCACAAGATGATCAGCACCTCCATTCCGGAGATTCCGTCGCCGATCAGCCTTGCGGTGATCGTCGTCATCTTGACGGCCTCGATCGTCCTCAGCATTCGTCGCCCACCGCCGAATGCTGATTCCGATACCGATGAGAGTGCGGAGAAGCCATCTGACGGTAAACCTGCCGGCTGACCGGCTGGGCAATGGCCGGGCAAAGCGATGGGAAAGACTTTCCTAAGCGCGATGCCCGGCCTATCGTAGGTAAATGGTCGGCAAAGAGCGTGAGACCCAGCGGCGGGACGCCTTCATGTGCCCCGCCTGCAAGCACCCCGTCCGCTCCGAGATCCGGCGCCACAAGACCCTCGGGATCTTCGTCCCCGTCTGGCGGGCCGGTCCCTGCGAGAACCCCGACTGCGGGGAGTACGCCCCCGAGGAGCGGCCGTCCAGGCGTCGGTCCCGCCCGTAGGCTCCCGGCCCGACCCGGCCTCGGCCCGGCACACGGGCGGGGGGGGCGACGGGATGCCGGGGGCGACGGGGCGATGAGGCGCCGGGCCGATGTCCTCCCGGCGCGCGGGCGGGCTTGTGGGTGGCTAGCGTGGCGGTGAGGGGGGTGCGTGCGCCCGGGGCCGGGGCGGGGAGAGGCCAGGCAGACCCGGGCGGGCGAGGACCCGAGCCAGGAAAGAGTCAGTGCCATGGCTGTGCAACCCCTGTTGGGCGGACGCGATGTTCGCCGACCTCGAAGGCGCCAAGAGCTTCTACGGTGACGTACTGGGCTGGACGTTCGGTGAGAGTTCGTCGGAGTTCGGCGACTACACGACGGCGTACGCGAACGGCAGACGGGCGGCGGCCGTGGTCCCGCCGATGCCGGGCTCGGACGGCCCGTCCGCGTGGTGCCTGTATCTGGCCTCGCCGGACGCCGCCGCCACCGGCGAGAAGGTCCGCGCGAACGGCGGCGAGGTGCTCATGGAGCCCATGCGGGTCGGGGAGTTCGGCACGATGCTGCTGGCCCGCGACCCCGGCGGCGCGGTCTTCGGCGTGTGGCAGGCCGACGCCCACGACGGGTTCGAGACGGAGATGGGCACGCCCGGCGGCTACTGCTGGGGCGAGGTCTTCACCCGGGAGGCGAAGACGGCCGACACGTTCTTCCCCGCCGTGTTCCCGTACGCGGTCCGCACGCTCGACGACCCGTCGCTGGACTTCGGGATGTACGACGTCCAGGGCGAGTCGGTGCTCGGCCGGATGGCGATGGGCGACGACTTCCCGCCCGAGATGGGCTCCTTCGTGATGGTGTACTTCACCGTCCCGGACTGCGACGCGGCGGTGGCGAAGGCGACCGAGCGGGGCGCGCAGCTGCAGTTCGGTCCGATGGACAGCCCCTTCGGCCGGTTCGCGGCCATCACCGACCCGCAGGGCGCCACGTTCTCCGTGATCGACGTGACGAAGACCGAGGGCGAGATGCCGACGACGCGGCTGACGGCCTGAGACCCGGACGCCGACCGACGCGACGGAGACGGCCCGAGGACCAGACGCCGACCGACGCGACGGACGACCCGAGCACGAGACACCGACCATGCGACGGAGACGGTCCGAGAACCAGACACCGACCACACGACGGAGACGGCCCGAGCACGAGACACCGACCACGCGGCTGACTCCCCGAGGGCCCGGACCTCAGAGGCTCCGTACGATGCTCCGAGAATCCCGCATCTGCCATGGGCAATCGTCCGGAGAATGGTAAATGCGAGCCCGATTGGCCTAGCGTGTCGCACATGCAGTCCTACACAATCGGTCAGGCAGCACGACTCCTCGGGGTCAGCCCCGACACCGCCCGCCGCTGGGCGGACGCCGGCCGGGTCGCGACCCATCGCGACGAGACCGGTCGCCGGCTGATCGACGGCCGTGCGCTGGCCGCCTTCTCGATCGAGGTCGGCCAGAGCGCCGCCGGCGAGGAGGAGACCCCCTATACCTCGGTGCGCAACGCCTTCCCCGGCATCGTCACGGCGGTGAAGCTCGGCGACGTCGCGGCCCAGGTCGAGATCCAGGCCGGGCCGCACCGGCTGGTCTCCCTCCTGACCAGGGAGGCGGTCGAGGAGCTGGGCCTCGAAGTCGGCATGCGGGCGACCGCCCGCGTGAAGTCGACCAGCGTGCACATCGACCGCACCTGAGCCCGGCCGCCGCCGCCCGCGACCGGGGGCCGAGCGCTGCCCGCACCACCGTCCACACGCCCCGCGCGAACTCGTCCCCGCCCGTACGGCGCTCAGCCGACCGGGCTCGCAGCCAAGGAGCTCTCACCCTCATGTCTCTCCTGATCACCCGCCGCCGTGCCGCGGCCGCCGTCCTGACGACCGCCCTCCTCGTCCCGCTCGCCGCCTGCGGCGGCGACGACTCCGGGACGGCCAAGGACAAGGACGCGGGCAGCAGCGCGAAGCCGTCCGACTCCGCGTCGGGCGCTCCGGCCGCCGACCTGACCGTGCTGGCCGCCGCCTCGCTGACCGACGTCTTCAAGGAGGCGGGAGCGGCGTACGAGACGGAGAACCCGGGCACGAAGGTCACCTTCTCCTTCGCCGGCTCCCAGGAGCTGGCCGCCCAGGTCAAGCAGGGCGCGCCCGCCGACGCCCTGGTCACCGCCGACACCAAGACGATGGACGGCCTCAGCGGCGAGACCGGCTCCCCCACCGTCATCGCCAAGAACCGCCTGGTCATCGCGGTGGGCGAGGGCAACCCCGAGAAGGTCGAGAACCTCAAGGACCTCTCCGACACCAAGCTGAAGGTCGTCCTGGCCGCCCCCGAGGTGCCGGTGGGCCGCTACAGCAAGCAGATCCTCGACGCGCAGAAGATCGAGGTGAAGCCGGTCTCCCAGGAGCCCAACGTCCGCGCGGTCCTCAGCAAGGTCGAGCTGGGCGAGGCGGACGCGGGGCTCGTCTACAAGACGGACGCCGAGAGCGCCACCGACAAGGTCGACGCGATCGAGATCCCGGACGCGGAGAACGCCGTGGCCTCCTACCCGGCCGCCACACTGAAGGGGTCCAAGCACAGCGAGGCCGCCGCCGCGTTCGTCGCCTGGCTCTCCACCCCGGCCGCGCAGAAGATCCTCCAGGGCGCGGGCTTCCAGCAGCCGTAACCGCACCACCGCCCCCGGCAGGCCCGTACCGCACGCACCACCGTCCCGGCAGGCCCGTACCGCCGCACCACCGCCCCGGCAGGCCCGTACCGCACGCACCACGCCCCGGCAGGCCCCCGCGGAAGGCTCCGACGGGTCTGCCGGGCACCGCACTTCGAGCCCGACGAGGTCACCCATGAAACGCCCAGGCCGCCGCCGCACCCCCGGGTTCCGCGCCCCGATCCTGCTGACGGCGCCCGCGCTGGTGGCCGTGGCGTTCCTGATGCTGCCGCTCGTCGGCATCCTGGCCCGCACCTCCTGGGGCGACCTGGGCGCGCACCTCACCGCGGGGCCCACCACCCAGGCGCTCCGGCTCTCCCTCCTCGTCTCCCTCTGGGCGCTGGGGCTCTCCCTCGTGTTCGGGGTGCCGCTGGCGTGGCTGCTGGCCCGAGTGCCCTTCCCCGGCAAGGCGTTCGTCCGCTCGCTGGTGCTGCTGCCGATGGTGCTGCCGCCCACGGTCGGCGGGGTCGCGCTGCTGCTGGCGTTCGGGCGGCGCGGGCTGCTCGGGCCGTGGCTGGAGGACACGTTCGGCATCACGCTCCCCTTCCACACCTCGGGGGCGGTCCTGGCGGCCACGTTCGTCGCGATGCCGTTCCTGGTCATCTCGCTGGAGGGGGCGCTCGGCGGTCTGCGCCCCCGGTACGAGGAGACCGCCGCTTCGCTCGGAGCCTCGCCGGTACGGGTGTTCCTCACCGTGACCCTGCCGATGGTCGCCCCCGGGCTGATCGCCGGAGCGGCCCTCACCTGGGCGCGGGCGCTCGGTGAGTTCGGGGCCACCATCACCTTCGCGGGGAACCTCCCCGGCACCACGCAGACCCTGCCGCTCCAGGTCTATCTGCTGCTCCAGGAGTCGCCGGAGGCCGCCACCTCCGTATCGCTGCTGCTCCTGGCGATCGCGATGCTCGTGCTGATCGCGCTGCGCGGCCGCTGGACCGGCACGCCCGGCGACCACCGGGAGCAGAGCGCCCCGCGCCCGGAGGAGCCGACGAGCACCCCGCCCGACGTGCTCCCCGAGCCACCCGCGTACGTACGGGAGAAGGCGCCCCGCCGGCCCTGGCCCCTGCACGCCGACGTCACCGGCTTCACCCGCCTCACCCTGGACGCGGCCCCCGGCACCACCATCGCGGTCGTCGGCCCCAACGGCGCGGGCAAGACCACCCTCCTGCGCGCCCTCCTCGGCCTCACCCCCCGCGCCCACGCCGCCGCCCTGCGCCTGGGCGACAGCGAGGTGTCGGCACTCCCCCCGCACCGCCGGGGCGTCGCCTGGGTCCCCCAGGACGGGGCGCTCTTCCCGCACCTGAGCGCCCTGACGAACACGGCGTACGGGCTCCGCGCCCATGGCGTCCCCCGTGCCGAAGCCCGGCGCGAGGCGCAGGCGTGGCTGGACCGGCTCGGCGTCGGCCACCTGGCCCACCGCAGGCCCGGCCAGCTCTCCGGCGGGCAGGCGGGCCGGGTCGCCCTGGCCCGCGCGCTCGCCGCCCGCCCGCGCCTCCTGCTGCTGGACGAACCGCTCGCCGCCCTCGACCAGACGACCCGGGCCCACGTCCGGCACACCCTGCGCCGGCACCTCGCGGAGTTCGGCGGGGTCTGCCTGATCGTCACGCACGACCCGGTCGAGGCGGTCTCCCTGGCCGACCGGGTCCTGGTCCTGGACGAGGGCCGGGTGATCCAGGACGAGCCGCCCGCCGAGGTGACCCGGCGCCCCCGCTCCCCCTGGGTGGCCCGGATGCTCGGCCGCAACGCCTGGCCCGGCACGGCCACCGCCGACGGCCTGGCCCTCGCGGACGGCGGCCGCCTCGTGGTCGCCGAACCCCTCGCCCCGGGCACGGAGGCGCTGGCGGTCATCGCGCCCGAGGCCGTCTCCGTACACCGCGAGAAGCCCACCGGCTCGCCCCGCAACGTCTGGCCCGGAACGGTCCGCGAGATCACCTCGGGCGGCAGCCGGCTGCGCCTGCTCATCACCTCCGACCAAGCCCCGGACCTGGTCGCGGAGATCACGCCGCAGGCGGCGGCGGAGCTGTCCATCGCGGACGGCACACAGGTCTGGACGAGCGTGAAGGCGACCGAGGTCACGGTCGTACGGCTCTGAACTCCCGGGCCCCGAAGACTCCCGGGTTCCCGGAACCGCCCCTGTTCCCCCGAAAGCATGGTGCGGGCCCCGGCGGGAACCAGAACAACCGCCGCACGCGTACTCATGTACGACAGATCCGAGAGACGGGGCACCCATGGCACTGTTCGGCAACGCGCACACGATCAACCCGGCCACCGCCCAGCAGGACTACGCCCGGCTCCTCGGGCAGGGCGAGCAGGTGCACGCCGCGTTCCTGCTGATCCGCGACACGATCCTGTTCACGGACCGCCGGCTGATCCTCGTCGACAAGCAGGGCATCACCGGCAAGAAGGTGGAGTACCACTCCGTGCCGTATCGCAGCATCACGCACTTCGCGGTGGAGACGGCCGGGACGTTCGATCTGGACGCCGAGCTGAAGATCTGGATATCGGGCAGCTCCACCCCGCTCCAGAAGACGTTCACGAAGGGTGTCGACATCTACGAAGTGCAGGCGATACTCACGCAGTTCGTGGCGCGCTAGCCGCTCCGGCCGACCCCGCAGAGGCGGCCTCAGACGTACGGGCGCAGCCGCGAGCTCGCCGCGTGCCCCGGGGTGGTGGCGCGCAGCCGGGCCACGCGCTCCCGCAGCTCGGGCAGCAGCCCGTAGAGCACATCGCCCGGGCAGCGGGTCTCATAGCTGTCGCGGTGGCCCGAGATGACGTTCAGCCGGGCCACCTCGCCCTCGTCGAAGCGGCTCTCGGCGTTCGTCGAGACCAGCTCGACCGTGGCGAGCGGGTCGAGTCCCGGCCGCAGCTTCCAGGCGGCGATCTCCACCAGCGCGTCCATCATCGGCTCGGGCGCCTCTGTGCCCGGGCCGAAGGTGCCGATCGCGGCGATGCCGACCGTGTCGGCGTTGAACCCCTTGGTGTGCGCGCCGAGCACCGACCGCCCCACTCCGCCCGCCCGGCCCTCGTAGACGGTGCCGCAGCGGTCGACCAGGAAGTTGTAGCCGATGTCGTCCCAGCCGTCCTTCTCGACGTGGTCGGCCTGGACGGCCCGGATCAGCTCCGGGGCGTCCGCGCAGTCGTAGTCGTTGGGGTTGCCGGTGTGGTGGACGAACACCGCCTTCGCCGCACCCGTGTACTGCGGGCCCTCCCGGACCAGGTCCTCGTCCGCGTGCCACTCCTGGCGGCTGACGACGGCGGGCTGCGGCAGTCCGCGCGGCGGCCTCGGCCCGGTGGCCACTTCCCGGTGCTGCTCGTGGAGCGCCGGGCCGTCCCGGAACACCAGGAGGACCAGGGGCAGCAGCAGAGCGCCCAGGACGATTCGGCGGGACCACATGGACTCCACCCTGCGCCCCGGCCCCGGGCTTCGCAGGGAGCCGGGCCAATCGGGTGACCCCCGCCCGGTGCGGGCTTTTCGCCCGGAATGCGCACGGGTGAGTGTGTTCCTACGATGAGATCCGGATCATCCGCCGCGCCCTGCGGCGAACCCGGCCGGATCGAGGAAGCCATGGCCCACGACGCTGTGCAGGACGGGCAGGACGGAGGGCCGGACGGCTCCGCGGTCAGCCTGAAGCCGAATGCCATCGGGTTCGTCGACGCCCTCGTCATCGGCCTCAACGCGACCTCCCCCGCCTACTCCCTCGCCGCGGTGATCGGCCCGATCGTGGCCCTGGTGGGGATCTACGCGCCGGGCGTCATGTTCGCCTCCTTCGTGCCGATGCTGCTGATCGCCTCGGCCTTCTACTACCTCAACAAGGTGGACCAGGACTGCGGTACGACGTTCTCCTGGGTGACCCGGGCGATGGGCCCGTGGGCCGGGTGGCTCGGCGGCTGGGCGATCACCATGACCGGGGTGCTGGTCGTCGGTTCGCTGGCGGACGTGGCGGTGAGCTTCACCCTGCTGGCGGTGGGCCTGGACGGCTGGGTCGCCAACGACTTCGTACGGCAACTGCTCACCGTGCTCCTGATCATCGTGATGACCGGGCTCTGCGTGATCGGCACCGAGCTCTCGGCCAAGGTCCAGAACGCGCTGATCCTGGCCCAGGTCGCGTTCCTGCTGGTCTTCGTCGTGGTGGCGCTCTACCGGGTGTACGCGGGCACCACCGGCTTCGACTCCATCGAACCCTCCCTGGGCTGGCTGGACCCGTTCGGGGCGGGCGGGGCCGCGCTGACGGGCGGGCTGCTGCTCGGGGTGTTCATCTACTGGGGCTGGGAGTCGGCGGTCAACCTCACCGAGGAGACCGAGGACTCCGCGAGCGCGCCGGGCCGGGCCGGGCTGTGGTCCACGGTGGTGCTGCTGGTGACCTACCTGTCGGTGGCCGTCGCGGTGGTCGCCTTCGCGGGCACGGCGTTCCTGGCCGAGAACGCGGAGGAGGAGGAGTTCATCTTCGCGCAGCTCGCCGGGGACGTGCTGGGCGGCTGGGACTGGATCCTGCTGCTGGCCGTCGCCACCTCCGCGATCGCCTCCACCCAGACCACGATCATCCCGGCGTCCCGGACCGCCCTGTCGATGGCCCGCCGTCAGGCGCTGCCGCAGCACTTCGGGCACATCAGCCCCCGGTTCCGCACCCCGGACGTCAGTACGTGGTGGGTCGCCGCGATCGCCATCGTCTGGTACCTGGTCGTCAACCAGATCTCCACCACCGCCCTGTTCGACTCGCTCACCGCCCTCTCCCTCCTGATCGCCTTCTACTACGCGCTCACCGGAGTGGCCTGCGCCGTCTACTACCGGCGTCATCTCACCGAGAGCGTGCGCAACTTCGTCCTGATCGGCCTCGGCCCCGTGGTCGGCGCCGGGCTGCTGGCCTGGCTGCTCGTGCGGTCGGTGATGGACATGTCCGACCCGGCCAACTCCTACAGCGGCACCTCCTGGTTCGGCCTCGGACCGCCGCTCGTCATCGGCATCGTGATCTCCCTGATCGGCGTGATCGTCATGGTGGTGTGGCGGCTGCGCGACGCGGTGTTCTGGCAGGAACGGCCCGGGGTCGCCGACCCGGACCTGGTGCACGCCGACAGCCGGAAGTCCCCCGGCCGGAAGGAGCGCTGAGATGTCGGTCGTCCTCGGATACGACGAGTCCCCCGGCGCGGCCCGCGCCCTGCGCATCGCGATCGAGGTGGCGGCGGCGTACGGGGAGGAGCTGGTCCTCGTCTACGGGGCCGCCGCCCCGGGCCTGCGCGACGGGGCCGAGTACCGCAGCCACTACGACGCGATCCGGCAGGCCGGCCGCACCGGCCTGGAGCACGCGCTGACGGCCGCCGAGGAGGCGGGCGTACCGGCCCAGGTGGAGGTGCTGGACGAGAGCCCCGCACAGGCCCTCCTGGAGGCCGCCGAGCGCCACGGGGCCCGGGTCATCGTGGTCGGCACCTGGGGCGAGAGCCCGATGCGCGGGGCCCTCCTCGGCTCGACCCCGCACAAGCTGCTGCACATGTCCCCGATCCCGGTGCTGTGCGTGCCCACAGAGGACGGCCCCTGAAAGACCGGGACCTCACCACACCTCCCCGCTCTCCTCCGCGCGGCCCGGTGAGCCCTTCCCCGCACCGCCGCCCTCCTCGCGGCGCAGCAGCCGGAAGGCGAGCAGGGGGAACGCCGCCACCGACACCATCGCAGCGGCGACCAGGGCCGCCGCCTCGCCCGAGCCGATCACCTTCTCGTCCAGGCCGATGGCGGTGATCGCGACCACCAGCGGCAGACAGGTGGAGGAGAACAGCGCGAGCGCGGACCGCGGCGCGCGCCCGGTCAGATCGCGGGGGGCCAGGAGGTACGCGGGCACGCCCCGCACCAGGAGGAACAGCAGCAGGAAGACCGGCACGAGCAGCAGCGGCCGGCCGCCGTCCAGGAGCGCCTTCAGGTCGAAGTCGATGCCCGTGACGACGTAGAAGAACGGGACCAGGAAGCCGAAGCCGATGGCCTCGATCCGTCCCAGGATCTCCCCGCTGAGCTCGGGCACCGCCCCCTGGAGGACCAGCCGGGTCAGCATCCCGGCGGCGAACGCGCCGAGCAGGGTGTCCAGGCCGAAGACATGGGCCAGGCCCAGCATCCCGGCGAGCAGCAGCATCACGAAGCGGACCGCGAACTGGCCGCTGCTGTGCAGGGTCGTGGCGATGATCCGGGCGAACCACGGCGGCCTCGGCCGCATCGCCCAGAACACCGCGCCCGCCGTGATCACGGCGAACACCGCCAGGACCGCGCTCGCCGCCCCCGGGCTGCGACCGCTGAACAGCAGGGCCATCGCGATGATCGGCCCGAACTCGCCCACCGAGCCGAACGCCGTCGCCACCGACCCGAACCGCCCCTCCAGCCGCCCCGAGTCCCGCAGGATCGGCAGCACGGCGCCCAGGGCGGTGCTGGTGAGCGCGGTGCCGATCACCAGGCTCTTCGCCAGGTCCGCGCCGCTGAGCAGCAGGGCGACCCCGAGCCCGGCGGCGAACGAGAGGACCCAGGCCCCGCCGGCCCGGCGCAGGGTCGGGCCACGGACCTCGGCGAACCGGATCTCGTACCCCGCGAGGAAGATCAGCATCGACAGGCCGAGGTCGGAGAGGGCGTCGATGACCTGGTCGTGGTGGGCCCAGCCGAGCACGTCGGGGCCCACCAGGACGCCGAGCACGATCTCGAAGATGACGACGGGGACCGCGAGCCACCGCCCCGTCGCATGGCCGAGCAGCGGGGCGAGAACCGCCACGGCCATGATCAGGACGAGGGTCCCAGGGTGCTCCATCGCTCGTGTATAGCAAGGCAGGGCCGGTGATCAGCCGTTATGACACCCCGCCAGTGACGCCCGGTCAGTTCGGGGAGCGCGTGCCCCGGGCAGGGCTCTTCCCGCGCCCCGCCCTGCCCTGGACACGCCCTGCCCGGGACACGCACCGCCCGGGACACGCCCTGCCGGGACACACACGCCCGGGGCACGTACCGCCCGGGACACGCACCGCCCGGCGCACGCACCGCTCGGGCCGCACCTGCCGGGGCGCTCCCGTCACCCGTTCTCCCGTGCCGGGGTGCCGGGCGGCGGGGGTGGCCGTTGAATGCGAAGTCCCGGACGCCCCGGCCGGAGGCGGATTCCCGGAGCCGGGGCGGCCCCTGACAGCGGGAGGCGCGCCCCGACAGCCGAGGCGCCTCCCGAGAAGCGGGGCAGGACAGGACAGGAAGCCGTATGCCGTCGTCACAGGCCCGCACGGACCGGGAGGCCGCCCCGCGCCACCGGGGGGCGCTGCGCCGCACGGGCGAGTGGTGCGCCCGGCACTTCGTGACCGTCCTCGTGCTGTGGGTGGCCGCGCTGGCCGGGCTCCAGCTCCTCCAGCACGCCTACGGCGGCGACTACTCCGACGACTTCTCGCTCCCCGGCGCCCAGTCGCAGGAGGGCCTGGCCGTCCTGAAGGCGCACGCCCCGTCGGCGGGCGGCTACAGCGCCCAAGTGGTGCTGCACGACGCCGACAAGCCGCTCACCTCGGTCTCCGACCAGATCGCCACCGCCGTCGCCGACCTCCAGAAACTGCCCGACGTGCTCTCCGCGCAGAACCCGCTGCCGTCCTCCGGCTCCACCCCGCCCCCGCCGCCCGACCCGAACACCGGGCCGCTCTCCACGGACCAGAAGACCGCCTACATCACCGTCCGCTTCAGCGTGCAGCCCTCCACCCTGGACCCCTCCTACCTCGACGGGGTCGACCAGGCCGTGCAGCCGCTGCGCTCGGCCGGGGTGGCGGTGGAGTACGGCGGGCCGCTCGGCGAACTGGCCAGGCCCGAGCCCGACGACCGCACCAGCGAGGCCATCGGTTTCGGGGTGGCCATCGTCGTCCTGCTGATCGGCTTCGGCAGCCTGCTCGCCGCCGTGCTGCCGCTGGTCACCGCCTTGGTCTGCGCCGTGTGCGGGCTCGCGCTGCTGGGGCTGCTGGCTGCCGCCGCGACCTTCGCGACCGTCTCCCCGACCCTCGCCACGATGATCGGCATCGGCGTCGGCATCGACTACGCCCTCTTCCTGGTCACCCGGCACCGGCAGAACCTGATCGACGGCCAGGACCCGGTGACCGCCGCCGGGAACGCCGCCGCCACCAGCGGGCGGGCGGTGCTGCTCTCCGGCTGCACGGTGGTCATCGCGCTGTCGGGGCTGTGGGTCTCCGGGATCGGGTTCATCGGCAAGCTCGGCCTGGCCGCGGCGGTCACCGTGGTCACGGCGGTGCTCGGCGCGCTCACCCTCGTACCGGCGGTCCTCGGCCTCATCGGCCGCCGCATCGACCGGGTGCGCGTACGGCGACCGGTGGCCGAGACCGTACCGGCGCAGAACGGCACGGCGGCGGCCGGGAAGAAGGCGGGCGGAAAGGAGGCGGCCGGGAAGAAGGCGTCCAAAACGGAGGCGGCCGGAAAGGAGGCGGCCGGAATGGGGACGAGCGGGAAGGGGCCCGGCGGCTGGCACCGGTACGCGCGGCGGGTGGAGCGGCGGCCGTGGTGGTTCCTGGCCGGCGGGGTGGTGCTGCTGGCCGTCCTGTCCTTCCCCGTCTTCTTCATCCAGCTCGGCCACATCGGCGACGGCGCCGATCCGAAGTCCTTCACCGACCGGCGCGCCTTCGACCTGATGTCCAGCGCCTTCGGTCCCGGCTCCAACGGCCCGCTGACCCTGGTCATCGACCAGAGCAAGGTGCCGTCCTCCGACCGCTCCGCCCTCGCGGACCAGGCCCAGAAGGCGCTGGCGAACGTCCCGGACGCGGCCGTGATCACCCCGCTCACCGCCACATCGGACGGCGACGTGCTGACCGGCACGGCGTACTCGGTGGCCGCCCCGCAGGACGAGCGGACCACCTCCCTGGTGAACCGGCTCACCGACGACGTCCTGCCGCAGGCCGTATCCGGCACCGACGCGAGCACGTACGTCACCGGCACGACCGCCGCCCAGGTCGACTTCCTGGACATCGTCTCCAGCCGGCTGCCGCTGATCATCGCGGTCGTCGTGGCCCTGGCCTTCCTGGTGATCCTGGCCGTCTTCCGGGGCCTGCTCGTCGCGGTGAAGGCCGCCGTGCTCAACGTCCTGTCGATCGCCGCCTCGTACGGGGTCGTGGTGGCCGTCTTCCAGTGGGGCTGGGGCGGCCCGGCGCTGGGCGTGGCGGGGAAGGTCCCGATCGAGAGCTATGTGCCGATGATGATGTTCGCCATCGTCTTCGGGCTGAGCATGGACTACGAGATCTTCCTGCTCTCCCGCATCCACGAAGCCTGGCTGCGCACCGGCGACGCGCGGGCGAGCGTGGCGCACGCGCTGGAGATCACCGCCCGGGTCATCACCTGCGCCGCGCTGATCATGGTGAGCGTCTTCGCCGCGTTCGTGATCAGCGACAACATCGTGGTGAAGATGCTGGGCCTGGGGCTGGCCGCGAGTGTGCTGATCGACGCCACCGTCGTACGGCTGTTGCTCGTCCCGGCGGTGATGACCCTGCTGGGCCGGGCCGCCTGGTGGGTCCCGGGCCCGCTGGACCGGATCCTGCCGCACCTGGACGCGGAGGGAAGCGCGCAGCCCGCCGGGCGGCCCCCGGCGGGAGCGGCGGAGGGCACGACGGGCGGAAGAACCCCTTCCGCCCTCTGAGGAGCCCCTTTCGCCCTCCAGGGACGCGCGCACGTCACAGGCCCCCCGCCCGGACGCCCACCGCGAGGTGGCCGTCCGCCCGGAGGGCCTGTGACGTGCGGGTCGCTCAGACGGCGCCGAGCCCCTGCGCGGGACCGGGTCCCGGGGCGGGGGCCGGAGCCGGGGCCGCCGGGGTGCCCAGCAGCGCGGACGCCGTCTCCAGCGGAGTGCGGGCGGCAGCGGCGGCCGGGGCGACGGCGGTCTCGGCGGTACGGCAGGTGAAGCCGAGCTTGGAGAGCGCCCGGACGACCTCGGCGGAGCTGAAGTCACGCCGGTCCTGCCGGGTGATGACCTCGCCGACCTGCTTGACCGGGTAGACACGGCGGCTGATGACCACCGCGTCGCCGGTGACGGGCTCGGGCTTGATGCCCTTCATCGAGTCCTCCACCTCGTTCTTGAACAGATCGAAGGGGAAGCGGGCGATGACACAGCGCATGGGTCCTCAACAGGGGTCGAGTGGCTCAGGGGCCGCACGGGGGGGAACCGTACGGGGGACGGCGACGGAGCCGTGGGCGGAGGGGTGCGGCGCGGGCGGGGAAGCCCTGCGGGCGGGGCGGGGGCGGCGGCGCACCGCCGCCCCGTGCGCGTTACGCGGCGCGGTTGGACCGGCGCATCGCGGCGGCCGCGCGCGCCTCCGGCGTCGGCACACCCGGGCGGCGGCCACGGGCCGGGGCCCCGCCGCCGCGCTTGGTGCCGCGTCCCATGAACGCGCCGCCACGGCTGGAGCGCTCCTTGGCCGGGGCGGTGATGACCACCGGGACGCCCGAGGGCGCCTGCGCACCGGTGATCCGGCTCAGCTCGGCCTCACCGGAGCGGACCTGGGCGATCTGCGGGGTGATCCCGGCGTCCGCCATCAGCCGGGTCATCTCGCGGCGCTGGCCCGGCAGCACCAGCGTGACGACGCTGCCGGACTCCCCGGCCCGGGCGGTGCGGCCGCCGCGGTGCAGGTAGTCCTTGTGGTCGCTCGGCGGGTCGACGTTGACGACCAGGTCCAGGTTGTCGACGTGGATGCCGCGGGCCGCGACGTTCGTGGCGACGAGGACCGTGACGTGCCCGGTCTTGAACCGCTCCAGGGTGCGGGTGCGCTGCGGCTGGGACTTGCCGCCGTGCAGCGCCGCCGCCCGGACCCCGCTGTGCAGCAGGTGGTCGGTGAGCTTGTCCACGGCGTGCTTGGTGTCCAGGAACATGATCACGCGCCCGTCGCGGGCGGCGATCTCCGTGGTGGTGGCGTACTTGTCGGCGCCCTGGACGTAGAGCACGTGGTGCTCCATCGTCGTGACCGCGCCGGCGGCCGGGTCGACGGAGTGGACGACCGGGTCGTTCAGGTAGCGCTTGACGAGCAGGTCGACGTTGCGGTCGAGCGTCGCCGAGAAGAGCATCCGCTGCCCGTCCGGGTTCACCTGGTCGAGCAGCTCGGTGACCTGCGGCATGAAGCCCATGTCGGCCATCTGGTCGGCCTCGTCGAGGACGGTGATGGTGACCCGGTCCAGCTTGCAGTCGCCGCGCTCGATGAGGTCCTTGAGCCGGCCCGGGGTGGCGACGACGACTTCGGCGCCGCCGCGCAGCGCACTGGCCTGCCGGCCGATGGACATGCCGCCCACGACGGTGGCGATGCGCAGCTTCAGCGAGCGGGCGTACGGGGTGAGCGCGTCGGTGACCTGCTGGGCCAGCTCCCGGGTGGGGACGAGGACCAGGGCCAGCGGACGCTTGGCGTCGGCGCGGCGGCCCTCGGTGCGGGCCAGCAGCGCCAGGCCGAAGGCGAGGGTCTTGCCCGAGCCGGTGCGGCCCCGGCCCAGCACGTCACGGCCGGCCAGCGAGTTCGGCAGGGTGGCCGCCTGGATCGGGAACGGGACGGTCATGCCCTCGGCGACGAGCGCCGCCTTGAGCGTGGCGGGCATCTCCAGCTCGCCGAAGGTCTCGGCGGCGGGCAGCGCCGGGGTGATGGTCACCGGCAGGGCGAACTCACCCTTCAGTGCCGAGCCGCGACGGCTGGAGCCGCCGGAGCGCTTGGGTCCGCCGCCGAACCCGGCCGCGCGGCGTTCGCCGCCGCCGGAGTACCTCGGCGCGCCGCCGCTGCGGCCGCCGGAGGAGGGGCCGCCCGAGCGGGTGCGGGCGAATCGGTCGTTGGAGCGGGGGGTGCGTTCGCGATTCATGCAGAACCTTTCCTCGATGGGGCACGTATCGAGGGATTCTTTTTCGGGAAGCGGCCGTGAACGGCACCCAGAATCGCAAGAACGAGCCGATGAAATGACAAAGGGGAGTTGCAGCGGGAGCGAAGCCCGGCCGCCGGGAATGAGTGCACCGGACGCGGCTTCGGCAGGGGGCGCGCTCAGCGGGCCCCGGAAACGACAACGAGCTGGGGCCCGCACCCCAAGGTGCGGGCCCCAGCTGCGCAGTACGACCTGAGTGATCAGGCGGGGGTGATGTTCTCGGCCTGCGGGCCCTTCTGGCCCTGCGTGACGTCGAAGTTCACCTTCTGGCCCTCCTGCAGCTCACGGAAGCCGCTGGCGGCGATGTTGGAGTAGTGGGCGAAGACGTCGGCGCCGCCGCCGTCCTGCTCGATGAAGCCGAAGCCCTTTTCCGCGTTGAACCACTTCACGGTGCCAGTAGCCATGTCATATCTCCTTAGGGGAGGGGCAGTGCCCGCGGGCCCACACTGTGCGGACCCCACGTCGCCGCGATGATTACCCCGTCCGGAATAACACCGGAAATACAGAAGCGCGCCTGCCGACATACAACCGGCTGGAGCACTTGTAAGTTTTTGGGAACCACAACTGCAACTGAGATCAACAGTAGCACGGCAGCACCGGGAGAGACTGAACGCAATATCACTCGGCATGTCGGAACAAAACCGCGGAAGAAAAAGCCTCATCGCGGATTGCGCGAAATTCTGTGCTGGCGAATGCAGATAAGTTCGACGGCGTGCCCGAGCCGGCGCTCGACGCCCGTCAGCGCGCCCGCGCCCGACGCCGCCCGCGTCCTGCGGGGCCTCGGACCGGCGGGACCCTCAGTGCTCCGCGTCGCCGCGCAGCTCCTCGTTGAGCCGCAGCGCCTCTTCGAGCTGGTCCTCCAGGATGACGATGCGGCAGGCGGCCTCGATGGGCGTACCGGCGTCGACCAGCTCACGGGCGCGGGCGGCGATGCGCAGCTGGTAGCGGGAGTACCGGCGGTGGCCGCCCTCGGACCGCAGCGGCGTGATCAGCCGGGCCTCACCGATCGCCCGCAGGAAGCCCGGCGTCGCACCGATCATCTCGGCGGCCCGCCCCATCGTGTAGGCGGGGTAATCGTCGTCGTCGAGCCGATCGACCGCGTGCGAGGGGGTCTCCGGGGGCATCTGCACCTCTTCATGTCACGCATGACCGGAGGGCCCGGGCGCTGTACGCCTGCGGGGTGCCCCTCTGCTGCGTACCGCTGTTTCACCTGGCTGCACTGACTGCACAAGAAACCCTAATCGCCCGGGAAGGTCATGTCTATCGCGGCCGGAACAGGTTTGAGGCATCGGCGGCGGGGCGGCCCGCACGGCTCCGGGGACGGCTGACCGACCGGTCAGTTGTCGTCCGGCGGACCGCGGGGCCATAATGCACGCGTAGCCCTTCACGCATCCCCCGTCGTGAAGGGCTACACCCCTGTCCGGAACCGGCTCCGGACGGACTCGGCACATCGGCCGCCACGGGCAGGGGGCTCCCCGCGCGGCCCCCTGCCCGCGTTTTTTCGAGTTAACAGTTACGTAGAGTGCTTGCGCAAGCTCAATTCCGGCGAGCGAGGACCCCCGGCCGGGGCTCCGGCAACGGAGAAGACGGCATGACCGGCACCACCGACAACACCAGCACCGACAGCACCGACAGCACCACCGAGAACATCGCGCGCGCCGTCACCGACGTGCTCCAGCCCCGCAACGCCCTGCTGGCCGGGATGCTCGGCATCGGGCTCGCCGCGGCCGGCGACTGGACGGGACTGCTCTGGGGGTTCCTCGGGGCGCTCTGCGCCGGGCTGATCCCGGCGGGGTACATCGAGTGGGAGCGCGGACGCGGCGCCTGGGGCGACCGCCATGTCGTGGACCGTACGAAACGGGCCCCGATCTTCTTCGTCATCCTCGGCTCGATCGGGGCGGGGTCGGTGGTGATGGTCCTCGGGAACGCGCCGGGCGGCATCCTCGTCGCGATGCTCGCGCTGTGGGTGATGACGATCGGGCTGCTGGCCGTCAACACGGTGTGGAAGATCTCCGTCGACGCGGCGGTGGCCTCGGCGGTCGTGGCCCTGCTCGCCGCCGTGCACTCCCCCTGGTGGCTCGCCGCGTCCGCGCTGACGGCGGCCGTCTGCTGGTCGCGGGTGGCCCTCGGCTATCACACCGCCGCCCAGACCGCGGCGGGTGCGGCGCTCGGGGCGGCGACGACAGCGGCGTACGCCTTCGGCTGAGCGCCTCCCTCCCGTACGCCCGGTCGTGCGCACCGTCCTCACGGTCCCGTGACACGGGTGCGCGGCGCACCGTCCGGCGGCCGCCCCGCCCCTACCGTGGCCGCCATGCGCGTACTGGTCACCGGCGGAGCCGGGTTCATCGGGTCACATGTCGTCGCCGCGCTCACCGCGGCCGGGCACGAGAGCGTGGTGCTCGACGCCCTGCTCCCCTCGGCCCACCCCGGGGCGGCGGTCCCGGAGGTCCCGGGGGCCCGGCTGGTCGTCGGGGACGTCCGGGACCCGGAGGCGGTGGCGGAGGCCCTCGCCGGGGTCGACGCGGTGTGTCACCAGGCGGCGATGGTGGGCCTCGGGAAGGACTTCGCGGACGCGCCGCTGTACGTGGGGTGCAACGACCTCGGTACGGCGGTGCTGCTGGCGGGGATGGCCGACGCGGGGGTGCGGAACCTGGTGCTGGCCGGGTCGATGGTGGTCTACGGCGAGGGGCGCTACGACTGCCCGCGCCACGGTGCGGTCCGCCCCGGCCCGCGCCCGGAGGCCGCGCTGCGGGCGGGGAGCTTCGAGCCCCACTGCCCCGACTGCGGCACGGAGTTGGAGCCGGGCCTGGTCTCCGAGGACGCGCCCGCCGACCCGCGCAACGTGTACGCGGCCACCAAACTCGCCCAGGAGCACCTGGCCGCCGCGTGGGCGCGGGCCACGGGAGGCAGGGCGGTGTCCCTGCGCTACCACAACGTGTACGGGCCGGGGATGCCGCGCGACACCCCGTACGCCGGTGTCGCCTCCTTCTTCCGCTCGGCCCTGGCGCGCGGCGAGGCCCCCCGGGTCTACGAGGACGGCCGCCAGCGCCGCGACTTCGTCCACGTCCACGATGTCGCGGCGGCCAACGCCGTGGCCCTGGAGGCGGTACGGGAGCGCCGGCCCGCCTCCTTCTCCGCGTACAACACGGGCAGCGGCGAGCCGCACACCATCGGCCAGATGGCCGCCGCGCTGGCCGCCGCGCACGGCGGGCCGGAGCCGGTGGTGACCGGGGAGTACCGCCTCGGCGACGTACGCCATGTCACGGCGGACTCGCGGCGGTTGCGCGAGGAGCTGGGCTGGCGGCCCCGGGTCGCCTTCGCGGAGGGGATGAGGGAGTTCGCCGGGGCCGAGCTGCGGGGAGCGGGGGCGGGTGCGGGAGCGGGAGCGAGTGTGGGCGCTGGGGCTGGTGTGCCCCGGCCTGTGGGGGCTGTCGAAGCGCCGTGAGGCGTCGTACGCCCCGGCTCACACTCCGGCGCACTGGCCCGTGCGGGGCCCCCGGACCTCGTTGGGCCTGCCCGTGTCGTCCGGGGCCGGCAGGTTGCCGGAGCACACGAGCGGGCCGGTGATCGTGTTGGCGGCGAGCAGGACGCCCCCGGTGTTGCCGGTGAGGACGACGGACCCGGTCAGCGTGTTGGCGGTGCAGCCCGGGCCGCCCACCCGGACGGGTCCGGCCGTACGGCTGAGGGCCACCGGGCCCGTGACGCCCGAGCCGCATACGTGGACCGCCGCCGCGCGGTCCGCCTGGAGCGGGCCCTCCAGCGTGGAGCCGGTGACCACGAGGGACGCACCGGCGCGGACGGTGACCGGGCCGCGCAGGGCGGCGCGGTCGACGCAGGTGACGCCGCCCGCGACGGTCAGCGGGCCGTTGCGCACTCCGGAGATCTTCGTGGTGCAGGCGGGGGCGGGCAGGACGCCGGCCTTGTAGCCGAGCGCATCGGCGAGCTTGCCGGGCTTGGGGTCCGTCAGGGGCTTGCTCAGCTTGGCGAACTCGCCGCCGGTCTTCTTCTTGCCGCCGTTCCACTCCGCGATCCGGCCCAACTGCGCGGCCGTCTTCCCGTCGTCGACGACCGCGTCGGCGTCGAGCGCCGCCATGGACTTCGAAGCGCGCTCGACCAGGTCCAGATACGGACCGGGGGAGGTCAGGTCGTACGCGGACGCGTCGTGCTCGCCGCGCAGCCAGGCGCCCCAGGAGAACTCCAGGAACTCCGTCGCCCCGTCCGGGACTTCGTAGCCGATGTCCCGGGTGAAGTAGACCAGGCTGCGGTAGGGGTCGTCGCGGAAGCGGGAGATCCCCAGGCGGTCCGGCAACTGGTCCACGGCGAGCGGCTTGTTGTTCTCGTCGCGCAGCCACACCTTCTTCTCGGCGGTCATCCGCTGCCAGAACGCGGCCGTCGGCAAGGAGCTGAAGTTGTCGGTGACGCGGAGCCGGATCGGCAGCCGGGGCGAGCCGTCCGGGCCCTCCAGGAAGGACGTCAGCGTGTGGTGCCCATCGGTGAGGTACAGCTTTCCGCCCGGACCGACCACGGCCGTCTTCATCGGGGCGAGCGACTTCGGGGTCTCCCGGCCGATCGGCACGGTGCACGAGAAGCTCGCCGGGTCGTCCAGCCGGGCCCCCGGGCCCACCGAGGTCGCCTCGCCCTGGCCGTTGGTCTCGCACCAGTCGTCGAAGCGCTTGTTGAAGCCGCCCGCCGCCTCGTCCCGGTCGCTGCCGTAGCGGCCCTGCTTGTAGAAGACCTGGTCGAAGCCCAGAACGGCCTGGGTGGGGTGGAGTTCGCCCAGGGTGACGTCGATCAGATCGCCCGGCCGGGCGCAGGTGTACGGAAGCGGACCGCTCCCGGCGCACGCCCGCGCCACCGTGCCCGTGTCCGCGCCGCCCGGACCCGAGGCGGCCGCCGTTCCCGTGCCCGCCGCACCGGAGAGGACGGCGCCCGCGGCCACCACCCCGGCCAGCAGCCGGGCCCCGCGCCGGGGCAGGCCGGTACTCGATCTGTTCATGGACGTCCTCTCCGTACACGTGTCAGTTCCGCGCGTCCGTGCACGCGTTCCTCCGCGGTGACGATCGCAAGGCGCGGCGACGCCCGTACGGACGTGGCGTGAACGAGCGATGACGTCGGCATGCCGCACGGGGACCGGCCGCGTGGGGCACGGCGCGCGGGCCCACCCCGCCGCCATCCGGCCGACGCTGATGGTTCGGAAGAACCTATAGACCGAAATGCCGGAGATGTCTCCGTAGGGTGAGGCGGGTGACCGACTTCTCTGCCGCCCGCCCCGAAGCCACCGCCACCGCTGCCGCCGCCCTTCCCGATGCCGTGGCTGCCGCCCTCCCGGAACCGGACGGCGCCGCTGCCGCCCTCCCGGGTGCGGCCGTCTTGTCCGCCGCGTCCCGGAGAGCCGTCCCGAAGGCCGATATCGTCCTGCCCTGCCTGGACGAGGCGGCCGCACTGCCCTGGGTGCTCGACCGCGTTCCCTCAGGCTGGCGGGCGATCGTCGTCGACAACGGGTCGAGCGACGGTTCGGCCGAGCTCGCCCGCTCCCTCGGCGCGCACGTCGTCACGGAGGAGCGGCGCGGGTTCGGCGCGGCCTGCCATGCCGGACTGCTCGCCGCCGAGGCCGAGTTCGTCTGCTTCTGCGACTGCGACGGCTCGCTCGACCCCGCGTTGCTGGCCGGGTTCGTCCGGCGGATCGCGGACGGTGAGTGCGATCTGCTGCTCGGCCGCCGCCGCCCCGAGGGCCGGGGCGCGTGGCCGCCGCACGCGCGCGCCGGCAACCTCGCGCTGGCCCGGATGCTCCGCCGCCGCACCGGCGTGCGCCTGCACGACCTCGGCCCGCTGCGGGCGGCCCGCCGCAGCGACCTGCTGGCCCTGGACCTCACCGACCGGCGCAGCGGCTACCCGCTCCAGATGGTGGTCCGGGCCTCGGACGCCGGACTGCGGGTGGCCGAGAGCGATGTCCCGTACCGGCCGCGTACGGGGAAGTCGAAGGTGACCGGCACCTGGCGCGGCACCTGGCACGCGGTGCGCGACATGCGGGGCGTCCTGCGGGAGCCACCGGCGGACCTCTCGCTGTCGTCGGCCGTGCCGACCGGGGCGGGGGCCGCCCGATGAGCGCGTACGGACCTGCCGGCCCCACCGAGTTGCTGGTCATCGCGAAGGAGCCGCTGCCCGGCCGGGTCAAGACGCGGCTCTGCCCGCCCTTCTCCCCCGCCGAGGCCGCCGAACTCGCCGCCGCCGCCCTCGCGGACACCCTGGAGACCGTGCTCGCCCTCCCCGCCCGGCGGCGCGTCCTCGTCCTCGACGGGCGGCCGGGCCCCTGGGTCCCGCCGGGCGTCGAGGTGGTGGCGCAGAGCGCGGGCGGGCTGGACGAGCGGCTCGCGGCGGCCTTCGGGAGGTGTACCGGGCCGGCCCTCCTGGTCGGCATGGACACCCCGCAGATCACCGCCGCCCTCCTCGCCCCCGCGCTCGCCCCGGACGCCTGGGACGGCTGCGACGCCTGGTTCGGCCCGGCCGAGGACGGCGGCTTCTGGGCCCTGGGCCTGGCACAACCCGATCCCGCCCTGCTGCGCGGGGTGCCCATGTCCGTCCCGGAGACCGGTGCGGTGCAGCGGCGCAGGCTGGTGGAGGCGGGCCTCGCGGTACGGGACCTGCCGGTCCTGCTCGACGTGGACACGGCGGCCGACGCCCACCGCGTCGCCTCCGCCGCGCCGGGCGGGCGGTTCGCCGCGACGCTGGGGCGGCTGACGGGGGTTGGGGCCGGTGCCGGTGCGGGGGCTGAGGCCGGTGCCGGGATCGAGGCCGGGGCTGAGGCCGGGGCCGGGGCGGGGGTGCGATGAGCACGATGCTGCCGCCGTCGTCGTCCGCGTCCGTGTCCGCGTCGTCATCCGCGTCCGCGTCCGTGTCCGCGTCCGTGTCGGCGTCCGGAACCACCGACGCCACCGACTCCCGCCACACCTCCACCCCCCGTACCGCCGCCCCACCCTCCCCCGCCCCCTGGGGCACCGACCCGTACGCCAACGCCCTCCGCAACGGACGCGGCCCCCTCTTCCTGCGCCGCAGCGACGGCTGGCTGCTGCCCCTGGAGGTCGAGCGGTGGTGCTCCGAGGCGGGCGCGGCCGATCTGTCGGCCCTGCACCGGTGCGAGGGCCCGGTGCTGGACATCGGCTGCGGGCCGGGGCGGCTGGTCGCGGAGCTGATCGCGCTCGGCCACCGGGCGCTCGGCATCGACGTCAGCGAGGCGGCGGTGGCCCGCACCCGGCGGATCGGCGGCTCCGCCCTGCTCCGCAGCGTCTTCGATCCGCTGCCGGGGGAGGGGCGTTGGGGCACCCTGCTGCTCGTCGACGGCAACATCGGCATCGGCGGCGACCCGGCCGCCCTGCTGGACCGGGCGGCCGATCTGCTCGGCACCGGCGGGCTGCTGATCGCGGAGACCTCGCCGCTGGACATCGACGAACGCGTCCAGGTCCGCCTGGACGACGGCCGCGACGCACCGGCGGACGAGGCCGGGCCCGATCCGGCGGACCGGCCGTTCCCCTGGGCGCGGATCGGCACCCCGGCGCTGCTGCGGTACGCCCGCTCCTGCGACTGGCGTCCGGCCGATCAGTGGAGCGCGGAGGGCCGGGCCTTCGTCTCCCTGCGCCGCCCCCACCCCCGGCCCCGTCCCCCGGTACGGGAACGGAGCGCGCGGACCAGCAGCCACAGCGCGGAGAGCGCGAACAACGCGCCGGTGATCAGCAGCCAGTTGGAGAGGTAGACGTCCGGGGTGGCGCCCGAGGCGGCCTCGTACCGCCGGGCGGTCCGCCGGGTGATCAGCGGGAACCAGACGAGCAGGAGCAGCCCGGAGAGGAACACCGGTACGCGGACGAAGTTGACCAGGGCTCGCCGGGGCCCGAGCGCCGCGCGCAGAGCCCGGTCGGCCCCCGCGTACACCGGGAGCAGCACCAGGTCGTGCAGCAGCGCCGACCCGGCGAACCAGAGGAGTACGCCGAGGGTGTCGCCGTCCAGGAGGCGTACGCCCGCGTATCCGGCCAGGCAGAAGGTGGCCGCCAGCAGGAGCAGGTGCAACGGCCCCGCGCCGTAGCGCCGGCGCATCCGCCCGGCGAGCCGCCGCACCCCGCCGCCGTGCGCCATCACAGCTCCCCGAAGGTCAGCGACCCGACCCACTTGGTGTTCAGCACCCCGGGCGCGGCCGGGACGATGATCCGGGCCGGGTGGCCGTGGTCGGCCGTCAGGGGCGCGCCGTTGACCTCCAGGGCGAGCAGCGAACGGCCGTCGCGGACCTGGTTGTCGCGCAGGGCGGCCTTGCGGAACGGCCCGCTGCGCTGGATCGACTCCACGAACACGCCCGGTGGCCGGCCCGGATATCCGGCGATCGCCGCCAGGTCCCGCAGCCGCACCCCGCGCCAGAGCTGGTCGGAGGTGGACCAGCCCTCCACGCAGGCGATCGGGAGCGCGGCGCTGTGCAGCTCCATCGCCAGCAACTGCTGCCGGGAGAACCGGAATTCACCGGCCGGGCCGCGCACCGTCAGCCGCCATGCCTCGCCCCGGTCGGCGGCGGTGATCCGGACGGCGGCGGCCGTCTTGTTGATCTGGAAGCCGCCGGGGCCCGCCGCCGGTTCCGTGCCGCCGCGCGGGGCGAGCAGCGCGGTGCGGCGCAACGCCCCGTCGAAGCTCCGGCCGGCCGAGGTGAGCAGCAGGAGCAGCGACCCCGCCCCGACCAGGGCGAGGGCCCCGCGCCGGGACACGGTCGGCGGCAGCGGGTCGGGGGACGCGAGCTCGTCACCGGCCTGCCCGGGCGGGACGCCGTGGCGCAACACCCGTACGGCACGCGGGAGTTTGAGGGCGGTGTGCGCGAGGAACCCGGCGAGGAACGCCCACGCCCCGTAGAAGTGCAGGGTGTAGAACGACCCCGGGAACAGGTAGTCCAGCTGGATGTTGAGCAGCCCGGTGATGAACTGGAACAGCGCCCCGCCCGTCAGGAGCAGCAGCGAGACCCGCTCCAGGGCGTGCGCCACGGACCGTACCGGCGGCAGCTTGAACAGTTTCGGGATCACCGACCAGAGCTTCGCCAGCAGCACCGGCACGAGCACGATCCCCACGGTGACGTGCAGCCCCTGCGTCAGCCGGTAGAGCCAGTGCGGCCCGGTCGGCCAGGCGAACAGGTAGAAGCCGAGCCACCCCTTGCCCGGCGTCGAGTCGTTGGCCGGGCTCAGGTCCGGGTTGTAGGCGGCGTACGAGAGCAGCCCGGTGACGGTCACGACGGTGAGCCCGAAGAGCAGGACGAGCCCCAGCACCGCCGTGAACCGCACCCCGCGCACCGGGCTGCGCCAGAAGGCGGGGTCGGCGGGGATGCGGATACGGCGGGCGCGGCGGAGGTCGGGCAGGGGCATGGGCCCGACGCTAGGCTCCGGGGCCCGTACGGGAGCGGTCGCGGCTCCGCCGCCGCCCCCGCACCGCTCGTACGGCCCAGCGGCCGGGCGCGGGCCCTGTCGTACCGCCGGAACGCGGCCGGTCCTGCATAGCGTGCCAGCGTGAAGACCGAGGACACGGAGCACGCCGAAGAGACGGAACGTACGGAGCGCACCGAACGTGCGGAGGCGGCAGGCAGCCGCCCACCACCCGTGCCCCCGCCCCGCGAACGCGCCCGCGCCCGCCGCCACGACCTCACCGCCGCCGCCCTCGCGGTCCTGCTCGTCGCCGCCGCCGTCCTCGTCGGCCGGGCGGTCCAGCGGCGGACCGGCGTCCTCCAGGTCCAGTGGCCGCCCCTCCTGGCCTCCTGGGACCCCCACCTGGGCCCCGGCACACCGGCCGCGCTGACGATGGCCGTCCTGGTCGTCGCGTACGGGCCGCCGCTCGCCGCCCGGCTCCCCTGGCGCGGGCTCCTCGCGGCGGCCTGGGCCGGGTCCACCGCCTGGGTCCTCTCGATGGCGCTGATCGACGGCTGGTACCGGGGCGTCGAGCGGCGGCTCACCACCAAGCACGAGTACCTGCGGGTCATCGACCGCTTCGAGGACATCCCCGCCGCCCTGCGCGGCTTCACGGACCACATCGTGATCGGCGAGCCCGGCAACTGGCCCGCCCATGTGGCCGGGCACCCGCCGGGCGCGACGCTGACCTTCGTCTGGCTGGACCGCGTCGGGCTCGGCGGGGGCGCGTGGGCGGCCCTCTTTTGCGTCGTCGTGGGCAGTTCGGCGGTGCTGGCCGCCCTGATCACCGTGCGGGTCCTGGCCGACGAGCGCCTCGCCCGGCGCGCGGCCCCCTTCCTCGTCCTCACCCCGGCGGCCGTCTGGGCGGGCGTCTCCGCGGACGGGTACTTCGCCGCCGTCGCCGCCTGGTCGGTGGCGCTCCTCGCGCTGGCCGCGACGCGCCGGGTGCGCTTCCCGGGCGTCGCGGCGGTGGGCGGGGGCCTGCTGTTCGGGTGGACCTGCTACCTGAGTTACGGGCTGGGGCTGATGGCGGCCGTCCTGCTCGCGGTGCTGGTGCTCGCCCGGACGGCCCGCCCGGTGGTGCCGTTCCTGCTGGGCGCGCTGGTGGTCCCGGCGGCCTTCACCCTCTTCGGCTTCCACTGGTGGACCGCGTACCACCTGCTCGTCGAGCGCTACTACCAGGGCGCGGGGGGCGTACGCCCGTACGCGTACTGGGTCTGGGCCAACCTCGCCTGCGCCGTCCTCGCGGCGGGCCTCGCGGCCGTCGTCGGCGTGCGCCGGAGCGCGGCGTACGCCCCCGGGGCCGTACGGGCGCTCCGTAGCGGAACCGCGGGGCCCGCGCAGCGGCTGGCGCTGCTCGTCCTGGCGGCGCTGGCGGCCCTGCTCGCCGCCGACCTCTCGGGGATGAGCAAGGCGGAGACCGAGCGGATCTGGCAGCCGTTCCTGCTGTGGCTGCTGCCGGCGGCGGCGCTGCTGCCCGCCCGGGCGGCCCGGTACTGGCTGGTCGCTTCGGTGGTCCCGGCGCTGCTGATCAATCACCTGCTCTGGACGGGCTGGTGAACCGGCGGCCCCGCCCGGTCCGTTTGCGGGGGCGGGGAGGACCCGGTTACGTGGAATGGGCGAGTCCACAACCCACCGCACCCGCACCACCTGGAGGTGCCTCCGATGGCGAAGAAGAACCGGTCCGCGCCCGCCAAGGGCCTGCGCGGCAGCAAGGCAGGGCTCGCGCTGAGCCTGGGAAGCAGCGTGCTCGCCGTCGTCAGGGCGTCCAAGCAGGTGCGCCGGGCCAAGGGCACGCACGACAAGCTGAACACCGCCGACGCGGTGGCGGGGATGCTGCCGCTGGTGACCTCGGCCGCGCTCGTCCTGCGGCAGCTGCGCGGAAGGCGACGGGACGACGCGGAAACGGCGTGAGCGCCGAGCGCCGGTCACCCGCGTCCGCGCCCGGCCCCTGGTGCGGCCTCCCCTTCACCAGCCTGCCCCTTCACCGGGGCCCGGCCCCTCAGCCCGCCCCTCACCCGCTGCCCCTCACCCGGCTCCGGCCGAGTCACCCGGCCCAGGCCCAGCCCGCCCCTCACCCGGCTCCGGCCCAGGCCGCCCCTCACCCGGCCCAGGCCCAGGCCGCCCCTCACCCGGTCTCGGCCCAGGCCCCGCCCGCCGGCCCCCGCAGCACCGGCGGGCCCTCCTTGATCCGGGAGGCCAGCACCGCGATGTCGTCCTCCGCGTCCCCGCCGAACCGGTCCAGCACCTGGTCGAGCAGGTCCTCCAGCCGCCCGCTGCGCGGGAGGGTCAGCGAGGTCAGCCGCCGCACGGACACGTCGATGTCCTCGCCCCGGCGCTCGACCAGGCCGTCGGTGTACATGAACAGCACCGTCCCCGGCCCGCACGGGACGGCCGTGGTCCGGTAGCCGCCGAACCCCATGCCCAGCGGCGGGCCGGACTCCACCTGCACGATGCGGGCCCCGCCCTCGCCCGGGTCGATGAACACCGGCGGCAGATGCCCCGCACTGGCCACCTCGCAGACCCCGCCGAACCGGTCCACGACGGCCAGCAGACACGTCGCCGCCCGGTCCAGGCCCGACCGCTCCACCATGGCGTCGAGCTGCTCCAGGATCCGGTGCGGCGGCAGGTCGTCACCCGCCAGCAGCCGCAGCAGTGAGCGGTAGTGGCTCATCGCCACGGCCGCCTCCACCCCGTGGCCCATCACGTCGCCCATCGCCTTGAGGTGGCGGCCGTCCCGGAGCGGTACGACGTCGAACCAGTCGCCGCCCACCAGGACGCCCCGCTCGGCCGGCAGGTACCGGGTGGCGATCTCCACGTGCGGGTGGGGGCCCCGGGGTTCGGAGAGCAGGGAGCCCTGGAGCTCCAGGGCGATGCTGTGCTCGCGGTCGTAGCGGCGGGCGTGGTCGAGGTCGACGGCGGCCCGGCCGGCGAGTTCCCGGGCGACGACCACGTCCTGGTCGGTGAAGGAGGGCGAGCCCTCGGCCCGGACCAGGCTGAGCGTGCCGAGCGGGCGGCCCCGGGCGGTGAGCGGGACGACGAGCGCCTCGCGCAGGCCGAGGGCCTGGGAGGCGGCGATCCGCTCCGAGGTGAAGGCGCTGCGATCGGTGCGGTGCGCGGTCCAGTCGTCGAGGATCGGCTCGTTCTCGGCCAGGCAGCGGGTCACCGCGGAGTCCGCCGCGAAGTCGACGTACTCCTCCGGATGCCCGAACCTCCGCATCTGCTCGTCGAGTGCGCCATCGCCCCGCAGCGCGGCGCGCCGCAGCCGCAGGACACCGGACTCGGCGCGGCGTACGGCGTGGCCCACCTCGGGCGGGAAGACGTCGACGGCCGCCACGTCGGCGAAGGCGGGCACCACGAAGTCGGCGAGCTCCCGGCAGGTGGTGTCCATGTCGAGCGTGGAGCCGATCCGTACGGCGGCCGTGCTCAGCAGGGCCACATGGCTGCGGGCCTGTTCGAGTTCCGCCCGCTGGCGGGTGATGTCGCTGATCTCGACGACGATCGCCATCAGCCCGCACACGGACCCGCCCGTCTCCAGCCGGTGGTAGGTGGCGCGCCAGAACCGCTGGTCCTCGGACCCTGCCGCCCAGGTCTGCCCGCTGATCGTCTGCTCCCGGGGCTCCCCGTCGTGCAGGACGCCGCGCAGGACGGCGGCCTGGCCGCGCAGTTCGGGCAGCACCTCGGAGAAGGTCCGGCCCAGGTGGGACCCGGCGGGCAGGCCGTTGAGCCGCTCCAGCGCCGGGTTGACGTAGGTGTAGCGGAGGTGCGCGTCGAGTACGGCCACTCCGGCGGGGTTGCCGTCGAGCAGGGCCGCCACGGTCGCGGGGTCGAAGGACGACGGCATTCCGTCGCCGCACGCTTCGGCCTGCAAGGGATTCTCCTCCGCCGTCGACGGCCTCCGGATCTCCATCGTGGGCGGCGGCCCCCGGCACCGCATCCGCAGCGCCGCCGGGGGCGTCGTACGACGGGGAGGCCCGGCCGGGCCCCAGGGTGTGCCGGGCGTCGCGGACCCGGCTCTGATCCGCCGGACACGCCCTAGGTGTGTGGTTCGGACAGGTTGGTGACGCGGCTGGCGGGTGGCTGGCCCCCGATTCCGGTGTGGGGTCGGTGGTAGTTGTACCAGTGCAGCCAGTCGGTGAATGCTTCCATCCGGTCCAGG